>CAZUGF010000001.1:0-4939 GCA_964619705.1 uncultured Bifidobacteriaceae bacterium
GTAGAGGCGACCCTTCAGGGTCGCCTGGATCGACGGGACAGTCCGAGCGGACAAGCTGAGCAAGCGGGCGGTTCATGGAGTGCCAACAGGGTATCCCTTATCGCGGATACGGGTCGGTCACCGCCGTGCCCGCCCCTTACTGCCCAGCACGGCTCGCGCTTCGTCGATCAGATCCGGAGGGAGATCCCCACGCACCGCGACAGCCTGCCACATCACATGGCTCGCCTCGCGCGCCTCCAGCGCGGACGGCTGGTCGCCGATCGACTCGTGGAGGTCGGCCAGCCAGGCGCGTACGCGCGGCGGCCAGCCGGCCGCGCGCGAATACTGCGCACCCCGCGCGCCCACATCGTCGGCGACCGCGAGGGCGCGTGCGGCGACCTGCCGCGCGCCGCCGCGATCGCCGTGGTCGGCGAGCGTCATGGCCCGATTCTGCAGGATTGGAATCAGCAGGCGGCGAGGGTAGTAGCTGTCCGGGGTGGCGGCCACGGCGCGGCGGAACACGGCGTCGACCTCGCGCCAGGCCGCCCCGGCCCGATCGAGGCGGCCTGCCTGACGGTGCCGCTCGGCAAGGCTGCCGCCGAGCTCGATGAGATAGGGCAGCGTGCGCGCCGCGTTGGTGGGCTCGAGCCCGCGCAGGAGCGCGAGCCCCTGCTCGAGTGCCGCGATCGCACGCTCGTCGCCGGGTGGATACGCGGGCGCGGATCGTCCGAGCGCGATCGCGTAGTCGAAGTTCGCCGTGGCGTTCTGCGGGTCCTGGTCCCGGAGCCGCTCGGCCTGTTCGACGGTCCGCGTGACCGCCTCGAGGGCGTCGGCTCGTGCCGCCGCATCGATCGCGACGGCCCGGGCGCCGGCGCCCGTATACGAGCTCGGGCCGAGCGGGCCGAGCGCCACGTCGGCCAGCGTGCTCCAGGCGAGCATGAGATTGCGCCGGGCGGTGGCGTTGTACGGATCCGATTCCACGATCTCGCCCTGGATCTCGGCGTTCCTCCGGAAGTACGCGCGCGCCTCGTCCATCTGCCCGACTGACGCCGCGACCTTGCCGGCCTGCGAGTACGCCACGCCCAGCGCGGCCTTCGCCGAGGTCCCCGGCCGCGTGCGTCCCAACTGCTCGGCCAGCTCGAGGTACCGCGGCACGTCGCCGGCAACGGCCGGACTGGTGTCGAAGCTCGCCAGCAGGTTGCCGCGGGCGTCGACAATCCCTTCGAGCAGCGGGATGTCGGACGGATGCCGGACGAGTGCCGATTCACCTGTCTCGATCGCCTGCTGCATGGCGTCCAGCGCGGCGTCCCTGTGGCCGGTCTCGAGCAGGAAGTTCCCCGTGGCGCCCTGCAGCGCGGCCATGGCCGCCGCCACCCGCGCGCTGTCCGGGTGCGCCGCGTGGAGCGGGACCAGCACCGCCCGCGCCCGATCCAGGTAGCGCCGGGCCGCGTCGGGCTGTCCGAGGCTCGGGCGCGACAGCGAGAACGCCAGCTCCGCGACCTTGGTGTATCCCTGTCCCACTTCCGCCAGGAGCGCGGGATCGTCGCCGGACTCCCGCATCAGGCCTTCCAGGTACTGCACCGCCGTCGCGACCACGACTTCCTGCGCTGCCGAGGATGCCGGGAGATCCCGGATGGCCGCGTGGAGATCGGTCATCAGCGTGTTCGCGATCCGCCGCACTTCCTGGAAGCGGCGCTCCGCCCGTCTTGCCTCCGCGCGCGTCGACACGACGCCCGCGGCCAGCGCCGCCACGAGCAGGGCCGCCGCCGTGATGGGGCGCCAATGGCGGCGCGTGAACCGGGAGGCCTTGTACCAGCGGCCGGCCTGCCGGGCCCTAATCGGCTTCGACGCGAGGTAGCGGCGCACATCGTCGGCGAGGGCCGCCGCGGAGACATAGCGGCGCGCGGGCTCCTTGTCCGCTGCCGTCAGCACGATCGTGTCGAGGTCGCCGCGAAGGCGCCGCGCGAGGCTGCGGTCGCCGCGGGTATCCGCGGTCCGGCTCGGCGCCGGCACCGGCGTCTCGCAGATGGCGCGCTGGAGCGCCGAGGGCGAGCCCGTCTCCACGTCCTGCGCGCGCTGGCCCGTCAGGATTTCGAAGAGCACGAGCCCCAGCGCGTAGACGTCCGTGCGCGTCGTCACGGCCTCGCCGCGGACCTGTTCCGGGCTGCCGTAGGCGGGCGTGAACGGCACGAGGCCCGGTGCCGTGACGCCCGCATCGGTGGCGTCGAGCAGCTTCGAGATGCCGAAGTCGAGGAGCTTCACCGCGCCGTCCGCGACGAGGATGTTGCGCGGCGTCAGGTCCCGGTGGACGACGAGGTTCTGGTGCGCGTAGTCGACCGCATCGCACGCCTGGAGAAAGAGCTCCAGGCGGTCGTTCAACCCGAGCCCACGGCGCTCCACGCAGGTGTGGATGGGCTCGCCCTCGACGAACTCCATCGCGAAGTACGGCACGCCGTCCTCGCCCGTGCCGCCGTCCAGGAGGCGCGCGATGTGCGGGTGCTCCAGCCTGGCGAGAATCTGGCGCTCGTCCCGGAAGCGGTACATGAACTCCGGCGAGTACGCCGCACGCGTGGCCACCTTGAGCGCCACGCGTTTGGAGAAGGCCCCGTCGTCACGCGCGGCCTCGAACACGACGCCCATGCCGCCGCGTCCCAGTTCCCGGACGATGCGATAGGGACCGAAGCGGTGACCGGTGAAGTCGGGTTCGACGGGTGCCGGGAGCCTGGCCGCGGCCTCGACGACGGCCGCGATCTGCGAGCCGTGAAAACGATCGTGCTCCAGAAGGCCGAGCACGGCCTCCCGGAGCGCGGTGTCTTCGCCGCACGCGCGCGCGAGCAGCGCCGGCCACTCCTCGGGCGGCAGCTCGATCGCCTCGTCGAACAGCGTCTCGATACGGGTCCAGCGTGGGTCGGGCATGGGCAGGCGCCGCGTTCTCGCGTCACGATGACGAGCGCGGAACGGGCCTCCGTTGTTTCATCCGGAGAGCGCCTCGCTCAGCCAGGCCTCGGCGAAGCGCTGGTCGCGATGGGCGGTGGCGGGGGAGATGCCGAGCACCTCGGCGGCTTCCTCGAGGGTGAGCCCGCCGAAGTACCGCATCTCGATGATGCGGGCCTTCCTCGGGGCCTGCTCCGCCAGCCGATCGAGTGCCTCGTGGAGCTCCAGGAAGCGGCCGGCGGCCATCTGGTGGTCCGGCAGTTCCAGGCCGTCGAGCGGCACGTGCGCCACCGCGCCGCCGCGCTTCCGCGCGAGCGCCGCGCGCGCGTGGTCCACGAGGATATGGCGCATGAGCTGGGCGGCCAGCGCGTAGAACTGCTGCCGGCAGTCGAAGCGGAGGCTTCCGGCATGGACGAGGCGGAGGAACGCCTCGTGGACCAGGGCCGTGGGCTGCAGTGTGTGGCTGGTGCGCTCGCGCCGGAGGTACGCGGCGGCGATGCGCCGCAGCTCCGGGTACACGACTTCCGCCGCCCGATCGTGCGCGCCGTCCTCACCCGCCTGCCAGCGCGCGAGCAGGGATGTGACATCCATCGGCTCCACGGGTCGGCCGGCCGGCGACATGGCGCCGACTATAGCAGAGGCGTCTCACGCCCCGCCGCCCTTCCGGCGAGAAATCCCCGGCCGGATTCCGCTCACCTGTACAAGAGCCCATCCCGTGGTGCCGGGAGGGCTCGCAGGGCGGGTCTTCAGGGATGGTGCGTACCTTTCAGGAGGATGTGATGGTTCGAGTCCTGGCCATGTGCCTGCTGTTCTTCGTCGCCGGCACGGCATGGGCCGGCCCGGGCGATCCCGTCGTCGGCCAGATCGCCGCCGTCGATCGATTCGTGGTCGGCGTGCGGTGGGAAGGGACCGATGACGACCGCTATCACAGCGAAGAGGCCGCGGCGCTCGGAGGGTTTACCCTGTTTGCGGCGTTCTCGCCCGGCGGGCCGATCATCGCGCGGATGGTCCTTCCGTGGCCGCCTCCGCCGCCAATGCCGCCGGAGGAGCCAGGGCCGCCGGGCCGGCCCGTCTTCATGGCCGGCCCGGTGCCGGACGGCCGCTACTACGCGGTTGTCGTCCGGGGTGTCGTCGAGGCGCCGCTCGCGCCGGCTTCGGCGTGGTCCGAGATCGTGGTGAACGTCGCAACGTGTAACAGCGCGCCCGGCGCGCCGACCAACCTGCTGGGGCAGGGCGTCGAACCCGGAGGCTCCGTCCAGGTTTACCTCGGGTGGAGTGATGGCCCGGGCTGTCCGCCGCAGTCCTACGAGATCGTGGCCGGCTATTCGCCAGGCGCGTCCGACGCGGCCGCCATTCCCTGGAACGCCCGCGTGTTCACCGCCGTGGCGCCGCCGGGGACCTACTACGTGCGCGTGCACGCCGTGAACCCGTTCGGCCGCAGCGGGCCCTCGAACGAAGTGCTGATCACGGTCGCGCATTCCGGGTGTACCGGGCCGGGGCCCACGCCCAATCTCACGTCGACCGTCGTCGGCAACCAGGTGACGCTCAACTGGAACCAGCCCGCGTCGGGAAGCGGGCCCCTGACGCTGTACAAGATCAGCGCCGGGCTGTATCCGGGGCTGTCCGATGCCGCCGTGATCTACGTCGGCGCCAATCCGACGACGTTCACGACGACGGCGCCGCCCGGCCGGTACTACGTGCGCGTGGCGGCCGGCAACGGCTGCGGCGGGACCTTCTCCGTGGGTGCGCCGTCGAACGAGGTGGTGGTCGACGTGCCGTGATGAGTGCCGAGCGGCAGGAATCCGCGCGAGGTCGGACCAAGGCGACCCTGAAGGGCAGGCGACCCTGAAGGGTCGCCTCTACGGAATTGCAGGGTGCCTCTACCGAGTGGCGCGCGGACGAGGGCCCAAGGCGCCCCTGAGGGGTCGCCTCTACGGAGTCTGCGCGGTCGGCCTCTACCCTTCACCGGTGCTGTAGAGGCGACCCTTCAGGGTCGCCTGCCTCAGGGCCGTCTGCCTCAGGGCCG
>CAZUGF010000001.1:5039-6404 GCA_964619705.1 uncultured Bifidobacteriaceae bacterium
CTGCCTCAGGGCCGTCTGCCTCAGGGCCGCCTGCCTCAGGCGCCTGCCCCCGGCGCACGTCCCCGGCGCCTGCGCCCGGCCGCCGCGATCCTCCGTGGTAGGCTGGCCGCAGAATCGAGGTGTTCGCCCACGCCGCCGGCGCCGGGGCGCATCGCATCGCATCACATCACATCGCATCGAGGACCCACCGCATGGCACCAACGAAGCGAAATCCTGAACCGGGCGAGTCGCCGCGGGGAGACCTGTCACGCCGCGACTTCGTCGCGCTCTCCGTGGCCGCGGGACTGGCGGCCGCCGTCGGCCCCGTCGCGGACGCGCAGGCGCAGGTGGTCGAGACCGACGTCGAGGTGAAGACGCCCGACGGCACGTGCGACGCCGCCTTCATCCATCCTGCGAGCGGCAGCCACCCGGCCGTGATCATCTGGCCCGACGCCTTCGGCCTGCGCCCCGCCATGCGCGACATGGGCAGGCGCCTCGCGGCCGACGGGTTCGCGGTGCTGGTGCCCAACCCGTACTACCGCGCGACGCCGGCGCCGGGCATCGAGATGGCCGGCTTCAGCTTCCAGAACGCCGACGACATGGCCGCGCTCCGCACGCTGATGGGCGGGATCGGCGCCGCGGGTGCGGCCGAGCGAGACGCGGTGGCGTATGTCGCCTTCCTCGATGCCCAGCGCCAGGTGGACCGGACGAAGAAGGTGGGGACGCAGGGCTACTGCATGGGCGGCCCGCTCGTGTTCCGGACCGCCGCGGCCGTGCCGAACCGCGTAGGCGCCGGGGCCTCGTTCCACGGCGGCGGGCTCGTCACCCAGGCGCCGGACAGTCCGCACACGCTGATCCCCAGGATGCAGGCGCGCCTCTACGTGGCCGTCGCCGCCAACGACGATGCGCGGGATCCGGCGGCCAAGGACGCGCTCAGGGCGGCGTTCGACGCAGCAAAGGTGCCGGCCGAAGTGGAGGTCTACAAGAGCCAGCACGGCTGGTGCGTACCTGACATGCCGGCGGAGGCCGGCAATCCCATCTACGACAAGCCGGAGGCGGAGCGCGCGTGGGCGAAGCTGCTCGCGCTGTACAAGGCGGCACTGGTGTAGCGCACGCGGGGGAACGGCGAACGATGCGCGCGTGCCGAGGGGGGCCAAGGCGACCCTGAAGGGTCGCCTCTACGGAGTTACAGGGTGCCTCTACCGAGTGGCGCGCGGACGAGGGGCCAGGGCGGCCGTGAAGGGGCCAAGGCGACCCTGAAGCGGCCAAGGCGACCCTGAAGGGTCGCCTCTACGGAGTCTGCGCCCTCGGCCCCCTCCCCGGTACTGTAGAGGCGACCCTTCAGGGTCGCCTGCCTTCAGGGTCGCCTGCCTTCAGGGTCGCCTG
>CAZUGF010000001.1:6504-17874 GCA_964619705.1 uncultured Bifidobacteriaceae bacterium
CCTTCAGGGTCGCCTGCCTTCAGGGTCGCCTGCCTTCAGGGTCGCCTGAACCATCCTGTCGCGCCCGGGCTCATTCCCGCAGCGCAAGCACCGGGTCCACGCGTGCCGCCCGGCGGGCGGGCCAGTAGCCGGCCGCGAGCGCGACGAGCATCAACACGGCGGCCGCGGCGACGAACGCGACGGGGTCCGCGGGGCTGAGCCCCGCGAGGAACGTCGCCAGCGCCGGTGTCACGAGCAGTGACGCCGCCGCGCCGATCGCAATGCCCACACCGACCAGGCGTGCCGTCTGGCCCAGGACCTCGTGCTGCAGCCGCCGCGGCGTGGCGCCGAGCGCCAGGCGGATACCCATCTCTGCAGTCCGTGACGCGACCAGGTACGACACGACCCCGTACAGGCCGATGGCGGTGAGCAGCAGACCCACGAGCCCGATCGCCCCCACCATCTGTGTCCCCACCCGCCGCATCGTCAACTCCGTGCTGGCGGCGTCCCTGAGCGTGCCGACGGAGACACTGGCTGTGGCATCGACGTCACCGATGGCGGCGCGGACGGCGGCCAGCATTGCCGCGGGATCGCCGTCCGTGCGCGCCACGATCGTCAGCCGCCGCGGGCGCTGCGCGAACGGATAGAACACCACGGACTTCGGAGCTTCGCCGATCGTGTCCACCTTGCTGTCGCGCACGACGCCTACGATCTCGGCGTCGGACTCGCCGCCGATCTCGATGCGCTCGCCGATCGGCCGCCGGCCGGGGAAGTAGGTGGCCGCGAACGTCTGGTTCACGATCGCCACGGCCGGCATGCTGTCCCGGTCCGTCGCGCCGAACTCCCGGCCCTGCAGCAGGGGGATCGCGAGTGTTTCGAAGTAGCGCGGCCCGACGCTGAGGGTGGACGGCCGTGTGCCGGGAATGTCGCTGCGGCCGGCCGGATGAAAGCTCGCGACGAGCGCGTCCCCGCCGAGCGGCACGAGCGCGGTGACCGCTGCCGACCGCACGCCGGGAATCTGCCCGACCCGCTCGACGACGCGATCCGCGAACGCGAGGCGCGCCGGGGCGCCGCGGACCGGCTCGGCGTTGAATCGCATCACCACGCCGTGATCGAGATCGAAGCCGGGATCGACGTCCGCGATGCGCATCTGGCTGCGAAGGCACAGCGACGACACCACGAGCAGCGTGAGGGACAGCGCCACCTGGCCGACGACGAACGCGCTGCGGACGTTCACGCGGGTCGTCGAGCCGGCCGCGCCCTTCCTGAGCCCGTCGAGCAGGCTCACGCGGCTCGCCCGCAACGCCGGCGTGACACCGCAGAGGAGCGTGGTCAGCAGGACCAGCAGCAACCCGGGCAGGAGGAGCCGCAGATCGGGAGAGAACGCATCCTGGAGTGGCCGCATCGGACCGGGCAGTCCCATACGGCCCAGGACGCCGAGCAGCGCCACGCCGGCGGCGGCGCCCAGGAGGGACAGCAGCAGGCTCTCCGCGAGCAGCGCCTGGACGACGCGGACGCGGCTGGCGCCGAGCGCCGATCGGATGACGAGCTCGTGCTGGCGGGAGACGGATCGCGCCAGGAGCAGGCCGGCGACGTTGACCGATCCGATCAGCAGGACGAGGCCGAACAGGACGAGCAGGACGATCGGCAGCAGGCGAAACCCGACGGGTGTCCCGCGGAACTGCAGCGCGTCGGCGGGAAACACCTGCGCGGGCCGGGACATCCCCGCGTTCATCTCCGGAAACCGGCGCTCGAGCTCTGCGCCGGCGGCCGTGACGAGGGCCTGCGCGCGTTCGCGCGTGACGCCTGGCGTGAGCCGCGCCAGGACGCTCAACGCCGGGCTGCCGCGATCCGCGACGGTCGGCAGTGTCAGCGCACTGACCGGCACGTACGCGCCCGGTGCCATGAAACCGGTGACCGCTCGATAGCTCTCCGGCAGGACGCCGGTGATCGTGAACGCCTCGCCGTCCAGGGTCATCGTCTGGCCGATCGCGTTTGCGTCGGCGTCGAAGCGCGCACGCCAGTAGGCATGACCGAGCACGATCTCCAGCGGGGAGCGCTCCGGCGCGGCGTTGTCGGCGCCGAAGGTCCGGCCAATGCCCGCCCGGATGCCCAGGCCTTCGAAGAAATTGTCCGTCACCACCAGCACGCTGAGCCGTTCGAGCTGGTCACCCGCACGGCGGGTCATCGCCGAGATTCTGAACCCGGCGACGTCGGCGAGGGCGCCGCCGTCACGGAGGTCACGGTAGTTGGGGTAGGAGAACTGTCTGGCGTTCCCGGGCTCGATGCCCACGATCGCGGCGGGGTCCGTCATCGTCGGCTGATGCCGGAAGATGGTCATCACGCCGGCGTACAGCGCCAGGTTGAGCCCGATGCCGAGACCGAGCGAGAGCACGCTGACGGCCACGAGCCCGGGCGCACGGCGGAGGTTGCGTGCGCCGTAGCGCAGGTCCCGGCCCAGGGCCTCGAGGGAACGGCGCGCGCGTTGAGGGAGCGTTGGCATCATGGCACCATGACCTCTTCATCGTTCATCGCGATGAGCCCTGCCGGTGGCGTCACCCGCCCGTCCTGTTGTCATCGCGGGCAGCGTCATCCTGCAGCAGGTGCCTGGCGTACCACAAGGCCCGCCGGGTACTTCGCGCTTCGGGCTCCGGCCTTCGGGCATACAATTCACGGACACGGCGCCGTTGCGCGCTCCCATCGCGCTGGGCAGGGCGGATCGCCTTCCCGCGCCCGAGGAAGGCCCCATGCCTGTTCTGCTCATCGTCCTGGCCGCGCTGGCCTGCAGTCCCCTTGCCGCTCTCGCCCAGACGGCGCCCGCATCGAGCGTCGCCGAACGGACCAGGGGGCTGGAGCCGACGCCCGGCTTCATCCCGTTCTATTGGGATGCCGCGCGCGGGCGCGTGCTGATGGAGGTGCCCGCATCCGGCGAGGACGTCCTCTACTACGTGTCCGCGGCGAGCGGCGGCGGATCGGTGGAGATGCCGCTCGATCGCGGCATCATGTCCTCCAGCGTCGTCCACTTCGAACGATCGGGTCCGCGCGTGCTGGTGACGCAGCAGAACCTCCGGTACCGCGCGCTGGACGCCCACGCCGCACTGGCGGAGAACGTCCGCGACTCGTTCCCGACCTCCGTCCTGGCGGCGCTGCCCGTGGAGGCCGAGGAGGGAGGCCGCGTGCTGGTTGATGCCACGCCGCTCTTCATGCGCGACGCGGCGGACGTGGTGGGCGACCTCAGGCGGCTCAACCAGGGCGCCTTCCGGCTCGACATCGGCCGGAGCGGCTTCTACCCGCCGCGGATGAAGGCGTTCCCCGACAACACCGAGATCGAGACCATCCTGACGTTTGCCGCCGACGCGCCGGGCCGGCTGGTCGCCAACGTCACGCCGGATCCCCAGTCCTTCACGATGCGGATCCACCACTCGTTCCTGCGTGCGCCCACCGGGTACGTGCCCCGCAAGGCCGACCCGCGCATCGGCGTGAGCGCGCTCAGCTTCCGCGACTACGCCAGGCCGTTCGACGAGAGCCCGGAGGTACAGTGGGTCACGCGGTGGCGGCTGGAGAAGCAGACGCCAGGGCCGGCGCCGAGCGAGCCGAAGAAGCCCATCGTCTTCTACCTGGACCCGGCCATTCCCGAGCCGATCCGCGGGGCGATGCGCGAGGGCGCGCTCTGGTGGAACAAGGCGTTCGAGGCGGCCGGCTTCCTGAACGCGGTGCGCGTGGAAGACCCGACGCCCGACATGGATCCGATGGACATCCGCCACGCGTGGATCCTGTGGATCAACCGCGACGAGCGGGGCTTCTCCAGCGGCGGGACGTTCCGGGACCCGCGCACGGGCGAGATCCTCGGATCCAAGACGCGCATGGACTCGCACCGGATCCGGACGATCGGCAACTACTTCGAGAGCTACACGCCGACCACGGACGGCGGCGACGACTGCGGCATGATCCTGCCGGTGCCGGACGCGGTGCTGGCGATGGCGATGCAGTCCGCGGGGAGCGGCATGCCGGCCGCGCAGCGCGAGTTCGGCCTGCTCCGCCAGACGCTCCTGACGGCCCACGAGCTCGGGCACGTGATGGGCTTCGGGCACAACTGGGCGTCGAGCGTCAACGATCGCGCGTCGGTGATGGACTATCCCACGCCCCGCGTCAAGGTGTCGGGCGGACGCCTGGACCTGAGTGACGCGTTCCAGACGAGCATCGGCGCCTACGATGCGTTCATGGCGCGCTACGCCTACACGGAGCTCCCGGCGGCGACGGAAGCGGCGGGGCTGAACGCGATCCTCGCGGAGATGCGCGCGAAGGGCATCATCTACGTGCCGTCCACCGATCCGCGCTGGGTCTGGTACGACGACGGGGAGACGCCCACCGAGTACCTGCGCGAGACGATGGCGGCACGGCGGATCATGCTGGCGCAGTACGGGCCGGCCATCCTCGATGAGGGCGAGCCGATCGGCGGGCTGCGGGACATGCGCCTGTGGATGACCTACCTCCATCACCGCTGGGCCATCGAGGCCGGCATCGGGTACGTCGGCGGCATGTACCACAACATCCCGGTCAAGGGCGAGTCCCTGCCGCCGACGGAGATTGTCCCCGTGGCGCTGCAGCGCGAGGTGCTCGGCCTGCTGATGGAGGCCATCGAGCCGGCCAACCTCGCGATGCCGGAGACCCTGCTGGCCGCGCTCACGCCGAGCCCGGGATCGAACATGGAGGACATGGCCGGCGACTACGCGTTCGATCACCTGCGCGCGGCGCGCATCCTGGCGGCGATGGTCCTGGAGCCGCTGCTCGAGCCGGCGCGGGCGGCCCGGCTTGTCGCGTTTGCCGATCGCCAGGCGGGGGCGCTCTCGCTGCCGCAGGTGATCGATGCCGTGCTGACGCGCACGTGGCGTGCGGCCCCGGATGCGGACACGCGCCACCGCTCGCTGCAGCGCGTGACCGCGCGCGTGGCGCTGGACGCGATGATGATCCTGGGCGCCCACGAGTCGACGACGCCTGAGGTCCGCGCCTACGTGCTCGATCAGATCGCGAAGCTCGGTGCCTCGCTCGGATCGCGCACGGACGCCGATCCGCTTGCCGACGCCCACTACCGGCAGGCCGAGCGCGACATCACCCGCTACCTGCTCGACCCGGCGGCCCACGCGCCGAAGACGGCGCTGCCATCCTGGGGAGACCGTCCGCGGTCGCGATACCCGCTGCCGCCCGGACCGCCGCTGGGGTGACGCCCTTCCTTCGCAAGCTGCTGCGCGGCGCCGCCTTCGGGAGCGGCGCCGCCGGCCTTGCGCTCCTGCTCGGCCTGACGCCGTTCGTCCGCACGGCGGAGATGAAGCTGTACGACTGGCGCGTCCGCGCGACCGCCGGCCAGGACGGGCGTAACGAATCCATCGCGCTCGTCACCATCGATGATGACAGCCTCCGGCGCATGGAGCCGCTTGTGGGCCGGTGGCCGTGGCCGCGGCTCGTGCACGCGGCACTCATCGACTACCTGGCGGCCGCCGGGGCCCGGGTCGTCCTCTACGACGTCCTGTTCGCGGAGGCGGACCGCCGCCGGTTCATGGTCGGCGATGAGGAGTGGACGGGCGAGGAATCCGATCAGGCGCTCGTGGACGCGACAGCGCGGGCCGGCAACGTGGTCCATGCCGTGGAGGCCGCCAGCAGCGCGCTCATCGATCCGTCGCGCGCGATCCTGCCGGATCTCGAGGGCATCCCGGCCTTCGCCCAGCCGTACGCGGTCGACGACTGCGTGGAGCGCCGCCCGCAGGTCACCCCGCCGTTCCCCGCGCTGGCCCGTGCCGCCCGTGCGCTCGGCCATTCGTTCGTCGTCTTCGACGCCGATGGGCCGCTCCGCCGCGTGGTCCCCTTCGTGCGCCTGCCCGACGCGCGCGTGCTCCCGTCCCTGCCCCTGGCCGCGATGATGATGGCCGCCGATCTCCGGGCGGACCAGGTGGGCGTCGCCAACGGCGTGCTCGCGATCGGCGACACGCGCGTCCCGCTGGTGACGACGATCGTGCCGGACTATTACGGTCCACCCACGCCCGCGTGCCGCGCGATGCTCCCCTGGCGCGGGCCGATGCTCGGACGCGACGGCACGCCGACGTTCGAGTCCTTCAGCTTCTACGACCTGTTCTACGCCGAGCAGCAGCGGATCGAGGGCCTGGCGCCGGACGTGCCGCTGGAGCGCTTCCGCGGCCGGACCGTCGTCGTCGGCGTGACGGGCGAGGGACTGCGCGACGTGTTCGTGACGCCGTTTGCCGAGGGCCGCATGCCCGGCGCGGAGGTCCATGCCAACGCCATCGACGCGTGGAGCCGGGGACGCACGCTGACGCCCGTCGCCCCGGGCACGGGCGCCGCCCTGGCGCTCGGTCTGGCGCTGGCTGTCGGCCTCGCCGGCGCGCTCGGCGCGGCCTGGGTGACGGGTCTGGCCTCCGTCGTGCTCGTGGCCGGCCACGTCGCGGCCAACGTCCGCCTGTTCGAGGCCGGGCACTGGTGGCCGCTGGCCGTACCGGTGCTGGCCGTGATGCTGGCGTTCGTCACCGATCTCTCGTGGCAGTACTTCGTGGAGGGCCGCGAGAAGCGGCAGGTCAAGCGCCTGTTCTCGCGGTTCGTGGCGCGCGATGTCTACGACCAGTTGCTGCAGGACCCGTCGCGCGCGGCGCTCGGCGGCACGCGGCGCCACATGACGGTGCTCTTCTCCGACATGCGGGGCTTCACTGCGCTGACGGAGAAGGGCGCGCCCGAGGACATCGTGGCGCAGTTGAACGAGTACTTCACGCGCATGGTGCGCGTGCTCTTCGAGCACCACGGGACGCTGGACAAGTTCGTCGGGGACATGGTGATGGCGCTCTTCGGCGCGCCGCTCGAGGACGAGGACCACGCGGAGCACGCCGTGCAGGCGGCGCTGTCCATGGTGCGGGCGCTCGACGTCCTCAACGCGGAGTGGGCCGCGTTCGGCGTGCCGACGCTGGACATCGGCATCGGCATCAACACCGGGGACATGGTCGCGGGGAACATCGGCTCCAACACGATCATGAGCTACACCGTCATCGGGGACGCGGTGAACCTGGGCGCCAGGCTGGAGTCCCTGAACAAGGAATACGGCACCCGGATCATCATCAGCGAGGCCACCAGGAGCCGGCTCAAAGGGCAGTATGATATCCGTCCACTGGGCAGTGTGACCGTCAAGGGGAAGAGCCAGCCGGTGGCGATTTTCGAGGTCAAACCGACATGAGACGAACAGCGATTCTCGGCGTGATCCTGGCGGCGGTGGCGGCGGGCCCGGCCGTGGCGGGCCCTGACGGGCAGCTCGGGAGAATCGGGGGCGCCGTCAAGAAAGCCAACGACCTGCGCGAGCTGCAGGTGACGGACGCGGAGGAGCAGGCGCTCGGCGCCGCGGTCAGCGAGCGCATCCGCGCGCGCTACGGCGTCGTCCAGGACGCCGCCGTCCATCGCTACGTGTCGCTCGTGGGCACCGTCCTCGCCCAGGGGAGCAGCCGGCCCGCACTGCCCTGGACGTTCATCGTGCTGGACACGGACGGCGTCAACGCGTTTGCCGCGCCCGGCGGCTACGTCCACATCACGCGCGGCGCCCTGGCGCTGATGACGAGCGAGGCGGAGCTGGCCGGCGTCCTCGGCCACGAGATCATCCATGTCACGGAGAAGCACACCATCCGCTCCATGCAGAAGAGCAAGGCCGTGCAGATGGGCGCCGCGGAGACGCTCTCCGGCAACGCCGCCCTCCTCGAACGCGCCGTCACCGCCACCTACGACAACATCGTCGAGCGGGGCTTCGGCCGCGAGGAGGAGAACGAGTCGGACGAGAAGGGCATCGCGCTGGCCAACGGCATCGGGTACGACCCGAAGGGCCTGGGCGGATTCCTCACCCGGCTCAAGGAGCGCAACAAGGACGCCACGGAGAAGCGCGGCCTGTTCGCGTCCCACCCTGCGATGCAGTCCCGCCTGGACAACCTGACGAAGGAGATCGCGTCGAAGAAGTTGACCGCGACCGCCACGCTGCCCGACCGGTACCGCAAGGCCATCACCTACACGCCGAAGGCCGTCACGGAGATCGCGACCGTGGCCGCCGGGTCCGCCGGCCTCACGGGCGGCGAGGAGAAGAAGGCGGAGGAGAAGCCCGCGGCCGAGCCGAAGAAGCGAGGCTTCGGCCTGAGCCGGATGGTGCCGGGCGGCGGCGGCGAACAGAAGCAGGCCCAGGTGAGCGGTTCCGGATCCGCACGCGGGGTCGATCCCGAAAAGGACGCCGTCGGTGGCGGCAACCCGAAGCCGGTGCCGGTCAAGCTCGCCGCGGCCGACATCACGGCGTTCAAGACGGAGGGCGGGCTGCGCTAGCCCGCCGTCCTCACTCCGCCGTTACAGTTCGAGCACGGTCCCGGCCCCGGTGTCTGCGGCCCGCCGCAGCACCAGGTCGGCGGCCGCGACGTCCTCCACGGCCATGCCGAGGGACTTGAAGATCGTCACCTCGTCGGGCGTGGTCCGCCCGGCGGCGCCGCCTCGCACCACCTCGCCAATCTCCCCGGCAATGTGCGCGGCCGTGAAGCGGCCCTCGGCGATGTTCATCACGACGTCGCCGGACTCCACGAGCGCGGCATCCCGCGAGTCCACGTACAGCCGCGCGCGCGCCACGAGCGCCGGATCCAACTCCCGCTGATCGGGACGGCAGGCGCCGACGGCCATCACGTGCGCGCCGGACGCGACCCAGGCGCTCTCCAGCACAGGGGTGGCCGACGCCGTGGCCACGACAACGAGGTCCGCGCCGCTCACCGCTGCATCGGGCGCGTCGGCGGCACGCAGGCGGCCCGGCAGGTGGCCGTCCATCTCCTGCACGAAGCGATCGCGGCTGGCGGGACGGGGCGACCACACGCGTGCCTCCTCGATCGGGAAGACCGCGGCCAGCGCTTCGAGGTGGCTCCGGGCCTGCACGCCGGTACCGATGATGGCCAGCCGGCTTGCGCCCGGGCGCGCGAGATGACGCGCGGAGACGGCGGAGACGGCGGCCGTGCGCGCCTCGGTCACGTAACGTCCATCCATGATGGCCGCCAGCGCACCGGTGTCGGGGTCGAACAACAGGATCGTGGCGAGGTGGGAGGGCAGTCCGCGCGTTTCGTTGCCGTTGAACACGGTGACGATCTTGGTGCCGAGCCGCGCCGGTTCCGGCATGAACGCCGGCATCACGCCGAAGTACGCGCGCGTCGGCCCCACCATGAGGACGGTTCGCACGGGCTGCAGCACCTCGCGCGCGGAGTACCGGGCGACGGCGTCCTCCATCACCGCGATGAGATCGGCCATCGGCAGCAGGGCCTTGACCTGGGCTTCGTTCAGGAGCCGGAAACGCTGGGACATGTCACCTCACGAGACGTTCAAGGCAGGCGCGCGCGGCCGTTCCCGGGCGCTCGCGGCAGCGGTGGCAATGGTGTTGGCGTGAATGGTCACGATCGCGTCGATGTCCGGCGCGTAGCCGCCGCTCATGCTGATCGCGACCGGGATGCGGAGGACGCGGCAGCGGCCGATGACGATGGCATCCCGGCGGCGCAGGCCCTCGATGGTCAGGGCGAGCCGGCCGAGGCGATCGCCCTCGTAGGGATCCGCGCCGGCAAGGTAGAAGACGATGTCGGGCCGGTGCGCGTCCAGGATGCGGTCCAGGTGCTGCTCGAGCAGCGGCAGGTACTCGGCATCCCCGGCGTAGTCCTCGAAGGCGACATCGAGGTCGCTCGTCTCCTTGCGGAAGGGGAAGTTGTGCGCGCCGTGCATGGAGAAGGTGAACACGGACGGGTCGCCGCGGAAGATGGCCGCCGTGCCGTTGCCCTGGTGCACGTCGCAATCGACGACCGCCACGCGGCCGGCGTGTCCGTCTCGCTGGAGCACGCGCGCGGCCACGGCCACGTCGTTGAACACGCAGAACCCTTCCCCGCGGTCCGCGAACGCGTGGTGCGTGCCGCCCGCGAGGTTGGCCGCGATCCCGTCCTCCAGAGCCGCGCGTGCCGCGGCGATCGTCGCGCCGACCGATCGCCGGGACCGCTCCACCATGCCGGGCGACCACGGAAAGCCGATGCGCCGCTGGACATCGGCCGGCAGCGTGCCTGTCTCCACCGCCTCGACGTAATCCGCGGCATGCACGAGTCGCAGGTCCTCCCACGCGGCCGCGGGCGCCTCCACCAGGCTGTCCGTCGTCAGAATGCCATCCGCGACGATGCGCTCGCGCAGGCGCGAGTACTTGGCCATCGGGAACTTGTGGCCGTCCGGGAGGGGCAGCACGAAGTGATCGGAGTAGAAGGCGCGCACCGGTCCTGAAAGCGTACTTCAACCAAACGGCATCGCACACGGCCTGCGCGCGATGCCCCATTCCCGATACCATGCGGCATGGTCCACACCGTCCACACCATCGATGCCCACGCCGCCGGCGAACCCCTGCGGCTCATCGTCAGCGGCCTGCCCTCACCGGAGGGCGCGACGATGCTGGAGAAGCGGGCGTGGGCGATGAAGCGCCTGGATCACTACCGCCGGTCGCTGATGCTCGAGCCGCGGGGACACGCCGACATGTACGGCGCGATCCTCACCGAGCCCGTGTCGCCGGAGGCCCGCGCGGGCCTGCTCTTCATGCACAACGAGGGGTGGAGCACGATGTGCGGGCACGGCACGATTGCCGTGACGACCATTGCGCTCGAGCGGGGCCTCATCGCGCCCGCGGCCGAGGAGATCGTCTTCGATACGCCCGCGGGTCCCGTGACCGCCCGCGCGTCGATCACGCGCACGGGCGACGCCATCCGGGTCGACGCCGTGAGGTTCGTCAACGTCCCGTCGTTCGTGGCGGCGGCCGGAATCCCGGTGGCCGCCGGCGGACGGACGATGCCCGTCGACATCGCCTTCGGCGGCGCGTTCTACGCCATCGTGGACGCCGAGGCGGCCGGCGTCCCGATCCTGGCGTCACGCCTGCCGGAACTGCGCGTGCTGGGCATGGCCGTGGCGCGCGAGGTCGAGCGGCTGCGCCGGGTCGTCCACCCCGACGACCCCGGCCTGGAGGGGATTTACGGCACCATCTTCACCGGGCCGGCGCAGGGCGAGGCGCACCTGCGCAACGTCACGGTGTTCGCCGATGCCGAGGTGGATCGCTCACCCTGCGGCACCGGGACCGCGGCGGTCATGGCCGTCCTCGCGGAGATGGGGTTGCTCGAGGACGACCAGCCGTTCGTGCACGAGTCCATCGTCGGGACCACCTTCACCGGGCGGATTGTGGGCCGGCGGCAGGTGGGGGAGCACGCGGCGATCGTCCCGTCGATCGAGGGCAGCGCCTGGATCACGGGCGATCACGCGTTCGCGATCGATGCGGACGATCCTCTCAGGGCAGGATTCAGACTGTAGGGCGGGTTCAAGGCACGG
>CAZUGF010000001.1:17974-51356 GCA_964619705.1 uncultured Bifidobacteriaceae bacterium
TGCGGACGATCCTCTCAGGGCAGGATTCAGACTGTAGGGCGGGTTCAAGGCACGGGAGGTTCAAAGCACGGAAGGTTCAAAGCGCGCGTCGGGCGGGTCTTCAGACCCGCCTTGGGCGTTCAAAGCACGGAAGGTTCAAAGCACGGAAGGTTCAAAGCACGGGCGTTCAAAGCGCGCGTAGGGCGGGTCTTCAGACCCGCCTTGGGCGTTCAAAGCACGGAGGTTCAAAGCACGGGCGTTCAAAGCACTGCGGTCATTTCAGCCCGGCCAGTTTGTCCAGTTCCATCTTCCCTGCGAACTCGTGCAGCACTTTCGTGTCCGCGAGGTTGTCGCCCTCGACCGTGACGAGGAACCGCTTGTTGACGAGGATGTTGAGCTCGCCGTCGCGGCTGTTGCTGTCCCACTTCTCGAACGCCGGCTGGCCGGCGACGGTCACCGCCTTCTCGTAGCCGCTGCTTGATTCCTTGCTGTATCCCGACGAGAGCATCATCGACCAGGGGAGGATCATCATCGTCGCGAAGCCCGAGTCGACGACCTTGACCTCGATGCGCGTGTCGCCCATCGTGTAGGTGGTTTCCGTCTGCGAGTAGGGGATGGGCGAGGTCATGCGTTCGCTTTCCGGCTTCTGCATCTCCCAGCCGGCCACCTGTGGCAGCGCGGCCTCGAGGGCCTGGAAGGCCACCGGCTCCACGGTCTTGCCATCTCCGCCGGCGAGCGCGCCGGCCACGCCCTCCATCGCCTTGGCAAAGCCTTCCATGCCCCTGGCCATGTCCTGCCCCGCGGTCTCCGCTGCCTGGTTCATGGCCTCGGCCGCCTTCTGGGCCTCCGCGGCGGCGATCTCCGCCTGCTTCTCCGCGTCGGACTTGCCGCAGGCCATCGAACCCGCCAGTGCCAGCGCCATCGCGCATGTGTACAGCTTTTGCATCAACTCGTCTCCAGAATGAACCCCGAACGGTCGACACCATGATAGGCCATCGCTGCGCTGGCGGGACTGCATTGGAACCGTACACCACGGACACACTTTCGTCATCGATGACACGAAAGCCATCCCGGGTGGGGCGCCTGGCGGCCGTGGCCGTCCTGGTCCTGTCCGCGGCCCTCTCGACCAGCGGGCAGTGGGCGCCGGCCGTCGCCGAGCGGAACGGCCCGCTTCCCGAACCGCTGCCGCTGTTCCCGCCCGACAACTGGTGGAACCAGGACATCTCACAGGCGCCGGTGGACCCGCGATCGAACGAGATCATCGCGTTCATCGGCGCCACGCGCGGGATGCACCCGGACTTCGGCGGCGTTGCGCCGACGCCGCCCGAGATCTACGGCATGCCCTATGTCGTGGTCGGCGCGGACCAGCCGAAGCGCGCGGTTCAATTCGACTACTGGCGGGAGAGCGACGGCGTCAATCACGAGACCGGGCAGAGCTTTCCGTTCTACCCGGTTCCGGATGAGGCGATCACGGAGCCGTACTGGATTGAGGGCGGGCCGCGCGGGGACGCGCCCGTCGGCGGCGACCGGCACATGCTCATCGTCGACAGGGACAACCGTCATCTGTACGAGCTGTTTGCGCTTCGCTGGAGGAACGGGCGGTGGGAGGCCGGCTCCGGCGCGTTCTTCGATCTCGGCACCAACGGGCGCCGGCCGGAAGGCTGGACGTCGGCCGACGCGGCGGGGCTGGCCATCCTGCCGGGGCTCGTGCGGTACGACGAGGCGTTCGGCGACGGCGAGATTCGCCACGCGCTCCGCGTGACGGTCCGCGGCGTGCACGGGTACGTCTGGCCGGCCTCGCACCTCGCGAACACGAACAGTGCGGGCCCGCCCCTCGGCACGCGGCTGCGCCTGAAGGCAGGCAAGGACATCAGCGGCTATCACCCGTATATCCAGAAGATCTTCCGGGCCATGAAGACGCACGGGCTCATCGTCGCCGACACGGGATCGAGCATGTACGTCAGCGGCATGTTCCATCCGGGCTGGAACAACGGCCAGTTGAATCCGGCGTTCTCGTCGATCAAGGCGGCGGACTTCGAGGTCGTGCAACTCGGCTGGCGCGGCACGACGGGCCCATGCCTGCCACCCGGCGCCCCGCAGGGCTTCGTGGCCAGCGCCAACGGCCTCGTGGCCTCCCTGTCCTGGACGGCACCCGCGACGGGCGGCGGCGTCACGGACTACCTGATCGAGGCCGGCAGCCATCAGGGCGCAAGCAACCTGGCCACGCTGCCCGTCGGTCCCACGGTCACGAATTACAGCGTGACGGGACCGGCCGGCACCTACTTCGTCCGCGTCCGTGCGCGGAACGGGTGCGGGAGCACGGCGTCCCAGGATGAGGTGATCACCTTGAGCGCGGCGTGCAGCGTTCCGGGTGCGCCCGGTCCGTTGACGGTGGGAGTGGGAGCATCGGGACAGGTGTCCCTGTCCTGGCCGCCGGCAGGCGGGGCCACGATCCATGTGCTCGAGGCGGGGACTCGTCCCGGCCGTGCGGACCTGGTGAACATACCGGTGTCGGGATCGGCGTTGGTTGCGCAGGCGCTGCCGGGCGTGTACTACGTGCGGACGCGCGGCCGGAATGCCTGCGGCATCGGTCCGGCCTCCGCCGAGTCCATCGTGAGCGTGGGCGGGTGCGCGCCGCTCGGCTCGCCATCGCCGCTTGCCGCAACCGTGAACGGAGACGAGGTGACGCTGTCCTGGTCACCTGTCGGCGGTGCAACGGGCTACGTCATCGAAGCAGGACTCTCCTCGGGCGCGAGCAACGCGGCGGTTGTGCCCGTTGCGGGGGGACCGCTCGCCGTGCGAGCGCCGTCCGGGACGTACTACGTGCGCGCCTACGCGCGGAACGCCTGCGGCGCCGGCGCGGACAGCAACGAGTCCGTAGTACACGTGCCCTGACGCGCGTGTACCGCGCGCTATCGTCACCAGCCGATGGCGAGCCCGTCCTTCCGCGGGTCGGACCCGCCCATGAGGACGCGCGTCACCGGATCGATCAGGATCGCCTGGTAGCCGCCCATCGCCCCGCGTCCATCCCTGAGCGTGTGTCCCTTCGCCTCGAGCGCCGCGCGCACGTCGGCACCGATGCCGCTCTCCAGGCTGAACGCCTGCCCTCCATGGCGCACGCGGGCGGCTTCGCCGGCCTGCTGGATGTTCATCCCGAAGTCCACGAGGTTGGCCACGACCTGCACGTGCGCCTGTGCCTGGTTGTCCCCGCCCATGACGCCGAACGACACCCACGGCCGGCCGTCCTTGAGGATCATCGCGGGCACGAGCGTGTGCAGCGGCCGCTTGTGCGGACCGATCCGATTGGGATGGCCTGCCTGGAGGGTGAAGCCGGATCCCCGGTTGTGCAGCGTGATCCCCGTCTCCCCGGCGACGATGCCCGCGCCGAAGGAGCCGAAGAGGGACTGGATGAACGACACGACGAGGCCCTGCTCGTCGGCGGCGGTCATGTAGATGGTGTCGCCGAGGTCGCGGCCCGCGAAGTCGACAGGGGATGCCGTCCCGCCGGGGGCGCCGGCCGCGTAGTCGCGGGCCCGGTTCATGTCGATCTCCGTCCGCCGCCGCGCCGCGTACTCCCTGGACAACAGCGTCCGCATCGTGCCTTCCGGCATCGCATCCCGATCCGCGAGGTGGGCGGCGCGATCCGCGAAGGCAATCTTCTTGGTCTCCGCGATGAGGTGCAGGTAGTCGGCCGAGTTGTGCCCGAGCGCGCGGACGTCGAAGCCCTCCAGCAGGTTGAGCATCTCGAGGGCGACGAAGCCCTGCGTGCTCGGCGGCATCTCGAGCACCTCATGGCCGCGGTAGGTGGTCCGGATCGGCTCGACCCAGTCCGCGCGATGGTCCGCCAGGTCCTTCTCCGTGAGCAGGCCGTCGCGCGCCTTCATGTCCGCGGCAATCGCCCTCGCAATGTCGCCCGTGTAGAACGCATCACGCCCCTGCCTTGCGATGAGCTCCAGGCTCCGCGCGAGGTTCGGGTTGGCGAAGATCCCGCCGGCGCCCGGCGCCTTCCCGTCCGGGAGGAACGTCCGGGCCGCGGCCGGATCCTGGCTCAGCTTCTTCACCGAGTCGCGCCACTCGTTGGCCATCAGTTCCTGGACGGGGAAGCCGTCGCGCGCGTAGGCAATGGCCGGCGCCAGGGCCCGCGCCATGTCGATGGTCCCGAAGCGCGTCAGCAACTGGTGCCAGCCTTCCACCACGCCGGGCACGGTGACAGCCAGCGGCCCGGTGCCGGGCATCGCCTCGAGGCCGCGCCGCGTGAACTCCTCGGGTGTCGCGCCGTAGGCGGACCGGCCGCTCGAGTCCAGGCCGTACACCTGTTTCGTCGCCGGGTCGTAGACGATCGCGAAGAGGTCCCCGCCGATCCCGTTCATCGACGGTTCGATGACCGCGAGCACCGCCGCGGCGGTCACCGCGGCGTCGATGGCGTTGCCGCCTTCCTGCAGGACGCGGAGTCCGGCGCCCGAGGCGAGTGCCTGGCTGGTGGCGATCATGCCGTGCCGCGCCACGGCGGCGGACCGTGTCGCGCGGATGTTGCCCGACGGCCGGTCGCCGGGGGCGATGGGTTGCTGGGCGGACGGTGTGGTCATGAGCAGTGCGGCTCCGGTGAGCGCCAGGACGATGGGTCGCATGTCGAGCCTCCGGTACACGCGAATTGTAGCCGCACGGCCCGGCCTCGCGCGTGCCGGCACGCCTTGACTACAATCACGGCGTGCGGAGCATGAACGTGGTGCCGGTGGCGATGGCCGCGGCGATGCTGGCGCTGGCGCCGCGCATCGTGGCGCCGGGCCCCCTGCGCGCCGATGCGCAGACGTCGCCCGAGACCGCGCCGATCTCCGAAGACGCGCTGCGGACGCTCGTCCGCGAGGTGCTGGCCCCGGCGCTGCCGTATCCGGCCGCGCGAGAGGACGGCACGCCGGCCGATGGAGATCCGCGGACGCGCTGGTCCGTGCTCTGGCCGGGCGCCGGCCACGACATCCGCATCGAGGTGGTGGCCAATCCCCTCAACGCGGAGTACCAGGCGGAGGCCGCGCGCGCGGAGCAGCAGATCCAGGCGTCCGCGATGCGGGCGCAGCGGCAGTCCCAGGACGACTACGAGCGCGCGCTGGCGGAGTTTGCGCGCGGCGGCAGCCCGTCACCCATCCGCGAGGTGAGCCTCGATGACGATGGCGTGGCCGGGGAACGCTTCGACGCCGAGTCGCGCCTCCTCGTCATCGTGGAGACGGGCCCCGATGCCGCGGACGACGTCGTGGAGACGTCGGTGGCACCGATCGTGGACGCGCGCGTCGAGGGCGCCATCGTCATCCGCGTGCCGGCCAACGTCTACGCACGGCCCGTTGCGCCGGGCGAGGCGGAGTCCGTGCACTTCGCGCCGGCACAGGCCCGCCTGGCGTTCGGGGGCTTCGGCCCCCCGGAGATTCGGCCTGTCGATGGACGGGACGCGTTCGACGTCTCGATCCCCCGGCAAGGCGAGGGGCGGCACGTGGTCGTGAGCCTCAGCGGGAACGCCACGCTCCTGCAGGACGTGCTGGAGCGGGCGGACTGGTCCCTCATCCGCGCGCTCGTCGGCTCCTGAGCCCGCCGGTCCCTGCCTTCGCCCTCGTCGTCCGGCCTCGGCACGGAACAGGTGAGACAGCAATGCCGTCCAACCTGATAGAGGTCACGATCATGTTCCGCATCTACGAATGGAATTTCTCGGCGACGGCAGAGATGGTGGTTGGCGCACTGCTGGCCATCACGATTGTCGCGATGGCCTTCGTCTGACGGCCCCTCCTCGCCCGGGCCCGCCCCGCACCGCGGGCGCGGGGCTAACTCCGATCGGGCGCAGCCAGATAGCTCTTCCGCGCGCGGACCGTCATGCCCGGGCGGTTCACGCGCACCTCGAGTTTGTGGACCCGGCCATCGAGCGCCACCGGCGCGAACGCAATCAGGTACTGGCTCCGCAGTTCCTGCGCCACGCGCGTGAAGGTGGGTGCCAGGTCCGCCGTCTGCTTCAGCTCGAAGTACCCGCCGCCGGTCTCCTCGGCAATCCTCCGCAGGTCCCGTGACGGGCGCGTCCGCACCACGCGCTGGCCGTTGAAGTACTCCGACTCGAGGCCGATCGAGTACACCATCACCTCCTCGTCCCGTGCGCGGTTGAGGACCGTGCCGAAGCGCGTGCGGCTCGACGTGTCCTCGCCGTCCGAGAACATCAGGATGACGCGCCGGCCGTCGATGTCCTGCAGGGCATCGAGGCTGGTCGCGATGGCGTCGTTCAGCCGGGTCGGGTTGCCGAAGTACAGGTCGTCGAGCGCCGCGATGAGCTCGTCGCGATCGTTCGTGAACGTCCCGCTCAACTGGATCTTGTCGTTGAAGGCCCCGACCTGGGCGCGGTCGACCGGCAGCAGCCGCAGCAGGAACTGCTCGGCGGCGCGATTGAGCAGCTTCAGGTTCGCCGTCATGCTCGCGCTCGTGTCCATCATCACGACGGCGGTGAACGGCTGCGGCTCGCTGGAGAACAGCGCGATCTCCGCCGGCTTGCCGTTGTCGAGGACGGAGAAGTCCGCCTCCTCGAGGTCCGGGACCAGCCGGCCGCTGTTGTCGAGCACGGTCGCGTAGAGGGGGACCGTGCGCACGGTGGACTTGAAGATCGGCTGATCCTGGTCGAACGGCGCCTGCCCGGACACCAGGGTCCACGCCGCCACCGCGAGTACGGAACCGAGCGCGACAGACCTCATGGGGATCATCTTATTACCGTCACCGGAGATGTCGAGCACTGGCGTGCCGTGACATCGCCGTATCACGCCGGACCCGTCATACTGGAGTCGTGGAAGCCGGGCTCTGCGCGACGTGCCGGTGGTGCCAGGTGGTGGCGACCACGCGGTCGCGCTTCTACCTGTGCCGCCGGTCGTTTACGGACCCGCAATACCGCAAGTATCCGCCCGTACCGGTGCGATTCTGCCCCGGCTACGAGGCCGGCCCCCCGGCGCCGCCGGCCGCCCCGACCGAACGGTCGTGATGGAGAGATTCGATGCCTTCAGCTATGCTCGTCTGATGCGCATGGCAGGACTTCCGCTCGCGGCCGTGGTGGCGATTCTCGTCTGGGGCTGCGGCGATACGCCGACGTCGGCCCAGACCCCGCCCGGGGGCGGCCGTCCGTCGCCGGACCAGGTCGTGGCCGAGGTGGGCGGCCGGTCCATCACCCTGGCCGAGGTGGACGCGAAGTGGCAGCAGTTCGACGCGGCGGAACGGGCCCGCGTCACGCAGTTGCTCTACCAGAACCGGCGCAACATGCTGGAACTCCTGGTGGGCGATGCGCTCATCGAGGAAGCCGCGAAGGCGGCCAGCCTGAGCGTGGAGGCCTACACCGACCAGGAGATCGCCCGGCGCGCGCAGGCGGTGTCCGATGCGGACATCCAGCGCTTCTTCGACGAGAACAAGGATCGCACGCAGGGCCGGACGCTCGCCGAACTCCGCGGGCCGATCATGGACTTTCTCGGGAGCCAGCGGCAGCAGCAGGCCCGGGCGCAGCTCGTCGACGAGCTCGCGACGAAGAACGGCAAGGTCCGCGTGATGCTGGACCCGCCGCGGCTCGCCGTGGACATCGCCGCCGACGATCCCGTCAACGGTGATGCGGACGCGCCCATCACCATCGTCGAGTTCTCCGACTACCAGTGCCCGTTCTGCGCGCGCGTCACGCCGACGATGGCCGAGGTGATGAAGGCCTACGGCGGCAAGGTCCGCCGCGTGTTCAAGGACTTCCCGCTGCCGAACCACCCGGAGGCGCAGAAGGCCGCGGAGGCCGCGCGCTGCGCGGGGGACCAGGGACGCTACTGGGAGATGCACGAGCGGCTCTTTGCCGACCAGGCGGCGCTGGGCGTCCTGCAGCTCAAGGAGTCGGCCGGACGCCTCGGCCTGGATCGATCGGCCTTTGACCAGTGCCTGGACTCCGGCAAGTGGGCCGCCAAGGTGCAGGCCGACCTGGCCGAGGGCGAGAAGCTGGGCGTCAACTCGACGCCGACCCTCTTCATCAACGGCCGTCCCCTTGTCGGCGCACAGCCGCTCGAGCAGTTCCGCCAGGTGATCGACGAAGAACTGGCGCGCGGGAAGTAGCGACCGGACCAACCGCGATACTCCCGCATATGGACTGGCTGGCGCGTCTCGAGTCGCCGCAGAACGCCCTCGCGGTGATGACGGCGATGATCACGCCGGCCGTGCTGATCTCGGCCTGCGGCGCGCTCATCCTGTCGACGAGCACCCGGATGGGCCGGGTGGTGGACCGGGTTCGCGTGCTCTCCGAGCGCTTCGAGAGCCTGGCCAGGAATCCCGAGCAGGATGGCCTGTTCGAAGAACGCCGCGCCCTCATCTTCACGCAGCTCGACCGGCAGACATCGCGCGCGCGCCTGCTCCAGCGCGCCATGCTCGCGTTCTACTTTGCCTTGAGCATCTTCGTCGCCACGAGCCTGGCCATTGCCGTCGTGGCCGCCGTTGCCGGCAACTACACCTGGATCGCCGTGGCGCTCGGCCTCCTCGGCTCGCTCTTCATGCTCTACGCCTCGGTGCTGCTGGTGCTCGAGTCCCGCATGGCGCTGTTTGCGATCATGACGGAGATGGACTTCGTCTGGAAGGTGAGCCGCAAGTACGCCGGCGAGGACCTGACGCCGCCGCCGGGCGGCCCGCTGACCTGGCTGGGGAAGAAGATCCGGTGACTACTGCACGTGCCTCAGGGCTGACAGCGGGCTGAGGCGCGTGGCGCGGCGGGCCGGGAGCCAGACGGCGGCCAGCGCGACCGTCACCAGGACGGCCGCCACGCCGGCAAACGTCGACGCGTCGCGCGGCCGGACCTGATAGAGCAGCGCCGCCATCCACTGCGTGCCGAGCCACGCGCCCGCGAGGCCGAGCGCGACAGCGCAGCCGCACAACCGTGCGCCCTGGGCGAGCACGAGCCGCCGGAGATCGGACGGGCCGGCGCCGAGCGCCGCGCGGACACCCATCTCCCGTGTGCGGCTGGCGACCGCGTAGGCCATCACGCCGTACGCGCCCACAGCGGCCAGCAGGAGCGCCGTCAGCGCGAACGCGGCGAGGAGGAGCGTGTTGAAGCGGCGCGGGGCGAGCGCCGCGGCCAGCGCCTCGTCGCAGGTCTCGATCCTGGCAATGGGCTGGTTCGGGTCGGCCGCGCGCACCGCCTCGCGAAACACGGGCGCGAGCGCCGCGGGGGTCCGATCCGTCCACGCCGTGAACGAGAGATAGGGCCAGCGTTCGTCGTTCTGCGCGAGTGGTACGTAGAACGCCGGATCCGCAGCCGCCTCGACAGTCCGGTAGCGCGCATCGGCAGCAACGCCCACGATTTCGTGGCGCGCGCTCATGCCGAACAGGACGACGCGGCCGATCGGATCGCGGCCCGGCAGGTAGCGGTCCACGAACGCCTGGTTGACGATGGCGACCGGCGGCCGATCCGCGCCGTCGTCCTCGTCGAAGGCCCGTCCGCGGATGAGCGTGATGCCCAGCGCGCGGAAGTAGTCCGGCGTGACCACTTGGAAGTCTCCCGTCGGCCCCTGGGACCCCGACGACGGGGCCTCTCCCTCGATGCGGACGCCGCGGTTGGGCGCGCCCGCCATGGGTGCGGTGAAGGATGCCGCGGCCGCGTGCACACCCGGAGTCTCTCGAAGCCGCGCGAGCACGCCCTGGACCAGTTGTGCCCTCGGTCCGGTGTCCACGACGGGCCCATCCGCCGTGCCGCCGTCGCGAGGCTGCAGGTAGCGTGCCGGCGAAAGAGACAGGGACGCGTGGATGCGTCCCTCCGGCACGAAGCCGAGCTCGACGCGCTGGGCGGCGAGGAGGCTGGTCCACAGGAGTCCGGCCCCGACGAGCAGCACCTGTGCCAGTGCGAGCTCCGCGACGGTGATCGCCTGGTGCCAGCGCCGGACGGATCGATCGCCGGCCACGCGGAACCCGGGACCAGCCAGCGCCGGCATCGACGTGCGCGATCGCCGGATCGCCGGTCCGAGGCCGGCCGCGAGCGCGGCGAGGATCGTGACCGCCGTCGTGAACGACAGGACCGTCCGGTCGATCGACACGTCGCCGATGCGCGGGATCTCCGGAGGCGCGAGCGCGACCAGCGCCTCGAGCCCCCACACGGCGAGCAGGAGCCCGAGCACGCCCCCCGGAACGGCAATCACCATCGTCTCGGTGAGCAGTTGCCGCACCAGCACGGCGCGTCCCGCCCCGAGTGCCACGCGCGTGGCCAGCTCGTCTCCGCGGCCGGCGGCCTGGCCCATCACCAGGCTCGCCACGTTGGCGCACCCGATCGCCAGCAGCAGGACGACGGCAAGCTGGAGCAGCGTGACGAGCGGCCGCACGTCGCCGGTGACCTGCGCGTGCAGTCCGATCACGCTGGCCCCGAGCCCCTGGTTGGTCCGGGGATGCTCGCGCGCCAGCCTCGCCATGATGGCCGCGACGTCGTCCCTCGCCATGTCGATGGACACGCCGGGGCTCAGCCGGCCGACGACGTTCAGGAAGTGCGAGTCCCTGACCGCGGTGATGTCCCCGGGGAAGGGGAAGCTGCGCGGGATGCCGCGATCGCCGTTGAGCCAGATCTCCGCCCGCGCGGCCATCGGCATGGAGAACCCGGGTGGCAGGATGCCGACGACGGTGCGCGGCCGGCCGTCCAGGGTGAGGACGCCGCCCACGGCTGCCGGGCTGCCGCCGAAGAGGCGATGCCACAGGCCGTCGGTGATCACGGCCACCGGTGCGGCTCCGGGCTCATCGTCTGCCGGGAGGAGCGTCCGGCCCATCGAGGCCTGCACGCCGAGCGTTGCGAAGAAGTCCGCCGACGCGCCCGCGGCGGCCAGCCGTTCGGGTTCGCCGCGCCCGGTCAGGTTGGCCGGGAACTCGTCGAACGCCGACAGCGACGAGAAGGCGCGCGCCTCGCGCCGCCAGTCGAGGAAGTTGGCCGGCGCCGCCCACCGTGCCGGGTTGCCATCGCTCGTTTCCCACACGGCGACGAGGCGGTCCGCCTCCGGGTAGGGGAGCGGGCGCAGGACGACGGCGTGCAGGACGGAGAAGATGGTGGTGTTGGCACCGATGCCGAGCGCCAGCGAGACGATGGCCGCGGACGCGAGGAGCGGCTGGCGGGTCCAGAGTCGAAACGCGTGCCTCATGGCGGTGTCCGGTCTCGGACGTCCGGTGTCCGGTAGTAGAATCGCGAAACCTGAAAGGGGCCCTATGCGTATTGCGATGGCCGCGGCCACTCTCGTTGCAGCAATCTCCGTACCCGGCGGCGCCCAGGCACCGGGCGGGGAGATCGATCGCCTGACGCAGGAAGTGCTGCCGCAGGTCATCGAATGGCGGCGTGACTTTCACCAGCATCCCGAGCTCGGCAACCGCGAGGTCCGGACCTCGAAGATCATCGCGACGTACCTGACGTCGCTCGGCTACGAGGTGAAGACCGGAGTGGCCCGCACGGGCGTTGTCGCCGTGCTGCGTGGGGGCCTGGCGCCCGCGTCGGGGGGACCGGTGGTAGCGCTGCGCGCAGACATGGACGCGCTGCCGGTGACGGAGCAGGTGGACCTGCCGTTCCGCTCGACCGAGACCGCCGAGTGGAACGGGCAGACCGTGGGCGTCATGCACGCGTGCGGCCACGACAACCACATGGCCATCCTCCTCGGGGCGGCGACCATCCTGGCGAAGATGCAGGCACAGCTCCCGGGCACCGTGAAGCTGATCTTCCAGCCCGCCGAGGAAGGTCCGCCCGCGGGTGAGGCACCGGCCGGGGCCGAACTGATGGTGCAGGAGGGCGTGCTCGAGAACCCGAAGGTGGATGCCGTCTTCGGCCTCCACGTCTTCCCGTTTCCCGCCGGCCAGGTCGTCTATCGATCAGGGCCGCTGATGGCCAGCGGCGACTTCTTCACGATCACGCTCACGGGCAGGCAGACGCACGGCGCCATCCCGTGGGGCGGCGTCGACCCGATCGTGCTCGGCGCTCAGATCGTGACGGCGTTCCAGACCATCATCAGCCGCACCGTGAACATCACCGAGGCGCCCGCGGTGGTGACGGTCGGCCGGTTCAGCGGCGGCGTGCGGTCCAACATCATCCCGGAGACGGTGGAGCTCGAGGGCACCGTGCGTGCGTTCGACGAGACCGTGCGCCGGGATATTCACCGCCGCATCGAAGCCATCGCCACCAAGTACGCGGAGGCCGCCGGTGCCACGGCGAAGGTAGAGTTCGGCCTTGGCTACCCGGTGACGCTGAACGATCCGGCGCTCACGGAGCAGATGCTGCCCACGCTGCGCCGCACGGCCGGCGCAGAGAACGTCATGGTGGGACCGCTGACGGGCACGGCCGAGGACTTCGCCTACTTCCAGCAGCAGGTGCCCGGCCTCTTCTTCTTCCTCGGCGTCGCGCCGCGTGACCAGGACCACACCAGGGCGCCGCAGAACCACTCGCCGCTCTTCTTCGCCGACGAGTCCGCCCTGCCGGTCGGCGTGCGGCTGATGACGAACCTGGCGGTGGACTACCTGAACGGGCGGAAATAGACGCGTTCCCGAACTCTTCGCACAACCTTCCCTCACCCCGTCCTCCCCGTCGCCACGTACCGCTTCATGCGGTACGTCCACACCGCCAGGAGCACGATGCCGGTGACGATGAGCCCGACCGAGAGGCCCCACCACAGGCCGGGCGCCCCCCAGCCGAAGGTGAAGCAGAGCAGGTAGCCGACGGGGAGCCCGAGCAGCCAGTGCGCGGCGAGGTTCGTCACCATCGGCGTGCGCGTGTCGCCGAGCCCGCGCAGCGTCCCCGTCACGACGCCCTGGACGCCATCGAACAACTGGAAGATGGCCGCGATGAAGAGCAGCGACGTGCCCAGCCGGAGCACGGCCGGGTCCTCGGTGAAGAACCCGATGAGCACGCGCGGGATCAGGACGAAGAGCAGTCCCGACACGAGCATGATCGACGTCCCGAGTGCGATGACCGTCCAGCCGGCCGCCGCCGCGCCCGCCGGGTTCCCCGCGCCGACGGCATTGCCCACCCGGACCGCGCCGGCCGACGCGAGACCGAGCGGCATCATGAACGCCACGGCGGCGATGTTGAGCGCGATCTGGTGTGACGCGGTGGCGACGGGCTCGAGACTTCCGGCCATGGCCGTCGCGAGCGCGAACACGCCGACCTCCGCCGTCACCGTACACGCCGCCGGCAGCCCGAGTTCGACGAGCCGGCCGATGGACGTGGAGCGCCCGACGAGGGTCCGCGCGGGCATCGCCGGACGGCCGAGCTCCCCATCCTGACGGCCATCGCCATCGCCATCGCCATCGACGCCGGCATTGGCGCCGGCCGCAGCGGCAGTACGGAGCGTCTGGCGGTGACTCCACCACACGGCGACGACCAGGACGGCGCTCATGTAGAAGCGCGATACGCACGTGGCGAGGGCGGCGCCCGCGACGCCGAGCTCGGGGAACCCGAGCCGCCCGTAGATCAGCGCCCAGTTCGCGACGATGTTGATCAGGTTGGCGCTGACGAGCGCGAACATGACCGGCGTGACGTGGTGCGTGCTCTGCAGGTACCGCCGGAGCGCGGCGTAGACCAGCAGGAACGGCGTGCTCCAGATGACCAGGCCGAAGTAGTCCCGCACGAGCGGCAGCGTCTCCGGGTTGAACCCGAGCCGCGGCACGGCCAGGTAGACGCCGCCGAGCACTGCCATCAGGGGGAGGGTCGCCAGCGCCGCGAGCTCCAGACCCCGCCTGAGCCACTGCCGGCAGAGGGCCGGGTCCCGCGCGCCGTATGCCTGCGACACGAGCGTGTCCAGGCCGAGCAGCAGGCCCATCCCGAAGATCGCGAAACCGAGGTGCAGCGAGCTGCCGACGCCCGCCGCCCCGATGGCGGCCGGGCCGAGCGGGCCGACCATGATGGTGTCCGCGACGCCCATCCCCATCCAACCGAGCTCCGCGAGAATGACCGGCAGGGCCAGGCGGAGTGTCGGTTTCAGTTGGCCGCGCAGCACGCGGTACGATCCTATCGTGAGACGACGTCCGGCGACGGGACAGAAAGTCGAAACCGGGAAACAGGAAGCGTCCCAGGCCGCCACGGCTGCTAGAATCCGCACTGGAGGGGCCATGAAGACCGTGCTGGTTGTCGTCGGCGTCGTCGTGGTGCTGACAGGCGCGCCGGTGCCCGCGGCCCAGTCGTTGGCCACCGCCGTGATCGCGGAGGCGACCCGCTACGTGATCGAGTACGAGAAGCGCTTCTGGATCCTCGCGCTCGACGAGGACTTCGAGCAGTGGCTGGAACGCCCGAACAATCCCGGGACCAACCTGTCGCGCAACAACCCGGGCGGTGGGATCGTCGGCGGCGGGCAGAAGGACCGGCGCCGTGTACAGGCGGACTTCGCCCTGGTCCAGGCGGGCGAGGGCCGTGGATGGGTGCCGTTCCGCGACATCAGGATGGTCGACGGGCACGAGACGCGGCACGACGACGACCGGCTGGTGCGCCTGCTGCAGTCGCGGAGCCCCGAGGCGTTCGACGTGGCCGGCGAGATCCACGAGGTCAGCAAGCGCCAGGAGATTGGCAACGTGGCCCGCACGATCAACATCCCGCTGCTGGGGATGATGTTCCTGCACCCCGAGGTCAACGAGCGGTTCCGCTTCGATCGGGAAGGCAGCGAGACGCTCGGCGGCCGGCTGGTCGACCGGTTCTCGTATCGGGAGATCGCGCGTCCGACGCTGATCAAGACGACACGCGGGCGGGACCTCGGCCTCACGGGGCGTCTGTGGATTGAGCCTTCGACGGGCGTCGTGGTCAAGACCGAAATGACGGCCGCGGATCCCATCGTCCGCGCGACCGTGACGGTGACGTTCCGGCACGATCCCGACGTGGGCTTCTGGGTGCCCGTCGTGATGGAGGAGTACTACAAGGCGGCGCGCGCGCTCGACGACATCTTCGCGGTGTCCCGGTTCACCAACCCGCGCGTGTTCCGCGCACCGTAGATCGCGCCGCAGGGCGGAGCTTCAGCTCCGCCACAGGACTCGTGGCTCCGCCGACCCCGTTCCTACTGCCCGAGGCCGACCATCCGTCCGACGATCTTCGCGGGGTCGGCATCTGCCTTCGGGCGGAACTTCTGCGAGCGATCGTTCGCGACTTCGGTCACGTACAGGTTGCGGTCCTGGTCCACGCTGATCTGGTGGACGCCGTCGAACTGTCCGGGCTGCGGCCCGTGCCCGCCGATGTCCAGGATGTAGCGGCCGTTGAGGTCGTACTTCACGAGCCGATCCGTGGTCCAGTCCGCGACCCAGACGTGATCGTCCTCGGTGACGATGTGGGCGAGGACCGCCGAGTCGTGTCCGGTGGGCCACATCTCCAGGAACTTGCCGTGCTCGTCGAAGACCTGCATGCGATGGTGCTCGCGATCGGCGACGAAGACACGGCGGTCGCGGCTGATGCCGATGCTGTGGACCGACCAGAACTCGTAGGGGCCGGGGTTGTCGGGGTCCACCGGCGGCTGTCCCCAGTCCATGAGGAACCGGCCCTCGCGATCGTACTTGGCGACACGCGTGCCCGCGTACCCGTCGGCGACGAAGAACGTGCCGTCCGGCAGCCAGGCGATGTCCGTCGGGCGGTTGAAGTTGTTCGGTCCGCGTCCGGGGACGCCGCGCTCGCCCATCGTCCTGACGAACCGGCCGTCGTTCGTGAAGATGTTGATGACGTGCATGTCGTCGTCCACGATCCAGACGTGCTTCTCCGGGTCGTAGGGGCTGATGAGCAGCTTGTGCGGCCCGCGTCCCACCTCGCCGAGCCCGGAGCCCCGCGGCGGCGCCAGGAACTCGTCGTGCTGCAGCCACTCGTCGATCGCCCGGCCGTCACGATCGACGGCGAAGACCAGGTGGTGCCGGCGCATCTCGTACGTGTAGCCCGTGCCGGAGTACGGACGGCGGCCCGTGTTGGTGCGCCGGGGCGTGAGCAGGCAGGGGCAGATCCACGGCGTGGCGCCCGGCGGAAGCTGAATCTCGCCGCGCTGGGAGACCCAGACCTTGTCCGGGCTTTCCGCCCAGACGCCGGCGCCCGATCCCCACGTCCAGCCGTCGTGCGGGAGATCCGTGTCCGGGAGCGGTGCGGGCCAGTTGGCGACGACCTCGTAGTCGCCCAGGTCGACAGGCGCAACCGCCAGCTCGACGGCGGAACCGCCGCCGGCCGCAGGCCCGCCCGCCGGCGCATCGGAGCGGCAGGCCGGCGCGAGTTGCAGGACGAGGCCCGCCGCCACGATGCCGAGGACTGGTCTTCGAACGCGCATAAGGCCCCTTCCGGATAGCGGGCTGGACGATGCCCGGAACACCGCGCGCGGGCAGGCACGGCGGCCCGCGAAGGGCCGGAGAATGCGCTGTGACGCCGCGGATGTCAACCCCGCTTGACAAGGCGTGACAAGGGTTGACACGCGTTTGACATGCGAGTTCTTGACATCCGGTCAGCGTGGCGGTTCACTATCGGCGTCATGCCGATCACCTCCATCGATCCGCCGTCGTTCGTCACGCGCGCCCGCCGGTGGGGAGCCATCGGCGTCGTCATGCTGGCCGTCGCCGTGCTCCTGCCGCTTGCCGCGGCGAGCCAGCCGGCTTCCGATCCGCCCACGCCCGCGCGCGTACGGGTGCCGACCAGCCACGCCAACGTCCACATGGGCCCCTCCTCCGGCCAGCAGCTGCTCGTGATGGTGTCGCGCGACACCGTCCTCGAGGTGCTGGGGCGGAACAAGGAATGGCTCCAGGTGCGGCTGACGCCGGAGATGCGGAAGACCGGGATCGTGATGCGCTGGTACAAGAACGAGGACAGCGGCTGGATGCACGATTCCACGGTCGAGAGCGTCGAGAAGTAGGCGCGCGCGAGGTGGCTGCGCACATCGTGGGCGCGGTGGATCCCGTCACCGGCGGATCGGCGGCATCGTGACGCTCTGGTCCCTCCCGGCGCTGGCCCTGATGGGCGGCGTGACGGCCGCGGCCTTCCAGACGCCTCCTGCCGGCTCGCCTGCCGGCGCCCCGGCTCCGTCGTTCCGGGTGGACGCCGCCTGGCCGAAGCCCCTGCCGAACCGCTGGCTGGTCGGTGCCGTGGTCGGCGTGGCCGTCGATGCGCGCGACCACGTGTGGATCGTCCACCGGCCCGGTACGCTCCAGCCGAACGAGACGCGATCGATCTGGCGCGCCGCGCCTCCGGTGCTCGAGTTCGATCCGGAGGGCAACCTGGTGTCGCACTGGGGCGGGCCGGGCGAGGGGTACGAGTGGCCGGACCTCGAGCACGGCATCTACGTCGATGATGAGGGCCACGTCTGGCTCGGCGCGGGCGGCGAGCAGGACGCGCACCTCCTCAAGTTCACGCGCGACGGGCGCTTCCTGCTGCAGATCGGGCGCAAGGGCCGCAACGGCGGCAGCAACGACACCGCGCACCTGGGCGGCGCCGCCAACGTGACCGTCGACGCCGAGGCGCACGAGGCGTACGTCGCCGACGGCTACGTCAACCATCGCGTGATCGTGTTCGACTCGCGGACGGGCGCCTACAAGCGCCACTGGGGCGCCTACGGCAAGCCGCCGGACGATGGCTACTTCGAGCGGGCGGGGGAGCGCCTGCCGGGACCGTTCCGCGGCGTGGTGCAGCACGAGAACGCCCCGAGCCAGTACGACCCGGACGGGCCGCCGCCGCCGCAGTTCCGCATCGTGCACGTGGTCCGCATCTCCCGCGACGGCCTCGTCTACGTCTGCGATCGCACGAACGATCGCATCCAGGTGTTTCGCAAGGACGGCACGTTCGTCAGGGAGGCGTTCGTGGCGAAGCGGACGCTCGGCAGCGGATCCGTGTGGGACATCGGTTTCTCCACCGATCCCGGGCAGACGTTCCTCTACGTCCCGGACGGCACGAATCAGCAGGTCTGGATCCTGCGCCGCGACACGCTGGAGGTGGTGACGTCCTTCGGCCAGGCCGGCCGGTGGGCGGGCCAGTTCTACGGCGCGCACAACCTGGCCGTGGACTCGCGCGGCAACCTGTTCATCACCGAGACCTACGAGGGCAAGCGCGTCCAGAAGTTCGTCTACACCGGCATGGCCCCGGCGGCGCCGCCGCTCGTGCCGTGATGGTATCGTTCCCTTCCCATGTCCATCCGCCTCCTGGCCCGTGTTGCCGTCCTCGTCACCGCGCTCGTCTGCCAACCGCAGCCCGCGTCCGGGCAGGCCGGCGCACTTCCCGCGATGAGCGGCCTGGCATGGCTCGCCGGATCGTGGGCGGGCGCTGACGGCGGGGTGCAGCACGAGGAGCACTGGACGGCCCCGCGGGGCGGGTCGATGGTCGGCGTGCACCGCACCATCAGGGACGGGCGGATGGCGGGCTTCGAGTTCCTGCGGATCGAGGAGCGGGATGGTGTGCTCGTCTACCTCGCGATGCCCAACGGGCGAAGCCCGGCGACCGCGTTCCCGTTGAAGTCGCTCGCCGGCGAGCGCGTGGTGTTCGAGAACACGGCGCACGACTTCCCGCAGCGGGTCATCTACTGGAAGGACGGCGCGTCGCTCCACGCGCGCATCGAGGGCGCGAGGCCGGACGGAACGCCCGGGTCCGTCGAGTGGACGTGGGCGCCCTCTGCACTGACGCCGTGATCCCGGGGGTACACTGGGCCACCTGTGCCCGACGATCCCCGCACTGAATATCAGGGCCGCCTCGATCGCTGGCGCGCGACACACGATCGCCTGGACCACGCCGACCGTCGCCTGAGCTACCTGCGCCTGGGCGTGGCGGCGGCATGGGCGGCGGCGGCCGTGCTGATCTGGAACGGCCCACTGTCCGCGTGGGTGCTGCTCGTGCCGACGGGTGCGTTCATCGGCCTTCTGCTCCGGCACGAGCGCGTGATACGCGCCGCGGACGCGGCACGCCGCGCCGCGGCGTTCTACGAGCGCGGCATCGCCCGGATCGAGGATCGCTGGGTGGGGACCGGCGATCCCGGCGAGCGGTTCCGCGACGAGCATCACCCATACGCCAACGACCTGGACCTCTTCGGCCGCGGCTCGCTGTTCGAGCTGCTCTCGCTGGCGCGAACGCGAACGGGCCAGGAGACGCTGGCGTCCTGGCTGACGCATCCCGCGGATCGCGCCGGCATTCTGGAGCGCCAGGCTGGCGTTGTGGAGCTCGGTCCCGCGCTCGACCTGCGCGAGCGGCTCTCCCTGGCCGGTAGCGCCGTCGAGGCCGGCGTCCATACCGATCAGCTCCTGCAGTGGGCCGAGGGCCCGCCCGTGCTCAATCACCCGATCCTGCGCGTCCTCAGCGTCGTGATGACGCTGGTGACGGTGGGCACGGCCGTGTCGTTCGCGGTAACGGGCGAGGGCACGGCGTTCGTGTCGGCGCTGCTGGTGCAGATGCTGATGGTGGCGCCCCAGCGCCGGCGCCTCGACCAGGCGCTGCACGCGGCGGCCGGTCCCGCGCGCGACCTGGACGTGCTCTCCCACGTCCTGGAACAGCTCGAGGGGGCGGCGTTCACCTCGCCGGGCCTGGCGGGAATTCGCCGCCAGGTCGACGCGGACGGCGCGCAGCCGTCGCGGACGATCCGGACGCTCCATCGCCTGGTGGAGATGCACGACTGGCAGCACAACATCTTCTTCGCGCCCGTGGCGGCGATCCTCCTCTGGGGCACCCACCTCGCGTGGGCCATCGAGGGGTGGCGACGCCGGCATGGTCCGCGCATTCGTCCGTGGATCGCCGCCGTCGGCGAGCTGGAGGCGTACGCGTCGCTGTCCGCGTACCACTACGAGCACCCCGGCGACCCGTTCCCCGAGATCGTGCCGCTCGGGGCGGGGCCGCGGCCTCACGGCCTCTTCGAGGGGACCGGCCTCGGGCATCCCCTGCTGCCTGCCGCGCGGGCGGTGAGGAACGACGTACGGTTGTCCGGCGAGACGCAGCTGCTGGTGGTGAGCGGGTCCAACATGTCCGGGAAGAGCACGTTCCTGCGGACGGTGGGCGTCAACGCGGTCCTTGCGCTGGCCGGTGCGCCGGTCCGTGCCGCGACGGTGACGCTGACGCCGCTCGTGCCCGGCGCCACGCTGCGGATTCAGGACTCGCTCCTCGAGGGCCGATCACGCTTCTATGCGGAGATCACGCGCGTGCGGGAGATCACGCGGCTCGCGGACGGCCCGGTCCCGGTGCTCTTCCTCCTGGACGAGCTGTTCCACGGCACCAACTCGCACGACCGCCTGATCGGCGCGTCCGGCGTGTTGTCCAGCCTCCTCGACCGGGGCGCGATCGGGCTCATCACCACCCACGACCTGGCCCTGACAAAGGTGGCGGACTCCCTGGGCGGGCGCGCCGTGAACGTCCACTTCGAGGACTGGTTCGACGGCGGGGAGATGCGCTTCGACTACCGGGTCCGCCCGGGCCCGGTGACGCGCAGCAACGCCGTCGCCCTGATGCGCGCCGTCGGCCTCGAAGTCGGGACGGACTGAGGCCGTTACATCAGCACCGTCCACAGCGCCAGGACGACGAAGACGCCGTAGAAGAGGGCGGTGAGGACGAGGGCGGCTTCGCGCCAGAGTGGGGGCCTGAGCTCGACGGGCAGGAAGAGCCGATTGACGACGATCGTGTGGAGCGCCAGGCAGAGGGTGACGAACCCGCCGACGTTGGCGCTGATGATCACGAGCGTCAACGGCTGCGCGAGGTTGAGTGCCACCGCGCCCCAGAGGCCGAACAGGACGATGGCCGGGATGTAGACCCGCCGGACGTCCCCGCCCTGCCGCCGGCGGACGGCCGCGCTGCCGGACCACAGGACATCGGTCATTGCGCGCGGCACGCCGTCGACAATCCCCAACTGCGTGGAGAACAGCACCCAGAACCCGCAGATCGTCGTCAGGTACCAGAACACGCGCCCGTGCACGGCCGCCACGGCCTCCGCCTGCATGTTGGCGACCGCCCAGCCGCCGATCGTCGTGCCGGCGGGAACCAGTTGCAGGGTCAGGACCGCGGTGAGCGACATCCCGAGGAGCGACCCCACGCCGAAGATCGCCCACTGGTCGATGTTCGCGTAGCGCCACCATCCGCGCCACCGGGCCAGGGTCTCGTCGTTCACCTCGAAGACGTTCCCCTGCGGGGACAGCGTCCCCTGGCGACCCAGGCCGCCCGCGATGTAGCCGACCGTCTGGCTCATGCCGTGGCCCTTGTCCCGCATCCAGTTGGTCACGAACGCGTTCCCGATCCCGCCGATGCCCGAGTACGCCGCGAACGCCCCGAGCAGCAGCCAGTCCGCGCCGGGCGGCAGGCGGCCGACGTTGACGAAGCCGGCGGCCATCTTCCCCCAGTTGTCCGCGGACACGACGAACAGGTCGATCCCCACCAGGTAGACGACGACGCTGCCCATCATCAGCCACATCGCGCGCTCGACGGCGCGCTCCACCTTCCGGCTGGCCAGCGTGATGACGAAGCAGAGGCCGAACGTGAAGTAGCCGTGGAGGAGCACCAGGCCGGCATCCTCCGCGGTCGGCAGCCGCCCGAGCCACATGGCGGCGGTGGCCGTCGCGCTCGCCAGGGCCCATCCGGGCCAGCCGTACTGCAGGAACGCGAGGACGACGTAGGTCCAGCCCCAGAAGGCAGGCCCGGGCCGCGTCCGCATGAAGCCCGTGATGATGGGCTCGCCGGTGGACAGCGTGTAGCGCGCCATCTCCAGGTTGAGCAGTACCTGAAGGAGAACGGAGACCGTCGTGATCCACAGGAACGCCACGCCGTAGGTGACGACGACGGAGGGGCCCAGCAGCCACTCACCGCTGCCGATGGCGAGGCCGAGACCGATGACGCCGGGACCGACGGTACGGAAGATGTTCGGCAGCGTGAAGGCCGGCGGTGCCGGCATTGGTGCGGTGCCCCAGCGGGGGAGCAGTCCGTGTTCCCGGTCCGGCATGTCGGCTCCTGACCTGTAGGTGTCGCGTCCGGCCGCGTCTTCCGGGCGGCCCGTGGGAGCGGGTAAGCTATCACGGATGTTTGCACCTGCCTCGGTCCGCCCTTCACCACACCTGAGTGCCGGCCTCCGATCTGCGGGCCATGCGCGGCGTCAGCGGACCTCCGTGCTGACGGCGGCCCTGGCGCTCGCGGCGCTCGTGGCCCCGTCCGTCTCGGCGCAGGACGCGCCGTTCTGGCCGGGGGCGCGGTACGATCCCGCCATTCCGACGCTCGAAGCCGTTGTCGGGCACGCGCCGGGCGAGGAGATCACGGCGCCGGACCAGGTGGGCGCCTATCTCGCGGCGCTGCACGAGGCTGCCCCCACGCGAACGCACCTGTTCGAGTACGCGCGGACGTGGGAGGGGCGCCCGCTGTGGCTGATGGTGATCGGCAACCCGGAGCGCATCGCGAAGCTGGACGAGGTCAAGGCCGGACTGCAGCGGCTGGCCGATCCGCGCGGCGTCGCGGCGGCGGAGCAGGAGCGCCTGATCAAGGAGCTGCCCGTCACGGTGTGGCTCGTGCACGGCGTCCACGGTAACGAGATCTCGTCCGCCGATGCGGCCTTGCTCGAGGCGTATCACCTGCTCGCCTCCCAGGGCGATGCCGGCGTGGACACCGTGTTCCGCGACGCGCTCGTGCTGATCGATCCGATGCAGAACCCGGACGGGCGTGCGCGGTTCCTGTTCCAGCACCTGCAGGGGAGGGCCGCGACGCCGGATCCGACGCCCTACAACGCGGAGCACGACGAGCCGTGGCCCGGCGGGCGATCCAACCACTACCTGTTCGACATGAACCGCGACTGGTTCGCGCAGACGCAGCGCGAGACGCGCGGCCGCATCACCATTGCCCGCGAGTACTGGCCGCACGTGAACGTCGACCTGCACGAGCAGGGCGGGAACAACAGCTACTACTTCGCGCCGCCGGCCGACCCGCTCAATCCGCACATCACGGAGGGCCAGGTGGCGGCGTTCGACCTGTTCGGGCGCGCCAACGCGGCCCGGTTCGACGAGCGCGGCTGGCCCTACTTCATTCGCGAGGTCTACGACTCCTTCTATCCGGGGTACGGCGAGTCCTGGCCCATCTTCCAGGGCTCCATCGGGATGACCTACGAGCAGGCCTCGGCGCGCGGGCTGTCGTTTGCGCGCAACGACGGCACGACGCTCACCTATCGCGACGGCGTCATGCACCACTTCAACGCGGCCATCGTGACCACGATCACCGCGGCGCAGCATCGCGAGCGCCTGCTGCGTGAGTTCCTGGCGTACAGGCGGAGCGCCGTGGCGGAAGGGGAGACGGGCGCGATCCGCGAATACGTCCTGGTGCCCGGCGCCGACACGTCGCGCGCGGACCTGCTGGCGCGGAACCTCGCGACGCAGGGCATCGAGGTGCGCCGCACGGTCGAGGCCGTCAGGATGGGGACGCGTGATCTGCCGGCCGGCACCTATCTCGTCTCGAACGCCCAGCCGAGCGGACGCCTCATCCGGAACCTGCTGGACCCCGAGACCGACCAGCCCGCGGCGTTCATCCGGAAGCAGGAGGAGCGGCGCGCCCGGCGCCAGCCGGACCAGATCTACGACGTCACCGCGTGGAACCTCCCGATGCTGTACGACGTGGAGCTCGTGACGAGCGCGTCGCCGATTGCCGCGAAGACCGTCGATGTGCCGATGGCGTACGAGGCGCCGCCCGCACCGCGCGAGGTCCCGGCCGGGACGGTGGGCTACCTGATCCCGTGGGGCTCCGCAGCCGCGGCGCTGACGTCGGACGCGCTCTCCGGCGGCATCCGGATGCGGGCCGTCGGCGGCGCCTTCACGCTGGGCGGCCGCCGCTACCCGATCGGCACGGCCATCGTCCGCAACGCGGAGAACGGTGCGGACCTGCACGCGCGGCTCACGGGCCTGGCCGCGAAGCACGGCGCCGAGGTCGTGCCCATCAACAGCACGTACGTGGACGAGGGTACGTCGCTCGGCAGCAACGAGACGGCGTTTCTCGAGATGCCGAAGGTCCTGCTCGCCTGGGACACGCCGACGCAGTCGCTCTCCGCCGGGTGGACGCGGTACACGCTCGAGCGCCGCTTCGGCCAGGCGGTGACCGCTGTCCGGACGAGCGCGCTCGCCCGGGCCAACCTGAACGACTTCAACGTGATCGTGCTGCCGTCCGGCAACTTCGCGGGTGCGATCAACGACGCCGTGCTCGCCCGGATCAAGGACTGGCTGCGCGCGGGCGGCACGCTCATCACGCTCGCGGAAGCGTCGCGCTGGGCGACGGCGGACAGCGTCGGCCTGCTCTCCACCAAGACGCTCCTCAAGAGCGGGAGCCCGGATGTGCCCGCCTCCGCGCCGGCAGGTGGAGCGACCGGTGCCGCCAGGCCGTCCGGCGCCGCTGGCGGCGACGCCGCTGCCGCATTCGACTACGACACGGCCATCCAGCCCGATCGCGAGCGTCCGGCCTCGCAGCCCGGCGCCATCCTGCGCGTGGCGATCGACACGGACCACTGGCTCTCCTCCGGACAGGACGAGGAGCTGCAGGTCATGATCGAGGGGAATCGCGTCTTCGCGCCCGTCAAGCTGGACAGCGGCCGCAACGTGGGCGTCTATGCCCCGAAGGATCGCCTGATTGCCTCCGGCCTCATCTGGCCGGAGAACCAGGACCTGCTGGTCCAGAAGGCGTACCTGATGCACCAGCCCTTCGGCCAGGGCCACGTGATAGCCTTCGCCGAAGATCCGAACTACCGCGCGTACACCGAGGGGACGATGCTGCTCTTCATGAACGCCGTGTTGTTGGGCCCGGGGTACTAGGAGCCACCGCGCCCGGTGCGGTGCTCGAGGCGAGCCGGGCCGTCAGGATCGATCGCGGCGGAAACGTGCACAGGGAACCCGAGGAGCGAACCGTGAAGAGTCCAGTCACCGCTGTTGCAACGAGGATGCGTGTCTCCGCGGCCGGGCCGCGTGCCCGTGTGGCCGTGCCGATCCTCGGACTGGCCCTCGGCCTGTGCCTGGCCGGCGCGGTGTCCGTGACGGGCGCGCAGGACGGGTCGCCGTACTATCCTCCCGCGGGCGAGTGGGCGAAGAAGACGCCGGCCGAGCTCGGGATGGATCCGGCGCGCCTGGCGGAGGCCGTGGCGTTCGCGGAGAGCCGCGAGTCCACGCGCGCGATGGACTTCTCCGATCAGGAGCGCATCTTCGGGTCGCTCCTGGGCTCGGTCCCGACGAAGCGGGCCACGACCAACGGCGTCATCATCTACAAGGGATACGTCGTCGCGGAGTTCGGGGACACCACCTGGGTGGATCCCACCTACTCGGTGGCCAAGAGCATGCTGTCGACGGTGGCCGGCCTGGCCGTGCGGGACGGGCGGATTGCCGATCTCGCGCAGCCGGTCGGCGCCCTCGTCAAGGACGGGGGGTACGATTCCCCGCGCAATGCGCAGGTCACCTGGAAGATGCACCTCCAGCAGGAGACCGAGTGGGAAGGGGAGATGTTCGGCAAGAGCCACGACTTCGTCGGCGCGGAGGCGTTCGGCAGCGGCGAGCGCAAGCCGCGCGAGCTGCAGCGGCCGGGCACCTACTACGAATACAACGACGTCCGCATCAACCGCCTTGCGCAGTCCCTGCTGCGCGTGTTCCGGAAGCCGGTGCCGGAGGTGTTCCGCGACGAGGTGATGGACCCGATCGGCGCGTCGAACGCGTGGAAGTGGGTGCCGTACCACAACAGCTATGTGGACGAGGGCGGGACGCGGATGGCGACCGTGAGCGGCGGCACGCGGTGGGGGGGCGGCGTCTGGATCCATTCCTGGGACATGGCCCGCTTCGGCTACCTCTGGCTGCGCGGCGGCAAGTGGGGCGACCGGCAGATCCTCTCGCCCGCCTATGTGCAGGCGGCCGTGGCACCGAGCGCGCACGGGCCGGACTACGGGTACCTGTGGTGGCTCAACACGCAGGGCAAGAACTACCCGGGCCTGCCGGCCAACGTCTTCGGCGCCCGCGGCGCTGGCAGCAACACAATCACGATCTCGCCGGATCACGACCTGGTGGTGGTGTGGCGCTGGCACCGGGGCAATGAGGCGGAGCTTGTTTCGCGCGTGATTGCCGCGATCAAATAGGGCCGTGCGCGCGTCGAGCGCCCGTGCCGTCCTGGACTGACCGCCGGTCGGCGGGCCTTACAGCCCGAACTGCCGCAGGTGGTGGTCCAGGTGCAGGTATGCCCATCGGAGCCACGACGCTCCCGACATGGGCCCGAAGATCGGATGGACGCGGCCATCCAGCGCCTGCTCGTCGGCCGCCAACTGCTCCACTCTCGCCGCCAGGTCCGCCAGGTCCGCGGCAAAGTCCACCGGAGGCGTGCCGCCTCCGCCCTGCTGGACGAGCTCGGGGCTCGTGGGCACGCCCTTCACCCACGGCAGCGGGAGGGAGAGCACGACGAACTTGACGAGGGGCCGGAGCGGAATGCCCCGCATCGGCTGCACGGCTTTCTCGCCCGTCGCCATACGGTACCCGTCCGCCAGGTGGCAGACCATCTCGTGCGCCGTCATGCGGCCCCACCGGCGCGTGCTCCCCGCGTGGAGGCGCCTCAGCCGCTCGAGAGCGCGGGCCCGGTCGCTTGCCTGTGCGAGTGTTCTCATGGAGTCGATACGGGCCATGATACCGGCCGCCGGGCCCGAGCCCGGGATTGTCCATGCAGGCCGGACTGGCGCGGGCTAGCGGCTGAACAACCGGTCCCCGCCCGCCTCGCGGAAGGCACGCCGCGCGCGGTCGCGGCCTTCCTCGGCCTCCGCCACAATGCGCTGGAAGGACGCGTCGCCGCGGAGCGGGTCGAACTGCGGGCGGCTGACGAGCGTGGGCACGACGTAGTACCCCTTGGCCACCGCGCGGGCAATGAGCGGAAGGCCGCGCTCACGATCGCCGACATCGAGGAACAGCCACCCTTCCTGGAAGATGGCTTCGGGATCGTCGTTCACCGTGAGCCCGGCAAACGCCTGACCGACGCGCATGTCGTCCGGCCGCCGCTCGAGCCACGCCTCCAGATAGGCCGTCCACGCGTGAAAGGCGGGAAGATGCGAGGCCCGCCGCATGCGTGTGAGCCTCTCCAGCGCCTCGTCCCACCGGCCCCACAGTCCCAGCGCAATCACCCGGATCCCATCGTCGGCGCCGGCGATGACGACCGGCGGCTCGATGTCGAGCAGCCGATCGATGTCTCCCGACATGTGCAGCGTCTGCTCGACGCTCGTCTGGATGCCGGGATCGAGCCGGCGTGCCTCCGCATGGGCGGCAATCGACTCGTCGTAGAGCCCGCAGTAGCGGCAGGCGTGGACGAGCCCCGCGAAGAGCTCGGGATCGTTGCCGTGGCGGCTCGCCTCGCCGAGCACTCGCACCATGGCCCGCGTGGACTCGCCGATGTCCGCCTCGAGGTTCGCGTAGAACTTGTGCGCGACCGACAGCCGCGGATTGCGCTCGAGCGCCCGCTGGAAGGCCTGCTCGGCGCGCGCCTCGCTGTCCGGTGACGCCTGGATGTACTTGCCGATGACACGGTGGCAGCGTCCCAGGTGCGCCCATGCCGGAGCAAAGCCGGGATCGAGCTCGAGACAGCGCTCGTACGCATCGCGCGCGCGCGGCAGGCCTTCGTAGGTCCGTGCCAGCTCGTTCGCGCGCAGGTAGAGCTCGTAGGCGCGCGCGTCGTGGGGCGCATCGGGCCGCGGTGACGCGGCCCCGGAGGAGAGCGGCAGCGACAGTGCCTCGACCACGCGCCGCGCGATATCGTCCTGCAGCTCGAACAGCTCGCCCATGGACGACTGGACGGTGTGGAACGTGAGCAGGGTGCCGCTCGGCGCCTCCACCAGTTGGGCCGTGACCCGCAGGGCATCGCCGGATCGCATCAACGAGCCGGTCACGACGCGGTCGACGTCGAGCTCGGTTGCGACGGCCCTGAGGTCCGGCGTCTCGCCGGCGAATCGCGCCGCCGCTGCGCTCGACCGCACGATGACGCCGTCGATGGCCTTGAGCGAGATCGCGATGGCGTCGGGAAGGCTGAAGGCGAGGAAATCCGAGTCCGGATCCGGCCGCAGTACGCGGAACGGCAGCACGACGATACGCGTGAGTGTCCTGGCCGGCACCTCGGCGGTGTCGCCGCTCAGGCCGCGCACGGCGCCAAGCTCCACGATCAGCTGGTCGGCCGTGTCCGGCCTGTCGACCGGGCGCTTGGCCATCGCCCGCCGGATCACGCGGTCCACCGCGGCAATGGCCGGGGAGCCGCTGAGCGCGGGCGGCTGCTCGTGCACGGTCGCGTGCAGGATCTCCCCGTTCGTGCGCCCCGCGAACGCCGGCCGGCCCGCCAGCATCTCGAACAGCACCGCACCGAACGCAAACAGATCGCTCCGGCCGTCGACGCTGTCGCCGGTCACCTGCTCCGGGGCCATGTAACGAGGGGTCCCGACCACAACGCCCGGCATCGTCAGGCCGACTTCCGTCGTCGGCGACGCCTCCGTCCCGGGTGTGGCCAGGCCGAAGTCCAGCAGCTTGACCCCGTGGGACGTCAGGAACACGTTGGAGGGCTTCAGGTCCCGATGGACGATGCCGCGTGCGTGGAGTGCGGCGAGCGCGGCCAGGATACTGAGCCCGGTGGGCACGGCCTCCGACACGCTCATGGGTCCGCGCTGCAGCCGGTCGGCGAGCGATTCGCCGTCGAGCAGTTCCATCGCGATGAAGAGTCGCCCGTCGGCCTCGCCGATCTCGTGAATCTGGCAGATGTTCGGATGGTTGACGCTTGCCGCGGCGCGTGCCTCGCGCCAGAAGCGCGATCGCGCCGTCTCGTCCCCGGCGGGTGACGACATGGTCTTGAGCGCGACCGTGCGCTCGAGCCGCTCGTCGAGCGCGGCGTACACGACACCCATGCCGCCCCGGCCGAGCGTGCGCCGAATGCTGTAGCGTCCGATGCGCGTGCCAACTCCGTCCGTCAGGTCCCCGGCTCCTGAGGGCGAGGATCGAGGCTCCGGCGTGTGCGTCCATTGTTCGAAGATGGCGCGCAGCCGCCCCCAGGGACGACCCTCGACTGGCTTCTCCGACACAGGAGACCGATCTTATCGCGGGGCACGCGAGGGGGCGATGGTCCAGCGGCCGTTGGCGGATCAACGCCGTGGACCGGAGAACCCGACAGTTCAGGTGGATGGCGTCCCGCTCCGGTCTCACGGAGCCCGCCCCCGTCTACCCACCCGTCACCTACCCCGGACCTGTCTATAATCTGTCCACTGTTCCCAAGGAGGACGTATGTCGTTTCGTCAGTGCCTGGCGGCTGCCGCGCTCGTGGCTGCCGCGGCCGCTCCCGCGTTCGCGCAGGACTCGGTCTACATCGAAGAACTCACCTGGACGGAAATTCGTGATGCGATCGCGGCCGGCAAGACGACCGTCATCCTCCCGACCGGCGGGACCGAGCAGAACGGCCCGCACATGGTGATGGGCAAGCACAACTTCATCATTCACTACACGGCCGGGGAGATCGCGAAGACGCTCGGCAACGCGCTCGTCGGCCCCGTCGTCGCGTTCGTGCCGGAGGGGAACCTCGACCCGCCGAGCGGCCACATGCGCTTCCCCGGGGCCATCACCCTGCCGCAGGAGCACTACGAGAAGCTGCTCGAGTACACCGCCCGCAGCTTCAAGGTCAACGGCTTCAAGGACATCGTGATGATCGGGGACTCCGGCGGGAACCAGAAGGGCATGGCGGCGGTGGCGGCCATGCTCAACACGGAGTGGGCGGGCACCGGTGTCCGCGTGCACTTCGTCCCCGAGTACTACAACAGCGGCCGCTTCTCGGACTACCTGATGAAGCAGGGCTTCACCAAGGAGCAGATCGGCAGCCACGCGGGCATCACCGATACGTCCCAGCTCTGGTTCGTCAACCCGAAGATGATCCGCCCGGACAAGCGCGCCAACATGGGCGGCTTCGAGGGTAGCGGCGTCACGGGCGACCCCACGAAGGCGAGCGTGGAGCTGGGGAAGATCGGCGTGCAGTTCAAGGTCGACGTCACCGTCGAGGCGCTCGGCAAGCTCATGAAGTAGGGCGGGACGACCGCCGGGCCCGTCCCGCCGCTCGTCCCCGCCGGGTGCCTTCTTCTTGTTGACATTCGACAAGAGCCGTTCCATTCTCTTGTCGAATGTCGACACCTCCGCCCTCGCCGCGGTCCCTCGATCTCCTCCAGGGCACACTGGATCTCCTGATCCTCCGGACGCTGGCCCTCGGCCCGCAGCACGGCTGGGGCATCTCGCAGCGCATCCAGCAGATCTCCGATGACGTCCTGCGCGTCAACCAGGGCTCGCTCTATCCCGCCCTGCAGCGTCTCGAGACCGCCGGCTGGCTCGCCTCGGAGTGGGGGGCCACCGAGCAGAACCGCCAGGCGCGGTTCTACCGGCTCACGCGCGCGGGCCAGAAGCAGCTGCGCGCGGAGACCGAGTCCTGGGAGCGCATGGCGGAGGCGGTGGGCAAGATCCTGAAGGCCGCGGAAGGACTCTGAAGGACGTCCCGTGCTGAAGGGGCTGCTGGCCTGGTGGCGGCGGGAACGGTTCGATCGCGAGATCGACGCGGAAGTACGGTTTCACCTCGAGCAGGAAGCCCGGAAGCTCGTCGACGCCGGGGCATCCCCGGAAGAGGCGCGCCGCCAGGCGATGAGGAGTTTCGGTCCCATGGACAAGCACAAGGCGGACACGCGCGAGGCGCGCGGCATCAGCTGGTTCGACGAGCTCCTCCAGGACGTGCGCTACGGCCTGCGCACGCTCGTCAAGAACCCGGGATATGCCGTGCTCGCCATCCTCACGCTGGGCCTCGGCATCGGCGCCAACACCGCCATCTTCAGCGTCATCAACGGCGTGCTGCTGAAGCCGCTGCCCTACGCGCACGGCGATCGCCTGGTGGTCGTCCGCCAGGCGGCGCCCCTCTCCGGGCAGGACCAGGTGGGCGTGGCCATCGCGGAGTACTTCGACTACCGCGATCAGGCGGACGTCTTCGACGGCCTGGTCGAGTACCACCAGATGAACTTCGACCTGCTCAATCGTGGGGAGCCGGACCGCGTCAGCACGGGCGTCGTCTCGCACAACTTCTTCGACCTGCTCGGCATCACGCCGGTGCTCGGCCGGAGCTTCGTGCAGGCCGACGATGCGCACGGGGCCGAGGCCGTGCTCATGCTCAGCCACACCTACTGGCGCCAGAAGTTCGGCGGCGACCCGTCCATTGTCGGGCAGGTGTTCGAGATGAACGATCGGCCGCATCGCGTCATCGGCGTGCTGCCCGACGTCCCGCACTACCCGCAGGAGAACGATGTCTACATGCCGGTGCTCGCGTGCCCGTTCCGCGCGGCGGCGGAGCGGACCATTGCGGAGAACCGGCGTGCCTTCGGCGCGCTCAGCGTCTTCGGCCGGCTGCGGCCCGGGGTGTCGCAGGAGCAGGCGGCGGCGGCCGTCTCGACGATCAACCAGCGCTTCGTGGGGGACTACGCCGGCGTGTACCGCGTGGCTTCGTCCGGCTTCCGAGCGACGACGATCGAGGTCCGCCGCGCGCTCACCGAGGGCGCGCGGGACCTGCTGCTGATCCTCCTGGGCATCACGGGGCTCGTCCTGCTGATCGCCTGCGCCAACGTCGCGAACCTGACGCTTGCGCGGATGCTGGGCCGCGACCGGGAACTGGCCATGCGGTCCGCCCTGGGGGCCGGCCGCCTGCGCCTCGTGCGGCAACTCCTCACCGAGAGCACGCTGCTCGCCACGGCGGGCGGCGTGGTCGGCGTGTTCGTGGCCCTCGGGACGGTGGGCCTGCTCACGCGGTTCGTCGCCCGGTTCACGGCGCGGACGGGCGAGGTGGCCATCGACCTGCCGGTCCTCGGGTTCACGCTGCTCGTGTCCGTGCTGACGGGCATCCTCTTCGGTACGCTGCCGGCGCTGGGCACGCGCATCAACCTCGTCAACGCCCTCAAGCAGGGCAGCAACCAGGCGGGTGACGCGTCCGGCCGGCGCCGCCTGCAGGGCGCGCTCATCGTGGCCCAGGTGGCGGTGTCGGTCGTCCTCCTCGTCGGCGCCGGCCTGCTGCTGGCCAGCTTCTACCGGCTCCAGCAGGTGGAGACGGGCTATCGATCGGACGGCGTGCTGTCCGCGGAGGTGTACGGCAACTTCTCGCGCTACGGGAACATCGACGCGCTCCGCCGGCTCTACCTGCCGATCCTCGATCGGCTGGAAGGCCAGCCCGGCGTGGTCTCGGCCGCCATCACGAACGCGGTCCCGCTGGCCGGGTCCGCCCCGGGAACGACGAGGTTCGACATCGAGGGCCGGGTCACCGACGATCCGGACCGCCGTCCGACGACGGACGTGCGGGTGGCCAGCGACAGGTACTTCGACACCCTGGGCATCCCGCTGCTCAGTGGACGCGCGTTCAACGCGCTCGACACGCGCGAGAGCCTGCCGGTGGCGGTGATCAATGCCTCGATGGCGCGGTACTGGGACGGCACGGACCCGGTTGGAACCCGCCTCTCATCCAACCGCGGGGAGACGTGGTTCACCGTGATCGGCGTCGTTGCCGACGTCCGGCAGTTCGGCCTGGCCCGGCAGAGCGTGGCGCAGATCTACATCCCGCTCTCGCAGTCACCGTTCAACCTGGCCGGGCAGGTGCTGGTGAGGACGGCGGGCGATCCGGCGGCGTTCTCGCAGACGCTGCGCGAGGCCGTGCATGCCGTCGATCCGAACCAGCCGGTCGAGGCGATCCAGACGCTGGACGATCTGCGGGCCGAGGCGCTCGCGGCCCCGCGCCTGACCGCCACGCTCCTGGGGGTCTTCGCCGGCCTTGCGCTGCTGGTGACGCTCGCGGGCATCGGCGGCGTCATCGCGACGTCGGTGACGGCGCGGACCCGTGAGTTCGGTCTCCGCATGGCACTCGGCGCGAGCCGCCGGGAGGTCCTGACGATGGTCGTGAGGCAGGGGTTGACGCTGGTGGCGATCGGCCTGGCTGCGGGCATCGGCGCCGCGCTGGTCGCGGCGCGCGTGCTCTCCGCGTATCTCTACCAGACCGCGCCGGGGGATCCGCTCATCATCGCCGCTGTGTCCGTCGCGTTCCTCGCCGCCGCCGCGCTCGCGTGCCTCGGTCCCGCACGCCGGGCAACGACCGTGGACCCGCTGATCGCCCTGCGGACCGAGTAGGGCGGACCACCCGGCCGGTCCGGTCGACGGCTTCCGCGGCACCGAGCCGTTGCGTGCGACGGGGCGATACGCCTGTCGGATCACGCGCGCACGCGTGTCTACGAAGACGGGTCACAGAGACACGGAGGCCGCAGAGATCACAGAGAAGAGGTGTGGACGCGGCGTTGCCGCGCCCGCCTGACCATATGCGCATCCCGGTGTTACTGTGCGCAGCAAGAGAAGCCGCTGCTCTTCAGGCAGAAGCAAGGACCGTCGTCGCTTCCTGACGCGATCGCGGTCGGCAAACGGATCACGCGCGCACGCGTGTCTACGAAGACGGGTCACAGAGACACGGAGGCCG
>CAZUGF010000001.1:51456-75253 GCA_964619705.1 uncultured Bifidobacteriaceae bacterium
CAGAGATCACAGAGAAGAGGTGTGGGCTCCAGGCCCGGCGCCCGGCCGCAAAGCGGCCGGGGACGGTCGCGCCGCATGGCCAGCCACGTGAACCCGTGGGAACAGGCACAGCGGGCTCACGTGACTGGTCATGCGACGCGACCACGGGCGCGGCGTTGCCGCGCCCGCCGGGCCATGTGTCCGCGTCTCTGTGCCTCTGTGCCTCTGTATCTCTGTGTTCCCGTTCGTGGACAGACCGCACCGTGACCGCGCGACGCCTCACTTCCTGCCGTCGAGCGCCTCCAGCGTCGCCGTGGACGGCCCGCGCGTCTTCTGCAGCGTGGCGGCCACCTGCTCGGCCTGGCGCCAGGCGCGCAGGACGTTCCCCCCGATCACCTTCCGGACATCGTCGTCCGTGTAGCCGCGGCGCAGGAGCTCCACCGTCAGGTCCGGGTACTTCGAGACGTCTTCCAGGCCCTCCACGACGCTCGTGATCCCGTCGAAGTCCCCGCCGAGGCCGATGTGATCGATGCCGGCGACCGTCCGGATGTGATCGATGTGGTCCGCCACCTGCGACAGCGTGGCCCTCGGCTCCGGGTTCTCCGCCCGCCAGCGCTCGTGCGCCGCGCCCGCGGACGCCTCGTTGCCGGGGAACTGGTTCCGCAGGAGCTGCAACTGCGCAGCGGACCTGGCGTTCCAGTCCGCCACTTCCTGCGAGATGAAGCCCGGCACGAACGTGACCATCACCACGCCGCCATTGGCGGGCAGCAGCTTCAGCACGGCGTCGGGCACGTCGCGCGGGACGTCGCACAGGGCGCGCGCCGAGGAGTGGGAGAAGATGACCGGCGCCTCGCTGACGCGGATCGCGTCCGTCATCGTATCCGGCGAGACGTGGCTCAGGTCCACCAGCATCCCCATCCGGTTCATCTCGCGGACGACCTCCTCGCCGAACGCCGACAACCCGTTGCTGGCGGGCGCATCGGTCGCCGAGTCCGCCCAGGGCACGTTCTGCCCGTGCGTCAGCGTCATGTACCGGGCCCCGAGCGCGTACATCATGCGCAGCGCCGCCAGGGAGTTGTCGATCGAGTGGCCGCCTTCCATCCCGATCATCGACCCGATCCGGCCGTTCGCGAACGCGCGCTCGGCGTCCGCCGCCGTGAGCGCCAGCTCGAAGGTCTCCGGCCACCGGCGGATCATCCGATGGACGATGTCAATCTGTTCGAGGGTCGCGGTGACGGCGTCCTGCCCCTGCATGGTCGAGGGGACGTAGACGGACCAGAACTGCGCGCCGACGCCGCCGCGGCGCAGCCGCGGGATGTCCGTCATGAGCGCCGGCAGCGGCTCGGTGATGTCCGCGCTGGCGAAGTCCCGGGCCGGGTCCGCCTCGCGGAGCGCCCAGGGATAGTCGTTGTGCCCGTCGATGAGCGGCGCCTGCGCGTGCAGCGCCCGGGCGCGCGCGGCGAGATCGCCCTGGGCGTCCGTCGCGCACGACGCGAGCAGGAGGGCCGTGCCGACAAGGGCTGCCGAGATGACCGGGGAGCCTTTCATGCCCGGGAGGATACCGTACGGGTCAGATCCTGAGCAGCGTCTCGCGCAGGACCCTCGACTGGAGCCGGCTGACCTGCAGCGTCTGGCCGTTCGACAGCACCACCTGGTAGGTGCCGCCCGGCATCGGGCTCACGCGCTGGATGTGGTCCAGCGCGGCCAGCGTGCCGCGCGCGAGGCGGACGAACCGGCGCGGATCCAGGCGGGCCTCGAGCGCGTGCAGCCGGTGCGTGATCGTGTAGCGATCGTTGGCCAGCGTCGTCAGGTGCAGGAGTTCCCCGTCGGCGACGACGGAGGCAATCTGCCGGACGGGGAGGATGATCACCTCGTCGCGCCTGCGGACGGGGATCCGCTCCAGGAACTGGCGGCGCGTGGCCGCGTCGAGCGCGGCGGAGGCGGCGGTCAGCGCCACGGCGCGCTCCGCCGGACGATCGCGTTCGCGGGCGCGCTCGATGGTGGCCGCCAGGCGATCGCGGGCCACCGGCTTCAGCAGGTAGTCCACGGCGTTCAGCTCGAAGGCCTGGACGGCAAACTCGTCGTACGCCGTCACGAACGCCACGCGCGGCGCCGCGCCGGCCTCGAGCAGCCGGGCGGCATCGAGGCCGCCCATCTCGGGCATCTGCAGGTCCATCAGGACGAGCCCCGGCTTCAGGCGCTCGATGAGCTCCAGCGCCTCGCGGCCGTTCGCGGCCTCGCCGACGAGCTCCACGTCGGGAAACGTGGCCAGCAGGTTGGCGAGGAACCGGCGGGCCGGCCGCTCGTCATCCGCCAGCACGACGCGCAACGGCTTGGCCATCTGCCTCCTCACTCCCGGCGGCCGTCTTCTGCAGCGGCAGCATGACTTCGGCCACGGTGCAGCGCCCGTCCTCCGACGTCAGTGTCAACGTGGCGTCGGGGCCGTAGTGGCCCGCGAGCCGGCGTCCGACGTTCTCCAGGCCGACGTGGCCGCTGCCGCGCCTGTCGGCCAGCGAAAGGGGCGCGCCCGTGTTCCGCACGGTGATGCGCAGGCGCGGCCCCTCCTCGCGCCGGACGATGATCTCCACGTCGCCGCCGCCGGCGCTGGGCGCTACGCCGTGCTTGATGGCGTTCTCGACGAGCGGCTGGACCACCAGGGACGGAATCGGCAGCCCGCGCAGGGCGCGCGGCACGTCGATGCGCACGCGCAGGCGCTCCTCGAACCGCTCGTGCTCGATGTCCAGGTAGTGCTCGATGAGCTCGAGCTCGCGGCCGAGCGTGGTGAACTCGCCCTCCGGCCGCAGCACGCCGCGGAGCAGGCCGGTGAGCCGCATCAGCGTGCCCACGGCGCGCTCCGGCGCGCTGTCGATGAGGTAGCCGATGGTCGTGAGGGCATTGAAGAGGAAGTGCGGGTTGATCTGGGCGCGGAGGGCCTTGAGCTCCGCCTCGGCCGCAAGCTTCTGCATCTCCTCCTCGCGCAGCTGCGTGTCGTAGCGCTCGAGCGTGAGGCGGATCGCATCCACGCGCCGCGCGGCGATGTCCGTCGCCTGTTCGAGCAGCGCCACGTCATCGGACAGCAGGCGCCGGCCGCCCGTGAGCTCGCCGACGTGGATGAGGAAGCACGGGCTGTCGGTCGTCGGCACCACGGCCACGCGGGAAGCGGCCGCCCGATCGTCGGGCGTCTGCCGGCCCTCCTCCGTCCACCAGACGCGGCGGGCGTTGAACGCGCGCGCGAGCCGTGCGGACACCGTGTCGAGCACGGCCTCAATCGACGAGGCATCCTGGACGGCGGCGGCAATGGCCGGCCGCAGCACGGCGTAGTCCGCGCGTCCGAGCAGCACGGCGTCCACGAAGCGCACGACGATGTGGCGGAGCCAGGGCGCGACGAGCGCCGTCGCCACCCACAGGCCGAGCAGCAGGCCGACGGCGAGCGGCCCGGACGGCACCGCGCCGACAAGGGCGTACCCGGCCACCGCCAGGGCCACGAGCGCGAGCAGCGTCAACGCCTGCTTGAGGAACAGGTCCCCGAGGGCGAAGCGGTAGTTCTGGTAGAGGATCGCGAAGGCCAGCGGGATGGCCGCGTGGTGTCCCATGATCTGCATCCACCAGCTGTCCTCGCCCGAGTGGAAGCTGCCGAGGTGCGAGGCGGAGACCGCGAAGAGCGCGAGCGCCAGCACCCACAGCGCGCGGCGGCCGTTCGGCTGCGACCGCGTGATGATGCCGAGCGGTACGATGAGCAGGCCGAAACAGACAGTCAGCAACTGGAAGGCCAGCGTGGACGGCGCCGGCTGGCCCGTGACCATCGTCGCGGCGTGGAGGGCGGCGGCCGAGAGGCTGACCGCGTAGGCGAGCACGATGATGATGCGGCCGTAGGGCAGGCCGCGCGCGACGGAGTGCACGACCACGGCGGCCAGCAGCCCGAGCGCGGGGAAGGACAGCGCGGAGAGCCCCACGGAGTCGGCCGCCAGGCCCAGGCGCGGCAGCGCGTAGACCGCCAGTTCTCCGAGGTTCCAGGCCAGGCCCAGGAGCGCGGTGCAGAGCGGCAGCCAGTCCACGTGTGCCGGCTCGTGGGGGCCGCGCATGCCCCGGCGCAGCACGAGCGCCAGCAGCATCGCGTAGAGGGCCGTCCCCGTCACGAACCCGACCAGGTTGAGGACATCGGCCGCGTTGGAGGCGGTCACACCCCGATTGTAGCGGTGGGCCGCGCGCCGGACCCACCGCCGACCGGGTGGATGGTTCCATGCCGCCGATGGATGGACGGAATCCACCAATGAGCGGGAGCAATGGAGGGGCTATAATCCGCCCAACCCAAGGAGATCGCCCCATGCGCTTACGAACAATCCAGGCCGTCGGACTGGCAGGCGTCATCGTCTGCATGGTCGGCGGCGTCCAGGCCCAGCGTCCGGCGGCGCCGGCCGCGGCCGCGCCCTTTGTTGCCCCGAAGCTCGACCCGCGCGTCGTTACGCTCAAGGAACGGGCGGCCGCCGACGTCGAGTCGATGTACGACCTCGGGCAGGAGATGGTCGACACGGTCTTCAGCTTCGGCGAGCTCGGCTTCCAGGAGTTCGAGACGCAGAAGTACCTGACGGGCATCCTCGAGCAGAACGGCTTCACCGTGGAGAAGGGCGTGGCGGGCATCCCGTCGGCCTGGGTGGCCCGATGGGGATCGGGGAGCCCGGTCATCGCGCTCGGCTCCGACGTCGACTGCATTCCGCAGGCGTCCCAGAAGCCGGGCGTGGCCTATCACGACCCGATCATCGAGGGCGCGCCCGGGCACGGGGAAGGGCACAACTCGGGCACGCCGCTCAACATCGTGGCGGCGATTGCCGCCAAGCGCGTGATGGAGCGGGAGAAGCTGCCCGGGACGATCATGATCTGGCCGGGCATCGCGGAAGAGCAGCTGGCCACGAAGGCGTACTACGTGCGCGCCGGGCTCTTCAAGGACGTGGACGTGGTGCTCTACAACCACGTGGGCAGCAACCTCAGCACCGGCTGGGGAGACAGCGGCGGCAACGGGATGGTCTCGATCGAGTACACCTTCGAGGGTGAGACGGCCCACAGCGCCGGCTCGCCGTGGCGCGGCCGCTCGGCGCTCGACGCCGTGGAGCTGATGAACGCCGGCTGGAACTACCGCCGCGAGCACCTGCGGCTCCAGCAGCGCTCGCACTACGTCATCACCAACGGCGGCGACCAGCCGAACGTCGTGCCGCGGAACGCCAGCGTCTGGTACTACTTCCGCGAGACGAACTACGAGAACATCATGAACATGTGGAACATCGGCGACAAGATGGCCGAAGGGGCCTCGCTGATGAGCAACACCACGTGGGCGTCGCGCGTCCTGGGTGCGGCCTGGCCCTCCCACATGAACAAGACGCTCGCCGAGACCATGTTCGCCAACGTGCAGGCCGTCGGCCTGCCGGAGTGGACGGCGGACGACGAGACGCTGGCGAAGGCCACGCAGAAGGAGCTGGGTGTGCCGGAGAACGGCCTGGCCAAGGAGCTGGCGACCAGCCTGCGCGGACAGGAGCTCATCCCGGATGCGGACAAGCGCGGCGGCGGCTCCGACGACATCGGCGACATCTCGTGGAACGTGCCGACCGTGTCCCTGAGCTTCCCGGCCAACTTCCAGGCCGGCCCCGGCCACAACTGGGCGAACGCGATCGCGATGGCGACGCCCATTGCCCACAAGGGCACGATCGCCGGCGCCAAGGTGCAGGCGATGACCGTCCTGGACCTGGTGCTGCGGCCTGACGTCGTGCAGGGGGCCAGGGACTACTTCAACAACGTGCAGCTCAAGCAGCGCGCGTACACGTCGTTCCTGCGGCCCGGCGACGAGCCGGCGACGCACCTGAACAAGGCCATCATGGACCGCTATCGTCCCGAGATGCGCCAGTACTACTTCGACAAGACGAAGTACAAGACCTACCTGGATCAGCTGGGCGATCAGCTCGGCGTCAAGTACCCGACGGTCCGCACGTCGACGTCATCGGGTCAGTAGGCCCGGGGCAGGTCAGCCGCTCAACGGGTCGGCAGGAGGGCCCCTGACGGCAGGGCCCGCAGGCAGGGGATGAGCAGGGGCGAGCGTGCGCACCGTGTGGTGGCACCTCGCCCCTGCCGTCAAGGTCGTGTAGAGGCGACCCTTCAGGGTCGCCTACTGTTCAGGGTCGCCTACTGCGCGAACACCGCCTACTGCGCGAAGACCGTCCGTCCGCCGACGATGGTCCGCACGACCTTTGCGCTGCGGATGTCCGCCGCGGGGATGGCTCGCAGATCCTTGTCGATGAGGGTCAGGTCCGCGAACATGCCCGGCGCGATCGTGCCCTTCTGCCCCTCCTCGAACGAGGCCACGGCGCCGGTGCGCGTGTAAGCGGTGAGCGCCTCCTCGACGGTGATCTTCTGGGACGGCACCCAGCCGTCCGGGTTGCGGTCATCCAGCGTCCGCCGCGTCACCGCGGCGTAGATGCCTTCGATCGGCGTTGGCGGCGCCACGAACCAGTCGCTGCCGAACGCCACCGTGGCCTTTGCATCGAGGAGCGACCGGAAGGCATAAGTGCCCAGGCTCCGCTCCGGCCCGATGACCGTCGTCGCCCACCGGCCGTCGTCGATCGCGTGATACGGCTGCATGCTCGCGATGACCCCGAGCGCCAGGAACCGCGGCAGCTCCGGCGGCGCCAGGTGCTGGGCGTGCTCGATCCGGAAGCGTCGATCGCGCGGTCCGTGCTCCGCCGCCACGCGCTCGTAGATGTCGAGCAGCGTGCGGTTGGCGCGATCCCCGATGGCGTGGACCGTCACGTGCAGGCCCTTCGCGTCGGCCCCGGCGATCCACGTGTACAGGTTCTCCGGCGTGTTGACGAAGAACCCGCGATCCCCCGGCGCGTCGGTGAACGGCTCGTCGAACGCGGCGGTGTGCGACCCGAGCGAGCCGTCGACGAATCCCTTGAGCACGCCGACGCGCAGCCAGGCATCGCCGCGTCCTTCGTCGCCGCCGTAGGTGCGGGCCGTGACCGCATCCGCCAGTCGCTGCCAGGTGTCGAGCGGCACGGCCGCGTAGATGCGCGTGTCGAGGCGCCCGGCCGCGTGCGCGCGGGCGATGACGTCGAGATCGGCCCACGTGCCCATCTGGTGAACAGTGGTGACGCCCTGCTCGCCGACGTACTGCATGGCGGCCCCGAGCGCGCGGTCCTGCATGTCGTTGGTCGGCGGCGGCATCCTGGCCCCCACCAGGTCCATGGCGTTGTCCTTGAGCAGGCCCGTCAGCTCGCCGCGGGCATCGCGGACGATCTCGCCGCCGCTCACGTCGGTGACGCCCGCGGTCACGCCGGTGGCGCGGAGCGCGGCGGAGTTGGCGAGCGCCATGTGCCCGTCCAGGCGGTTGACCCACACCGGGTGATCGGGCGTGACGGCGTCGATCCAGTCGCGCCGCGGCAACTCGCCGCCCCAGAGCTGGTGGTCCCAGTCGCCGCCGGTGATCCACGTGCCGGCCGGCACCGTCTTCGCGAACGCCCCGATGCGCTCGGCGAACGCCTCGCGCGTGGCCGCATCGCGAAGCTGCACGGAGGCAAGCCGGGATCCACCCTCCAGGAAGTGGACGTGCGTGTCGATGAAGCCGGGCACGAGGAACTGTCCCTGCGCGTCGATGATCTCCGCGCCCGCGGCCATCGCCGTGATGTGCGCTGTCGTCCCGACCGCGGCCAGACGGTCGCCGGCCACGGCCACGGCTTCGGCGGAGGGATTCTCCGGATCGCCGGTCCAGACGCGCGCGTTCACGATGGCCAGGGTGACGCCGGATGCCGGCGCCGATGGCGGTGCAGGCGAACAGGCCGCCAGCATCAGGGGCAGGAGGACAAGGGCTCTCATGGCGGGAGATGTTACCCGAAGCCCGGCGCACCGCCGACGCCGATAGGCCCCCGGCCGCCTGTGAGGCACAATGAGCGCGCATGCCTCGTGCCGCCGCCGATCCCAACAAGCCTACCGGCCTGGCCAGCCGGCTGGCCGCCTTCGTCACCGAGCGCCACCCGCTGGCCCTCTCCCTCGTGCTCGACGTGTTCGATCACGCCGGAGGGGCGCGGATCAAGCCGCGCGATGCGGCGGGCCTCGAGGCCCTGCGCGGACCGTTCCGGCGTGAGCTGGCCCGCCGTCTCTACGACACGCTCCGCGCACCGGAGGGCACGGACCAGACGACCCCGGGGACGCCGGCGAACAAGCGGATGGAGCAGGCGCGCGCGGAGCTCGTCGAGGCGTGCGACGGCTTCCTGCGACGCGAGGGGATTGCCGCGTCGCTGACGAAGGGCGAGCGTCTCGAGATCCTCCGCGGCATGGCGCTCACGCGGGCCGTCGACAACCGGCTCAAGCAGTTCTTCACGAGCGGCGAGGTCCGGTGGGGCGCGACGGCCTTCCCGGGCACGGGCTCCCGCTCCCTCGGACAGGAGGCCATCTACGCGGCCGGCATCCGCCTCAGGCGCGGGCCGAAGTACCGCGGCAAGGACGGGACCTGGAAGGGCGATGTCGTGGCGCCGGCAATCCGGGACGCCGGCGTCGCCCTGGCCATGCGGCACGATGCCGAGGCCGTCCGCATGATCCTCACCGCGCAGATGGGCAAGGACGGCCCGCCGATGCACGGCAGGGACCTCCACATCGGGGACTTCGGCTGGGGCGTCCTGCCGGCGGCCGCGCCACTGGGGATTGGATCCCTGTCGGTGTCGGGCATGGCGATGGCGTTCCAGCGCGACGGCGCCGAGCGCGTGGCCGTCTCCTTCATCGGCGAAGGCGCCTCGTCGCTCGGCGAGTGGCACGAGGCCATCAACCTGTGTGCCGCGCGGAAGCTGCCGGCGATCTTCTGCCTGGAGCACAACCAGGCGGCCGGGTCCACGCCGGCGGCGGACACGTCCGCCGTGCGCGTCTTCGCGGACAAGGCCGCAGGCTACGGGATCCCCGGCATCTCGATCGACGGGACGGATCCGGAAGCCGTTGCCGCGGCGTTCGCGTGGGCCGCGGAGCGGGCGCGGACGGGGCAGGGGCCTACGCTCATCGAGGTCATCGCCATGCGGATGTGCGGCGACACGCACGACGATGACCGGCACTACCTCGGGAAGGAGCAGCCGCCGTCCTGGGAATACCACGTGCTGCACGACGCGGGGTACGCCAGCCGCGATCTGTACGAGTTCTGGGCCAGGCGGGACCCGCTCCCGCGCTATGCCGCACGGCTCGAGGCCGAGGGCCTGATCAACCACACGGAGCTGGATCGCATCAAGGCCTGGGCCGATGCGCTCGTGGAGCAGGAGGCGCGGGCGGTCATCGACATGGCGTGGCCGGCACCCGGGACCGTCGGGACCGGCGTCTTCGGGGACGCCGAACCGCGCGTGCGCGTGGAAGTCATGGACCCGGCCATCCGGCAGGCGCAGCCCCGCACCGCGGACCTGCCGCCGCTCGAGCCCGGCCTGGCGTTCGACAGTCAGGGCCGCACGTTCCTCGACGCGGTCATGCTCGGCATCGGCGATGCCCTGCGGGCCGATCCACGCGTGTTCGTCTACGGCGAGGACGTCGGCGATCGCCTCATCCACGCACCGCCGGCCGCGAGCGCGGTCCTCGGCGTCTGCGTGGGCGCGGCACTGGCCGGGCACCGGCCGATCGGCGACCTGCGGTTCAACGGCGCCGCGGCCGCGGGTGTCAACCAGCTCGTGAACAACGCCGCCGCGCTGCGATACCGGTGGGGCGCGGACGTGCCGATGGTCGTCCGCGTGCCGTGCGGCGGGCGCCGCTCGGCCGGCCCGTATCGCTCGCAGAACACGGAGTCCTGGTTCCACCGCACGCCGGGCCTCAAGATCGTCGTCCCGTCCACGCCGGAGGATGCCCGCGCGCTGATGGCGGCGGCCGTCGCGGACCCCGATCCGGTCCTCTACTACGAGCACCTCGCGCTCTATCGCGACCCGCGCATCCGGCAGGTACTGCCGTCGGAGGCGCCGGCGCCGCTTCCCCTCGGGAAGGCAGCGCTCCGCCGCGCCGGGTCCGATGTCGCGATCGTCTCCTATGGCGCGTGCGTGCACGACTGCCTCGAGGTGGCCGAGGCCCTGTCGTCGGACGGCATCGAGGCCGCGGTCCTGGACCTGCGCAGCCTGGTGCCGCTCGATCGGGCCGCGCTCCTGGCCGTCGCCCGTCACTGCAGCCGCGTGCTGATCGTCCACGAGGACGCACGGACGGGCGGCATCGGCGAGAGCCTGGCCGCGGTGATCCAGGAGGAGGCGTTCGAGTCGCTCGATGCGCCGGTGCGGATTCTCGGCGCGCTCGACACGCCCGTGCCGTACGCCCCGCCGCTCGAGGAGGCATGGCTCGTCAGCCAGGAGGCCATCGCCGCGGCGGCACGCCACCTGGCGGCCTACTGACGCGCGCACGGCCGAGCCGGCGGGTCGGCACATGGCGGCGGGGTGGCGCGAGTGGCTATACTGGCGCCCTATGCTGACAAGGGTTCGTCTCCTCATCGTCTCCGCGGTACTCCTGACATTCGCCGTGGGCCCGGCCCTTATCGCCCAGGAACAGGTCACGGTCCTGCAGCGGAACGGCGATCGCGTCACCGGCCGATTCGAGGCGTGGCATCGCCCGTCGGACACGGTGTACGTCCGCGTGTCGCTGAACGATCAGCGGAAGATTCCGATGAGCAACGTCGCGCTCATTGCCGTTGGCGGTGATGCGCAGAACCTGCCGGCCGGAGAGGTCGAGGCGGCCCAGGGCGGCCAGCACGTGCTCGTCACGCGCGGCGGCGAGGTGCTGCGCGGCCGCTTGACGAACATCGAAGGCGGCGAGGGATCGGAGACGGAGAACGAACCGCGGACGGTCACGTTCCAGGCCGGCAACGAGCGCCGGTTCCGGATGAACGAGATCGCGCGCCTCTACGTGGCCGCCGTGCCGCAGCAGGCCGTCGAGGCCCCGGCCGTCGAGACGCCGCCGACGGCGCTCCCGGCCGGTGTACTGGCCGTTCCCGCGACGACCCAATGGACGCCGGCGAACATCACCGTCCGCCGCGGCGACCGGGTCGTGTTCACCGCCAACGGCGAGATTGGCCTGTCCGCGGAGGCCGACGACCGCGCCGGGCCTGCCGGCTCGCTGAAGGGCCGCTACGCGCCGGGCTCGCCCGCGCCGCAGTTCCTGGCGGGCGCCCTTATCGGGCGCATCGGCGGCGGCGCGCCGTTCGCCATCGGCAACCAGACCACGCCGCTCACCATGTCGGCGGACGGCCCGCTCTACCTGGGCGTCAACGACGACCAGGTGTCCGACAACTCCGGCCGGTTCGAGGTCACGGTGCGCGTCACGCGGGGGCGGTGAGCCCCCGGCCTCACTTGCGCGCGGCCGGTGTCAGCGTGGTCTCGCGCGTCTCGCCGCCGCGCAGGTAGATCACCTTCGCGGGCTCGCCGATCTTGAGCAGCTCGAGCGCGTAGGTGTAGTCGTAGATGTTGGCAATGGACTGGCCGGCAATCTCGACGATGACATCGCCCTTCTGCAGGCCGGCCTGTTCCGCGGGGCCGCCGCCGATGACGCCGCCGAGCAGCAGGCCCTTGACCTCGGTGGCGTAGTCCGGGATGGTCCCGGTGAAGATGCGCAGCCCCGTACGTCCGCCGCTCGTGGTGGGCTGCTCGACCTTGGTGAACGGCGGCGCCTCGTTCGCGTCGAGCAGCCGCCTGGCGATCGACGCCGCGAACGCCGCGATGCGATCGAGGTCCTCGTAGTTGATCTTCTCGGCCGTGTCGCCGGGCTTGTGGTAGTCCACGTGCGCGCCCGTGAAGAACGCGAGGCTCGGGACGCCCGCCTGGTTGAAGCTGCTCACGTCGGTCGGCTGGTAGGGGTCGGGCTGCAGCGCCAGATCGAAGCCGGCCGCGACGTTGGCCTGCTCGAGCAGTTTCGGCCACATGTCGCTCGATCCCGTGGCCTGCACGGTGAGCTTGTTGTCCGTCGATCGGCCGACCATGTCGAAGTTCAGGTAGGCCGCGAGATCCTCGACGGGAACCGGCGGCGTGGCCACGAAGTGCGCGGATCCGATCAGGCCGAGCTCCTCCCCGGACCAGAACGCGACGATCAGGTTGCGCGCGCGCGGCTGCGCCGAGAGCGTCTCCGCGATGGCGAGCACCGCCGCCGTACCCGAGGCGTTGTCGTCCGCCCCGTGGTGAATCTGGTTCGGCTGCTCCTGGTCGGCCAGCGAGCCGCCGGCCGTCCCCCGGCCGAGGTGGTCGTAGTGCGCGCCGATGGCAACCCACGGCCGGGTGACCGCACCAGCCGCGCCGGTCGTGGCGGGCAGGTAGCCGACGACGTTATGGCCGGTCTGCCGCTCGCGTTCGATGTCGGCTTTGATGGTCAGCGTGAGGCCGGGAATCTCGAACCCGGCGACGTGCGGGTTGCCGCTGTCGAGATCCTTCTGCGCGGCCTCCAGCGGCGTGTCCGCGGACGTGAAGATCGCCTCGGCGACCTCGCCGTTCGCGCTCGCCGCCACGAGGCCGGAGCCTGCCAGCGCCGTATCGAACGTCATCGGCACGACGCCGCCCGCGTTCGGCGAGCGCGGACCCGTCAGGACGACCAGCGCCTTCGCGCCGCGCTGGCGCGCGGCCTGCGCCTTGTAGCGCAGGTCCGAGTAGCGTGCCACGGCCGCACGCGTCTGCTGGTCCGCGTCCTCGGGAAAGTAGCGCAGCACGACGACGATCTTGTCCGTGACGTCCAGGCCCTGGTAGCTGTCGTAGCCGAAGTTCTGGTTCTCCGGGACCACGAGGCCGTACCCGGCAAAGACGACGGGCCCGCTGACCTCGCCGTTGTCGGAGTAGGAGAGCGCCATCACGGACTCCCGTGTGTCGAAGACGCGCGGTGCGGCGCCGTCACGCTGGACCGTGATGGTCGATCCCGCGTCCCTGGATCCGGCCGTGAAGGGGAAGGGCAGGCGATAGTCCGCCTGGCCGGGGAGGGGGCGCGCGCCCATCCGTTTCAGCTCGGCGGCCAGGTAGTCGGCGGCCAGCTTTTCGCCGGGTGATCCGGTGAGCCGGCCTTCCATGGCCGGCGAGGCCAGGGCTTCCACGTGTGCCTTGGTGGGGGACTGCACGGCCACGGCCGTCTGCGCGCGTGCCGGGCCGGGAGCGCCGGCCGCCGCCAGCGCGAGCAGGACGAACGTGATGCGGAAGCGGTTCAGGTGCATGCGAGCCATCGCGTGTCTCTCCGTGGGCAGCCCGAGGGGCGGCCGCCCGTGTTCATCGGCGCGGCGGCGCTGCCTCGAGCGCCTTCATCGCGTTCGCGTGATTCCACTCCGCCAGGAAGATCTGTCCCGCGCCGCCGCCCGAGCGGCTCGACGTCCAGGCCAGCTGGCGTCCGTTCGGCGAGGGGACGGGCAGCCCGTCGAAGCCGTCCGAGTAGGTGACCCGCACCGGCTCCTTCGAGCCCGCGGCATCCACCATGAACACCTCGAAGTTCTCGAAGCCCAGCTTGTTGGAGGCAAACAGGAAGTACTCCCCGGACGGGTGCTCGTAGGGCGCCCAGCTCATCGAGCCGAAGCTCGTGATTTGCTTCGGGTCGGACCCGTCCAGCTTCATCGTCCAGATGTCCGCGATGAGGCCCTGCTCGTCGAAGCGCCGCCACACGATGCGCTCGCCGTCGTGCGTGAAGAACGGCCCGCCGTCGTACCCCGGCGTCGTCGTCAGGCGGGTCTGGCCCGTGCCGTCCGCCTTCATGATGTAGATCTCGCCGAAGTAGCTGGGGTCCGTGTCGAGCTGCTTCTGCTCCTGCGGGGAGAGCGTCCGGTTGTAGGCGTCCCGCATGGACGAGAACGCGATCCACTGTCCGTCGGGCGAGTAGCTGGCCTCCGCGTTGTAGCCGCGTGCGTCCGTCAGCCGCGTCAGGCTCCGGGTCGTCTCCGCATAGGCGTAGATGTCCATCTCCGCGTCGTAGTCCCAGGCGTACCGCCGCTCCTTGCCGGAGGCCCGGAACGCCAGCTCCTCGTCCTGGTACTCCTTCGACCTGGGATCGTGGTGCGTGGAGGAGAAGAGGATCTGGTCCGACCCCGGCCGGAAGAACGCGCAGGTCGTCTTGCCGGTGCCGGGGGAGATGCGGGTCGTGTCCCCGGTGGTGAGGTCCAGCACGTAGATCTGGTAGAAGGGGTTGCCGGGCTCGCGTTCGCTCTGGAAGACGAGGCGCTGGCCGTCGGGCGCCCAGTACCCCTCCCCGGCGCGCCGCCCGTCGACGGTCAGCCGCCGCACGCGCGAGAGGAAGTCACTCTCGGAGGCCGGCGCGGGCTGTGCCACGGCGCCCGCTCCCATCAACACCGCGCACGCGGCGGCGCACACCATCTTCATCATCCGCATCTCGCTTCGGGTCATGCCTGTCCCATTCTACCGGCCCGTGCTATCGGAGTTCGAACGCGACGGCCGCGGGTGAGCCTGCGGCCACGGTGATGGTGCGCGGCGGCGCCGCGAGCGCCTCGTGCCAGACGCGGAGCTCGTAGCGTCCCGGCGGCACATCCGCGAGCGTGAACGTGCCGTCCGGTCCGGTGACGGCCGACATCTCGCCGGTGACCACCAGCCACCCCGTCATCCACGGGTGGGTGTTGCAGCTGACCCGGACCACCCCCGCCTCGCCGAGTGGCTTGCTCATGGTGATGCCCGGAACCGGGAGGGCCAGGCTGAACAGCGGACGTCCCGCGGCCGTCTGGGCCGTCGTCGTATGGAGGACCGTGTCGCGGCTGGACGAGCGGACGATGGCCCGCGGGGCCGCCACCTGCACGCGCGGCGTGAAGCGGCAATGGTCGTTGACCACGCTGACCTCCGCGGCCGGCGCCCGCGCGGCAACCCCCGTCAGCGTGACCACCGCGTAGGCGAGCCGCCCCGCGTCGTTGACCAGGATCGACTCGTCGGGCACCTCGGCGCCGCAGACCCGCGCGTCCACGGTGACGCGCACCGGGCGCGGCGCGGCGGCCGTCGTGGTGACCACGCCCGTGATGGCGCCCGTCCCCGCCTGCCCGGACGTCCCGGTGGTCCCGAGGGCCAGGGCCGCGGCCAGGCACGTGCCCCCGATGGCGGCCCGCGCCGTTCGCCGCCGGTTATCGACCATTCATGGCCCGCTTCGTCCTGCCCACTGGCTTCCCTTCGCGCGGTCCCGCCTCCGGGCGGTAGCCTCAATCGATATGCGGAACGCGATCGCCTGCAGTGTCCTCGCCCTCGCCGCGGCCGGTGGCCTCTCTCCTGTCCTGGCGCAGACGGGTACGACCCTCTCCGGCACCGTCACCCAGGCGGAGACCGGCCAGCCGATGGCCGCCGCGCTCGTCGTCATCGACGAGCTCCGCCGCGAGGTCCGGACCGCCGCGGACGGCGCCTTCCGGTTCGACAACGTGCCCCCGGGCGAGTACCACGTCGGCGTTCGCGCAGAAGGGTACACCACGCGGCGCACGGAGGTCACCGTCGGCACCGAGCCGGCGCGGCTCGACATGGCGGTCGAGTTCGATCTGCACTTTGCGGAGGTGCTCTCGGTCAGCCCGAATCCGCGGCCGCAGTTCGAGTCCTACCAGCCGACGTCGGTGCTGACGGGCCAGGACCTGACGCGACAGCTCGAGAGCAACGTGGCGGCCACGCTGCAGTCGGAGCCGGGTATCGCCATGCGGGCGCTGGGCAACGCGCCGGCCCGGCCGGTCATTCGCGGTCTGGACGGCGATCGCGTGGTCGTGCTCGAGGACGGCCAGCGGATGGGCGACATCTCCAGCCAGTCCGGCGACCACGCCGTGCCCGTCAACCCGGCCGCCGCGCGGAAAATCGAGGTCGTGCGCGGCCCGGCCACGCTCCTGTATGGCGCCAACGCCATCGGCGGCATCGTCAACGTGATCTCGGACCAGATCCCGAGCGAGCCGACGATGAGGCCGTCCGGCAACTTCCTGTTCGACCTCGGCAGCAATGGGGGACAGGCGGGGGCGGCGGGCGACGTGCACGTCGGCAATGGCACGTGGGCCTTCCACTTCGGGGGCAGTGGCCAGCGGTCCGGCGACTACAGCACGCCTGACGCCACGGTGACGAACAGCGGCCTCCGGATGGCCACGTCCAGCGTGGGCGGCGCGTGGACGGGCGAGCGCTCCTATGCCGGCGCGAGCTACGGCTACACGGACACCGAGTACGGCATCCCGATCATCGAGGAGGGCACGATCCGTCTCACGCCACGGCGGCATGCCGTCAACGTGCGCGCGGGCGCCAACGAGCTGTCCGGTTTCATCCAGTCCTACCGTGCGAGCATCGGTGTGCGCCGCTACCAGCACGAAGAGCTCGTCGGGAACGAGGTCGGCACGCGGTTCGACAACGACACCTTCGAGGGTGACCTGCTGCTCTCGCACCGGAAGGCCGGGGCGCTCGTCGGGAGCGGGGGCGCCTGGTACCTGACCCGCGACTTCAAGGCCACCGGGGAGGAGAGCCTGTCGCCGCCGGTCGGGCAGAAGAGCGCCGCCGTGTTCGTCTACGAGGAAGTGGCGTGGACGCACGCGACGCTGCAGTTCGGCGGCCGCGTGGATCACACGAGGTACGCGCCGGAGGGCGGTTTGCTCGAGCGGGAGTTCACGGAGGCGTCCGGGTCCGTGGGGCTGCTCATCCGGCCGCGGGCGGCCAACGACAACCTCGTCGTCGCGCTCAGCGTGGCGCGGGCCGCGCGTCCCCCGGCACTCGAGGAGCTGTACTTCTTCGGTCCGCACCACGGCAACCTGGCGTTCGAGATCGGCAACCCGGGGCTGAAGCCGGAGCGGGCGGTCGGGTTCGACGTGGCCGTGCGCGCGCGCGGGACCAGGTTCGAGGGCGAGCTCTCCTTCTTCCACAACGGCATCAGCAACTTCATCTTCCGGAATCCCCTGACCGACGAGCAGTTCGAGGACCGCGAGGACGAGTTCAACGATCGCTTTGCGATACCGCACGACGATCACGATCACGACGCGGACGATCACGATCACGACGGGCACGATCACGATGACGACGGGCACGACCACGACCACGCGGGTGAGTTCCCCTACATCGAGTACGTGGGACGGGACAGCCGGCTGTGGGGCTTCGAGGCGCACGGCGACGTGAAGCTCACGCCGCAGTGGACCGCGGAGTTCACGTTCGACATGGTGCGCGGACGTCTGTCTGACACGAAGGAAGCCCTGCCGCGCATCCCGCCCTACCGAGGCATCCTCGGCCTGCGCTACCAGAAGAACGCCTTCCAGGCGGGCACGGCGGTCACGGCGGTGGCGGCGCAGGACCGCACCTATCCCGGTGAGACGGCGACGGCGAGCTACGCGACGCTTCGGCTCTACGCGTCCTATGGCTTCATGCGGGGGCCGGTGCTGAACACGCTGACGGCGCGGCTCGAGAACGCGACCGACGCGCGCTTCCGGAACCACCTGAACTACCTGAAGAACGATCTGCTGGAGATGGGCCGGACGTTCCGGCTCGTGTACTCGGTCGGGTTCTAGCGTGCGGCGGCCTTCCAGGCGACCCTGAAGGGTCGCCTCTACAGGACACGGCCCTGCCAGGCGACCCTGAAGGGTCGCCTCTACGCTCCCCGGCCCTCAGGCGACCCTGAAGGGTCGCCTCTACAACCCACGGTCCTTCTTCAGGCGACCCTGAAGGGTCGCCTCTACGCGACACGGCCCTGCCAGGCGACTCTGGAGGGGCGCCTCTACGCCCCGGCAGAAAACCCCCTACACGCGCCTGTAGAGGCGACCCTTCAGGGTCGCCTGCCCCTGTTCGCCAGTACTAGCGGGACGAACGCAGGTAGCCGCGGCGCGCCGTAATCTGTCCGCGCCGGCCCTTCAGGCGCACGTCGATGGCGTGCCAGCCGCCGGGTTCCACGCCGCGCGGCATGTAGGACAGGATGTAGCGGCTCTTGAACTCCCGGATCACGCGGAGGAACGTGTCCCGCAACTGGTCGCTGCGCTCGGCCACCAGGACGGCGCCGCCCGTGTCCTCGGCCAGGAGCTGCAGGAACTGTCGTCCGAAGCCGAACGGCGCCTCGCGGAACCAGTCGCGTTCCAGGCGGTTCTGCCGCGCCTCCGCGGGGGTCCGCTGCTCGATCTGGCGCCGCAGCGTCACGCCGTAGATGACCACATCGCTGCGCTGGGCCGCCGTGATGACGGTGCGCGGGTCCAGCCAGCTGCTCGTGTCGGCGCCGTCGCTGAAGAGCAGCAGGACCGCCCGGCCGTCGAGCCGGTGCCGCGTGACGAGCGCGGCGAGCGTGGCGTCGTACAGCGCCGTCGCGCCGCCGGCCTCCACCGCCTGCGCGGCCGAGCGGACCAGCTCCGGATCGTCCGTGAGCGACGCTGCCATCTCGAGCTGATGCGAGAACGTGAGGAGCGAGAGGCGATCGCGAGGCGAGAGCGCCTCGCCCGCCGCGCCGATCGCCCCGCGCAGGTGCTCGAGCGGCTCGCCCTTCACGCTCTCGCTGACATCCAGCACGAGCATCAGCGTGACGGGCACATCATCCAGGTCCACCGCGTCGATCTGCTGGACGACGCCGTTGTCGCGCAGCTCGAAGTCGTCAGCCGACAACCCGGCCACCGGACGGTTGCCGTCGGTCACGAGGACGTCGATGCGCACGGCGTCCACGCCGGACCGGAACGTCTGATGCGCCGCGCTGCTCCAGCCGGCCGCCGCGAGTGCCAGCGCGAGCACACAGGTCCGGCCGCCGAGCCGTGCCGTCACTGCTGTACCTCCGCCACGAGGTCCTCGAAGATGAGCTGCCCGATCGACGGGTAGGCCAGGCGGTAATCCGACCACGGGTCATTCCCGTCGCGAGCGTCCCGGCCGGCCAGCACCGGGTCGACGATGTCCGCCGCGTCGTCCACCTCACCGGCCGCGTAGAGCAACTGGGCCAGCGCGACGCGCGCCGACTGCGCGACCGGATCCAGCGCGACCGCTTCCCGATAGGCGCGCTCGGCGTCGGAGGCCCTGCCCTGGCCCTCGTAGATGCCGCCGAGTACGAGCTGGGCGACGTACACGATGGACCGATCGAGATCGATGCGCATGAGCAGAGCCGTCAGCCGTTCGATGGCGCCCGACTCCCGACCCATGGCAGCCTCGAGATGGGCCAGCCTGAGCGTGGCCTCCGGCGCGCGGGGATCGGCCGCAAGGGCACTGGTGAGATGGCGCACGGCCTCTTCCTGGTACTGCCGCCTCCGCGTCTGGGTGGTTCGCAGGTTCCATCCGAGGGCTGCCGGGAGATCCGACCGGTGCTCGCTGAACCATCCAGCCGCTGTGAGCAGACGGACGTCATTCGGCACCCGCCGGCAGGCATCGGCGAAGTACGCGGCAGCCCGGGCCGGCGGCACGACGCGTGCGAGGGCCAGCGTCGTCGCGAGGTACCAGCGGGGCCTGAAGGCGGGTGAGGCCATGTCGAGGCGATCCGAGAGATCGACGAGGGCCCGCGCCACGTCGAAGTGCGCGGAGGCGAGCTTGTCGTTTCCGCCGCTCCAGAGGCTGAACGCCGCCCGGGCATGCAGCAGTGACGCGGCCCTGTGGAACGCGCCCGTGAACGCCGTGCCGCCGCCGACGAACGTGCGTCCCAGCTTCACGATGCGGCTCGCGGTCCCCAGGAACCCATCGGGACTGTCCTTCAGCAACCGGACCACTGCCGCATCTGGCTGGCCCGATCGATACACGTCGACAACGGCCGTGTACTCCTGCTCCAGTTGCCGCGCCTCCTGATGCGCGCCGGCCGTCGCGGAACTCCAGAGCGTCAGACACAGGACAGCAACGCACGCCTTGCGGCCGCCTCGGACCATGACCCTGACAGTGTAGCGGGAGAACCTCCCCCGCGAAGCCCGAGCGGACAGCGTGCCTGGGACCAGGCCGGAGACGGGCTCCGGCGGCGGCATGGCCGGGGCGGCTAGCTGTTCAGCTCGATCTTGTGGACGGGCGCGGCCGTGCGGGTCAGCGCCATGAAGATCGTGCAGGCCATCGCGAGGACGACCAGGACGATGGCCGTGATGGACGGGCCGAGGCCGTTCGAGAGCAGGAAGAGCGCCACGGAACTCCAGGCGCACGCGACGGCGAACACCTTGACGCCGCGTGAGATGGAGCGCTCCGCCTGATAGCGGTCCACGTGCACCATGGCCTCGCGGAAGATGGGCACGCTCCGGACCCACCGGTGCAGCCGCGGGCTGGAGCGTGAGAACGCCCACAGCGCGATCAGCAGGAACACCGTGGTCGGCATGCCGGGGAGGATCACACCCAGCACCGCCAGGCCCACGGCGGCCATGCCGATGGCAATGTACGCGGTGCGGCGCAGGGTGGTCATCGGTCGAGGGTCCCGAACCCGATTATATAATCCCGCCCATGTATCGGCTCCTGACGCTCGCGGTCGTGGTGTGCTCCCTGCCGGCCCTCCTCTCCGGCGCTCCCGATGCTCGTGAACAGGAGCCGTCCTGGCTTGCCCCCTACCGGGCGGACGCCGCCAGGCTGATCGGCGCCGCCACCGCCGACCACTTTGCCTGGGAGCGCCTGGCCGAACTCACGGACACCTACGGCGCCCGCCTGACGGGATCGGACAACCTGACCCGCGCCATCGCCTGGGCCGTCGAGACGATGAAGAAGGACGGCCTCGAGCAGGTGCGCGCGGAAACGGTCATGGGACCGAAGTGGGTGCGGGGGCAGGAGAGCGCGGAGATCGTCGATCCGCCGCACCATCCCATCACGATGATCGGCCTCGGCGGCAGCGTGGCGACGCCGCCGGAGGGCATCGAGGCCGACGTGATGGTCGTCACCGATGCGGCCGATCTGGCCGCGCGGGCGGCGGAGGCACGCGGACGCATCGTGCTCTTCGACGTCCCCTACACCGACTACGGGCACACGGTGGCCTATCGTGCCGGCGGGGCCCGCATGGCGGCCGAGCACGGGGCGGTGGGCGTGCTCGTCAGGTCCGTCGGGCCGATGGGCCTGCGGACGCCGCACACCGGCGGCATGCAGTACGACGACGCCATCCCGAAGATACCGGCTGCCGCCATTGCCGTCGAAGACGCACAGCGCATCCACCGCATCGTCAGGCGCGGCCGCCGCGTGCGCGTCAAGCTCCGGATGGAGTCGCACTTCGAGGCGGATGTCGAGACGGCAAACGTCATCGGCGAGATCCGCGGGCGCGAGCGGCCCGATGAGATCGTGCTCGTCGGCTGCCACTTCGACTCGTGGGATCCGGGGACGGGCGCATCCGACGATGCGGCGGGGTGCATCGTGACGTGGGAGGCGGCACGCCTGATGAAGGCGCTCGGCATTGCGCCGCGGCGCACCGTGCGCGTCGTGCTCTTCACCAACGAGGAGAACGGGCTGCGCGGCGGGACCGCGTATCGGGACACCTATGCCGCGACGGCCTCGAATCACGTGCTCGCCATCGAGTCGGACTCGGGTGTCTTCGCGCCCGCGCGCCTGGCATTCACCGGCTCCGAGTCCGCCCGGCGCCTCATCGCGGACATCGCCACCCTGCTCGCCGGCATCGAGATGCAGGGGATCGTGCCCGGCGGCGGCGGTGCGGACATCGGGCCGATTGCGGAACTGGGCCGCGTGCCGATGATGGCGTACGCGGGCGACGCGTCGCGCTACTTCACCATCCACCACACGCCGGCGGACACGGTGGACCGCATCGCACCGGAGGAAGTGTCGAAGGCGGCCGCGGCCCTGGCCGTCATGACCTATGTCGTCGCCGAGATGCCGGAGCCGCTGCCGAAGTAGGCCGTGTCCGGACGCGGGACCGCGTGACGCGAGACAATGGCGCCATGGAGTCGTCTTTCGCGGGAGCGGGCGGCGCCGGGCCGGAGATTCCGGCCGAGACGACGCCGGTCGTCACGGCGCGCTGGCTCGCCCGGTTCCGGTGGGCCGTGGTCGCGGGTGAGGCCGCCACGCTTGCCGTCGGGCGCGCGGCACTCGACGTGGAGTTCCCGCTTCCGGTGGTGGCCGGGCTGCTGGGCGCGCAGGTGGCGAGCAACGTGTGGCTGGACCTGCGCCTGCGGGCGGGCGAGGGACCGGCCGACCGCGTGCCCGGCGGGCTCATCCTCTTCGACATCGCGGTCCTGACGGCCCTGCTCCTCGTGACGGGCGGCCCGTCCAACCCGTTCACCATCAGCTACCTCGTCTACATCACGCTCGCCGCCGTCACGCTCAATGCTGCGTGGACGTGGGCGGCCGCCGTCACGTCGATGGCGGGATACGGCCTGCTGTTCGTGACGCCCCTGCGGGCGCTCTTCGACGTCCACGCGGAGCACGCCGGTATGCCGCCGGCCCTGGGTCACCAGGTCGGCATGGGCGTCGCCTTCATCGTCGCGGCCATCCTGACGGCCAGCTTCGTGACGCGGATCCGCCTGGCGCTGGAGTCGCGCGAGCGCGCCCTCACGGACGCGAGGCGCGAGGCGGCGCGGCAGGAGCGCATTGCCTCGCTGACGACCCTGGCGGCGGGCGCGGCGCACGAGCTGGCCACGCCGCTGAGCGCGATTGCCGTGGCCGCGCGGGAACTGGACCGCGCCGCCGCGGTCCCCGGCGTGCCCGAGGAGATTGCCGAGGATGCCCGGCTGATCCGGTCCCAGGTGGATCGCTGCCGCGACATCCTGGATCAGATGAGCGGCCGCGCCGACGACTCGGTGGCGCGCGATTCGCTCACGCTGACCTCGGCCCGCCTCGTGGCCGCGATGCTGGAGACGTTCCCCACGGAGGATCGAGCGCGCGTGAACCTCTCGATGACGACGCGCCCTGCCGTCGTCCGCGTTCCGATCGACGCGGCCTCGCGCGCCCTGCGCACGCTCGTCAAGAACGCGTTCGAGGCCTCGCCGCGCGGCGCGGCGGTTCGGCTCAGCGTCGACCAGCGGGATGGCTTCGTGCAGTTCGCGGTGGAGGACTCCGGCGCCGGCATGCTGCCGGAGACACTGCAGCGCGCCGGCGAGCCGTTCTTCACCACCAAGCCCGCGGGCGCCGGCTTCGGGCTCGGGCTCTTCCTCGTGCGCACGTTTGCCGATCGGTGGGGCGGACGGCTCGCGCTCGCGTCCACGCCGGGCACCGGCACGACGGCAACCTTGATGCTTCCCGCCGCGGCCGACGAGGGGCCTGTCTCATGATCGACGCACGGTCACTCCTGATCCTGGACGATGACGAGGTGTTCCGGACACGCATGGCCCGGGCCCTTGCGGCGCGCGGCTACGAGGTGGCGGAGGCCGGGACCGCGGCCGACGCCGTGCGGCAGGCCCGCGAGGACAGCCCCGAGTTCGCGCTCGTGGACCTGCGGCTGCCCGACGGGCACGGCCTCGACGTGGTCGGGGACCTGCACGCCATCGACCAGACGACGCGCATCGTGGTGTTGACGGGGTACGGGGCCATCGCGACGGCCGTGGAAAGCCTCAGGCGCGGCGCCTCGGACTACCTCACGAAGCCGGTCGATGCGGACCAGGTCGCGGCGGCGCTGGACAAGGACGGCGAGCGCGCGGGAGCGCGCGAATTCACCGTGCCGTCGCTCGCGCGCGTGGAATGGGAGCACATCCAGCGCGTGATGACCGAGTGCGACGGGAACATCTCGCAGGCCGCGCGCGTGCTGGGGCTGCACCGCCGATCGCTGCAGCGGAAGCTCAACAAGTATCCGGTCAGCCGGTGAGCGGTGGACGCGACCTGACATCCGCACTCCCGTAGGGCGGCACTGCAGTTCCGCCCGGGCACGCGGCCGGCGTGCGTGAGCGGTGGACGCGACCGGACGTCCGCACTCCCGTAGGGCGGAACTTCAGTTCCGCCTTGGGCCGCGGCGGCTCTTCGAGGCGGCGCCGGATCCACCCCTGCGAGAGCCACGGTGGGAACCGGCGTGACAGAATGGGTGAGACGAACGGGAG
>CAZUGF010000001.1:75353-94337 GCA_964619705.1 uncultured Bifidobacteriaceae bacterium
CCTGCGAGAGCCACGGTGGGAACCGGCGTGACAGAATGGGTGAGACGAACGGGAGGTCGAATGCACGTGCGATGGACGGTGATCGTGGTCGGGCTGCTGTGCGTGATCGGCAGCAACCCGCTGGCGGCGCAGGACAAGGCGCTGAGCGCGACGGATGCGTGGGTGGCGGAGCCTGCCGGCGAGGCCACGTCCGCGATGGCCTATGCCGTCATCGAAAACCCGTCGATGTACGAGGTGTTCGTCGTCAAGGTGGCGGCCGAGGGCGCAGCCAGTGCGGAGATCACCGAGGCCGCCAGGCCCGTGGCGGAGTTGCCCGTGCCTGCGTATGGCAGCGCCGTGCTCGAGCCCGGCGGCGTGCACATCCTGCTCAAGGGGTTGAAGCAGCCGCTCAAGGCGGGCGACCACGTGTCGCTGACCCTCACCACCGACCTGGGCGTGGCGATCACGGTCGACGCGCCCGTGCGGAAGCCCTGAGCGGCGCGACGGGCTTCCCCTAGCGGAAGCCGTTCAGGTAGGGCAGGGCGGCAGCCGTCTTCCGGACGGCGTCGAAGTCATCCAGCAGCAGCCCGAGTCCATCCCACCTGCCGGTCAGCAGGGCATCGCGCGCCGCGGCCGGCAGCCGGACAGGGAAGTCCAGCGTGCCGGCCCTCACCCGCAGTGTCTCGAGATCCAGGTGGATCGATACTCCGGGATCCCGTTCGACTTCCACCTGGAGGGCGGCGACGTCTGCCGCCGCCGCCGTCACGGCCGGCAGGCCGAGCATCACCGCGTTCCCGAAGAAGATCTCCGAGAAGGATTCTCCGATGAGGGCGCGGATGCCCCGGCGCACGATGGCCTGCGGCGCGTGCTCCCGCGACGATCCGCACCCGAAGTTGCTGTTGACGACCATGATGGACGCGCCGTCGAACCGCGCGTCGTCCACGGGGTGCGTCTGTCCCGATCGTGCGGCGTGCGCCCGATCGTCCTCGAAGAGGTGGTCCTCCAGTCCGTCGAACGTGATCGCGCGGAGGTGGCGGGCCGGCATGATGCGGTCCGTATCGATGTCGTCACCGGCGACGGGCAGCGCCCGTCCGGTCATCGCGATGATGCGGGAGCCGCTCATTGGACGGCGCCTCCGCGCGGTACCGCAGTCCGGACGTCGACGACTTCGCCCGCGAGCGCCGCCGCCGCCACCATGACCGGGCTCATCAGCAGCGTGCGGCCGGTCGGGCTGCCCTGGCGGCCGCGGAAGTTCCGGTTGGACGACGAGGCGCAGGTCTCGGTCCCGGAGAGTTTGTCGTCGTTCATCCCGAGGCAGAGTGAGCAGCCCGGCTCGCGCCACTCGAAGCCTGCCGCCCGGAAGACCTCGTGCAGCCCCTCGGCCTCGGCCGCGCGCTGTACCTGGCGGGAGCCCGGGACGACGAGCCCGCGGACGTGCCGGGCCAGGCGTTGTCCACGGACCAGGCCCGCGGCCGCCCGCAGGTCAGAGAGCCGCGCGTTCGTGCAGGACCCGATGAAGGCGACGTCGATGCGCCGGCCCTTGATGGTGGCGCCGGCCTCGAAGCCCATGAACGCCAGCGCTTCGAGCGCGGCGTCACGTTCGCCGGGCGCGAGCGAGGCGGGGTCCGGAATCGGCTCGTCCACGCCGACGCTCTGTCCGGGGTTCGTGCCCCACGTCACGACCGGCGCGAGGGCCGTGACGTCGATCACCTGCTCGTCGTCCGGAGGTGATCCGGGATCGGAGGCCATCGATCGCCACCAGGCTTCCGCGCGGGCCCAGTCCGCCTCGGCGGGCGCGTGCGAGCGGCCGCGGAGGAAGGCAAACGTCGTCTCGTCCGGGTTGACGTAGCCGATGCGGGCGCCGCCCTCGATGGACATGTTGCAGAGCGTCATGCGCTCGTCCATGGACATGCGGCGGACCACCTCGCCCGCGTATTCGTAGGCGTAGCCCACGCCGCCGTTGACGCCCAGGCGGCGGATCATCGCGAGGGTCAGGTCCTTGGCCGTGATGCCGGGGCCCGGCGTGCCGTGGAAGTGGACGCGCCGCAGCTTCGGCTTATCCATCGCCAGGCACTGCGAGGCGAGCACGTCGCGAACCTGGGACGTGCCGATGCCGAAGGCCAGGGCGCCGAACGCGCCGTGCGTGGAGGTGTGGCTGTCCCCGCAGGCGATGGTCATGCCCGGCTGCGTCAGTCCCAGCTCGGGGCCGATGACGTGCACGATGCCCTGGTGGTCGTCGCCGGGGCCGAACAACGGGATGTCGTGGGCGCGGCAGTTGGCCTCGAGCGTCGCCATCATCGCTTCGGCCACCGGATCCGCCGCCGGCCGCCGGAGGCTGGACGTCGGAATGATGTGGTCCATGGTACCGAAGATGCGATCGGGGAAGGCCGGCCGGAGGCCGCGGTCCCGCAGCATCGCGAACGCCTGCGGCGTGGTGACCTCGTGAATGAGGTGCAGCCCGATGAAGATCTGGGTCTGCCCGGTGGGCAGCACGCGGACCGTGTGACGGTCCCACACCTTGTCGAGGAGCGTGGCCATGATCGGAGGCAGCCTGTCCAGGTTGGGGAAGGCCCGGCGGGGAGACGGCAGGTCCGCCTCCCACTCCCGGCCTCGGCTCGTCTACGCGGCGAGCCTCTTGTTCACTTCCGCCCAGTTGATCACGTTCCAGAACGCGGTCACATAGTCCGCGCGCCGGTTCTGGTACTTGAGGTAGTAGGCGTGCTCCCACACATCGAGCCCGAAGATGCCGCGCTTGTTCTCCATGGACGGCGTGTCCTGGTTCGCGGTGCTGTGGATGACGAGCTTGCCGTTGTCGTCGCTGAGCCAGGCCCAACCGCTGCCGAAGCGGCCGCCGGCCGCCGCGCCGAACATCTCCTTGAACTTGTCGAAGCTCCCGAACGTGGAGGTGATGGCGTCGGCAACGGCGCCGGTCGGGGGACCGCCCGCGTTGGGGCCCATCAGGGTCCAGAACTGCGTGTGATTGGCGTGGCCGCCGCCGTTGTTGCGGATGGCCGTGCGCACGGCCTCCGGGACCTGGCTCAGGTTCTTGAGCATCTCCTCGAGCGGCATCGCCCCGGCCGCGCCGGCCTTGGCGACCGCCGCGTTCAGGTTGGTGACGTAGCCCTGGTGATGGCGATCGTGATGAATGGTCATCGTCTGGGCGTCGATGTGCGGCTCGAGGGCCGCGGCCGGGTACGGCAGCGGCGCGAGGCTGAACGGGCCCGACGGCGGGGCCTGCTCGAATCCGAGGGACGACAGCGGGGTGTCGCCGGCCGCTGAGGCGGGGGCGCCGAATGCGGGATACCCGCTCGCCAGCGCGAGGCCGCCAAGGCCCAGGGTCGAGAACATCTGTCTGCGTGTCAGCATGAAAGTCTCCTTGCTTGCGGCCATTCTACAGGGAACGTCCGGACAGGGGCGTCCGGCCCGGCCCATCTGGCCCAGCCGCCTCCGCCGCTGACGCCGCTCCGCGCGGTCCGGCAGGGGGCGGCAGGGGCCGGCTCCGGCCAGGTACAACCGGGCGGCCGCGGGAGTATGCTCCCACGCATGAGACTGCTCGCCCTCGGGTTGATGGGACTGACGGTATGCGCCTCCCAGGCCGCCGCGCAGGCAAAGCGGCCGATCTCGCTCGACGATCACTCACGCGTGGTGACCGTGGCCGACCCGCAACGCTCGCCGGACGGGCAATGGGTGGCCTACACGGTCACGACGATCAACGCCGAAACCGACAAGCGGAACACCGATGTCTGGATGGTGAAGTGGGACGGGTCCGATCAGCTCCAGCTCACGTCCTCGCCGGACGCCGAGTCGTCGCCTCGCTGGAGCCCGGACGGCCGGTACCTCGCCTTCATCGCCTCGCGCGGCACCGAGGAAGAACGGAAGCGCGGCGGCCAGATCTGGCTGCTCAATCGAGCCGGCGGCGAGGCGCAGAAGGTGAGCGACGTCAAGGGCGGTGTGTCCGACATCCAGTGGTCTCCGGACAGCACGCGGATTGCCTTCGTCGCCGGCGACGAGGACCCGGACGACGAGCCCGAGAAGAAGGAAGGGTGGAAGCGGAAGACGCCGCCCCCGATCGTCATCGATCGCTACCGGTTCAAGCGGGATCGCATCGGGTACCTGAAGCACGTCTACGATCACATCGGCGTCTTCGAGCTCGCCACGCGCACGCACGCCATCATCACGAGCGGACGGGTGGACGATGCGAGCCCGGCCTGGTCTCCCGATGGCGCCGCGATCGCGTTCCTGAGCAAGCGCGCGCACGCCGATCCCGACCGCACGTCGAACACGGACGTGTGGGTCGTGGACGCACGGGCCGGCGCCCCGGCGCGGCAGGTGACAGCCACGCCGCAGGCGGAGGGCGGCCGTCCCGTATGGAGCCCCGACGGCTCCAGGATTGCCGTGCTCCAGGCCGACCTCGACAGGTTCGGCGCCTACGCCATGAACAAGCTCACCACCGTCCCGGCGGACGGCGCGGCGATCACCACGCCCACGATCTACATGACGGACCTCGACCGTGCCGTGTCGAGCCCGTCGTGGTCATCGGACGGGCAGAGCCTGTGGTTCCTGCTGCAGGACGACCGGACGCTGCACGCGGCGACGGTTCCCGTGGTTCCCGTGTCCACACGCGGACCGGAACCGATCACCAGCGGCCGGCGCTCGGTGCGCGCGATCAGTCCCGGCCGGGACGGCCACGCGGCGGTGCTGGCGACCACGCCGGCACAGCCGCCCGAGATCTACGCGCTCGAGGGCGGCGCGCTGCGGCAGTTGACGCGGCACAACGACGCGCTCGTGGCCGAACTGCAGCTTGCGATCACCGAGGACTTCCAGTCGACGAGCAAGGACGGCACCCAGGTCCACGGCCTGATCGTGAAGCCCGCGGACTTCCGCGCCGGCACGCGGTACCCGACGCTGCTCCTGATTCACGGCGGGCCGAACGGACAGGATGAGCACGCGTTCAGCTTCGACCGGGAGTTCTTCGCGGCCCAGGGCTACGTCGTGCTGGCCATCAACTACCGGGGCAGTGCGGGCCGCGGCAACGCCTGGCAGAAGGCCATCTACGGCGACTGGGGCAACCTCGAGGTCGTCGATCTCCTCGGGGCCGTCGATGAGGCCGTCCGGCAGGGCATTGCGGATCCGGCCAGGCTCGGCATCGGCGGGTGGAGCTACGGCGGCATCTCCACCAACTACACCATTGCCACTGACACCCGGTTCAAGGCCGCGGTGAGCGGCGCGGGTAGCTCCATGCAGTTCTCCATGTACGGGCTGGACCAGTACATCGTCCAGTACGACCAGGAGATGGGGCAGCCGTGGAAGACGCCGGAGGTCTGGACGAAGGTGTCCTATCCGTTCTTCCATGCCGATCGCATCCGGACGCCGACGCTCTTCCTGGGCGGGGAGAAGGACTTCAACGTGCCGATTGCCGGGGGGGAGCAGATGTACCAGGCGCTCAAGAGCAACGGGGTCGACAGCGAGCTGGTCATCTACCCGGGCCAGTTCCATGGCCTCACAATCCCGAGCTACGAGCGCGACAGGCTGCAGCGCTACCTCCAGTGGTTCGACAAGTACGTGCGGGGAGGGAGCGCGGCGACATCGGCGCGTCCGTGACGCGCCGCGGGCACAGACGACAAGAGCCCCGCTGGCCGTGCCGGCGGGGCTCTCCTCAAACACGGCCGACGGGAACTTACATCGCGGCGCTGAGCCCGAACGCGCTCATGAGCGGCTCGACGAGGGCCTTGGCCTCCCGGGCCTTGCTGATGGCGGCGTTCAGGTTGTCGCTCGAGAACTCGGAGGCCGCCTCTTCCCAGAGACCGTTCACCGTATCGAGGGACGCCTTCGCTTCATCCACCTTCGCCTGGGTCATGCCGCGGGGCATGCGGCGCGTGGCGGTCACTTCCGCGATCTTCGCCGTGACCTGCGTCACCATCGTCGGGACGCTGGCGAACGAGGCCCACTCGGTGGTCAGGCTGGCCTTGGCGGACGCCGCCGCCTGCGTGGCCTCGGAAAGCAGCGTGGTCACGCCGGGCACGTCTGTCAGCACGCCGGCGTAGTCACCCGCGCTCAGCTTCTGCTTCACCGCGTCCACGGCGGCCGTGATACCCGCGGCCTGCGTCTGCGCGTACTTCTGAATCTCCGGCATGGCCGCTTCGACCGCGGTGTCCATCGTGTTCACGGCCATCTCGGCCGGTGCTCGCTGCGAGCTGCACGCCGCCGCCGCGGTCACGACGACCGCAATCGCCAACGCCTTCAATGTCTTCGTCATCGATCCTCCCACACGCCGGCAGGGCCGGCGGCGAATATCCCCCGGAGAGTCCGGTCAGGTCACCCGTCAGTCTGGCATACATGGCACGAACCCAGCTCAGCCGCGAATGGCTGTGATAGCATCGAATTTGAGACGGTATCTCACTTCGCGTCCCCATCCATGAACCGAGTCCCTGCCAGCCGTCCTCTTTCCGGGCTGCCTGTCGGCGCCACTGCCGTGGTCGCGCGGGTATCGGGTGCGCGTGCCGTCGTGCGCCGGCTCCTCGAAATGGGCCTCGTCCCCGGTACGCCGGTGACGCTGCACCGGCAGGCGCCGCTCGGCGATCCGGTGGAACTGCGCGTGCGCAACTACGCCCTGTCGATTCGACGCGCCGAGGCGTTCGGGATCGACGTCGAATGAGTCGGAGGTAGCCTCTCCGTGCAGGCGCACCGCCTGGCGCCCCGGCCGCCCCTGGTCATCGTCGCGGGCAATCCCAACTCCGGCAAGTCCACCCTCTTCAACGCCCTGTCCGGATCGCGCGCGCGCGTCGCCAACTACCCGGGCGTGACCGTCGACAGGCGATCGGCGCCGGCGTCGCTTCCCGACGGCCGCGCCATCGAGCTGACGGACCTGCCGGGCACCTACTCGCTCAGCGCCCGGTCCCGCGAGGAGCAGATCGCGGTCGAGTCGCTGCTCGGGCGCGGTCCGCGCCGTCCCGATGCGATCCTGGTGGTGGCGGATGCGACGGCGCTGGCCCGCGCGCTGTACCTGATCCTCGAGATCCTCGAGATCGGCCGCCCCGTGGTCGTCGCGCTCAACATGTCTGACGAAGCCGAGCGCGATGGGCTGCGCGTGGATGCGGCGGCCCTCGAGCGGCTGACCGGCGCGCTGGTCGTGCCCACGGTGGCAAAGAAGGGCATGGGCATGGATGCGCTTCGTGCGGCGCTCGCGCGCGCGCTCGAGTCGCCTCCGCCGCCCCCGCCGTCCATCGAGCGCCCCGAAGCGCTCCAGGCGGACCTGGCCGAGCTCGAAGGCCTCATCCTCGCCAATCGCCTGATGGACCGCCAGGAGGATGCGCGCGCCTGGGCGCAGTGGCTGCTGCTCTCGCTCGATCACGAGCAGACGGACGATCTCGCCGGCATCCCGCCGGTCATCCGGGAGGCCGTCGCGCGGATCCATCGGCGCGCCGCCGAGGCCGGCCGCAACACGGATCTCGAGATCATCAGCGGGCGCTATCGGCTCGTCGATTGGCTGATGCCGCAGGTGACGGCGCCGCCGCCTGTCGCGCGGCGCAGCGTCACGGATCGGGTCGACGCGGTCCTGACGCACAGGGTGGGCGGCGCCCTGGTGTTCGCCGCCGTGATGCTCGTGATCTTCCAGGCGCTCTTCAGCTGGTCGGAGCCGGCCATTGCCGTCATCGAGGACCTGGTCGCCTCGGTGCAGGGCTGGGTCAGCGGCGTGATGCCGGCGGGCCCGCTCACGAGCCTGATCGTCGACGGCATCATTGCCGGCGTCGGCAACGTCATCGTCTTCGTCCCGCAGATCGGGCTCCTCTTCCTCTTCATCGGGCTCCTGGAGGACCTGGGATACCTCGCGCGCGCGGCGTTCGTCATCGACCGCGTCATGCGTGCCGTCGGCCTGCACGGCAAGGCCTTTGTCCCCATGCTCTCGGGCTTCTCGTGCGCCATCCCGGCGGTGATGGCCACGCGCACGCTCGAGAACAGAACGGACCGGCTGCTGACGATGCTCGTCCTGCCGCTGACCTCGTGCAGCGCACGACTGCCGGTCTACGTGCTGGTGACCGCCACCGTGTTCGCGCCGGGCGCGCGCGTCGGTATCCTCAGCGCCGGCGCCGTCGCGCTCTTCGCGATGTACGCGCTGTCGCTCGCGGGCGCGCTCGGGGCCGCCGCCGTGCTGCGCCGCACTGTGCTGCGCGGCCCGGTGCCCGCGCTCGTCCTGGAACTGCCGCCGTACCGCTGGCCCGTGCTGACGGTCCTGCTGGGCGGCGTGTGGCAGAGCGTCAAGGCATTCCTCGTCAACGCGGGCACGGTGATCCTGGCCCTCACCATCGTGATGTGGGCGCTGCTCTCCTATCCGAAGAGCACGGCTGTCGCGGAACAGGCGGAGGCGGCGCGTGCCGCTGTCGAGGTGCAGGGCCTGCCCGACGCGGATCGCGACGAGCGCCTGGCGGCCATCGATACACAGGAGGGCGGTGCGCAGCTCCGGCAGAGCTTCGCCGGGCGGGTCGGCCACCTCCTGGAGCCGGTGATTGCCCCGCTGGGCTTCGACTGGCGGATCGGCGTCGGCATCCTCGGCGCGTTCGCCGCGCGGGAAGTATTCGTCGGCACGCTGGGCATCGTCTTTGACATTGCCGAGGCGGACGAGACGAACGAGCCGCTCCGGGAAGCCCTGCGCACGGCCGTCTGGCCCGACGGCGCCCCCCTGATGTCCCCGCTGGCCGGCGTGTCGCTCATGGTGTTCTTCGTCCTCGCATGCCAGTGCATGAGCACGGTGGCCGTGGTCAAGCGGGAGTCCGGCACCTGGCGATGGCCGCTCTTCATGGTGGCGTACATGACGGTGCTCGCCTACGCGGCGTCGCTCCTCGTCTACCAGGTCGGCCGCGCGTTCGGCTGGGGCCTCTCATGAGCTGGCAGGACGCGGGCGTCGTCCTGATCGTCGGCGCCGCCGCCGTCTACCTGGTCCGCACGTTCATCTGGCGTCCGAAGCGGCCGACGAAAGTCACGACGACGTTCATCCCACTCGAGCGAGTCAAGCGGCCCGACCACCACAAGTGAACCCGAACCGTCGCGCAGGCCTGGCTGCCGAGGTGGATGCGGCACCCGGCTTGCTTCCGTGGCCGGGTGATGCGCAACGAAGACGGCCGTGTCCGTTCCTCAGGTCGGATCGTGGTCTCGCTCGTGATCCTCTGTGGCCTCGGGTGGACATGCGCGGCAGTTGTCTCCACACAGGTGACGAAGCCGCGTGCGACGCTCGTGCCCGCGTACGAGTCCACGTTCGCCGCGGACACGGACTCCAACAGTCCCGCCATCTGGGACGCGGTGGACGGCCGGCCGGTACTCTTCGTCCTCAACTCCCATTCGGGATGGCCGAGGTTGACCGCGGGCCGGGCCGTGACCCGGCTGAACGACGTGGCGCCCGTCACCTGGGCCACCGCGGCGCCCCTTGGCGGCACCTGGATGGAGGCCGTGCAGGCGGACGAGGGCGGCACGTGGTACGGCTACTACCACAACGAGCTGCAGGGGACGGTATGCACGGACTCCGAGAAGGTCATCGCGCGCATCGGGACGGCGCGATCGATCGATCGCGGGCGGACGTGGGACGACCTCGGCCCGATGCTCGAGGGCCGTATCGCCGACGTCCGGTGCATCACGAACAACCACTACTTCCACGGCGGCGTGGGAGACCTGAGCGTCGCGCTCGATCGCGATCACCAGTTCCTCTATCTCTTCTATACGCAGTACATCGAACGGCGCGGCGCAATGGGCGTGTCGGTTGCACGCATGAGCTGGGCTGCGCGGGATGAACCCGCGGGCGCCGTGGACGTCTGGCAGGCGGGCGCCTGGCTGCCGTCCTCGTGGGTGCCCGGCGAGCCGAACGCGAGCGATGACGACGCCGCGCCGGAGGGGCGGTGGGAGTACCCGGCGGCCACGCCGGTCCACGTGTCCACCAACACCTGGGACGACAAGCTGGGCGGCGTGGACGTGCCCTGGGGACCGTCCGTCCACTGGAACACCTACCTGGAGCAGTGGGTGATGCTGTTCAACCGCGCGAACAGCAACGAGTGGGCGCAGGAGGGGATCTACATCTCGTTCAACCCGTCGATCGACAGGCCGGATGAGTGGTCGGCGCCGGAGCGGCTGCTCGAAGGCGGTCTCTGGTATCCGCAGGTCGTCGGCACCGAGCCCGGGCGCGGCACCGACAAGGAAGCCGGCGAGGTCGCGCGCTTCTACATGGGCGGCGTGTCCAGTCACACCATCCGGTTCTCGCGATAGTCCGGTCTGCACGCGTCAGGCATCCTGACCACAAGAATATCTACCAGTCCATTCGTCCCTGCCATTCTGCGGCACCCAGCGGTCTGCCGCGGCGTTCTCTGGTAGATTATCTATGGAAGCAAGCGCATGCGACGGAAACGCACGGCTGACGGCGACCTGCTGCCCGGCACGCTCGATCTCCTGATCCTGCGCTCGCTCGTGCTCGGGCCCGCGCATGGGCACACGATTGCCCATGCGATCGCCCGCGGGTCGGACCAGGTGCTGCAGGTCGAGCACGGGTCCCTCTACCCCGCGCTGCACCGGATGGAGGATCGCGGGCTGATTGCCGCGTTCTGGGGCACGTCGGAGAACAACCGCCGCGCCAGGTACTACCGTCTCACGGCCGCCGGCCGCCGGCAGCTCGCCGTCGAGACCAGCCGCTTCGAGCACCTGGTCGCGGCCATCCGCCGGGTCCTCGGTCCGGCCGACACCTGAGGCAGGCCATGGGCTGGACGCGCTTCCTGCAGCGGTCGCGGCGCGACGACGAGACGGCGCGTGAGATCGCCTCCTACATCGACATCGAAACCGACGAGAACATCGCCCGCGGCATGAATCCGGACGATGCGCGCGCGGCCGCGCGGCGGCGGTTCGGCAACGCCACGCGTGTCCGTGAGGAGATCTACCTGATGAACTCGATGGGGTTCGTGGACGCCTGCTGGCAGGATCTCCGCTTTGCGGTGCGCCTGCTCTGGCGCGACAAGGGATTCGCTGCGGCCGCCATCGTGTCCCTGGCGCTCGGCATCGGCGCCAATGCCGCGATCTTCCAGCTCCTCGACGCCGTGCGGCTGCGCACCCTGCCGGTCGAGCAGCCGCAGGAGCTGGTCGAGGTGCGATGGCCGCCGCGCACCTCTCGAAGCGGCAGCTTCACGGGCCGCCGGCCGATGCTCACGAACCCGCTCTTCGAGGAAGTGCGCCGCCGGCAGGAGGCCTTCACGGACCTGATGGCCTGGGGGCCGCGCAGCTTCAACACGGCTTCGGGCGGCGAGGTCCAGCGGATCGACGGTCTCTCGGTCAGCGGAGACTTCTTCCGGGCCCTTGGCGTGGCGCCGCTGCTCGGTCGTGCGATCGCGGCCGACGACGATCGTCGCGGTTGTGCCGCGATTGCGGTCCTCAGCCACGCGTACTGGCAGCGCGCCTTCGGCGGCGATCCTGCGGCCATCGGCCGCCGGGTTCGACTCGACGGGCAGTCGTTCGACATCGCCGGCGTCATGCCCGCCGGCTTCACGGGCGTGGAGGTCGGGCGGAGGTTCGACGTCGTCGTTCCCATCTGCAGCGACGCGATGACCTCGCCGGACGGCGGGAGGCTGGACCGGCGGTCGGCCTGGTGGCTCGCGGCCTTCGGCCGGTTGAAGCCGGGGTGGACCGTGGAGATGGCCACGGCCCATCTCGCGGCGATTTCGCCCGCCGTTCTCGAAGCGACGCTTCCGCCTGAGTACCCTCCGGACGCAGCCGGCAGGTATCTGACCCAGGCCCTGATTGCCACTCCGGCCGCGACCGGCGTCTCGGGCCTTCGGACGACGTTTGGCGAACCGCTGGCACTGCTCCTGGCCGTCACGGGACTCGTCCTGATCATCGCCTGCGCGAACCTGGCGAACCTGCTGCTGGCGCGCGCGAGCGCGCGGTCACGCGAGATTGCCGTGCGCCTCGCGATTGGCGCGTCCCGCCTGCGGCTCATCAGACAGCTCCTGATCGAGAGCCTGCTCCTGTCCGTGATGGGCGGGCTGGCCGGCGCCGTCCTTGCGCACGGGCTCAGCCGCACCCTGGTCGCGGTGATGACGTCGAGCGACACGGGGCTGTTCGTCGATCTGGCCTGGAACGCCCGCATCTTCGGGTTCACGGCCGGTGTCGCCCTTGTCGCCTGCGTGATCGTCGGTCTCGCACCGGCGGTGAGCGCCACGGCCATGGCGCCGAGCGCCGCGCTGGCGGGCGGGCGCGGCTCGACGGCCAGCCGCCAGCGGTTCCTTCTCGGGCGCGCGCTGGTGGTGTCGCAGGTGGCGCTGTCGCTCGTGCTGGTGATCGGCGCCCTGCTCTTCGTGCGAACGCTGTATAACGTGCTCACCGTCGACGTCGGCTTCGCGACACCGGGACTCGTCGCCGTCGACCTCCGCCACGCCAGCTTCGACAGGACGGGACCCGAAGCCCAGGCCGTCCGCCGGGATCTGCGCGACCGCCTGGCGGCGCTGCCGGACGTCGCGTCCCTGGCTCGATCGGACAACGTTCCGATGACCGGCAATATCTGGAACGAGAACCTCCGCGTCGAGGGCGAAGACGACGGATGGCGAAGCGCCAACGTCAATCGAGTCGGCGACGCCTACTTCCGGACGATCGGCATCCCTCTGCTGGCGGGCCGTGACTTCGGAGACGCAGACGCGGGGACGGCGCCGCCCGTGGTCATCGTCAGCGCTGCGTTCGTGAAGGCCTTCGTGCCGGACGGCGAGGCGATCGGCCGCGTCGTTCGCGTGCAGGGAGTGCCCGGCGACGCCGACGCCGCCTATACCATCGTCGGTGTTGCGGGCGACGCCAGGCATGCGAACGTGCGCGACGGGATTGAGCCGATGGTCTATATGGCTGCCACGCAGGAGCAGGAGCCGGGGCCGGGAGTCGGGTACATCCTGAGGTCGCGTGGAAGCGTCGCAGCCGCCATGGCCTCGATCACGAGAGTCGCCGAGGAGGTAAACCCGGAGATTGCCGTCGAGTTCGAGGTGATCGATCGCAGCATTCGGGACTCGCTGGTGCGCGAGCGGCTGATGGCCGCGCTGTCGCTGGCCTTCGGGGTCGTGGCCGGACTGCTCGCGGCCGTCGGACTGTACGGCGTGATGGCCTACACGGTGGCCCGGCGCGGCAACGAGTTCGGCATCCGCCTCGCCCTCGGCGCCGAACGGGGCGCCGTGCTGTGGATGGTGCTGCGCGAGACGCTGGCGCTCGTGGGCATCGGCGTGATCGTCGGCACGGCGCTGGGCGTGGCCGCGACGACGACGGCCCGCGGGCTCCTCTTCGGGCTCGATCCGTTCGATCCGGCCACGTTCATCGGCGCCGCCGTTGTCCTGGCCGCCGTCGGCCTGCTGGCCGGGTATGTTCCCGCGCGGCGCGCCTCCCGGACGGAACCGAACAGCGTCCTGCGGCAGTCGTAGAGCGGATCGCCGGCCCGGACCGACCACCCGTGTCCCGGACTAGGGGCGGCCGCCCTGAGTGGGCGAGGGCGCCGGCGTTGCCGGCTGCTTCCGCTGCTGCAGGTCGCGCTCGCGATCCAGGTAGCGCTCGCCGCCCGTGATCCACGCGGCGGGCGGTCCGCCCTTCAGGTAGTGATCGAACCACTCGAAGATGCGGTGGTGATAGTCCACCTGGTTCGGCTTCTTCCGGAGCCCGTGGTCCTCGCCGCCGTACTGCAGCAGGACGACCTGCCGGCCCGCGCGCCGGGCGATGTTGTAGAGCTCCACACCCTGGTGCCAGTGGACCGTGCCGTCGTTGTCGCCGAACGCCACGAGCAGCGGCGTCTTCATCGTGTGCGCCTTGAACACGGCCGAGTTCCGGATGTAGGCCTGCAGGTCTTCGTAGAGCGGGACCACCATGCGCTGCTGTCCCGTCTCGATGTGATCGGTCTCGGCAATGCCGCTCGACCAGTGGTGGTTGCCGTAGTTACTCACCAGGTTCGTGATGGGCGCCCCTGCCACCGACGCCGCAAAGGTGTCCGTGTGCGTGGCCAGGTAGACGCTGTCGAAGCCGCCCCACGAATGGCCGAGCGTGCCCACCGTCGACGGGTCGGCCAGCCCCATCTGCACGACCTTCTGCACGGCCGGCACGACGGACTCCACCACCGAGACCCCGGGCTCCCCCGGGCGGAAGACGATGTCCGGCTGCAGGTAGAGGTACCCGCGCGTCGTGAACGCCGCCGGGTTGTAGTACTCGCGCTCGGACGGCATCGAGAAGGTGTGCACGCCATCGGAGAGCCGCTCGTACATGTAGACGATCATCGGATAGGCGTTCCCGGGTTCGTAGCCGGCCGGGTAGAAGAGCGAGGCCTGGAGCGCGGTTCCGTGCGCGCTCGTGTAGTCGACGATCGCCGAACGCCCCCATGCGTACTCCGACATGAACGGGTTGGTCGCCGTCACCGGCACCGCCTCCCCGAGCATCGGCCCGCCCGAGAAGTAGTCCGGGGAGTCGTCGAAGTCCTGCACGGCATAGACGAAGCGGTCCGCGCGCGGCGCCTTCGCCAGCCGGTCCACGCGCTTGTCGAGGAGCACCAGCGTGTCGACGCCCGCGGTGCCCGTGCCGATGCGCGCGTACCCGGACTTCTTCGATCGCAGGCCGAACAGGGACACGTGGAGCGGCCGCGATCGATCGATGAAGGTCTCGTCGGCGTCGAGGCGCACGTAGCGATGCCGCACCTCGCCCTGGGCGCCGTTCGTCAACCGGACCGCCCGGCTTCCGTCCGGTGCGATCTCCCAGATGTCGAGCCTGTCGTAGAGCAGGACGGCTTCGTCCCGCCCGGTCCAGCCGGCCACGCCGAACGCCGGCTTGTCCGCCGTCGTCTGGTCCGAGTCGACGTCGATGAACGACGTCGGCACCTTCCCGGTCAGGTTCACCTGCCGGCCCGTCTCGATCTCCAGCGTCCAGAAGTGGCCGTCCCTGAGGAACAGGACATAGCGGCCGCCGGGGCTGGTCCGCAGGTACCGGTCCTCGATGCGGGCAAGCGTGTCCGACCGTGTACCCGACTCGAGGTCCACCGTCCACGCATCCGCGTAGACGCGCCCGATGCTGCGGTCCATCGCGTACCGATTGGTGTCCACGACCAGCGCGCGTGCCCGGCCCGTGAGGGGCGTGGCCTCTTCGCCGATTGCCGCCGCCAGGCGGACGAAACGGTCCTCGCCCACCTTCCACGCGGCCAGCATGGAGCGCTCGCGCTCGCGCCGCGCATCGACCTTCTGCCGCGCCATCACCGTGGTGTCCGCCGGGTGCCACACCTGCACGTCGGGCAGCTCGTCCGGGTTGTCGCTGGTCGCGGCGATCCGGCGGGGGAGCGTGTCCGCCGCCGCGCGCGCGGCCGTCGACGGCCAGGGTCCGATGCCGAGATAGAGCCACGCCCCATCGTCGGACCATCGGGGCGCGCGGAACCTGACAAGGCGCAGGTCCGCGGGCAGCCGTCCGTCCGTTGCGTCGAACGCATGCACACGCGCCGGAGCCGTGATGTCCGGCCACGCGAGCGCCACGTGCGACGGCCCCTCACGGTCATCCGCCGCCTTCGAGCGGAGCACCGCCAGCGAGGCGGAGTCCTTCTTCCACGCCAGTCCGCCGTAGACGGACGCCGACGAGTCGAGGACGCGCAGCGTACCCGTCGCGCTGTCGTAGACGTGGACGCCATTGCCGACACCGCCGTCGATCGTCACCGCAAACGCCAGGTGCGGTCCCTTGTCCTGCCACGCGATTTCCGAGACCGATCCAAACGTCGCGTCGCGTCCGGTGGCCAGCTCGCGGATGAGCAGCGTGGTCCCCGCTGGGTCCGCCTCCCCCCAGGACGGCGCAGGCGGCGCGGCGCCGCCGGCCGGCTCCGGCGCGTAGCGGCGCATCGCGATGTGCGTGCCGGACGGGCTGAAAGCGAACGACTCGATCCCGTCCACAGTCACCTGGCGGCCCGTGGCCAGTTCCAGGAGCCCCAGTTGCCTGTGAACAGGCTTCTTGTCCTTGCGGAGGCGGGCCTCCTGTTCCTCGGAGAAGCCGATCAGGTGGGCCAGCCACTTCGAGTCGTCCGAGAACGCGGGACGCTCGCCGAAAGGGATGATGGTGGCGGGTCCGCCGGCGGCGGGCTGGACACGCAGCTCGTTCCGTCGGTTCGCGCGCGTGATGCCGTACACGAGCCACTGCCCGTCCGGAGAGAGCGGCGAAGGCTGGGCGGCAAGCTGCTCCCAGCGGCCGTACTCGTGCGGTTCGAGCGTGCGCGGCTGCCGCGCTGTCAGGCCGGGGGCGACGAGGCAGGCGACGGCAAGCGCAAGGCAGGTACGCGCGGTGGCGGGACGGATCATGACGGGGCCTCCAGGAGCAATGTCGGCCACGATTCTACCGTCTCGCTGCTGCTGCCGGCGCCGGTGTGCCTGCTGTGCGCCGCACCCGCCGCGCAGCCTGCGGCAGCCGGGCCGCGTGGCGGCTGTTACTCGCTCCTGAGCGCCGTCACCGGGTTCACCTGCGTCGCGCGCCGCGCGGGGACGAGTGCCGCGGCGAGTGATGCCGCGACAAACCCGGCCGGCACCAGCGAAAAGGTCCAGGGGTCGAAGGCCGCCACGTCCACGAAGAGGCTGGCCATCACCTGGCCCACGGCGATGCCCAGCAGCCATCCGGCCGCCACGCCGGCGGACACCGTCGCGAGGCTCTCGCGGAGGATCATCCGCAGGACCGCCATCGGCCTGGCGCCCACGGCCATGCGCACGCCGATCTCCCGCGTGCGCCGCGCCACCGTGTAGGCGGCCACCCCGTAGATGCCCACGAGGGCCACCACCATCGCCAGCCCGCCGAAGAAGGCAAAGAGCGATGTCGAGAGGCGGAGGGCCCAGTACTCCGCGGACCCGGCGACGTGGTCGCGGAACGTGCGCACGCCGAAGAGCGGGACGCCGGGCGCCGCTTCGCGGATCGTGCGGCGCACCTCGTCCACGAGGGCTGCCGACGGGGACACCGGACGGACGTGGAAGAACGCGTTGCTGGTGAAGCCCTGGCCGAAGGGCACGTAGACAGCGCCGCGCGGCTGCCGTTCGAAGAGTTCCACGCGGACCGCCGACACGATGCCCACCACCTCGAGCGAGTCGTCGCCGTTCGCGTCCGCAGCGTCCGCGCTCGACTGGAACTGGACGCGCTGGCCCAGCGCCCGGCCATCGGGCCAGAGTTGGCGGGCCAGGTGCTCGTCCAGGACGGCGACGCGGGCGCCACCCGTGGCGGACGCCTCGGCGGCCGTGAAGGGTCGGCCCTGGAGGAGGCGGATGCCGACCGCCTCGAAGTAGGACGCCCCCACCGCGTTCCACGGGGCGACGAAAGCCTGTCCCGCCTCCGGCGTGGACGGCTTGCTGCCGGGCGGCGGCCGCAGCCCGGCGCGCTGGACGCCCCTGCTGATGCTGACCACCCCCAGCGGCACCAGTGCGCCGACGCTGGCCGACTGCACGCCCGGCAGCGCGGCCAACCGATCCTCGATCTCCCGGTACAGGTTGAGACCTGCCGCGTCGTCAAGGCCACCGAGGCGGCTGTCCACCTCCGCCAGGACGGTGCTGTCTGCTTCGTATCCCAGGTCAAGTGACCCGGCCCCGAGCGCCATCTGGAAGAACAGGCCCGCGGCGATCAGCAGGCAGAGGGAGAGCGACACCTGCGCCGCCACAAGCGGGTTCCTCGGTACGAAGCGCCACCGCCGTGGTGCGGGGTCGTCGCCGGGCTGGGCCTTGAGATCGACGAGGATGTCCGTGCGCGAGTGCTTCAGTGCAGGCCACAGCGCGAACCCCACGGTGGCCAGCGTGCAGAAGAGGAACGTCGCACCGAGCAGGGCCGGCACCGCCGCGCTGTCGATGGCAATCGTGATGGGCGAGACGGCGGCCAGCGATGTCGTGAGCAGCTCGATGCCGTAGTGTCCGAGCGCGAGGCCCAGCGCGCCGCCGGCGATGGAGAGCAGCAGACCTTCGGTGAGGAGTTGCCGCACGATGCGGCCCCGTCCGCCGCCGAGGGCCAGGCGAATCGCGAACTCCTTCCGCCGCGCCCGTCCGCGTGCGAGCAGCATCGACATCAGGTTGAGGCACACGGTGAGGAGGACCGCGCCCGTCATCCCCAGCACCACGACGCCCAGCGTCGCCACGACGCCTTCCTCGGCTGGCCGCGTGCCGGTCCCGAACCGCGGCAGTGCCGCCACCGACAGCACCTGGTGCTCGTACTCGGCGGGGAAGGTCCGTGCGAGGCTCTGCCCGTACAGCGCGATCCCCTGCGAGGCCGCCGTCTGCGCCACGCCGTCCGCCAGGCGCGCGACGAGGAACACGTTGTAGGCATCCGCGCGTGCCAGCGCCCGTACCTCGCCGTCATCGTCCATGGACAGGCTCTCGAAGACGCCCAGCGGGAAGAACAGCTCCGGCCCGAAGACGGTCATCGTGCCCGTGAACCCGCGCGGCGTGATGCCGACGACGGTGAAGGGGCGCTCGTTGATCCGGATGGTGCTGCCGACCAGCGCGGGGTCGAACCCCGTGCGCTTCCAGTAGGTGTAGGTGGCCACGACGACGGGGACATTGCGTCCGGGGGACGCCTCTTCGGCGTCGAAGCCGCGGCCCTGGAGCACCGGGACACCGAGCACGTCGAAGTAGTTTGCGCTGACGATGGCCGAGAACCCCCGCCGCGACTCCGCCCCTTCGCCGATGCCGACAATGGTGAGCGTGTGGGCGAGGACGCCGTCGAAGAGATCCCCGCGCGCGGCGAGCTCCAGGTAGGCCGGATAGGAGAACTTGCGGTAGTCGCTGGTGGTGCGGGCGTCGCGGCTGTAGACCTGGACGAGCCTGTCCGGCTCCGCGAACGGACGTCCGGCAAGGACCAGCGTGTGGACCACGCTGAACATCCCGGCGTTCAGGCCGATGCCGAGCGCCAGGACGATGATGGCCGCGCCCGTGAAGGCGGGGGTCTTGCCGAGCTGCCGCAGCGAAACCGCAAGGGTTCTCATTGCGGACTGAGACGAGTGTGGGCCGCGGGTTTGTTCCCCGCTCCCTGGTCCGT
>CAZUGF010000001.1:94437-106147 GCA_964619705.1 uncultured Bifidobacteriaceae bacterium
CGTTCCACCGGCCGTTACCGGTGCAGGGCGACCATGTCGCCGACGGTCACGGCATCGTTGGCCCGCTCGATCCGGATCGTGGCGGACTCGGCCTGCACGGCCACGATGACGGCATCGGCGATGGTCGACACCGGGCCGTGCTCGCCCAGCGATCGCCGGAAGATGGTCACGCGCTGGCCGCGCTGCAGGCCGTGGACGGCACCCCAGTCGATCACCATCAACTGCCTCGGGCCCGCCGTGTCCTGACCCTCGTCGCCGAAGATGATGCGCGCCGGTTCGTCGTATCTCGGCGTGCCGGCCTCGCGCGCCGTCCAGACCGGCAGCGCGTCGAACGGCTCGATGGCATCCCCGGCCAGGAACTCGCCGCACGCGTACACGACAACGGCAATGGACGTCTCCGCGTCGGCCTCGACGACCTGGACCAGGCCCGCCGTCTGTTCGCCGAAGGAGGCCTGCTTGAGGGGCAGGCCCTTGTCACCGATGCGGAATCGCCGCCGCACGACGTAGTTGTCACCCGCCGCGATGCCGTGGATGGCGCCCGCGTCCAGGACCAGCACGTCGCCGGTGCCGTACATCGTCCGGTCCGGCGCATCGCGGTGCCCGGCAATGTGGCCGAGCGTGGGGCTCTCCATGTCCGTCGGCTGGGCCGGACCGCACACCGAGGCCAGCGCCTCCGCGGGTACGGGCTGGACCGCGGCGCGCGGCCTCAGCGGCGGCCGGACGACGGGCGGCGGCGGGGGCTTCGGCACCTCGCCCAGCACTTCCACCGTCTCCTCCAGCGCCGCCAGTTCGAGCTGGCGGTCCAGGATGAAGACGCTTCCCGGCAGGAGGGCAACGGATGCATTGGTCCGCGTCTCGAAGCCCGGCAGCTCGAAGGTGACCGAGTAGGTGTCGGTGCGCAGGTCCTGGAAGCGGTACTGGCCCGTGCCGTCCGTGACGGCCGTGAGCGGTCCCGGCGCCTGGGGCGACGACAAGGTCACGACGACCCCCGGCAGCGCCGCGCCCGACGAGTCCGTGACGCGGCCCGTGAGTTCCGTACGTCCCGCCTGCGCGGCCGCGGTGAGCGGCGCGAGGAGCAGCAGGGCGGCGGCGGCGAGGGTCAGTGTCTTGACGGAGGCGATCATGTGGTCCGGCTCCGGGGCAGGGGCGTCCGTGGTATCGGCCGTTCGGGGAGGCGACTGTAGCGCCGTTCGCCCCGGCGCGCCGGGATCCTTCCCGAGGCCTGGGCAGGCCCCGGGCGCGAACCACGCGGCAGGCTACGGCTTGATGAGGTAGAGCTCGGTCTGCCGCCCGTTCACCCAGTTCCAGGTGCCGTCCGGCATGATGGCCGCGTCCTCCTCGAGGGCAAAGCGGACCGGCTGGTTGTCCCACTCCGGCACCGGGTGGAGGACGTTCAGCTCGATGGAGTGCCAGGTGTTCGGCCGGAACACGTAGTCACCCCGCACCGGCACTCCCTGCTGGTAGTCCGTCATGCCGATGGGCGGCCCGGCGCCGTGGCCGTGATAGCCGACAGGGTGGCAGTAGATGGACGGCGTGAGTCCCTCCTTCTTCGCCGCGGCCAGTGCGTCGGCGAGCGCCTCGTTGCCCGTCCGCTCTAGCCGTGCGAACTGCATCGTCAGGTCCTGGAGCCGGTTTCCCGCCCGCTGCCCGGCCTTCAGGCCCTCCGGCGCATCCGTCTCTCCGGGCTTCAGCACGTACGCGTTGTGCTGGGTGTCGGTGGAGAACCCGAGGTACACGATGCCGAAGTCGGTGTGCAGGAGGTCGCCCGGCAGGATCGGTCCCTGGACGGGTCCCTTCTGGCCCTGTCGCGCGATGTTGATCGACGGCTGGAACCAGGATCCGAGGCCCAACTCGGCGACGCGCTGGCGCATCCACCACACCACGTCCTGCGCCGTCGTCGTGCCGGGCGTGATGACGGCGTTGGAGAACGCCTCGCGAATCACCATGTGGGCGACCTTCATCGCGTGGCGATAGCCCTCGAGCTCTTCGGGGAGCTTCGTCTCGAGCCAGCCGACGGCCAGCATCTCCGCGGACGTGACGCGCGGCGCGTACACCGATCCGAGAGCGTCCATCAGTCGGCGCTTCTCGTTGGCCGTGATGCCGTCGGCGTGGTTCCAGGCATCCGACTCGTTGATGCCGATGGCCTTCGGCTGGAGCTTCTCGACGAGTGCCCGCAGCCCCTCGTGCTGGCCGTCGTTCGGCGTCGGCACCAGCGTATAGAGGCCGTCGTAGTCGAACCGTCCAACGGAGTAGCGCGCCACGGGCTTGCCGCTGCCGGGGTTGTGGAAGACGAGGATGGTCCGCCGGCGCGAGGCGAAGTAGGTGAACGGAGCCATCGACGCGAAGACGGGATCCTCGTTGTACTCGCGCGTGGGGATGATCCACATGTCGAGGCCTTCGCGCGTCATGAGCGCGGGAAGGATCGTGTCGAAGCGCTTCGCGATCCACGGCGTGACGATGGCGTTCTGCTCCCGGTGGGAGAGCACGCGCTCGGCGGGATCCGGATAGGTGACGGGGGCCTGCGCGGACGCCCCGAGGGAGGCGGCCGCCAGGCAGGCGGCCAGACAACAGGACAGGAGGCGGCTGATCGGCATGGTGTCAGGAGCGCTGGCGTTGTCGGGTCAGGTGCGGCACGATCCCCAGCAGCCGCTCGATGAGCATGAGCTGCCCGCGATGGTGCATCTCGTGCTCCTTCACGCTGAGCAGCATGTCGAAGCGTGTCTTGCTGGAGGGCTTGACCGACGGAGGGAAGGTGACCGTCTCGTTCAGGTCCTCGTCGCCGAGCATCGAGATCTTGCTCGCGAACGACTCCCCGCGCGCCACCAGGGCATCGATGACCTCGCGCTTGGTGGTCAGCGTCGCGGCCATGGCCTGCGCCTCCGTGTTGTAGGCGACGAAGTCCTCGTAGCTGACCTCGTGCTTCCGATCGATCAGGTGGAGCCGTTCGGCCCAGTGCGTGGCCGCGGCCAGGTGCGCGAGCATCTCGACGACGCTCATCGTGCCCTCGGCCGCGCGGAACCCGTACTGGCTGTCGGGGATGTCCTCGGCGATCTGAATCGTGTTCTTCCTGACGGTCCTGAAGCTCGCAGCCAGATCCTGCCCCGAGTACTCAATCATGCCTGCTCCCACGCACGCCCTGGCGATCCGGTGAACGCGGCGGGACCGGGCCTTGCGGCCCGGTCCCGTCCGAGGTGCTATTGCTGCGGCTGCGAGGTGGTGTCCCGCGTGCTGCCGGCCATGGCCTCCGCGGAGCCGTAGTAGATCCCGTTGAACAGGAACTTGAACGTCCCGTGCGGCTGCGCGCGGAAGGCGATCTCGGGCCCGACCAGGAACACCTTGCCCTTGCCCACCGTGGCCTCCGCGGCCGCGACGCCGCCCTGCAGGTAGTGCTCGCCCCACGCCCAGCCGGATCGCAGCGACGTCTTCGCGGGGAAGTAGGCCACCGGCTTCACGCCGCCGAGCATCGCGCCCGGCCCGACGTGCAGCACGGGGCTGTTGTCGAACATCACGTCGACCTCACCCTCCAGCCCGAAGGCCAGCGGGTTGGTGTTGTCCACCGCCACGCGCAGGATCGAACCCGGGATGTAGTACTTGTCGCGCGGGAGCGGGTGTTCCGTCCCGTCGGCGTCCGCCTCGACCAGGTGATCGCTCACCGGCAGGCCGAGGTGATGGCCGAGCACCGCCGAGCCGCCGAAGGCGACGATGGCGCCGCCGGCTTCGGCGAAGGCCTTGAGCTGCGGGATGGTCTCCTTGATGGTCACGCTGCCCAGCCAGGTCCGGAACTCCGCCGGGATGTCCTCGGCATTCGGGCCGCGTCCGCCGAAGAAGCCCTGCTGCGGGTTTGCGCTCTCGGGAATGCCGCCGTCGGGGAACAGCAGCACGTCGTACTTGGCCTTGAGGTTCCCGGCGTTCAACTCCTGCGGGTACACGAGTGAGAAGTCGAACTCGTACTGCTCCAGCAGCCAGCGCGTCCAGCCGGACGGCATCGAACCGCCGTAGCGATCCCACAGGCCGATCCGCGGCGTGGTCAGCTTGTATGTCCGTCCTGCCGGCGGCGCCGTGACGGCCGTGAACGTGAGGCCCAGGTCGGCGGCGGCCTTCTGCAGCAGCGGCGCCGTGGAGGGCCTGGACGCAATGAAGATGACGCCCGTGCCATCCGGGCTCTGCCACGTGCGATCGGCGACGAAGCGCACCTCCTCGCCGGCCTTGAGCAGCCGGTTGACGGCGATGAACGCGTCGTTCTGGTGGTGCGAGACGACGTAGCCCACGGCCCCGGCCGCGTCCACCACCTTGCCCGGCGCCGGCTTCTGGAGGCCGTTGAGCGCTTCGAACGAGCCCTCGAGGTTGTCGAGGATGCGATCGAACTTGACGCCCATCTGGTAGGCGAGGGTCCAGCCGGCGTTGTCATACGGCGGAATCGGCGGTCCGCCGGGGTACTGGAAGTCGTTCGGGTGATCCTGCGGCTCGAACATGTCCAGCACGTGCGGCCGGAACGCCTGGGCCGTCTTGACCACGTAGGATCCGGCCGGGTACTGCGTGCCGCCGGCCGTGAAGGGCGCCGTCGCCCGGTGGACCGTGACGCCCGTCTTGATCAGGGCGTTCATGAACTTGGTCGCGGTCAGGAAGTCCGGCTGATCGGACGGGAGGACGTAGCCGCGCGGATCGCGCCACTCGGGCTTCTTGACCAGGCTCTCGTAGCGCGCCAGCGGCACCGTGTTCCGGGCAAAGCCGCCGGCGACCATCCGCGGATCGCCCGCATCCACCTTGGCCGTCTTCGCGACCTCGTCCTTCACCGCCTGCAGGCGGCGCGGATACATCGTCCACGTGTCGGTGGAGCCCTTCGCGATGTTGTCGCGGCCCATCTGGTAGATGTTGTAGAGGAAGATCTCGCGGTTGCGGGACGCGACGTCCAGCACGGCGCGGTTGGCGGTGATGGAGTACTCGATCGACTGCCGGAAGTGCCACGTCTGCGGCTCGATGGGGAACGGCAGGTCCGCGCTCATCATCTGCCGATCGGGGACGAAGGCCACTTCCATCGGCGTCGGGTTGCCGATCGTCTCGGTGAGCAGCCCGATCATGTTGTGGAAGTAGACCGTCGTCCGCAGCCCGCCATTCCACCACGTCGAGTAGTTGGCGCCGCGGCGCATCGTCGCGCCGGGCTTGTTCTCCGCGACGAAGCGGTTGTGCATCGCCGAGCCCACGACGTCCAGCCCGGTCACGATGAGCGGGTGATAGACGTAGTTGGCGGGGTCGCGGAAGGGCGGCGCGAAGAGCACCGTGCCCGTCGGGCCCGTCTGGTGATGGTTGTACATGATCTGCGGGAACCACTCGCGATAGAGCTGGTGGTTCATGTTGGTGGACTCGTTCTGCGCAGACATGTAGAAGTCGCGGTTGTTGTCGTGGCCGATGTACTTCTGGTACAGCCGCGGGATGCCGCCCGTCTCACGCTTCGTCTGGTCCGGGTTGCGCATGTACCAGTCCGAGACCAGCTCCATGCCGTCGGGGTTCGCGTGCACGGCGAGGACGATGACGTCGCGCAGGAAGCGGAGCGTCTCCTCGTCCGTGCGGCTCGCGAGCTGGAAGATGGTCTCGGTGAGCTGCGCGGCGCCCAGCACTTCGGTCGCGTGGAGCCCGCCGTCGATCCAGACGATGGCCTTGCCCTCCCGGGCGAGCGCGCGCGCCTGATCGTCCGTCAACCCTTCCGCCAGCGCGAGCCGGCGTGCGATGTCCTTGTACTTCTGCAGGTTCCGATGGTTCTCGGGCGACGTGATGATGGCCATCAGCTGATCGCGGCCCTCCGCCGTCTTGCCGATGCTCTGCACCACCATCCGGTCCGATTCGCTGTCGAGCTTGCGGACGTACTCGGAGTACTTGGTGTAGTTGAACAGCACGTAGTCGGCGCCGACCTGGTGGCCGAAGAACTGTTCCGGTGTCGTGACCTTGAGCGCCGCCGGAGCGGCAGGCCGTTGTGCGGTGGCTGTCTGTGCCGTGGGCACGGCGCCGGCAAGCCCCAGGGTGACGGCAACGAGCGCAAACGATCGGAGAAGTGACTGCATAGGCTGCATAGGAAGGTCCTTGATCGCAGAAGTGTATCGCGGAACCGGGGCAGCGAGGCCAATTGGGCCGCGGTGACGTCTGGTGACAATTGGCCCGCGGCGGGGCCGTTCCCGTCGGCCCCGCGTGCACCATCGAGCCCCCTGTCCCGCGCGTCACCGGCAGGTGGCAGAATCAGGGCATGAACGCCCAACTTCGTTCCGTGGAGCGCGTCGATCCGGCCCGGCGGCGGGCCTCGTGTTCGTGTTCGTACACTGGCAGGACGCGCGCGTGACGGTTCCCGGAGATCCCCGGCCTGCGGGACCGCAGGTGGCACCCTACGGCGCCTGGACCTCGCCCCTGACCGCGTCGCGCGTCACGGCCGGCGCCCTGCGCCTCGGGGACATCGTCCTCGATGGCGAGGATGTCTACTGGGTCGAGGGGCGCGCGTCGGAGGGCGGACGCTACGTCATCGTGCGCTGGACCCCTGACGGCCGCGTGGCGGACGTGACGCCGCCGGGCTACAGCGCGCGCACGCGCGTCCACGAGTACGGCGGCGCCGCCTTCACGGTGGACCGCGGCACGGTCTACTTTGCCAACTTCGAGGACCAGCGCCTCTACGTGCAGCGCCCCGGTGCCGGACCGGTGGCGATGACGCCGGCGGGCCGCTGCTACGCGGACCTGCGCGTGGATCGCGCCCGCGCCAGGCTGCTCGCCGTGAGGGAGGATCACACCGCCCCCGGGGAGCCCGTGAACACCATCGTCGCGCTCCACACGCCCGAGTCGCCGTCGTGGTCCGGCGCCGACGGCCATGATCCGGGCATCACGCTGGTCGAGGGGATGGACTTCGTCTCCGATCCCATCCTGTCGCCGGACGGCACGCGCCTCGCGTGGCTCGGCTGGCAGCACCCCAACATGCCGTGGGACGGTACCGAACTGTGGGTCGCGGCGATGACCGCGGACGGGATGCCCGTCGAGCGTCACAAGGTCGCGGGCGGCGCTCGCGAGTCCATCTTCCAGCCGGAGTGGTCGCCGCACGGCGTCCTTTACTTCGTGTCGGACAGGACAGGGTGGTGGAACCTGTATCGCGCCCGTGACACGCAGGAGGACCTGCCGGGGCGCCGCGCGGAGGCGGGAAGCGCCTTCCGCATCGAGGCCGTTCATCCGATGGACGCCGAGTTCGGCAAGCCGCAGTGGACGTTCTCGATGGTCACCTACGCGTTTGCCGGGGAGGATCGCATCGCGGCGACTTACGTGCAGGAAGGCCGGTGGAGACTGGCGGTGATCGACGTCCACACGCTGCGGTTCGAGCCGGTCCCGCTGCCTGTCGATCCGCTGGAGTCGATCCGTGCCGATGCGCGGCACGCGTACTTCGTGGGCGGCGCCCCGGACCTGCCGCCCGCCATCGTCTGCCTGCCGCTCGACACGCGCGCGCCGCAGGTGCTCCGCTCGTCGGCGGGAGAGCCGATCGACCGCCGGTGGATCTCCGTGCCCGAGCCGATCACCTTCGTCTCGCCGGACCCGGCCGGCTCGCTCGGCACGCCAGGCACCCGGCCCGTTCACGCGTTCTACTACGCGCCGGCAAACCCGGACTACACCGCGCCCGCGGGATCGGCGCCGCCGCTCCTGGTGGTGACGCACGGCGGTCCGACGGGGGCGACCGAGGCCGTTCTCGATCCGGAGATCCAGTTCTGGACGTCGCGCGGCTTCGCGGTGCTGGACGTCAACTACACCGGGAGCACGGGGTACGGCCGGGCGTATCGCGAGCGGCTGAACGGGCAGTGGGGCGTGGCGGATGTGGAGGATGTCGTGGCCGGCGCGCGGGCGATGGTGGCATCCGGGCGCGCCGATGCGGCGCGGCTGGCGATTCGCGGCGGCAGTGCCGGCGGCTACACGACGCTGGCCGCCCTCACGTTTCACGACATCTTCAAGGCCGGCGCCAGCTACTACGGGATCAGCGATATCGAGGTGCTGGCCCGCGACACCCACAAGTTCGAGTCGCGCTACCTGGACTCCCTCATCGGCCCGTACCCGGCGGAGCGGGCGACCTATGCCGCCCGATCGCCCATTCACGCCACCGATCGCCTCTCGAGCGCGCTCATCCTGTTCCAGGGGCTGGACGACAAGGTGGTGCCGCCGAACCAGTCCGAGATGATGGCTGATGCCGCGCGGAGGAAGGGGCTGCCCGTGGCCTACCTGGCCTATCCGGGCGAGCAGCACGGGTTCCGCAAGGCGGAGAACAAGGTCCGCAGCCTCGAGGCCGAACTCTATTTCTACGGTATCGTCTTCGGGTTCTCGCCGGCGGACCGCATCGATCCGGTCGTCATCGCCAACGCGCCGTCCGTCCGGCCCGGCCCGGCCGATCTGCGATAATCGCCGGGAGTCACCGTAGTGCCCGTCACCGCATTGAGGAAGGTCATGACACACACGTCACCGCTCGTTGGTCGTCTGCGCGCGTTCTGTGTGGCGCTCGTGCTCCTGGCCACGACGCTCCCGGGCGCGGCCCAGGACCGTGTCCGCGTGGGCCTGCTCCCGTTCGACGTCGCGAGCGTCGAGGGCGGCACGGCACGGGCCGCCGAGTCCATGGCCAAGCTCGTGCGGGCCCAGATGATTTCCAGCCGCACGCTGCAGCCGATTCTCCTGCAGATCCCGCCCGGCGCGACGCTCCCGCTCACCGAGCAACAGGTGGCCGCGGTGGCCGCGGAACAGGATGTCACCCTCGTGGTGTCCGGCACGATTCTCGATGCCAGCGTGACGCGCGGCAGCAACCGGATCCATACGGGGGCCATCGGCCGCGTCGCGGGCATCGGGAGCGTGGGCGGCAGCGTGTCGAAGACCCGGGCCGAAGTGCAACTCCACGTGGAGTTGGCCAATACCGAGGGCCGCGTCGTCCACAGCTTCCAGGTCAAGGGCGACAACACCGACATGGGCGTCGGCGCGGATCTCTGGACGGTGCTCGGCGGGTTCGACGTCGGCGAGGCGAGCTGGGACAAGTCCCCCATGGGCAAGGCGCTCCGCGAAGCCTCGGAGAAGCTGACGTCGGAAGTGAACAGGAACCGGAACCGCAGGTGAACGCCGGCCGGCAGGGAGGAACGCGCGCGTGATCGTCTCTCGCATCTACGAGCCCACGCTCGCCCAGGCGAGCTATCTGATCGGCTGCGCCGCCACCGGCGACGCGCTCGTGATCGATCCCAACCGCGACGTCGATCAGTACGTGCGGGCGGCGGCACGCGAGGGGCTCCGGATTGCGCACGTCACCGAGACGCACATCCACGCGGACTTCCTCTCCGGCGCCCGTGAGCTCGCCGCCGTCACCGGCGCCCGGCTGTACCTGTCCGACGAAGGCGACGCGGACTGGAAGTACCGGTTCGCGGACGAGGCCACGCTGGTCCGCTCCGGGGATCGGATCACCGTCGGACGGATCCACGTGGATGTCGTCTCCACGCCAGGGCACACACCCGAGCACCTTGCCTTCCTCGTCACCGACACCGCTGCCGCGGACCAGCCCATTGCGGCGGCCACCGGCGACTTCATCTTCGTCGGCGACGTGGGCCGTCCGGATCTCCTGGAGCGCGCCGCCCGTTTCTCCGGGACCATGGAGCGCAGCGCCCGGACCCTGTGGGCAAGCATCCAGTCATTCGGCCGCCACGAGGACTGGCTGCAGATCTGGCCGGGCCATGGCGCCGGCTCGGCATGCGGCAAGGGCATCAGCGCCGTGCCGTACAGCACGCTCGGATACGAGCGCCGCTTCAACTGGGCGTTCAGGACCGAGACCGAGGACGCGTTCGTCGCCAGTGTCCTGGCGGGACAGCCCGAACCGCCGGCCTACTTCGCGACGATGAAGCGGATGAACAAGGAGGGCCCGGCCCCGCTCGGCGGGTTCCGGTTGCCGGTCGTGATCGAGGACGAGCGGTTGCCCGCGCTCCGCGCGTCGGGCGCCGTCATCGTGGATACCCGGGATGCGCAGGCCTTTGCCGAGGGACACGTGCCGGGCACGCTCAACATCCCGCTGAACGCGTCCTTCGTCACCTGGGCGGGCTGGCTCCTGCCCTACACCGAAGACCTCTACTTCGTCATCGAGGATCTGGACGAGGACGGCCGCCTCGGGCTCGTGCGCCAACTGGCGCTCATCGGCCTGGACCGCGTCGCCGGCGTGTTCGAACCGAGCGCCGTGCAGCACGCGGCGGCTGCCGGCACGCCGCTCGGGACCGTGGAGCAGATCACGCCCGAGGACCTTGCGCGCCGCGCGGCCTCCACCGGCGTCACGATTCTGGACGTGCGCAGCGCGAACGAATGGGCGGGCGGCCACCTGCCCGGCGCGGTCCACATCCCCCTCGGGTACCTCGCCGATCGCGCCGGAGAGTTGCCCGCCGATCGCCCGATTGTCGTGCAGTGCCAGTCCGGCGCGCGCTCCGCGATCGGCGCCTCGCTCCTGCAGCGGCTCGGCCGCCGCGCGGTCGTCAACCTCTCCGGCGGCCTGACCGCCTGGCGCGCGTCCAACCTGCCCGTGGCCACCGGCGAGCCAGTGCCCGCGCGCTGACGCCGCCGCCCCGTCGCCCACGGCGCGTAAACTTCGGGTGAGCCGCCGCCTGCCTGGTCCCGGCGCGCCGCGGCCGTGGACCCGATGGCCGCCCTCCGGCACCAGCAGGGTGGCCGCCGGGGCTCAACGGGTCCCACAGGATCCATCGGTGCCGGCCGCGTCCGACTGCGGGTATAGTCTCGTCTCATGAAGAAGCTGGCGATCGGGTGCCTGGTCATCGCCCTCATCGGGACGGTGGCCATCGTGGCGGCGGTCTACTTCGGGTATCGCGCGGCGCGTCCGATGCTCGAGAGCGCGAGCCAGTACATCGAGCAGGCGAAGGCCGTGGCGGAAGTGAGCGACCGGGTCGTCAACAAGACGCCGTTCCCGGCGCCGGCCGACGGCGAACTGACCGAGGCGCAGGTGCAGCGGTTCCTCAGCGTGCACGAGCGCGTCCGTGCCACGCTGGGCCCGCGATGGTCCGAGCTGCAGGCCAGGGCGGAGTCGATCCAGGAGAAGGCGAAGGGCAGCTCACGCGACCTGTCGTTCTCGGAGTTGACGAGCGTGCTGTCGGACCTCGGCGGCATGCTGCTCGACGTGCGGCGCGCGCAGGCGGACGCGCTCAACGCGGAAGGCTTCTCGCTGGATGAGTACGGATGGGTGCGCACGCGCGTCTATGCCGCGGCCGGCCTCGAGGTCGTCGAGGCGATCGACTGGAGCGCGGCCCAGGAGATGATCCGGAAGGGCGAGGACTCCGCCGGCGTCCCGCTGCCGGAGGTGAAGCTGCCGGAGGTGCCGGAGCGGAACCGCGCCCTCGTCAAGCCGCACGTGAGCCAGCTCAAGGAGTGGCTGCCGCTCGCCTTCCTCGGCATGTAGAGCGGACCAGTAGGGCGGACCAGTAGTAGGGCGGACCAGTAGGGCGGACCTTCAGGTCCGCCGCCGTGACGCGGAGCTGAAGTTCCGCCCGGAGAGGCGGGTCTGAAGACCCGCCCTACGGACACCGCAGGGCGGGCCAGCAGGGCGGACCAGTAGGGCGGACCTTCAGGTCCGCCACCCAGACACCACCGGCTGCAGGTTATCGCTCCTGCAGCCGCACGCCGCCGTTGGTCGTGCGCACGCGAATGGGCGCGCCGCCGGAGCCCAGCGTGGTGCTGATGC
>CAZUGF010000001.1:106247-117513 GCA_964619705.1 uncultured Bifidobacteriaceae bacterium
TTGGTCGTGCGCACGCGAATGGGCGCGCCGCCGGAGCCCAGCGTGGTGCTGATGCCGCGGCGCGGCGACAGCTCGCCGCTCAGCGTGAGCGGGTAGTCGAAGCGGAAGCCGCCGTTCACCGTGCGCGTCTCCAATTGCGCACTGTACGCCCGCGGAATCGACAACGTCACGCCGCCGTTGGACGTCTGGACGTCCAGGCCCTCGCCATCCCAGCGGTCGCCGCCGAGCGCGACCGTCAGGCCGCCGTTGCTGGTCCGCCCGTTGACCTGGCCGGCGAGATCGCTCAGCCGTACGCCGCCGTTCGTGGTCTCGAACTGGATGGCGCCCGACACGCCGGCGATGGTGATCCCGCCGTTGTTGGCCTGCAGGTTCAGGTTCGTCTGCCTCGGGACGCTGACGCGGTAGCTGACGGACCACCACTCGCGGCGCCCGGTGTCCGGGCCGGACGCGTTGACGCGGCCGCCGACCGCCTGCACCTGGACGCCGCCCGCAAGCTGCCGGGCCGCGGCCTCGTCACGCGCGTGGGTCGTGACGACGGCGCGGACCAGCACGTCGGCGCCGTCCCACGCCTCGACGCGGATGCCGCCGTTCTGGCCCGCGTCGATGACCAGCTCGCCTGCCGGGAGCCGCTGCTCCCGCACCTCGCAGTGGCGATAGCCGTCACTGTTGCGCCGGCGCCCGCCGTCCCGGCACGGGTCGTCGGCAATGGCGCCCTGATTGATGCCCAGTGAGACGGCCCCGGCGGCCCGGGCGCTGCCGCGCTCGCGGTCCAGCGCCCGCAGGCGGGACTCGATCCGGCGGCTCACCCGATCCGCCCGCCGCTCCGCGGCGAGGCTCATGCGAGCGGCCCGCCACTCGGCGCGCAGCGAGACGCGCGCGGCGGCGCGTTCGGCCGCCATGGCCGCGCGCGCGGCGGCGCGTTCCACCTGGGTGAACACGCGCTCGTCGATGCGCACGACCGCGTGATCGGGCTGATCCGCGTGCGAGCGGGCGCCACGCGCTGCCGGTGCGGCGGCCAGGCCGGCCAGGATCGCGCAGGTGAACAGGATGCGAAGGGTCATCGTCTTGGTTCTCCCCGAAAAGGCGGTTCGTGAGAGTTGGACGAGATCGATTGGCCGGGGGTTGGCCCGCTGTGCGCGCCCCCTTCGGCTCACGCTGCCGACCCTTCGCGGTGCGGCGCTCGAGGCGCCTAGGTTTCCACGGGCCGCGCCGGGTCCGTGCTCCACTCGCTCCACGAGCCCGGGAAGATGCGCGCCCCGGGGAGCCCGGCGACTTCCATGGCCAGCAGGTTGTGGCAGGCGGTGACGCCCGATCCGCAGTACATCACCACGTCGCCGGGGCCGCGGTCCTGCAGCACGGCCTGCCACTGCGTCCGCAGTTCCCCGGCCGGCTTGAACGTCTTGTCGGCGGCCAGGTTCTGCTGGAAGAAGTAGTTGCGCGCGCCGGGAATGTGCCCTCCCACCTTGTCCAGGGTCTCGCCGACGCCGCGGTAGCGCTCGGGCGAGCGCGCGTCGACGAGGACGCCCTCGATCCCCCGTGCGACCTGCTCCACGGTGAGGCGCCAGTCGTCGCGCGGGCGCGAGTCGAAGACCGCCGGCTCGGGCGCGACAGGCCCGGCTTCCACCGCGCCGCCTTCGCGTGTCCATGCGGCCAGGCCGCCATCGAGCACGGCCACGGCGTCGTGGCCCATGAAGCGCAGCATCCACCACAACCGCGCGGCAAACATCCCGGAGTCCGCGTCGTACACGACGACCTGCGAGCCCGGCCCGATGCCCAGCGCGCCGAACCGCGCCGCCATCTCGTCGGCCGACGGCAGGGGATGACGGCCGTTCGTCCCTGTCTTTGTCCCGGACAGGTCGCGGTCCAGGTGCGCGTACCGCGCACCGGGGACATGGCCGGCGCGATACTGCGCCTCGCCCGCGTCGGGGTTGGCGAGGTCGAAGCGGCAGTCCACGACGATCCAGGCGGGATCGCCGATGTGGGGTGCGAGATCCGATGGGCGTACGAGCGTGGTGTGCATGGCGTGACCTGTGGAGGCGCGGGTCCCACGGTGCTCGCGGCCCGCTGATGGATGCTCGGACCGATTATCGCTCCGCGCCGTGCTCCGGGTCGAGCGCGGCGGCGAGCTGCCGGAGGAACAGCCCGACGTCCGTCACGATCCCGACCGTCTGCGTCGAGCCGCGGTCGGCGAGCTTGGTCACGACGGCCGGGTTGATGTCGACGCAGATCACTTTGACCCGCGAGGGCAGCATGTTGCCGACGCCGATGCTGTGCAGCATCGACGACAGCATCACCACGACGTCCACGCCCTCGAGCGCCTCGGCGTACGCATCCTGGGCGGCCGTGAGATCCATCAGCGTCTCCGGCAGCGGGCCATCGTCGCGGATGGAGCCTGCGAGCAGGCAGGGGACCTGGTGGACGTGCAGCGCGTGCATGATGCCGGTGGTCAGCAGGCCGGACTCCACCGCCTGCGCGATGCCCCCGGCGCGCCGGATGGCGTTGATGGCGCGCATGTGGTTCCGGTGCCCGTGCTCGACGGCGTGTCCCGAGGCGAGGTCGATGCCGAGCGATGTCCCCGACAGCGCAGCCTCGATGTCGTGCACGGCCAGGGCGTTGCCGGAGAGCAGCACGCTGACGTAGCCCCGGCGGACGAGGTCGCAGAAGTAGGCGATGCCGCCCGTGTGCACGATGACCGGTCCCGCCACGAACGCGATGCGTCCACCGGCGTCCCTGGTCCGGCGCAGCATCGCGGCGACGCGTGCCACGGCGGTCTCCGCGCGGCGTTCCGAGGACACATCGTTGCTCATGAAGCCGAAGGACGGCGTGTCGCGCGACTGCCGCTCCGGCCGCACGCGCAGGCCCTGCATGCCGCACACGATCAGGTCGCCGGCGCGGACGTCCCGCAGCTTCCGGCAGGCCGCCGTGCCGTCCGCCACGACGATCGCCGCGTCCATGCGCTGGCGTGCGACGTCCACCCAGCGCCCGTCCAGGAAGACGGACGTGTGGTGATTGGTGGTCGAGTAGAAGTCCTCCGGCGCGGCGCCGTCCATGTCCGCGGCCCGCAGCACGGCCGGCGGCGTGCCGCGGACGTAGCACCCGAACACGGACAGGGAGGACAAGAGGTCGGCGAGCGCCGGCGCCGTTGCGGACCGCACGTCCAGCGTGAGCCGCGACGTGGAGGCGTTCGTGCGCCCGACGTCGAAGCGGAGGATCTCGTACTCCGCTCCGTGCTCGATGATGCTCGTGAGGATGGACTGCAGGGTCCCCGAGTCGATCAGGTGGCCTTCGGCTTCGACGATCTCGGTGAACACAGGACCTCGCGGCGGACAGAGAGCGTGTACCTGGCGGGGCGCGCGTGGGGCGCCCCGCGGCGGTCCGCGCAGCCGGTCAGCGGGCCTGCTGCAGGGCGGCGATGCGGTCTTCGAGCGGCGGGTGCGTGGAGAGCAGCGCCATCCAGCTCTTCCCGCCGGAGATCTTCATCGTGGCCAGCGCGGGATGGCTGGTGTCGACCATCTGCGTGTTCTGCTGGAGCCGCTGCAGGGCGGCAATCATCTTGCCGCGGCCCGCCAGCGCGGCGGAGCCCGCGTCCGCACGGAACTCGCGCGCGCGGGAGAACCAGGCGACCACGACGCTGCCGAGGATGCCGAGGCCGATCTGCAGGACGATGAGCACCATGAAGGACACGAGGCCGGCGATGCGCTCGTCCATTGCGTTCCGCACGATGTTGGCAATGATGCGCGCGAAGAACATGACGAACGCGTTGACCACGCCCTGAATCAGGGCCATGGTGACCATGTCTCCGTTCTGGATGTGCGCCACCTCGTGCGCGAGGACGCCCTCGACCTCGTCGCGGCGCATGCCGCGGAGCAGCCCGGTCGAGACGGCGACGAGGCTCCGGCTCTTGCTCGGTCCCGTCGCGAACGCGTTCACCTCCGGCGAGTCGTAGACGCCCACTTCCGGCATCGGCAGTCCGGCGCGATCCGTGAGCTGCCGGACTGTCGCGTGCAGCCAGTCGAACTCCTCGTGGCCCGTGCGCCCATCCACGAGCTGGACGCCCATGGCCTGCTTGGCCATCCACCGGGACATCTGCAGCGAGATGAAGGAGCCGATCATGCCCCACGCCAGGCAGAAGATCATCAGGGCGCCGTAGTCCATCTGCCCGCCCGGACCGACGTAGCCGCCGATCCCCAGCAGGCTGAGGACGATCGACAACGTGACCATGATGGCCAGGTTGGTGGCGACGAACAGCAGGATGCGCTTCATGGGGATCAGGATAGCAAAAGACGATGGGCCGGCGCGGCCGATCGGGGCCCCGGGACTACGGGACGGCCGCGTAGCCGTCGGCCAGCTTCTTGCGCGCGGCTTCCACGTCCCGGTGGAACACGAACAGCGCGTCGGCGTTGTCGGCCGCCTTGTCCGTGAAGTTCCACGTCCGGCCGCCCTTCTGCTTCACCCGGAGATTTTTCTCGAGGTAATCCACGACGAACGTCTCCACCTGCGCGTAAGGCAGCGTGAAGGCGTCGTTCTTGTGGCTGGTCTGATAGGAGAGCCCGTTCACGGTGGCGACGAGCGTCCCGTCGCAGCCGCCCATCCCGTGCTTGTGCGCGACGGCGATCCGCTCGTTGAGGCGGACTTCCCGGAACCGGAGCGTGACGGGGTTGTCACCGGCCGCCAGGTCCACGCTGCGCTCGATGCCGTCGTACCCGTCCGCGGTGAGCTTGAGCTGCTGCGTGCCCGGTTCGAGCCGGTCGAGGCGCAGGGGCGTGGTCCCGACGTACTCGCGGTTCACGAACACGGACGCACCAGGGACGTCGGTGTCGAGGATGAGCGTGGCCAGCGTCGGGGCTGACGGCTCGGCAGGCGCGGCCGGCGGAGGATCGGCCTTGCGCGGGGCGGTGCGCGCGGGTGCCGGGGCCGGGGCTGCCGCGTCCGGCGGAGGTGCGACCGGCGCCGCCGGCTCCGCGGCGGGCGACGACGGGGCGGCCGCGACGTCCGCCGCCGGACGTTCCACGGGCGGCGTCCCGCGCTTGAGGTAGAGATAGGCGCCGCCCACGATCAGCAGCGCCGCGACGGCAAGGGCCAGCGGCTTCACGCGATCAGATGTTAGCATCGCCCCCCATGACGATTCTCTGCCTGGCGTCCTACTGCAAGGGCCACGCGTTTCTCGAGGAAGCCCGCCGGCTCGGGTGCCGCGTGCTGCTCGTGACGTCGGAGAGCCTGCGGGACGCGGACTGGCCGCGTGAGGCCATCGACGAGATGTTCTTCGTGCCGGACATCCAGAAGCAGTGGAAGCTCGAGGATCTCGTCCACGGCGTGAGCCATCTCGCCCGGCGCGAAGTCATCGACCGCATCGTCGCGCTCGACGACTTCGACCTCGAGCGGGCGTCGGCCCTGCGCGAGCACCTGCGCGTGCCGGGCATGGGCGAGACGACGACACGGTACTTCCGGGACAAGCTGGCGATGCGCGTCAAGGCGGCCAGCGACGGGTTGCCGGTGCCGGGCTTCGTGCACGTCCTCACCGAGTCGCGGATTCGCGCGTTCTGCGCGCGCGTGGCCCCGCCCTGGTTCCTCAAGCCGCGTCAGCAGGCCGGTGCCATCGGGATCCGGCGGATCGACGACGAGGACGCGCTGTGGCGCGCGATTGACGAGCTCGGCGATCGGTCGTCGTACTACCTGCTGGAGCGGTTTGTCGCCGGCGACGTCTACCACGTGGACTCCATCGTCTGCGAGCGCGAGGTGCGCGTGGCCGTCGGCAGCCGCTACGGCACGCCGCCGTTCGACGTGTCCCACGGCGGCGGCGTGTTCACGTCCTGCCTCGTCGAGCGCGGGACGGCGGAGGAGCGAGAACTGCTGGAGCTCAACCGGCGCGTGCTGACCTCGCTGGGCCTGGTCCGCGGCGTGTCGCACAGCGAGTACATCCGCGGGCGGGACGGGCAGTGGGTGTTCCTGGAGACGTCCGCGCGTGTCGGCGGCGCGCACATCGCGGAACTGGTGGAGGCCGCGACGGGGCTCAACCTCTGGACGGAGTGGGCCCGCGTGGAGGTTGCGGGGGGCGAGTCCGCCTACCACGTGGCGCCGGAGCGTGCCGAGTACGCCGCGCTCCTCGTCTCGCTCGCGCGTCAGGAGTCGCCCGCGCTCGACGCCTATACCGATCCGGAGATCGTCTGGCGGCTCAGGAAGCGCCACCACGCCGGCCTCATCATCCGGTCACCGAGCGTGGAGCGGATTCAGGAACTGATGACGGCCTACACCGAGCGCTTCGCCCGGGACTTCTCCGCGACGCTGCCGGCGTCGGAGACCGCTGTCGATTGAGGATCCACACGCGATGATGACGGGCGGCCGCCTGCGCGGGCCGCCCGCCGCGTCAGGTCAGCACGTCAGCGCCCGCTCCCGCCCTCCGATGACGGGGGGACGATCCCCTTCAGCCGCATGTAGGTGACCAGGTTGCCGTAGTGCTCGAAGCTGTGTGCCGTGTTGAAGGCCAGCACGCCGAGCCGGGTCTGCGTCCCGCCGAAGAACGTGATCGTCTCCAGGCCCTTCGCGTCGTCCATGGCGTCGATCGTCTTGTCGCAGTAGGCAATCGACTCGTTGAGCGCGCGCGAGAGATCGGCCTTCGACGTCATCGACTTCTCGATCCCGGACTGGGGCGCCTTCTCGCCCGCGGCGCCCGCGCAGATGCTGAACTGCGCGTCGGCCACGTGGCCGATGAGCTGCGCGAAGGAGCGAACCTCGGGTGTCGGCTTGAACGTCCACAGATCTTCGGGCACCTTCTCCGCCGTCTTCGAGAGGTTGCCCTTCAGCATGCCGAAGACCGCCTTGACCGAGTCCTTCATGGGGCTGGCGGCCGGCTGTGCCGCCGCCGTCAGGGGAGCGAACGCCATCGCGGCAACCGCGACGGCGACAAGTGAACGCGTCATGTTGCACCTCTGTGAGGTCCGCCTCGTGTCAGAATCCGTGCGGACCCGAACGGAGGCGGCCGGGCACGTCCTGCCCCGGCCGCAGTTGACGAAGAGACACATGAACCGCCGAACCCCGATTCTCCCACGCCTGACCGGCCGCGCGGCGCTTGCCGGAGCGGCCGTGGTGATGAGTGTCGTGACCGGCGGCCTGCCGGGCTGCGCCGGCGCGCGGGCGCCGCACGCCTCGCCCGATCCGGGGCCTGCCGCTCCGGGTGCCGGCGTGCCCGCGCTGGAATACCTGGCCGCCGAGGTGTTCGCGGCGCAGCCGATCCTCCCGGGCATCGACCGCACACGCCACTTCGGCAGCATCTCGGGTCTTGCGCCTGACGCCGCGCGAGGCGGCTACATGGCCATCGTCGACGATCGGGAGGCGGCGCGCGTGGCGCGGCTTCGCATCGGCTTCGAGGACGGGCGCCTGTCCGTCACGGTCGATGCGGTCGAGCCGCTGGTGCCCGGCCCCGGCGTGGAGGCACGGCTGGTGCACCGGGCGGACCTCGAGGCGATTGCGGCCCTGCCCGACGGGACGTTCGTGGCCGTGGAAGAAGGCCATCGGGTGCGCCGGCCCGACGCGCCGATCGAGACGTGGTCGCCGGCCCTGCTGTCGTTCGGCCCCGACCTCGTGGTTACCACCGTCACGCCGTGGCCGCGGATGTTCACCCTGGACGATGACGTGCCGGGCGTCCGGGAGAACCAGGGCGTCGAGAGCCTGACGCGAACGCCGGATGGTCGGCTCGTGGCCGGCATCGAGCAGCCGCGCCGCGGGGACGCGCCGTGGGCGATCCGGAACCGGCGGCCCTTCTCGGAAGGGCGCGGCGGTCCCGGACGCCTGATCGAGTTCCTCCCAGGGCCGTCCGGTTGGCAGCCCGGCCGCCAATGGCTGTATCCGATCGATCCCACGGCTCAGGTCCCGGGCTTCGACGAGATCTGCGACGACGGGGAGAACGGCCTGACGGAATTGCTCGCCCTGGACGAGACGACGTTCCTCGCCCTCGAGCGCGCTTGTCGCGCCAATGCCACCGGGGTGGCGAACACCGCGGTCATCTACCACGTGAGCGTCGCGGACGCGGCCGACGTGTCGGACGTCGAGAGCCTGCAGGGTTCCACGCGGCCGGGCGCGGTGAAGACCCGCGTGCTCGACCTGGCGACGCTGGTCCCCCGGCTGCCCGCGGAGCTGGCGCTGCTCGACAACTTCGAGGCCATGGCCTTCGGTCCCGCGCTGCCGGATGGCAGCCGGACGCTCGTCGTCGTGTCGGACGACAACTTCCGCATCACGCAGCGCACCGTGTTCCTGCTGTTCCGACTGGTCTGGCAGCCGTCGCCGAGGTGACCCCGGGCAGGACTCGGTGTGCAGGCGTGCGCGTCTGCTGTCGTCCCCGTCGGCGGCGCCCGATTCGATAGCGCCAGTCCGGCTGCTCCCGGCGCGGCCTACTGCGCGAGGAGCTTGTAGCCGATGCCGCGCACGGTGAGCAGGATGCGCGGCTTGGTGGGATCGTCCTCGACATAACGCCGGAGGCGGACGATGAAGTTGTCGATGGCGCGCGTGTCGGTGTCTTCGCGGACGGCCCAGACGTCCTCGAGGATGGCCTTGCGCGAGACGGCCTTGCCGGCGTTGCGCACGAGATACGCGAGCAGGTCGCACTCCATCTGCGTGAGCTGGTAGCGCCTGTCGTCCACCTGCAGCTCCAACGCGTCGAGGTCCAGGACGCGGCCCTGGAAGTCGAGCGTCCGCCGCGTCTCACCGGCCGCGGGGGCCTGGCGTTCGCGCGCCCACGCGCCGCGGCGCAGCAGGCCCCGCACGCGCGCGAGCAGGATGGCGAGCTCGAACGGCTTGGGCAGGTAGTCGTCCGCGCCGGCTTCGAAGCCCTTGAGCACGTCCTCGGGCCGGCTGCGGGCCGTGAGGATCAGCACGGGGACGTATGCGCCCGCCGATCGCAGGGCGTGGACGATCTCGAAGCCGTCCTTGCCGGGCAGCATCACGTCGAGGATCACCGCGTCATAGGCGTCCGGCGCACCGAGCAGCCGGTCGAGCGCCCTGGCGCCGTCCATCTCCACGTCCACCGTGTGCCCGTCGGCTTCGAGATTGAAGCGCAGGCCGTCGGCGAGGTGGACCTCGTCTTCAACAACCAGCAGGCGGCTCATGTGCGGCCGTGGCGGCGGAAGCGGCACGCGATCACCCGCGCACCAGACGGGGGAGCTCCAGCGTGAAGGTCGCGCCCTTGCCCTCTCCCTCGCTCTGCGCGAAGACGCGGCCGCCGTGCTGGCGGGCGATCGACTTGACGATGAAGAGCCCGAGCCCGGTGCCCTTCACCTTGAAGCCGTGCGCCTGGAAGCGGTAGAACCGGTGGAACACGCGCTTGAGCTGCGAGCGCGGAATGCCGACGCCGCGGTCGCGGACGCGGACCCACACGCTGTCGGGCGCCGGCGCGGCGACCTCGACGTTCACCTGCACGTGATCGAGGGAGTACTTGACGGCGTTGTCGACCAGGTTCGAGAGCGCCGTGCGCAGCTCGTCGACGTCCCCGTCGACCAGCACCGCGCCCGTCGAGGGCACGCGGAGCTGGACGGCACTGTCCGGCAGGTGATGCCGCTGGCGCGCCGTCTCCACGCACTCGGTCGCGAGCGCGGCAATGTCCACGGGGCCGCGGTGCGTCAGCCGCGGGCGCTGGCCGGCGATACCGGCCTTGAGGACCTGCTCGACCGTGTGCTGCAGGCGGTCCGTGTCGGAGAGCATGATGCGATAGAACTCATCGCGCTGTGCCTGGCCGATGTCGCGGGCCTGCAGCGTCTCGAGGTAGAGCCGGATGGAGGCGATCGGCGTCTTGAGCTCGTGCGTCACGGCGTTGATGAACGCGTCGTGCTGTTCCGTGCGGCGCAGTTCCCGCACCAGGAACACGGTGTAGACCACGATGCCCGCGATGATGAGCGCGAAGGCGAGGATGCCGAGGACGAGGGGCAGGACGCGGCGGCCGCTGACGAGGACCCAGCCGATGTTGAGCGAGACCGCCGCCGCCACGAGGACGACGCAGAGGACGATGAAGGCAATGGTCGCGGTCTGGCGGCGGGTCACGGGATCTGTCCAGAGTGTGCCAGTTCCGCGGCCCGAAACAAAGAGCGGGGCCCGCGGCCCCGCTCCCCTGTGCGGCGGTCAGGCGGCTTCTTCTTCGAGCCGCTGCGAAACCTTGGCCACCTTGACGTCCCACGCCAGTCCCAGCTTCTCGAGTGTCTTGATGCCGATCCAGTTGATGTCCACCTCGTACCAGGCGAGGCCGTGGCGTGCGGAGACCGGGTGGGCGTGGTGGTTGTTGTGCCAGCCCTCGCCCCACGTGAACATCGCGACCAGCCAGTTGTTGGTCGAGTCGTCACGCGTGGCAAAGCGGCGCGAGCCCCACAGGTGCGTCGCGGAGTTGACCGCCCAGGTGCAGTGGAGGCCGAACACCGTGCGGAAGAAGACGGCCCAGAGGACGTACGGGATGCCGCCGAAGGCCAGCAGCGCGAGGCCGACCACGACCTGCGGTACCCAGTGCCACGTCGTCAGGCCGACGTGGAACGGGTCCCTGGCCAGATCGGGGACGTAGCGCTTGAGGACGGACGTGTCGTGGTGCATGGCCTTGCCGGTCATGATCCAGCCCATGTGCGCCCAGTAGGTGCCCTCGCGCGGGGAGTGCGGGTCGCCCTCGTGATCCGAATGCTGGTGGTGAATCCGGTGCGTGGCGACCCAGAAGATGGGGCCGCCCTCGAGGGCCAGCGTGCCGCAGAGCGTCAGGAAATACTCGACCCACTTCGGCGTCTTGAAGCCGCGATGCGTCAGGAGGCGGTGATAGCCCATCCCGATGCCCCAGCTGCCCGAGATGTACCAGAGTGCGACCATGGCCAGAATCGCGCCCCAGTCGAAGAAGAAGAAGGCGGCCACGGCGCCGATGTGGAACGCGGTCATCGCGATGACCGTGACCCAGTTGACGCCGGTGGAAACCTTGCGGCCGTAGAGTTGCGTGACGGGTTGTGCCATATGTGTGCGAAGCCGACGTTATCAGCTGCGCACCAGCGGTTCTGTAATACTTCTGTCAGAGACAGTAACGTATGTCTATTCAGACAGTTACGGTCGTAGGGGCAGCGCGTTGAAAAGCCCCGATTGTCACGAGATCAGGGTCACCTGCCAGCCCTTCAGGGTCGCCTCTGCGCGGTCCTTCACGGCGACCTGGCTCGTCAGGCGCCCCTGAAGGGGCGCCTCTACCCCCCCCAACTCGTAGAGGCGACCGGCCCAATGACTCGGCCCACCGAGGGGCGGCGCCTCTACGCGGTCCGTTGCG
>CAZUGF010000001.1:117613-138121 GCA_964619705.1 uncultured Bifidobacteriaceae bacterium
GTCCGTTGCGGCGACCTGGCTCGTCAGGCGCCCCTGAAGGGGCGCCTCTACACCCCCAACTCGTAGAGGCGACCGGCCCAATGCCTCCACACCCCCAACTCGTAGAGGCGACCCTTCAGGGGCGCCTGCCCCCTCAGCCCTTCAGGGGCGCCCGCCTCAGTGCTGGCGCGAGAGCAGGGGGGCGATCCGGACCAGCCGGTGCCATGTGCTCAGCCGGCAGGGTGGCCCATCAGGAGACGATGAGCGGCGCTCGGGTTGGCGGATCATCCACGCGCCCAGCAGGCACACGGCCGCGCCCAGCACGGAGATCGGGGACACCTGCTCCCCCCGCACGACAATGCCGAGGACGAGCGCGACGACGGGGACCAGGAAGAGCGTGGCCGATGCGCGGCTGGCGCCGAGACGGCCCGCGGCGATCGTCATGACCACTGTCGCCAGGCACGTCCCCAGGATGCCCAGTGCCGCCATCGAGATCAACGCCGTCGTCGTCCATCGCGCGTCCACGACGTCCGGGATCCCGAGGGGTGCGGTGAGCACCATCCCGATGCCGAGCGCGCGCCAGACCACCGGCAGCGCGCCGCTGCGCTGCTGCAGCGGGCGGGCGACGTTCAGCGACACGCCGTAGCAGACGAGCGCGAACGTGATCATCGCGATCCCGGCCGCGGAGCTCGCGCCGTCCAGCCCGGGCAGGGCCATCACCACCGCCCCGACGACCCCGGTGGCGACGCCGAGCAGGATCGACCGCGCCGGCCAGCGCCGCGCCACCAGGCTGGCCACCACCACCGCAAAGATGGGCGTCGCGCCGTTGAGCATGCCCGTCAGCGCCGACGACACGTGCTGCTCGGCAAACGGAAACATGCTGAGCGGCACCGCGAACCAGATGACGCCGAGCAGAGCGGTCCCCCGGCCGTCACCCGGATGGAGCGCGCGCCGCGCCCCGGGCACGAGCGACAGCGTCAGGAAGCCAATCGCCAGGCGCAGGAACGTGATGCCGTTCGGCGCCAGCGCCTCCAGCCCCTCCGCGATGAACAGGAACGAGGTCCCCCAGATCGCGCCGGGCACGATCAGGAGCACCCAGTCGACGAGCCTTGCAGACGTCATGGACTCAACGATTGCCGCGAAATACGCGTAGAACAAGTGAATAGTTTTTTTGATACACGTTAGAATTGCTTACATGTTAAACGTCGAACGCCTCCGTGCCCTCCACGCGGTTGCCGCCCACGGCTCCATCCTGGCGGCTGCGGACACGCTCCACGTGACGACCTCGGCCGTCTCGCAGCAGCTGGCCAAGCTCGAACGGGAAGTCGGTCAGGTTCTGCTCGAGAAGCAGGGGCGCGGCGTCCGGCTGACGGAGGCCGGCCGCGTGCTCGTCTCGCACGCGGAGCGCGTGCTCTGCACGCTCGAACAGGCCGAGGCGGAACTCGAGGCGCATCGCGACACCGTGACGGGCGAGCTGGCGATCGCGGTGTTCGCGACCGCCGCGCGCGGCCTGGCGCCGTCGGCCCTGGCCGGGTTACGCACGCGGCACCCGCAGCTCCAGGCCAGGCTGCGGGAACTCGAGCCGGGCGACGCCGTACCGCTCCTCGTCCGGCGCGACCTGGATCTCGTGATCGCCCAGGACTGGTTCAACGCGCCGCTGCCGCTTCCCGACGGGCTGACGCGCGCGCCCATCCTGGACGACGTCGCCGACATCGCGCTGCCCGCGAGCCATCCGCTGGCCGGCAGGGGCACGGTGGACCTCGGCGACCTGGCCGCGGAGGCCTGGATCAGCTGGCAGGAGGGGTCCATCTGCCACGACTGGTTGATCCACGCGCTGCGGCAGGGTGGACAGGAACCGCGCGTCGCGCACTCGGCGTCGGAGTACTCCACGCAGCTCGCGCTGGTCGCGGCAGGTCTCGGAGCCGCGGTGATTCCGCGGCTCGGACGGGTCCCGGTGCCGGCCGGCGTGGCCATCCTGCACTCGGAGCCGACGCTGCGCCGACACGTCTACGCCATCTGGCGCACGGACGCCACCCGGCGAACGGCCATCCGCTCGGCGGTCGAGGCGTTCCAGGACGCCGCGGTACTGGCCGTGCCTGCGGACGGGACCTGCGGCGCCTGACGACGGCCGGACGCGTGGCGGCGGACCGGCACGTGACGAGGACCGGGCGCGCGGCGGTTAGCGCCTGATCATGAACTTCTGCCACGTGGCCACGAGCGCGGCCTGCGGACCACCGGCCGCAATGTAGCGGGCGGCGTACTCCGCGAACTTCGCGCTGTCGACCTCGCCAATCGCGCCGCTCTCCTGCCGCGCGCGGTACATCACCTGCAGCGCCAGGAACGTGAGGTCCAGATCGTCCTCCTGCTTGTCGAGGAGCACGTGGAGCTTCTCGAGCGCCGGCGTGTAGGCGCCCGTCATGGCTTCCGCGGTGGCCTGCCGCAGATCCCGGCTGTCGGCATCGGGCCAGGCGCCCGGCGCCTCGTCCAGGAACGAGAGTGCCTGCAACCCGTCGCCGAGCCGCAGCAGCCCGTCCACGAGCGGCGGATAGATGACATCGGCCGCGTCGCTCAGCAGGGACATCTGCCAGGCACCAACGGCTTCGGCATCCCGGCCGCTTGCCGCGTGGCAGACGCCGATGTAGAACGCGGACCCGAGATAGTCGGACGCGCTCCGGAGCGCGACCTGGAACCACGCCGTGGCCTGCGCGTAGCGCTTCTTCTGGAGTTCGCCGAGCCCGCGCACGAACGCGAACGTGGCTTCATCCGCGGGGGACGCGTCGCTCTGCGGCGCCGGTGCTTCGAAGCGGCCCTCGCGCGCGCGCTCCAGGACGTCGGCTGCGGCCGGGGACGGCGGATACATGAACGCCAGCGACTCGAGGAACGGCCGCACGACCTCCGGCTCGAGCACGCTGTCCGAATCGAAGCGCGGCAGCCTGACCGAGATGCGCGGCGGCGGGGGCGGCAGGACCTCTTCGTCCACCGATGGCGCCGGCGCGCTGTCTGCATCGTCAGGGAGCACGGGCAGGCCGGCAACCGGATCGAAGCGGAACGTCCGTGCCACGCGCGTGTCGGGCTGGCCCGGTGTGGTCACGATGGCGCGGGCGACGTATTCGCCGGGGGGCAGCAGGCCGAGGCGGACTACGCCGCCGAATGTCCGGACGGCGCCCTCGCGGCTGGCGAGCGGGAGATCGACCGACGTCAGGGGGGCACTCGCCTCGGTTTCGGCCACCTGAATCGTGACCGACGTGTTCGCGAGCTGCGCGTTGCTCTGTCCGGCGACGGCGATCTGGAAGGACACGCCTTCGGTGTCGACGGAGGGCGCCGGGGCGAGGCGGGCGTTCTCCGGAGGCGTCGGCTGGGAGGAGACGAGCAGGTCCGACACATCCTGCCGGCCGCTCGTACGCGTCAGCCGGGCCCGGATCGTGTGGTGCACGCTCCCGGCCCGTCCCTCATCGTCGACGGCCGCGATCCGCAGCGAGTACTCCCCGGCGGGGAGCAGCACGGATGTCTGCAGCAGCCGCGGTGACTCGACGCGCGGGCTGGCAGGCGCGAGCGTCATGCGCGAGACACTGCCCGCGGCCTGCTTGCCGTCCCGGTCCAGCACGAGCACACCGACCTGCCACTCCGCCGGTTCGCGTGCCGTGTCGCCGATCTCCGCGGAGACGATGACGCGTACGCGCGGGTCGCCGGCGTCCGGCAGGTTGTAGGTCGCGACACGCATCGGCAGCCCGCGGTCGGGTAGCGGCGCGGTGAGCAGTTCCTTGACCACGGCATCGGGTTCGCGGCCTGCTGTGCGATCCGCGTCGGCTGTGGTGTCGCCTTCCCGGGCGAGGGCAAATGTCGGGCGCGCGCGCACGGTGACCCCGCGGCGCCGGACCTGCACGCGGATCCGGCGCTGCCGCCCCGTGCGATCCGCTTCCGTCGGCTCGAAGCCGATCAGGTAGTACCCGGACAGCTCGCGGCTGAGGCGCTCGAAGATGCCCGCGCCCGTCCCGGCGGCAATCTGCATCATCCGGCCCCGCGTCTGGCTCGCGAGCTGTTCCAGCCCGTCCCGCATCAGGTAGTCGTTGAACGAGGTCTGCAGGCCTCCGGACGTGGCCACCGACGCGTCCATCATCGACTGGGCCGGCCTGACGATGTGCAGGGTCACGCGCGCTTCGGCGGCACGGCGCGACACGTCCACCATGCTCTGTGGGGCGCGTCCCAGGAACAGCCCCTCGGAGATCATGATGGCATTGACCGGCGTCTCGAGCCGTGCCATGCGGACGAACAGCGTATCGAGGTAGCGCAGCGTCTGCGCGGCGCGCGCGCTGGCCTCGGTGAGCGTGTTCCTGGCTTCGACCTCGAGCATGTCCGCGCAGGACTCGACGGCCATGCCGGTCAGCCCGGCGCACTCCCGGGCAACGGCCTGCTGCCACGCGGTGGTGTCGCCGATCTCCAGCGCGTACGCCTCGCCGATCTGGACCTGCCGCGATCCGCCCGGGCCGTCCGGCGTCCCCGCCGGCCGCCGCAGCGCTTCGCGGATGCGCTCACGGTCCGCGGTGAACTCCACGCTGCCGATGCCCGTGGGCATGCGCGCAAGGCCGACGAGATCGCCGGGTGCGAGCTGATCCAGCAGCATCTCCCCGGTCCGGATGATGGCCTGCGCGCCGCCCACGCGGATGTGCCCGTCGTCCACGATGAAGAGCATCAGGCGCCCGGAGGTCGGTGCGTCGTTGGAGGAGGGCGCATCGGACGGCGGGGGTGGCGCCGCGGCGTCGGGCACGGTCGAGATGAACTGCGTCGAGGCGATGACGCGCGCCTGCCCGTTCACCTGCAGGTCGAAATCGGCCGCGGACAGATCCAGGATGGGGCGGCTGTCACCGTCGGTGACGCTGACGTCCACGAGCACGAGTTCGGTCCTGGCGCCGAACTGGACGGGCGGCGCCTGCGGCGCGGACTGGCCCGCGCTCAGCGTGTGCGCACCGGCCAGTACGCAGAGCAGGCCGATGCGGCAGGCCGGCAGGCCGCGCGCCGGTCCGTGCATGCGCGCCGTCCGGTCGCCGGCCATCACGGTCCTCCGGGTGCTCGATATCCCTGGCGCGCGCGCACGGTGTGCCCGGCACGCGGCAGATCGATGGCGATCTCGCGCCAGGCGCCGTCACGCGTGTCGTTTGTCGACTGGTAGCCGATCAGGTACTGGTTGGACAGCTCCTCGACGATATCCGCGAAGGCGCCTTCGAGCATGTCGCTCCGCTCGACGAACAGGCCGCGGCCGCCGCTGAGTGTCACGAGCCGCTGGATGCCCGAGCGGAGCTGCGCTTCGCGTGCCCCGCGGCCCAGCGCCACCATGAAGAGCGTCGCGTCCGACGCGCGCATGGCCGCTTCCACGTTGGCAATCGTGGCGTGGCTGGTCCGATCGTCGCCGTCCGAGAACACGACCAGGACCCGGCGTCCGGGCTGCCGGGACAGCAGCTGCACGCCGCGCACGATCACGTCGAACATCGCGGTGCCGCCCCAGGGCGCCAGGCGATCGACGGCCCGCAGGCGCTGCGCGGCCACGCTCTCACGGCGCGCGAGCGTGAACAGGTTGTCGTTGAACGCGGCGAGCGTCACCTTGTCGTCGGGACCGAGCGCCGTCAGGAAGGTGCGCACCGCGTTCTTCAACTGCGGCATGTGCGGCGCCATGCTCTGGCTGACGTCCACCGCCATCACGATCTCGAGCGGCGAGCCCTCGTTCGAGAAGTGCACGATCTCCTGCGGCACGCCGTCCTCGCGCAGCCGGAACGCCTCGCGATTCAGGCCCTTGACGAACCGGCTGCCGTCGGTGACGACGGCCGTGACCTGTACGACGTCGACGGTGACGTTCTCCACGTGCTCCAGGCCCTTGGTCCGCGTGGCCGCCACGAGGCGGTCGCCCGCCGGCCGATCCGCGACGACCCGGATCAGGTGTTCCTTGACGTCATCGCCCGCATCCCACGGACACTCGGCGATGGCCGGATCCTCGACCGTGCAGACGAGCCGCCCATCCGCATAGAACAGGACACGCTCGATCTCGCGGGCGCGCCGCGGCGGATCGATCACGGCCTTGAGCAGCACGGCGCCGGAGAGATAGGTGTCGGGACCCGGCGAGACGATGCGGAGCGACAGGTCCGGCGTTTGCGCGCCCGCTGACAGGGCGGCGCCCAGGAGCACGACGATGAGGCCGGAGCGCGTTCGCATGGTCGTGGCCGAGGCTGGATTCTATCGCTATTGCGGCCGGAGTGGACCGTCGCCGCCAATCGCGGCGACGTAGTCCTCGATCCGGTTCGGCCCGAGCATGGCCGCGCCTCGCGCCATGGCCGGCCAGTCGTCGGCAAACCGGGCCTCGACCTCGTGCCAGTAGTCCTGGGTCGCGTAGAGCAGGAGGGACGGAATCAGCGCGGCGGGCAGCCGGAGGCGAGCGGTTTCCTCCACGAGGCGGAGCGTCAGGTCGGGGACCTCGGTCGCCAGGCCGCCCGTATCGGGCCGTCCGGCGAGGGTGTCCCATGCCACGGGCCGGTCGAACCGCGGCCGCACGCGGCCGTCCACCGTGTCCGCCAGCACGCCCCACGGGGCGAGCGCCTGCGGGTCGAGACCGCCACGGCCGAGCCACAGGAGGTCGCGCAGGCTGAACAGCCTGGCCGTATCCGTTCCGCTCGTCGCCAGCGTCCAGGCCAGCGTCTGCCGCTGTGCGCGGCTCATCGCCACTTCCGCAGCGAGCATGTCGACCTGCTCCAGATCGGTGCCCGCGCCCGCCACGCGTGCGCGGCCCCTGCCCATGGCGTCCGCCATCCCGTCCCGGACCTCATCGTCCAGGGTAGCCGGCCGCATCGACACGGCGGTGCGGGCGAGCGTCAGTTGATCGTTCAGGTTGATGGTGGGGATCGCCGGCATCTCGTCGAGGGAGAGGCGCCTCAGCGCGATGCGCGCGAGTGCCAGATCGAGACCGAGCAGGCTGCCGCTGACGCGCCAGGGCGCGCCCGTGCCGCTGCGTTCCTGGGGCGGCGCCCAGGCGATCTCGCTGCTCGATGCCATTCCCGACGAGCGCCCGAAGTCGTGGCGTGTCGCGACATCCGGGCTCAGCGTCACCGGCCCGTCCGGATCGCCGAGTGCCGGCGCGTAGGCCAGCGCGGTGAGCGCGGCGGCGAGGTCTGCGGGGCTTCCGTTGCTCAGGGCGGTGTCCAGGCCAGGCGTGGGGATGAGCGCGCGGATGCGGAGGATGCGCTCGTGTTCCGCCGCCGGGATGTCGACGGCATAGGCCAGTCCTTCCCACTCAACGCGCGTCCCGGGCGTGGACGGCGGCCCGGCGAGCGCCTGGATCAGGCGGGACTCGTAAGCCGTCCTGCCGCTGTAGCGATCCGGCCGCTCCAGCGGCGGCAGCGCGGGCATCAGCGTCTCGACCAGCCATCCGGCCGTCGCGCCTGCCACGGAGGGCGTCCGCACGATCGCATCCGCCAGCGCCCGGAGGACGTGGTCGGCACGTTCCGTCGAGAGGCTCCCCGCCATCCACGCGCGCTCGACGCACGCCACGGCGCCCTGGAAGATGGCCAGACGTTGTTCCCGCTCGGTCCCGCCTCCGCGATCGGCACGGCGCGCGGCGTCGACCATCGCGGCCCACGTCGCGGGCGTGGGGATGTCCATGCGGTCCAGCGTCACCAGGAGTGCGCGGAAGCTGCGGTACTGGCCGAGTGCGTAGACGGCGTCCGCCTGTTCCACCGCCGGAGCCTGCTCGTTCCAGATGCGGCGCGCCAGGGCGACCATCGTGATCCGATCGCGCCTGTCGCGCAGGTGCCCCTGGAGGACGGCCCGGACGGTGGACGCGAACACGGGTGTATCCGGCGGGCGGGTCAGGAGCGCCGCGGCATCGCGTCGTGAGCCGATGCGCGCGGTCAGGAGCGCCGGCCACAGCCCGCCCTGTCCAGACGGGGCGGCGGGGTCGAGGTCCGTGAGCCCGCGGAGCACGGAGAAGAGGTCCGATTGGCTCAACTGGAACGGGTGCGCGTTGGGCGGCCAGCGGGGCTCGCCGCGGCGGGCGTGGTCGTAGAGGTCGGCGAGCGTGCGCGCGGGCGTTTCGCCGGCGAGCGGCACGAGGAGTGCGTCGCGCGTTGCGGCGTCGAGCCCGGCGAGGGTCGCGAAGAAGCGCGCCAGGTGTCCGTTGTCGCGCGCGAGGATGCGCCGCAGGAAGTCCGCGGGGCGTGCGGGCGCCGCGCCGCCGGCGAGTGCCGTCCATGCGTCCGGGTCTCCAGGGACGTGGATGCCTTCGCGCGTGACGGACAGGCCGGGGGCGAGGACGGCGAAGGCGCCGGGCCACAGCCGGACGACATCGCGGACGAGCGCCGGCTGGCCACTGAGCCAGGCGCGCGTGTCGGCGTCGGTGTGCAGGGCGCCGGCAGCCACGAGGAGCGCGCCGCGCTGCTTGACGATGGTGGCGAAGAGGTCGGCGGACGCGTCGACCTGCAGGACGTCGCGCCAGAACGCGGCGGAGAACGGCGCCAGGACGACGGCGGTCTTGTCGCCGTGCGGCACCGGGGGGAGCGTGGAGAGTGTCACCGGGCCGAAGATCTCGGTGAACGTGACGGCAAGGCTGGCACTCGTCGTCGTCGCGACCCCGTGCAGCGCCCGCGCCATGATCACGAGCGCCACGCTCCGCTCCTCCGGACGAATCCCCAGCCGTTCGATCGTGGTCTCGCCGCCGGTCACCGGCAGTTCGAATGTGACCGGGACTGGCCCCACTCCCCCCGAGGTCGCGGCAGTTTCTGCCTGGGTGGCAGCCATGGCCGTGAAATCGGGGGGGATGGTGCCAGTGCCCCACCCCACGGTGAGTGCTGCCAGAACGGCGACCGTCCGCACCGGCACAGCTTAGCAGCCCGAACCCTTTGACGGCCGGCTCCGTCCAAGCCGTCAGCCATGGACCAACTGCTTCGCGACATTCGCCACGCCGTGCGCGGCCTGATCCGGACGCCGGGCTTTGCCGTCGTGACCGTCCTGACCCTTGCGCTCGGCATCGGTGCCAACGCGGCGATCTTCTCCATTGTCAGCGGCGTGATCCTGCGGCCCCTCGGCTACCCGCAGCCGGATCAGCTGATGTTCGTGAGCAGCCGGTTCCCGAACCTGGGGTTCGATCAGTTCTGGATCTCGCCGCCCGAGTTCTTCGAGTTCCGCGAGCTGAACGAGTCCTTTGCGGAGGTCGGCGCCTACGCGACAGGCGAGGTCAACCTGACGGCCGCTGACAGGCCGCGACGCGCCCGATCCGCGTCGGTGACCGATGACCTGCTGCGCGCGCTTGCCATCCAGCCCTCGCAGGGCCGGCTCTTCGCCCGCGGCGAGACCGACGTGACGAGCCAGCCGGGACCCCCAGGTACGCCGCCGCCCGCGCCGCCGTCGATTGCCATCCTCTCGCACGAACTCTGGCAGGCCGCGTTCGGCGGCCGGGCCGTCGTGGGCGACATGGTGGAGGTCAACGGCGTGCGCCGGGAGATTGTCGGCGTGATGCCTCCGGGCGTGGACGTGGCGGACAATCGCACGGAGATCTGGCTGCCCCTCGGTCTCAACCCGGCCAACCGGCAGAACCGCGGCAGCCACTTCCTGTATCTCATCGGGCGCCTCAAGGACGGCGTGACGCGCGAACAGGCCGCCGCCGAGCTCGACTCGCTGATGGCGAGCTGGGGCGAGCGCACGGGCGTCAAGCAACACGTGTTTGCCCCGATGCCCACGGGTTCCGCCAGCGCGGGTCCGGGAGCCGGACACGTGCTGCAGATGAAGCCGGTGGCCGAGGAGGTGATTGGCACCGCAGGCCGCGCCATCTGGGTCCTGCAGGCTGCCGTGGGATTCGTCCTGCTCATTGCGTGCGCAAACCTCGCCAACCTGCTGCTCGCGCGCGCGGAGTCCCGGCACCGCGAGTTCGCCGTCCGCACCGCGCTCGGGGCCGGTCGGGGCCGCCTGCTCCGGCAGTTCATGGTGGAAGGCGTCATCCTGTCCGTGGCGGGCGGTCTGCTCGGGCTCGTGCTGGCCGTGGTGGGCGTGGACGCCATCCTCGCGATGTTCCCGGACAGCCTGCCGCGCACGGCGGATGTCGGCGTGGATCCGGCGGTGCTGATCTTCACGCTCGTGATCTCCGTCGGGACGGGCATTGTCTTCGGCCTCACACCCCTCCTGCACACGCGCGTGCGCGGCCTGGCCGCGGCGCTCAAGGAGGGCGGGGCGCGCGGCGCGACAGGCGCGGCGCGCCATCACGTGCGGCATGGCCTGGTGATGGCCGAAGTCGCGCTCGCCGTCATGCTCGTCATCGGGGCGGCGCTGCTGGTCCGTACCGTCTACAACCTGGCCTCGGTGGACGCCGGCTTCGACCGGTCGCGGCTGGTGACCTTCTCGCTGTCGGTGCCCGTCGTCAACTACCCGCAGCCCCCTGACCGTGCCCGCCTCTACGAGCGCCTCCTCGATCGGTTGCGGGCGCTGCCCGGCGTGCAGGGCGCGTCCGCCATGTCCGGGTTGCCGCCCAACCGGCCGGTCAACGCCAACGACACGGACATCGACAACTACACCGCGCCGCCCGATGGTCCGTTCGAGAACGTCGACTACTACCAGCAGGTGATGAACGGCTACTTCGAGACGATGGGCATCCCGATTGTCGACGGGCGCGGCTTCGTGGCCACCGACGCGACGGCGGAAGGCCCGGTCGCCGTGGTCAACGAGACGTTCGTCAACACGTTCTGGCAGGGCCAGAACCCGATCGGGCAGCGCGTCAGGCCGTCGGGCCCGCCGGGGCAGATTCCCTGGTTCACGGTGATTGGCGTGGCCCGCGACGTCAAGCAGGGCGGCGTGGACCAGAAGACGGGCACGGAGCTCTACTTCCTGGTCGATCAGACGGCCCGTCTGTCGCTCTCCGGCGGTGTCGGACAGGCGCCGAGCACCATGAACGTCGCGCTCAGGACCACGCTGCCGCCCGCGGCACTCGCGAGCGTCGTCGAAGGCGCCGTCCGCGATGCGGATCCGTCCGTGCCCGTCGTACGGCTGCGCGACATGAACGACGTCTTCGCCGAGTCCATCCGCCGCCAGCGGCTCCTCGCACAACTGCTCGGTGCGTTTGCCGGCCTGGCGCTGCTGCTCGCGGCGATCGGCACCTATGGCGTGCTGTCCTACATGGTGACCGAGCGGCGCCGGGAGATCGGGATCCGCATGGCGCTCGGCGCGGATCAGGGCCGCGTCCTCGGCCAGGTGCTGCAGCAGGGACTGAAGCTGACGGCGATCGGGGTCGCCGCGGGCCTGGCGGGCGCCTATGCGCTCAGCACGGTCGTGGCCTCGCTGCTCTTCGGCGTGCAGCCGACGGATCCGCTGACGATGGCCGGCGTGGTCGGCACGATCGGCGCCGTGGCCGCGATGGCGTGCCTCCTGCCGGCCTACCGGGCGTCACGGGTCGATCCCATCGTGGTCCTGCGGGAGGAGTAGCGGCGCGGCCCGGAGTCCATCCCCGGGCTGCGACGGGGCGCGCGTCCCCGCGCCTCGCCGCCCGGGGGCTGTGCGCTGCGCTGCTAGTCCACGCCCATGTGGCGCGCTGCGAACGCCCACTGGTCCGCGCGTTCCGCGATCAGCCGGTCCGTCGGCCGGTAGCCGTGCGACCCCGCGACCTCGACGCGGATCAGCACGGGCTTGTCGCAGCCCTGCGCGGCCTGCAGCGCCGCCGCGTACTTGAAGGAGTGGCTCGGCACGACGCGGTCGTCGTGGTCCGCGGTGGTCACCAGGGTTGCCGGGTAGCAGGTCCCGGTCCTGATGTTCTGCACGGGCGAGTACTTGATCAGGAACGGAAACTGGTCCGGGTTGGACGCGGAGCCGTACTCCCCGACCCAGAGCCGGCCGCCGGTGAAGCGGTCGTAGCGCAGCATGTCCATCACGCCGACCGCGGGCAGCGCGACGGCGTAGAGATCGGGCCGCTGGTTGATGACGGCGCCGACCAGGAGGCCGCCGTTCGATCCGCCCATGATGCCGAGCCGCGCGGGAGACGTCACGCGTTCCTGCACCAGGTGCTCGGCCACGGCAATGAAGTCGTCGAAGACGTTCTGCTTCTTCTCCAGCATGCCGGCCTTGTGCCACGCCTCGCCGTACTCGGATCCCCCGCGCATGCTGACGGTGACCCACACGCCCCCCATCTCCAGCCACGCCGGCACGTCCTGCCGGTAGGTCGGCAGCGTGGTCACCGAGAAGCCGCCATAGCCATAGATCATCGTCGGGTTGCTGCCGTCACGCGGGAGGTCGCGCTTCGCGGTGAGGAAGTAGGGCACGCGCGTGCCGTCCTTCGACGTCGCGAAACCGGCGACCGTCTCGTACTGGCTCATGTCCACCGGCAGGGTGGGCGGGTCGAACGCGGTGCTCTGCTTCGCGGACGGGTCGTAGAGGTAGACCGTCGACGGCATCAGGGGTGAGCTGAAGCTGTACCAGATGTCCGGCGTATCCTCGCGCCCGCTGATGCCGCTCACGGTGCCGGCGCCGGGCAGCGCAATCTCGCCCTGGTCGCTGCTGTCGAGGCCGAAGAGGCGGAGCCGGCTCTGCACGTCCACGAGGTACTGCGCGACGATCCGCCCGCCGATGAGGGCCACGCTCTCGAGCGCATCCTGCTGTTCCGGGACGATGGTCTTCCACGCGGTGGGGTCAGGCGTCCTGAGGTCGACGGCAATCACCTTGCGGTTGGGCGCGTCCCTGTCGGTGCGCAGGTAGATCACCGGGCCGGCATTGCCGATGGGCGAGTACTCCGCATCGTCGGTCTCGATGAGCGGCGTGATGGCCGCCTTCAGGTTCGGGGTCCTGGCGTTACGCAGGTCCGCGTAGTAGAGCCGGTTCTCGTTGCCCGAGCCCTCGGCCATGGAGATCAGGAGGTAGCGTCCGTCCTCGGTGACGCCGCCGCCGATGAGCCAGCCCGGCATGTCCGGGCGCTCGTAGATGAGGAGGTCCGACGATTGCGGCGTGCCGATGCGGTGATAGTAGAGCGCCTGTCCGGACAGGGCGGCTTCGAGAACCTTGCCTGCGGGGGGCTCGGGATAGCGCGAGTAGAAGAAGCCCCGGGCGTCCTTCGTCCACGAGAGGTTGGAGAAGCGCATCCAGCGCACCTCGTCGTCGAGGTCCTTGCCGGAGGCAATGTCGCGCACCCTGATGGTCCGCCAGTCGGCGCCGCCTTCCGAGAGGCCGTAGGCAAGGAGCCTGGCGTCGGGTGACGGCGCGTACTGGGCGAGGGAGACGGAGCCGTCTTCCGAGATGCTGTTCGGGTCGATGACGAGGCGTGGCTCGGCGGCCCAGTTGGCGCGCATGTAGACGGGCGCCTGCCGCTGCAGGCCGGTGTTCCGCGCGTAGAAGAGCCGTCCGCCCTCGGCGAACGGGATGCTGACGCGCGGGTAGTTCCAGAGGGCCGTGAGGCGGGCGCTGAGCGCGTCGCGATGGGGAAGGGCCGCGAGGTACGGATCCGTCACCGCGTTCTCGGCCGCGATCCACTCGGCGACGGCCGGCGCGTCGAGGTCTTCCATCCACCGGTACGGGTCCGGCACAGGCGTGCCGTGGTAGTCGTCGACCACGTCCCCCCTGGCGGTGGCGGGGTACGTGAGCGTCGACGTGCGGTCAGAGGAGCTGCAGGCCATGGTGAGGAGGAGGCAAGCGAAGAAGACACCACGTGTCATGAGTCACCTGTGCGCCGTGGGGCGGATGAGCAACGTACGCAGTCTGGTCATCAGGGTTCGATGTAACCGTATCAGTCCCGGTTGTGTCCCGTCACATTCGGCCGGCCAGGGACCGATGCCGTAGCACCTGCACGCCCTTCTGGCGCAGGCACGCCATGCCCGTGGCGCCAGAACGCCAGGGCAAGACTGCGCATCCCGGGATGGTAGCAAAAAAGGTGAGCCTGCCATCGGGCGGGACGCCGGGAGTACAGTGAGCGCCATGAGTGACCGTCTGATTGTGGCGGCAGCCGTCCTCGCGGCGTGCGTGGCGGCCGCACCTCTTGCCCAGGCCCCGCCCTCTTTCGTGGCGGCGGAGGCGAGCATTGCCGGCGTCCACGCGGCGATGGCCGGGGGCCGCCTGACCTGCCGCGCTCTCGTGGAGCTGTACCTCCGCCGGATCGAGGCCTACGACCGTAACGGGCCGGCCCTGAACGCCCTCATCGTCATCAACCCGGATGCGCTGGCCCGGGCCGACGATCTCGATCGCCGATACGCCAGCAGCGGGCCCGTCGGATCGCTGCACTGCGTGCCGATGATCGTCAAGGACAACATGGAGACCATCGGCCTGCAGAGCGCGAACGGATCGCTGGCGCTCCAGGGCTTCGTCTCCACCCGGGACGCGTTCCTGGTCCGGCGCGTCAAGGAAGCGGGTGCGATTGTCCTCGCCAAGTCCAACATGGCGGAATGGGCGTTCAGTCCGTACGAGACGGTGAGCTCCATCCTGCCCGGCTACACGAAGAACCCGTACGCGCTGGACCGGGTGACAGCCGGGTCCAGCGGAGGCACCGCTGCCGCCGTGGCCGCCAGCTTCGGCCTGATCGGCCTCGGCAGCGACACGGGCAACTCCATCCGCGGCCCCTCGTCGCACCAGGCCCTCGTCGGTCTCCGCTCGACCATGGGCCTGACGAGCCGCGCCGGCGTCATGCCGCTCAACCTGCTCGCGGACATTGCCGGTCCCATGGGCCGGACGGTCGCCGATGTGGCCGCCGTGTTCCAGGTCATCACGGGCGAGGACCCGGACGACCCCGCCACGGCCGCCGCCCGCGGCAGGCCGCGCGAGGACTACGTCTCCGCGCTCGGGCGCGGCGGACTCGGGACCGCGCGCATCGGCGTGCTGCGCCAGGCCTACGAGCGGAGCACGGCCGGCAGTCCGGCGCCCGGCGAGGTGCCGCCGACGGACACGACGGATCCCGAGATCGTCCAGGTGTTCGCGCAGGCCCTCGCGGATCTCGCACGAGAGGGCGCGACCCTCGTCGATCCCGCGACCGTGGATGGCCTGGCCGAGATCCGCCGTCCCCAGGGCCTCGGGCCGTGCATGGGCTTCAAGCACGACATCAACGCGTACCTGGCGTCACACGGCGACCGCATACCGATGAAGAGTCTTGCGGAGGTCGTCGGGTCCGGCCGGTTCCACCCCGGTGTCCGCCGCCAGTTGGAGCAGGCCGAGCAGGGGCCGGTGAACGGTCCGGACTCGCCGGCGTGTGTGGCGGAGCGGGAGTACCGCGACAGGGTGCGCGGGGCCGTGCTGGCGCTGATGGACGCGCAGCGCCTCGACGCGCTCGTCTACCCGACCTGGAGCAATCCCCCGCGCCTCATCGGCGACCTGAACTCGCCGCACGGGGACAACAGCCAGTTCTTCGCACCGACGACAGGGTTTCCCGCCGTGCAGGTCCCGATGGGCTACACCCGCGGAGGCGTGCTGCCCGCGGGCCTGACGCTTCTCGGCCGTCCGTGGTCCGAAGCCACGCTGCTCGACCTCGCGCACGCGTACGAACAGGTAACACGCCACCGGCGGCCGCCCGTCAGCACGCCGCCCCTGCGGTGAGGCACGCGACGGCCGTGCCCGCGAACAGACGCGGCTTCGTGGAACGCGCCCGCTGAGCCGCACGATCGCCGCGGAGCCCCGGTTGTCAGCGCCGCCGCGCCGTGCCGGAACCGACGGCCCGCGCGGCGACGGCGTCAGCCGATGACGTCAGGGTCGCCGGACCGTCGATCGAGGGCGCCGCCGACGGCGTCGAGCAGCGTCGCGGAGGAGAAGGGCTTTGGCAGCAGCACGGCATCCCGCCGCATCTCGTCCGTCAGTTCCTCCGCGGCGTAGCCCGACATGAAGACAACGGGCAGCGTGGGGTACTCGAGACGCAGCAACCGCGCGAGCTCCGGGCCCTGCATGCCCGGCATGACGACGTCCGTGAGCAGGAGGTCGATGCGCTCGCGATCCCGTTCGACGACGCGGAGCGCGCCGCCGGCGTTCGCGGCCTGGATCACGCGGTACCCCTGGCGTTCCAGGAGTGACACGGCCAGCGCCCGCACGGCGTCTTCGTCCTCGACGACGAGAATCGTGGCGCTGCCGGTCCGGACGGGCGAGACGGCCGCGGCCGGGAACACGGCTTCCACCTTCGGCGTGCGCCCAGCCGGCGCGCGCGGCAGCAGGAGCTCGATCGTGGTGCCCGCCCCCGGGGCGGAGGTCACGTTGATGTACCCGCCGCTCTGCTTGACGAAGCCGTAGACGCTCGAGAGCCCGAGCCCCGTACCTTTGCCCTTGGGCTTGGTCGTGAAGAACGGCTCGAACATCCGCTTGCGCGTCGTCTCATCCATGCCGACGCCCGTGTCCCGGACGACGACCTGCACGTAGTCGCCGGGCAGCACGACGTAGCCGTCGCGCAACTCGCCCTCGGGACAGGGGTGGTTGCGCACGTGGACGTGCAGCGTGCCGCCCTCGGGCATCGCATCGCGGGCGTTGATGGCCAGGTTGACGAGCGACTGCTCGACCTGCACCGGGTCGGCGACGACCGGCCACAGCCCGGGCTGGGCATCGGATGCGATCACGATGCGCTCGCCGATGACGCGGCCGACCAGCGAAAGGAGGGACTCGAACATCGCGCCGAGGTCCAGCGGCTCCGCCTGCAGCACCTGGCGGCGGCCGAAGGCGAGGAGCTTGTGCGTGAGGCCGGAGGCGCTCTCCGACGCGCGGCGGATCTGGTCTGCGTGCTCGTGAATGGACGAGGCCGGCGGGGCTTCCTCGAGGATCAGCGTGGCGTAGCCGAGGATGGCGGTCAGCATGTTGTTGAAGTCGTGCGCGACACCGCCGGCCAGGCGGCCGATGGCTTCCATCTTCTGCGCGTGCGCCAGCTGGAGCCGCAGGGCGCCCCGCTCTTCCTCCGCCCGCCGCTCGCGACGGACCAGCAGCCACGCGGCCAGCGTGACGGCGAGGAACAGTGCGAGCGTGAGATAGAGCTGACCGAACGCCGAGCGGCGGACGCGGGCCGTGATCCGTTCGTAGGGGGCGGAGGTTTCCACGAGCCACGTGTGGTCGGCGGCGATGAAGCGCGACCAGGAGTGGACGCGGCGGCCGATCGGGCCGTCGATGACCGTCGTGCCGGCCGCCTGATCGTCGACGTGCGTCGAGATGCCCGTCACGAACCGTCCGCCCGTGGCGCCGACGACCACGGCCGGCCCGCCCCGTCCCATCTCCATCAGCTGGCGATCCTCGATGAGGTCCGTCGACGCGCGGCCGAGATAGAGCTCCGCGAGGCGCCGCACGTCGATCACCAGCGCCAGGATGCCGTTGAAGTCGTTCGGCGGCGTGGGAATCTCCAGGCTCGACGCCGTGCGCCACACGGGCGTGACCAGCGCGCGGAGGTGTGCGGGCGCCGTCTCCTGCCACCACACCGGCGCCAGCAGCACGTCGCCCTCGTGCGCGCGGTCCGCCACGCGTGCCCGCATGTCCGCGTCCACGCGCGTGACGGCGCCGTTGACGATGAGCCGTCCGTCGGTCGACCAGTGGTAGGCATGGCCGGTCGCGTCGACGCGCGCCACCTCCGTCACCAGCCCCCGGCGATCGCGGCCGAACGCGGCGTTCACGCGCCCGCCCACGTACTCGACGCTCGGCATCTGGACGCTCGGCAGGGTGCCGAAGAGCCGGAGCCGCTCGGACAGCGCGTCGATCTCGGACTGGATGGCCGAGGCGACGGCTCCCGTCACCGCCAGCTGCTGCGAGGAATAGGCCGCGACCGCGTCACGCTCGGCCGATCGATAGATCGCGAGACTGAGCGCGGCGATCAGCACGAGCGCGGCGATCGTGACGAGATAGATGATGCGCGTGGCCGACGCCACGCGGGTTCCGGAGGCTGGAGCCACGAAGTGGCCGGATTATAGCGTCCGCTCCCACGTCCAATCCGCCGGTTTGCACAGAATCTCGCGGACAGCGTGCCGCCCGATCCGACGGCGGGACGCCTTCAGGCCGGCGCGTCCGGGTCCGCGAGCGACGCGAGGTCGTCGACGCCGGTGAACGTCAGCGACTCGGAGTTGACGCAATGGCGCTGACCGGTCGGCGGCGGCCCATCCGGGAAGACGTGGCCCAGGTGTCCATCACACCGGGTGCACAGGACCTCGACGCGCACCATGCCGAAGCTGCTGTCGCGACGGACCGAGACGTTCTCGTCGGCGACAGGCTGGAAGAAGCTCGGCCAGCCCGTGCCGGAGTCGAACTTCGCATTGGAGGCGAAGAGCGGCAGGCCGCAGCAGACGCACGAGTAGACGCCGTGCTGCTTGTTGTCGAGGAGGGTTCCACAGAACGCCTGTTCGGTCGCGTGCGCGCGCGCGACGCGGAACTGGTCCGGCGTCAGTTGCTGCTGCCATTCCGCATCGGTCTTCTCCACGCGCGGGACGTCGATGGGACCGACGAGCTGCCCGGCGCTGTTGAACACCTTGACGGACACGTAGGAGGTCATACCCTTATGATGCCGCAGCGGGCACGGACCGCGTCAATCCACGTGCCGGCTCATCGCGATTGCTGCCGCACCGCCGAGCAGCCAGGGCGTGTAGGCCGCGAGGAGCACGCGGTAATAGGACGGCTCGAGGAAGACGCGCCCGTCGATGTCCCACCGCCGGGCGGCGGTGAAGACGATGGCCGTGACGAGCCAGCCGGCGAGTGTCCACAGGACCGGTACGGCCATGGCCCAGAGACCCACGCTGCGCCAGATGGTGCCGGCATCCGGTTCGCTCCCGGCACCTGTCCGGACACGCCAGGAGGCGGCCACGAGCAGCGCGGCGAACACGACCCATCGTCCGCGGTCCACGAGGTGCGCGGCCACCCACCAGGGCGCGCCCCCGCCCGGTTCCCGCACCGACATGGCGCCGAGCGCGGTCTGGAGCAGCGCATCGGTGACGAGTGCGGCCACGGCCGTCGCGAGGAACGCGCGCGAGGCGTGACGGAGGCGGGCCGGCGTGGCGCCCATGGATGCCAGCGTACACCCGCCGCATGCGGCCCGTGTGGCCGCGGGCCCGTGGACTACGCGAGCACGATGCGTTCCGGCGGCGATCCCATGCCCAGATCCTCGGCGGCCGCCACCGCCTCCAGGTAGACGCACAGGTCAGGCGGCGCGATGAGAATCTGCAGGATGTGGTCCCGGACGGCGGGATGCTGCCGCGCAATCGCGTGGAGCGCCTTGACGGCCAGCAGCCGCTTGAGCAGATCTCCTGTGTAGGACTCGAACGGCGCCGGCGGATAACGCGGACGCGCCGGCCGCCGGCTCGCGGTCCGGAGCAGGAAGTCCGCGGCCCTCGGATCGCCGAGCTCGCACGCCACGAAGAGGAGCGTCCATCCGAGCGCGGTATCGTCGGGCAGGGACGGATCGCGGTCGCGGCGGTTGTCCATGGCGGCTCCAGGGGGAGGCCGCCGGAGGCTGGCGGCCCGCTGCACACTGGTGTGAGCCGGCCGCCGATCGTTACACGTCGTCCGGGCGCGTTCGGATCACGCGAGCCCGCGCACGATCTTCGCGGTCGTCACCACCTGGCCCGTGTGCCGAGAGGCGTGCTCCGCGGCGTGGAAGATCAGGCCGAGCACGGTGGACGGCAACTGCGCGCGGCCCACCGTCCGCGCATCCGTCAGCGAGGCCTCCGGCGTGGCGGCAAGCCGGGCGAGCGCGGCGTCCACGGCGGCGCGCCAGCCGGCCAGGAGCTCCGCCGCGGCCGGACGCGCCGTGCGATCCGCTTCCGCCATGAGGGCCGTACGCTGGGCGCCGTCCAGGGCCTCGCCGCGCGCGTAGGTGAGCAGCCGGTCCGTGCTGCCCGCGAGGTGCCGGAGGTGGAAGCCGACGCTTGCGGCGCCTCCCGGGGATGTCCACAGTTGCTCGGGCGTCAGCGCCGACACGGCAGCCTCGCAGTCTTCGATGGACATGATCAGGGCGTGGGCCGCCGGTTGCAGCAGGGCCGGGATTCCCGGAACGGGACCACGCAGCCAGGGTTCAGGACGAGTGGAGGACATGACCCATCGTGACACGCCGGCGGTGCGGGGGCCAGCACGCCTGGATGACGACCCGATGCGGCGCTTCGGAGGACCCCGCTACAAGATGACCGATCGCGCGCGCAGCAGGGGCGCGGCCAGCCGCGCGTCACCGGCAATCGTCACGCGCCGGCCCAGCTCCTCGGGTGTCAGCGCGTTGTAGAACATCCGCCACACATCGTCCGCGGCAAGGCCGATCGTCGTCGAGGGCTCGGCGGGACGTCCGCGGCAGACCTGCCAGCCGGCATCGCCGCGCGCGAGTGTCCAGGCGCCGGAGGTCTCGCCCCGCACAGCGAGCGTGACGGTCGTGCCGGAGAGTGCGTTCACCTGTGCGAACGCGTGAGGCAGCGCGCGAACGGAGATGTCGAGGAGCGGCTCCATCCATCGCGGGGAGAGCAGGCGCGGCCGGGCCACGGCATCGCGCACCTGCATCTGGTGATGCCAGCGCTCCGTGTACTCGCGGCCGGTGTCCATCCAGTTCTCGGAGGCGGCCTCGCCGGCCCAGCTCACCGCAAAGACGGCGGGGCCGTGCGGTGGCAGCCGCTCGAC
>CAZUGF010000001.1:138221-298567 GCA_964619705.1 uncultured Bifidobacteriaceae bacterium
CGCCGGCCCAGCTCACCGCAAAGACGGCGGGGCCGTGCGGTGGCAGCCGCTCGACGAGGTCGGCCACCCAGTCTCCGGTGACCGCCAGGAGGTCGACGATCAGCCGCGGGCTGAGCCGTCTGCCGAACGCGACACCGGTGGCGTTGATACCGTTGATGAACGCGGCCAGGTCGCGATCCGAGGCGATGACGGTGTCGACGGGCGGCTGGTGGCCGTCACGCGCGGCGGCCAGCCGGCGGAGGTCGCCGTCGAGCAGGTGTGCGGCGATGTCGCGCACCTGCCAGGCACCGGCCACCGTCGGACGATTCCAGTCCGCGGGGTCGAGGTCCCGCAGGAGCGGCAGCAGTTCGGCGAGCAGCGGCCGGAAGAGCCCGGCCGTGTGGGTCGGCGGCAGGGGAGTCATCACCATGCCGCCGAAGTCCGGGGTCACTGCGGCCTGCCGGCTCGCTGTTTCTCCAGGTAGGCGCGCCTCAGCGCCGACACGAGCCGCTCGTCGACGAGACCGGCCGGCGTGCCCGCGTAGTCCATCTCCCGCTCTGCGCGGAACTTGTCCACCGCGGCGATGGCTTCGGCGTCGTACTGCGCGTACTCGCGGGTGTACTCCGCGGCGGCACGCCGCTGCCCGGCCACCACCTTGTCGAACTCGGCCGGGTCACTCTTCCGGAGCTCCTGGTTGCGGAGGGCGTTGACCGCCGGCGCGTCGGGGAAGCGCTCGAGATTCGGGCGCCAGTAGCCGAGCGCGTGCAGCATGCGCTTGAGCTCGATCACGTCCGGCCCCTCGATGCGCGAGAAGGTGCGATAGCCGAGGCGGCGGGCCGTCGTGTAGTAGATGCGCTTCATCTCGCCGACAGGCTCCGCGTGCTCGCCGACCTCGATGGCGAGGGCGAGGTGATCGCCGCCGCGTCCCGGATCGTTCGGGTCCGCCACCTTGATTGCCGCGGACTGGAGGTTGCCCCACCGGCGGTCGCCGCCCCTGGCCTGTCCCGCCTCCATCGCGAGGATCATGCGCTCCGCGAGCGGCATCCCCGTCCCCTCGGTGGACTCGAACGTGGCGGCGACGGCCTCCACGACGTCCGGGCCGACCATGATGTTGGCCTGCACCGTGTAGTTGCGCCCCTGGCGGCTGCCGGCCCAGGCGCCGTTGTTCTTGCCGCTGTGCGCCGCCGATCGGCCCTGCATGTCGATCATGCCGAGCTGCCGGGACTCCCGCCCCTCGTCATCCTTCAGCAACTGCTCGATGACGGCCGCCGGCGCGACGCCGCTGGCCATCAGGTCGAGCCCCCGCACGCCGTACTCGACGACCGTCGAGGCCTGCGTGCAGACGGCGCCCACGCCGTGGCGGACCCAGGGCACGGCACGGCCGACGAACGGCACGCGCGTCGTCACGGCCGCGCCGGCCTGTCCCGTGGCCGGGTCGATCGCGCACAGGGAGAACGTCGAGTACTGGGGATGTCCCTCGTCGTCGATGGTGACGCCGTCCGCGGCGCGCGCCTGTGCCCCTGCGGCGGCAGGCAGCGTGATGGACGCCAGTCCGAGTGCGCACGCGAACCAGAGGGCTCCGGCAGAACGATGCAACATGACTCCTCCCACGGGCGCCATTCTAGCCCGGACTCCTCGTGAGCCCCGGCAGCGTCCGCCGGTCAGACGTTGAACTTGAACAGGAGCACGTCGCCGTCCTTGACGATGTACTCCTTGCCTTCCATGCGGTAGAGGCCCTTCTCGCGCGCGGCGGCCACCGATCCGCAGGCGACGAGGTCCTCGTAGGCCACCGTCTCCGCCTTGATAAAGCCGCGCTCGAAGTCGGAGTGGATGACGCCGGCCGCCTGCGGCGCGGTGTCGCCCTGCCGGATCGTCCAGGCGCGGACTTCCTTCTCGCCGGCGGTGAAGTAGGTCTGCAGGCCCAGGAGCTGGTAGGTCGAACGGATGAGCGCGCCGATGCCGCTCTCCGCCACGCCGAGCTCACGGAGGAAGGCCTCGCCCTCCTCCTCGGAGAGGTCCACCAGCTCGCTCTCGATCTGCGCGCTGATGACCACGGCGTCGCAGGCCAGGTGCGTGCGGACGTATTCCCGCACCGCGACCACGAACGCGTTGGTGTCCGCGGTGGCCATGTCCGACTCCCGCACGTTGCACGCGAAGATCGTCGGCTTGTCGGTCAGCAGGAAGAGCTGGCGCGCAATCGCCCGCTCCGCGGGCGTGAGATCCACCGTCAGCGCGGGCCGTCCGGCATCGAGGGCGTCGGCGATCTTCGCGAGCACCGCGTCCTCGGCCGCGGCGCCCTTGTCGCCGCGCTTGACGTCCTTGCCGATCCGTTCGCGCTTCCGGACGACCGTGTCGAGGTCCGAGAGCATCAGCTCCGTGTTGATCACCTCGATGTCCCGCACGGGGTCCACCCGGCCGGCCACGTGGTGGACGTCATCGTCCTCGAAGCAGCGGACCACCTGGACGATGGCATCCACTTCGCGGATGTGGGTGAGGAACTTGTTGCCCAGCCCCTCGCCCTGGCTGGCGCCCTTGACGAGGCCGGCGATGTCCACGAACTCGATCGCCGCCGGGATCACGACCTGGGTGCCGGCGATCCGCCGCAGGACCTCCAGCCGCGCGTCGGGCACCGTCACGGTCCCGACGTTCGGGTCGATCGTGCAGAACGGGTAGTTGGCGGCTTCCGCCTTGCGGGTGCGGGTGACCGCGTTGAAGAGGGTGGACTTGCCCACGTTCGGCAGTCCGACGATTCCGGCTCTGAGCATGATGCAGTAGGGCTGTGATGGTCGGGTGGCGTGATTGCAGGACCCGCAGCCCTACAGGATACACCGGCCCGACGATCTCCACCCGCCGGGCGTGCGCGGCGGGTTCAGGAAGCCCGGCCGGGGCCGGCGTCCGGCCGCGGCACGGCGCGGCGCCGCAGCCGGCCCAGGTCCAGTTGGCTGCTGTTCTCGCGCGCGTGCTCGTGCGCCGTCCGCAGGCCGTGCCGCAGGTCCTTCTGGTGGTGCTGCCAGAACTCGGAGAAGGCTTCGCTCATCGCGTGGTCCGCAAACGCGCCGAGCGCGCGCGCCAGCAGGAAGCAGATCATCGAGACGGCGATCACGGGCCCGGCGACGCGCACATCCGCGCCATCCGGCCACAGGAGCTGCAGCACGCCGACGCCGAGCAGGAACCAGGCGATGCAGAAGAACCAGTAGGACCCTTCCCCGATGCTGACATGCGTCCGCACGCCGTCGAGCAGGTACCGTCCGTCGAGGGCCCGCCTGAGCAGGCGCTCGATGACCTCCGCGCGGCGGCCGAGCACCTTCTCCTTGATGGCGTAGTCGGGGTCCGCTTCGTCCACCAGCGTCGTCGCCACGCTGATCGACGGCGGGAGGTTGCCGGGTGCGTAGTCGTCGGTGCCGTGCGCCACGCGCTCCGCGACGCTCAGGTGAATGCGCGGGGCGATGCCGCTCCGGTTGCAGTAGCGGCGGATGTCACGGGGCGCCCACCGGTAGAAGAGTCCCACGCCGGCCCGCGCGTCGTAGAGCATGTCGTCCACGCTCGCGTGCGCGCGGTAGTTCTCGCAGTCCGCCTTGTTCAGCCGGAGGCCGCACTGCGCGGCATGGCTCAGGATCCAGTCCAGCGCGACGAGCGACATGCCCTGCTTGGGGTAGCCGCCGCCGACGTTGGAGTGGACGCCGGCAAACCAGACCTGCTCGATGCGTTCGTCCGGACCCATCCACAGGACCGGCTCGAACGCCACGCGGTCATCGTCGATCGAGAGCGCATGGCAGGCCCGTCCGACGTTCTTGCCGAGCGTCTGCGTGGGGAACTTGAACTGGTAGAGGAAGCGGTTGACCACGCTCGCCAGGGCGAACGGCATGCCCACGGCGTCCACCGTGTCCCAGACACCGATGAACTCGATGGGGACGTTCGTGTGCACCTTGTAGGTGGTCTGGAAGGAGGCGATGGCCTGCTGCGTGTCCCGGCGCCCGAGCAGCCGGCGGACGACCATGGTCAGCGTGCTGGCGTACCGCGTGCGGTAGGCGACGTAGGCGGCCTCCACGGCCTTCCGCAGGGCATGCGTCGTCTGGCAGCTGCCGCCGTCGACGATGCCGCAGGCACCGATGAGGCCGGCGAGGGTACGGGCGGTGAAGGCTCCGCGGCTGAAGCCGAAGAGGAAGATGCGGTCCCCAGGATCGTAGACGCGCGCCAGCGCCCGGTACAGATCCTTGACGTTGCGCTTGAGCCCGAAGCCCGTCGCGCCGCCGAGCACCTTGAGCAGCGTGTTGCCCTTGGTACCCACGCCGTCGTCGTAGTAGGCCAGCTGCGCGTCGAGCAGCGGGTTCGTGCGGTGCTCGTTGAGGTCCACGGCCTCGAAGAGCTTGAACACGTTCGTCCCGCGGCCCTTGATGCCGCTGTTCCCGGTACCGTCCGAGCAGAGGATGATGTTCTTGGGCATGCCGGTCCGCCTGTCCTTGGGGGGAGACGCCCGGAACTGGTGAATTCTCTCTCCTGACCGTGGTGGTGTCGAGAGGAGATTGGGCGTTTCACGTGAGGGCCGTAGGGCGGAGCTTCAGCTCCGCCGGGGTACGATCCCGCCGTGACCCTCCTCTCCTGCACGGTCCGGGGCTGCGCGCTTCCGCTCGAGCGCCGCGGACGCACACTGAGCTGCCCACGCGGACACACCTACGACATCGCCCGGAGCGGCTACGTGAACCTGCTCCAGCCGCAGGATCGGCGGTCGCTCGCGGCCGGGGACGCCAGGGCGGTGGTCGCGGCGCGTGCCACGCTCGGAGAGGCCGGCCTGGCCGAGGGCCTCATCCGCGCCGTCGCCGGGCGCGCCGTCGCGCTGGAACTGGGGGACAACCCGTGCGTGGTCGACCTCGGATCCGGGACGGGGGACGCCCTCGGTGCGCTGGCCCGGGAGCGCGCCGTGGCCGGCGTGGGGATCGACCTGTCCACCGCGGCGGCGGCCCACGCCGCGCGCCGGTTCCCCGATCTCACGTGGGTGGTGGCGAACGCGGACCGCCGGCTGCCGATCATCGATGCGGCCGCCCGGCTCGTCCTGTCCCTGCACGCGAGGCGGAACCCGGCGGAGTGCGCGCGGGTGCTCTCGCCGGGAGGATTCCTGATCGTCGCCGTGCCGGCACCCGACGACCTGGTCGAACTGCGCACCCTTGTGCAGGGCCGGGGCGTCCTGCGGGACAGGGCCGACAAGGTTGCCGCAGAGCATGCGGACCGGTTTGCGCTCGTGGAACGATTCGCGGTCCGCGCGCGCGTGCACCTGGCGCCGGATGCGCTCGTCGCGCTCCTGCGGACCACGTATCGCGGCGCGCGGGCCCCGATGGCCGAGCCTGTGGCGCACCTGACGGACGCCGTTGTGACGATGGCGTCGGACGTGATGCTCTTCGCTCGCCGCCCTTAGCCCCGCTCGGTTGGCAGACACGCATCGAATTGGATGTCACGGCGCCAGTCCCGCTTACATGGCACCAGCCTTGCTCTGGAGCAGGTGTCACGGCCGGTGGGCAGCATGAAGCGCGCCGGGCCGGTGATCGCCACCTGTCGCGGTGGCAAAACTTGGCAGCGATGGACACGACGTGTCACCCCCGGGGACGCGCGGTCCCACTCGGAGGCACGGTGATGAAGTCCGCAACGAAGGTTCTGATTCGACGGATGGCACGGGACAGGGAAGCACGGGAGGTCGCGGCACTCCGCGACGCGTTGACCGGCGAGGGTGCGTTCATTCGGGCTGGCGACGACCCGCGGGTCCAGTTGCCGCTGTCGCGTGCGCCCTATCGGCTGCAGGCGGCGAACCGCTGGTGGCGAGAACTCGGGCTCCCCGCCGACCCGCAGCGCAGGCGGTCCGAGACATAGCACGGTCGAGCAGCACGGGATCGGCGGCTAGGGCACCAGGCGGCCGCCGGTCAGGAACCGCTGATACTGCGTGTAGTCGGTGCTGGTCCACATCTGGGGCGTCCCGGCTCCCCGTGCGATGGTGAACGAGGAGGTCGAGACAGGCAGGACCAGCGTCTCGTCGGGATCCTGGAACGTGACCGGCTTGAACCGCGTCGAGACGTCCAGGCGCTCCACGGTCCACGAGCGCCGATCGCTCCGCAATGCCATCGCCCGCGGCAGCGGGACCTCGACGAGGCCGCTCAGCCGCTGATCGAGGCGCAGCACGTCGTAGGTCTCCGGATCGATCCATACGCGTCCGCGCGTGCCGCCGTCGATCGAGAAGCTCAGGCAATCCTCGCGGCCGTCGGCCAGCGCCACCGTCACCAGCGGATCGGCGAGCACGGCGAAATCCACCATGATGGCGGTCCGGCGATCCACGCGGCCCATGCCCGCGTAGGTGAACACGTGCGCCGGCTGCTGCTGCGGCAGCAGCATGGCCAGCGCCGGGACCTCCGTGGACTGCCGCTCCGGCGTGGTGCAGTCGTTGGGATCGTTCTTCCGCGGCGCGTGCCCGTTGACCTTGAGCACCTGCCGCTCGGTCTTCGCTTCCAGGATGCCGGCGGGCTCCTCGGGCGCCCCCCACGACAGGCGCAGTTCGGACTCGACCGTCCGGCCGCGGGCGGAGAGGCCGGCCATGGTGCCGAAGGGCCGCAGGCGGACGGTCTCGAGGCAGACGAGGCTTTGCGCGCGCGCGAAGTACCGCTCCACCCGCTCGCCCACGATCCGCAGCGTCGCGGCAAGGTCGTGCCCATCGTCTGCCGGCGCGGCCCAGGCGACGGCCACGAGGGACGAGAGCACAGCCGTGAGGACGCAGGCCGGGCGATGAGGGCGCGGCATCGGGACCAACGCCGGGGAGTGTAAACCCATTCGGCCCCGGCCGGGTCCTACAGTAGACTTCGGGCGTCTACGAGCAAGGAGCCACGCCATGTCCCTGATGAGCAGGTCTGCCGCCGTCGCCACCGGATTGGTCATTCTCCTGACGCTGGCCGCGAGGCCGTCGTCGCAGGAGTTCGGGTCCATCACCTTCCCGACCTCCGGCCTGCCCGCCGCGCAGGAGCCGTTCCTCACCGGCGTCAAGGCGCTCCACAACTTTCAGTTCGACGAGGCAGCCGAGGCCTTCCGGGAGGCGCAGAAGGCGGACCCTGCCTTCGTCATGGCCTACTGGGGCGAGGCGATGAGCCACAACCATCCGCTCTGGGCGCAGCAGGACGTCGAGGCGGCGAGGACCGTCCTGGACCGGCTCGACCCGACGCACGAGGGCCGTGTCGCGAAGGCCGCGCTGCCGAAGGAGAAGGCCTTCCTCGTGGCCCAGCACGAACTGCTCTTCGGACCGGGGGACAAGCTCACGAGGGACCAGGCCTACGCGCAGGCCATGGCCCGCATGCACGCGCAGTGGCCGGATGACCACGAGATCACCGTGTTCTACGCGTTGTCGCTCCTCGGGACCGTGCGGCCCGGCGACGCGGGCTTCCGGCGCCAGGCCATGGCCGCGTCCCTGGCGCAGGGGGTCTTCGAGGCCAACCCGAAGCACCCGGGCGCCGCGCACTTCGTGATCCACTCGTTCGACGATCCCGACCACGCGCCCCTGGGCCTCACCGCCGCCAGGGCCTACGCGCAGATTGCGCCATCCGCCGCGCACGCGCTCCACATGCCCTCGCACATCTTCGTGCAGCTCGGGATGTGGCAGGAGGCGGCCCGCTCGAACGTCGACGCGTACAAGGCCGCCGTCGACCTCAACACGCGGCTCAAGCTCGCCGAGGGCCGTGAGGACTTCCACACGCTGTCATGGCTCGCCTATGCGAACACGATGCTCGGGCGGCTGGACGAGGCCGCGCGGAACGTGGAACAGGCGAAGCAGGCGGCGGATCGGAACCCGGCCAACGGCGGGATCCGCGACGGCTATCTGGGCATGCGCGCACGGCTGATCTCCGACACGGCCCGGTGGGAGAAGCTCACGCTCGACGCGCCGGCATCCGCGCACGAGGGCGACCACGCCGGCATGCCGGGCATGCCCGGCATGGGCGGAGGCTCGGCATCCGCCACCTGGACCTACGTGGTGGGCGTCAGCGCCGCGAAGAACGGGGACCTTGCGACAGCGGAGGCCGCGGAGGCCGCGCTCACGAAGATCACGGCGGCCGTGCCCGGGGGGCCCCAGGCCTACGCGGCAAAGTCCCACCTGATTCGCGAGAAGCAGCTCGGGGCGATCCTCCGGTGGGCGAAGGGCGAGAAGGACGACGCCCTGCGCGCCGCCAGAGAGGCCGCGGACGTCGAGCAGTCCATGGCCGCCCCGTCCGGTCCTCCCGAGCCGATCAAGCCGGCGTTCGAGCTCTACGGCGAAATGCTGCTCGATGCCGGCCGCGCAGGGGATGCCGTCCAGGCCTTCGAGCAGGCGCTGCTCCGCACGCCGAAGCGGACGCCGTCGCTGCTCGGGCTCGCGCGCGCCGCGGCGGCTGCGGGAGACACGATTACCGCCAGGCAGCGCTACCAGGAGATTGTCGGGATGCCCGGCGCCGACGCGGCGTCGCCGGCCGTGGTCCAGGCGCAGAAGGCGCTCTCGTCCAGCGATTTCTAGGGATCCGGCTTCGGGCCCTCGGCTTCGGCCTGTTGCGGGAGGCCGCGGTCGATCACTTGAGCGCGACGGCGAGGGTGTAGAGCAGCGTACCGGCCCCGCTGCCCGGCTGGCGCACGACCTCGATGCGATAGGACGCCGTGGCCGGGACACGTCCGGTCCACACGCGGGCGCCCCTGTCCGCGCGCGCGTCGAGCGGCGCGCCGGCGGCGTCGATGACGCGGACGAGGACCGTGTTGCCCTTGACGCCGTCGAGACGGACGTCGAGCAGCGTGCCCTGGCCGGCGGAGAGTTCGTACAGGTCCCGGCCGCCCGGATCGATGGCGCCGTTCACCTGCGTGGGCCGGCCCGCGCGGAACGACAGGCGCTGCGCCGCGCCCGCCGATGCCGTGCCGCCGCGGGACGGTGCCGCGGGAGGCACCGTGATCTGCGTGATGCGGAGCCCGTCGCCGACGGGCTCGATCACGATCGCACCTTCGATCACCGCGCCGCCGGCGGGCCCGACGGCCACCGTGGGCGAAATCGTCCCGTCTCGCGGCACGCGCGCCCGCTGGATGATCGCCTTCGTCTCGGGCGTGAAGATCTGGCCGAAGAGTTCGCCGAACGCCCTGGCGTCTCCCACCGGCAGGCGGAATCCGGACGACATCACGGCCAGCGGGAAGCGCATCATGCCGGCGAGCGCCGTGCGATCCTCGCGCATCGACGCCTGCTGCAGCGCCGTGACAAACTGCTGCACGCGCGCGTCGTTCGACGCCGCCTGTGCGAGCACTGGCCCGCTCATCGAGACGGAGATCGCTGCCGCCGCGATCGACGCGGCCAGCATGCGGCCCGCCGTCGCGAGGGCGGGTGAACGGGACTCCCGCGCGCGAGAACTCATGCGTTCCATGTGTCCGAACCTGACGTAGAGTGCCATGAGTCCGCCCCCGCGCGCCACGCGCCACTTCTGGCTCTCGATGCACCTCGGCTATCGCTGCCGCGACAGCGGCGCGTGCTGCTCGTCGGGCTGGCCCATCCCGATGGAACGGGACCGCGCGCGCCTGGTGGCCGCGGACGTCGCGTCCGGCCGCGTGGCTCCCGTGGTCACGCCCTGGCTGACGGAGGCGCCGGGTGCACCGCCCGAGGTGGCCGGCACGCTGGCGATCCAGCACGACGGGCACTGCGTCTTCCATCGGCCGCCCGGGAGGATGGGTGCGCCGCGAGGATGCGTCATCCACGCACGGCGTCCTGCCTCGTGCGAGCACTTCCCGTACGTCTGCGCGACCGATCCGCGCGGCGTGCGCGTCACCCTGTCGCACTACTGCCCGACCGCGGCGGCGCTGCTCGTCGCATGGGAGGGACCGGTGACGATCGTCGAGGGCCCGCCCGTGCTGGCTGACGGGAGGCTCCCCGAAGGGCTCGATGCGCGGGAGTCCCTGCCGCCACTCGCGGCCGGCGGCCGCCGATTGATGGACTGGGAGGAGGTCACCGCGTGGGAACGAGCGGGGCTCGAGCGGACCGCGATGCTGGCGCAGGAGATGACGCGGCCCGATGTCGCCCTGTTCGAGATCGCGCGGGCCGCGGTGGTCCCGCCCCTCTCGTGGCCGCACGCGCCGGAGGGCCTGGCGCGCGGCTGGGAGGCACGGATCGTACCCGCCTGGCCGCGCCTGTCCGCGGTGGCCGGCCGCTACCTCGCGTCGAAGCTGTTCGCGTCGTGGGCCCTCTATCGCGGCGCGGGACTCCCGGACGTCTTGCGCGCGGTGGACATCGCGCGTGCCGTGCTCGGCGTCGAGGCCGTGCGCGCGTGCCTGGACGCGGAGCGCACCCTGGATACCGCGCTGCTCGAGCGCGCCATTCGCCGGAGCGACCTGCTGCTCGTGCACTACGCGGACCCTGCGGCGCTGTAGCGCGGCGATCCGCCGTCGAGCCCGTATCATGGTCGGCATGAACAGCAGAGTCGGCGTGCTCGCGAGCCTGGAGGCAGCCGGGCGATGAAGATCGCGACCTGGAACGTCAACGGCGTTCGCGCGCGGCAGGGCGATCTGCTGGCCTGGCTGGCGGCCGAACGCCCCGACATCGTCTGCCTGCAGGAGATCAAGGCGTCGATCGATCAGCTGCCCTTCGAGCTGCGCGATGTCGAGGGGTACTGGTCCGTCTGGCACGGGGCGAAGGGCTATTCCGGTGTCGCGCTCCTCGTGTCCAGGGCCATCGCCGTTGCGGCGCCCTCGGTGGAACACCCGGCGTTCGACTTCGAGCAGCGCATCGCGACGCTGGACGTCCTGGCCGGCGCGAGTCCCGTGACCGTGGCGTCCGTCTACGTCCCGAACGGCGGCAAGGACTACGACGCCAAGCTGCGCTTTCTCGGTGCCCTCGACCAGTGGGCCGAGGATGCCGAGAGGGACGGCCGGCGCGTGCTGGTGTGCGGGGACCTGAACGTGGCGCTGGCCGAGCGCGACATCCATCCGAAGGAGCGGAAGCCCAACCAGATCGGCGCACGCCCGGACGAGCGGCAGGCGCTGGCGCGGATCCTGTCTCGCGGGCTCGTGGACGTCGGCCGCGCGCAGGACCCGGACAACGACAACCTGTTCACGTGGTGGGCGCCGTGGCGGAACATGAAGCAGCGCAACATCGGGTGGCGGATCGACTACGTGCTCGCGTCCACGCCGCTGGCCGGGCGTGTCCGGAGCGCCGTCGTGCAGCGCGAGGTGGGGACGAGCGACCATGGTCCCGTGGTCGTGGAGTTCGATCCGTAGTTGTGGTGAAGGCGACCCTGAAGGGTCGCCTCTACGGATTCGTGGGGCCGAGTCGCCTGGGGCCGATGCGCGTGGGCGGAGGCGATCTCTGGCGAAGGGGACCCTGAAGGGTCGCCTCTACGGGATTCGTGGGGCCGAGTCGCGTCGGGCCGAGTCGCGTGGGGCCGGAGGCGCGTGGGGCGGAGGCGATCTCTGGCGAAGGGGACCCTGAAGGGCCGCCTCTGCGGGTTTCGTAAGGCGGGACTCGTGGGCGGCGGGCCGCGTCAGCGGCTGGCCGCTTCCCGGAGCAACACGGACTCGATGCCGCGTCTTGCGCGTGCCAGGGCATCGGCCTCCCCGGTCATCAGGAACCAGGCATTGGCGCCGGCCAGCAGGGCCCCGACCTCGAAGGCCACCTGCACGGCATCGGTCCGCGGACCGAGCTCGCCGAGGCGCTGCGCATCGCGGACCGCCCGGGCCAGCAGGGCCAGGCACCGGCGCACGAGCCGGAGCACCGCGGATCGGGCCGCGCCGGGCCGGGAGTCGAGTTCCGCCGCCGCCGCGGCAAAGAAGCACCCACCGGGAAAGACCCGGCGTTCGACAGACGAAAGATAGGCCTCGGAGAGCGTGACGAGGCGCGCAATGCCCGGCGGAGCATCCGGACCTCGCCGCAGGATCTCCCGATCGAAGACGGCTCGCGCGGCCGCGATGGTCCGGAGCTGCAGGGCCTCCTTGGTGCCGAAATGGGCGAAGAGCCCGCTCTTGCTCATGCCGGTCCGGGCCGCCAGCGCGCCGATGGTCAGCCCCTCGAGCCCATGGACCGAGGCCAGGTCCACGGCCGCCGCCAGGATGGCCGCCTGACTCCGGGCGCCGTCCTGTCTGGATCTTCTTACCGTTGCCGCCATGAATCCGCAAGATAGCACGATCGGTCCCCGTAAGGTGCGCCTGGTAGCCGGTCGTTCCAGCGCCGGTCGGATCCAGTTGTGCGTGGTGTGCGGCTGAGGACATCCATTCTGCGATACCACAGATTTGGTTAGCCTATTACGATAGAACGACCGTTCGTGTTATCTAATATTGCCGTTCTACCGCGTCCCTCCCGTGCGCGACCACTCCAGGAGGAGCCGGGCCGGTTCTGGCGCCGCGGCCGACTTGTGAAGATTCAGTAAGAACCGGCGTCCGTCGCTGGTTGCATCGAACCACCGGGCGGGCGCCTCCGTCTCAAAAAGCATGGACGTCGAGGTCACTTCGATCTGTCCCCTTCCTTCAGCCAGCATGGCAGCGTGGATTTCCGATCCGCGCCGGAAGAACAGTTCGCGGCCGTCCCGGCGCCACCGTGGATCGCTACCCCCTCCGCTCGTCACTCGCACTCGCGTGGCGGGCTCAGGGGAGCGGTCCTCGGCACGCTCCACGTAAACTTCCAGCATCCCCGACTCGTCAGACGCGTAGGCCAGCCATCGCCCGTCGGGGGACATGGTTCCCTGCACATCGGCAAAAGGTGTGGCGACGAGCTTGCGAGGCGCGCCGTCGCCGCGAAGCCGGATGAGCCAGATGTCCTCGCGCGTTGCGGGATCCACGCTGGAGACGATCACGCCGGATCCGTCCGGCGTCCATCCCGTGACGCGCGTCGTACCGTCGAACGTGGCAATCGTCTCCTCCGGCAGCACGGCGCCCGCGCCCCTGACCATCACCTTCCGGCGTGCGTTGGTCCACGCCACCCGCAGCCCATCGGGTGACCACGCCGGGTCATCGTCGGCATCGGTCGATCGCGACAGGCGTTCCGGCACCGGCCGGGCGCCGTCGATGATCATCACGTCCAGCGTGCGCAGTTGCGGCGCCAACTCGGTGACGGCCACGCGCCGGCCGTCCGGGGCGATGCGGAGGGCCCCGTACTCGCCGGGGCCGCCCGCGGCGCCGATGATCCCGCCGTCGCGCGCCATCCAGACGAGCTGACGCAGGGCCGGGGCGGTGGGCGCGAAGATCAGGGTGCCGGCGGACGCGGCAGCCATGAGCTGGCCGCGCGGCCCGCGGCCCACGTCGAGGCCCAGCACGTCGACGGGGCCGGTCAGCCGTCCCTGTGCGGCGTCGATCGCCTGGGACACGAGCGCCGAGTCGCTGGCGTAGATCAGCCGGCCGCCGGCGGTGATCGCCTGCACGTCGCTGTTCGTCAGGCGGTGGCGGACGCCGGGGGCGTCCGATGACGTCAGCCACACGCCGCGGCGCGCGGCGGCCTCCGCCCTCACCACGAAGACGATGTGCCGGCCGTCGTCGAGGAAGGCCGGCAGCAGGTGGGCGGTCTCGCCTGCCGCGGCGTCCGGCGTGGTCAGTGTCCGCGTGGAACCGTCGGCCGCACGCCACTGCAGCCCGCTGCGCTCTCCGGCCGCGAAGACGAGATCGCCGGCAGCGTTCCAGGACGCGCCCCACGCGGACTCGGCGGCCGTGATCTCGGAGACGCCGCCGCCGGGCACATCGAACGCGCGGATGGCCGACGGGGCGAAGAAGCCGATGCGCGTACCGTCGGGCGACCAGAAGGGCATCACCGCGCCGTCGGTGCCCGGGAGGCGCTCGGTTGCTCCGGTTCGCAGATCGTGCAGCCAGAGCGCGATGTCCCCGTCACGCGCGGCGGGAAAGACGAGCCGCCGGCCATCGGGGGCGATGGCCAGTCCAAAGGGATGCTCCGCGCCGGCGCCGAGGTCGAGCGCGGGCGGCGGCACCCACGCCGATCGCAGCGGCTCCGGCGGTGGCGGCGGTGCTTCGCGGAGGTGGCGGAACGCCGGTCCGGCGAGGAGGGCGGCGAGCACGGCGAGCCCGGCGGCGGCCAGCCAGGCGGCGCGCGCGGCACCCCGCTCGGCCGTAGGCCCCGCGGGCAGGGCCCACACCGACCGTGGTTTATACTCGTCGTTCATGTTCGATCCCAGGAGGTTGTCACCTATGTCGATCCGTTCACTCGCCCTGGTGGCCACGCTGATCGTGGCGAGCCTGCCGAGCCTCGCGGTCGTGTCCGCCCAGGAGGCGCCGGCCCGTCGGCCGGACGTCATCTACGTGCCGACGCCCGAAGCGGTCGTCGAGGCGATGCTGCAGGTGGCCAACGTCACCAAGGACGATATCGTGTATGACCTGGGCTGCGGCGATGGGCGCATTCCGGTGACGGCCGCCCGGAAGTACGGCGCGCGCGGCATCGGCATCGACATCGATCCCCAGCGCATCAAGGAAGCCAACGAGAACGTCGCGAAGAACAACGTCGGCGATCTCGTCCGGATCGTCCAGGGCGACCTGTTCGAGCAGGACCTGAGCGAGGCGACCGTGGTCACCCTCTACCTGCTGCCGTCACTCAACGTCAAGCTGATGCCGAAGCTGATGAAGGAGCTCAAGCCCGGCACCCGCATCGTCTCGCACGCCTTCGACATGGGCGACTGGAAGCCCGAGAAGGAACTGGACGTGGACGGCCGCAAGGTCTACTACTGGACGATTCCGGCGCGCTAGGGGCTCGCCGCCGGCAGCCCTTCGGGATCGGGTCCGTGTGGAGGCAACCCTTCGGGGTTGCCTTCCGTTCGTCTCGCCGCCAGCCACGCCACCCCGTCATCCGCCAGGGAGTAGGCGACCGGAATCACCACCAGCGTCAGGAACAGGGACAGCGTCTGTCCGCCGATCACGACGACGGCAATGGTCCGCCGCTCTTCCGCGCCCGGCCCGCTGCCGAGGGCCAGCGGCAGCATGCCGCCGACCAGGGCCAGGGTCGTCATGAGGATGGGGCGCAGGCGATCGCGGTTCGCCTCCAGGATTGCCTCGTACCGCGGGCGGCCCTGCCGCCTGAGGTTGAGCGTGTGATCGATCTGCAGGATGGCGTTCTTGGCGACGACGCCGAAGAGGACCAGCATGCCGAGGGCGGAGTAGAGGTTCAGTGTGTCGTTGGTCAGGTAGATCGACAGCAGCGCAAAGGGCAGCGACAGGGGCAGCGCGAGCAGGATGATGAGCGGGTTGATGAGGCTCTCGTACTGCGCCGCGAGCACCATGTACATGAAGATGACCGAGAGCAGGAACGCCCAGCCGAACTCCGTGAAGGTGCGTTCGAGCTCGCGCCCGCGGCCCGACACGGCCGTGGTGTAGGCGGCCGGCATGCCCAGCGCGGCGGCCGCGCCGCGCACGGCCTCCAGCCGGTCCGCCAGCGCGTAGCCCGGTGCGATCCCCGAGCGCAGGTTGGCCTGCCGCTGCCTGTCGTAGCGGTCCACGCGTGACGGGCTGCGTCCCTCCTCGAGCCGCACCACCGAGTCGAGCCGCACCATCTCGCCCGTGTTCCGGGCGACGTAGAGCCGCGAAATCGTGTCGGGATCGCGGCGATCGGCATCCACCAGCCGCAACTGCACGTCGTAGTCCTCGCCGACGAGCGGGTCGCGGAACCGGGACACCTCCTGGTCGCCGCCCACCATCAACCGCAGCGCGGTGGCGATGTCCTGCGTACGGATGCCGAGATCCGCGGCGCGCGCGCGGTCGATCTGCACGCGCAGCTCCGGCTTGTTCAGCTTGAGTGTCGTGTCCGCGTCCTGCAGGCCGAGCGCCTGCGACTGATCGCGGAGCGCTTCCGTGTAGCGCGCCAGCGACTCGAGCTCCGGCCCGCGGATGATGAAGTCCAGCTCGAAGTTGCCGCCGCCGATGTTGAAGGTCTGCAGGTTGCGCACGGCCACGCGCAGCTCCGAGTGGGCCCGCATCTTCGCGCGGATCTGCTGCATCACGTCGCGCTGCGAGTAGTTGCCCCGGAACGCTTCCAGCGGGTCGAGCGTGAGCAGTCCCCACGCGAGGCGCGTCAGCGAGAAGACCCGCTCGTCGTGCGGGGCAATCTTGACGAAGACCTGCCCTTCGTTCACGGTCCCCAGCGGCCCGCCGGCCACCGTGCTCAGCATCAGCCGCACGGCGGGAATGGCCTGCAGGTCCCGCTCGATCGCGCCCATCACCTCGGTCATGGCCGCCGGGCTCGCGCCCTCCGGCGCGACGATGTTCATCTCGAACTGCGCCTCGTCCACGCCGCCCGGGATGAACTCCTGCCGGACGAGCCGGTAGAGCAGCACGTTCGACAGCATCACCAGAATGGCCACGGCGGCCACGGCCGCGCGCCGCCGCAGCGCGAGCGCGAGCACGCGGTGGTAGGTGCGGTCGATCCAGCCGTAGAATCCCCCGCGCGTGTGGGAGCCCTCGTGCCCGTGCCCGTCATGCGCATCGCGCCGGCGTCCGCCGAACATCCGGGCGCTCATCATCGGCGTGAGCGTGAAGGAGACGAGCAGGCTCACCAGGATGGCGCAGGCCGCGGTCAGCCCGAACTGGTAGAGGAACCGGCCCGAGATGCTCGACATGAACGAGACGGGGATGAAGATCACGACGAGGCAGAGCGTCGTCGCCAGCACCGGCAGCGCGATCTCCGCCGTGGCGTCCCGTGCGGCATCGAACGCGTTCATCCCCTTCTCTTCGATGAAGCGGAAGATGTTCTCCAGCACCACGATCGCATCGTCGATGACGATGCCGACCATCAGCACGAGCGCGAGCATGGTGACCGTGTTGAGCGTGAAGTCGAGCGCCGCCATGAGGCCGAAGGTCGAGACCACCGAGGCGGGGATGGCGACGGCCGCGATGACCGTGGCGCGCCAGTCGCGCATGAACGCGAACACCACGAGGCACGCCAGGATGCTCCCGAGGATCAGGTGGACGTTGATCTCGTGGAGTGAGGCGTAGATGTGCGTGGACGAGTCGCGGACGACCTCCATCGTGACGCCGGCCGGCAATTGACCCCGGAGGCCGTCGATGTTGGCCTTGGCCGCCTCGATGACTTCCACGGTATTGGCCCCGGACTGGCGTCGCACTTCGAGCACCACGGCCGGAACGCCGTTCAGCTTGGCCAGGGACCGCTGTTCCTTGGTGCCGTCCTCGGCCGTCCCGATGTCGCGCACGCGGATGGGCTGCCCGTTCCGCGTGGCGATGACCAGGTCGTTGAACTGCGACGCGTCCGTGAAGCGGCCCATCGTCCGCAGCGTGCGCTCGGAGACGTCCGTCGTGACGTTGCCCCCCGGGACGTCCGCATTCTGCTGCTGGAGCGCGCTCCGGACCTCGGCGATCGGCAGGCGGTAGGCCGCGAGCCGATCGGCATCGATCCAGATGTTGACGGCGCGCTCGAGGCCGCCCACGATCTGCACTTCGCCCACGCCCGTCGAGCGCTCGAGCACGACCTTCACGGTCTTGTCGGCGATCTCCGTCAGTTCCCGGATCGAGAGGTTGCCGGAGAGCGCGACGGACAGCGTCGGCGAGTTCTCGCTGTTCTGTTTCTGGATGAGCGGCGGGTCCACGTCCGGCGGCAGACGACGGAGGGCCGCCGCCACGCGATCCCGTACGTCCTGCGCCGCGGTGTCGATGTCACGGTTGAGGTCGAAGGTGACAATCACCAGCGACTGGCCGTTGCCGGACACCGACCGCAATTCCGTGATGCCCTCGACGCGGTTGACGGCCTCTTCCAGGACGTCGGAGACCTGCGTCTCCATCTCCTCGACGGAGGCCCCGGGCAGCGTCGTGCGCACCATCACCGTGGGCAGGTCCACGGCGGGGAAGCGATCGATGCCCAGGCGCGCGAACGAGGCGGCGCCCACGACCCCCAGCGCGAGGATGATCATCGCGGCGAAGACCGGGCGCTTGATGCACGTGGCGGCGAGCGTGCGCATGGTGGGGAGACGCCAGGGCTAGGGAGCGGAGACCGTGACGGCCGTGCCGTCCGCGATGCCGCCGCCTTCGACGATGACGAGGGTATCCGCGGTCAGGCCGTCGAGCACCTCCACGCGGTCACCGGTGATGCTGCCCGTGCGGATCCGGACCTCCCGCGCGGTGCCGTCCTCCACCGTCATCACCTTCTCGACGCCGGCAAAGACGATGACTGCGGTCCGCGGCACGACAAGCGCCGTGGTCTCGTCGACCACGATGTCCGCGCGTGCGAACGTGCCCGGCCGGAGCCGCGCGTGCGGGTTGGGCACGGCGGCCTCGATGGCGAGCGTCCGCGTTCCTTCCGCAATCGACGGGCTGAGCCGGACGATGCGGCCTTCGTGCGTCGTCTCGTCGCCCTCGATGGTGACCCGCACGAGCTGTCCGGCGCGAATCCCGCCGGCGCTCCGCTCGGGCACGCCGAGCTGCAGCCGCAGCGGATCCTGCCGCACCACCGTGACCACGGGCGTGCCGGCCGAGCGGAACTCGCCGGCCACCGCCATCCGCGCGCGGACGATTCCGTCGAGCGGCGAGGTCAGCACCGTGTCCTCGCGCTGCTGGCGGGCGATCGCCAGTTGCGAGCGGCGCTCGGCGAGCACCGCCTGGCGGTTGCGTGCCTCCTCGAGCGCGTCCTGATGCCGGCCGTCGGCAATCTGGACGTTGGCGTTGGCCGTGTCGAACTCGGCCTTGGCCGAGATACCCCGTGTGACGAACGTAGCAATGCGGTCGCGGTGGGCCTGAGCCTCATCGAGCGCGGCCCGGGCCTGGCGGACGAGCCCGGTAGTCTGGATGTCGACCTCGTCCGAATCGCCGTCGAGGAGGAGCCCCAGCCGGGCACGCGCCTGCTGCAGGGCGGCCGTCGCCTGCTGCACGCGGAGATCGAAGTCCGTGGGATCGAGGCGGGCGATGACGTCGCCGCGCCGGACGGGGGAGCCCAGGTCCACCCGGATGTCTTCCAGGAGGCCCGTCACCTTGAGGCTGAGCAGCACCTCTTCTTCGGCGGCGAGCGTGCCACTGACGGTGACCGTCCGGACCATCGACGTGGACTGGACACGGGTGACGGCCACCTGGCGGGCGGCGGGCTCGTCGGCCCGGCCCTGCGCGGCAGACGGGCTCCCGCCGCACCGCGCGGCCATCAGAGCAAACGCCGCGACGAGGAGCACTGCGTGAGCCCGCATGTGCCCCCCATCTTATGTTGCGAAACGGGCGTTACCGAAGACGCCTGGCGCGCGGAGACAAGGATTTACATCTACTCGCCCGGCTTGCCCTCCAGCAGGGGCTCGCACGGCACCGTCTGGGGTCCGTTCTCGGTGCAGACGGCGTAAGTGCCCTGGTACATCGACACCCCCGCGTACTCGCCCCGCGTGTTGACCACGTAGAAACTGATGCCGAACCCGGGCAGGCCGCGGGAATTGAGCAGCCGCTTCTCCACCGTGTTCTTCTGGATCCGCCGCAGCGCTTCCATGCCGGCGTCCTTGGGCGACTTGCCCATCCGCATCTGCTCGACGATGAGGAACGAGCAGAGGCCGTACAGGTTTGCCTCGCCGCGCCCGGTGGACCCGGCCGCGCCGACCTCGCCGTCCACGTACAGGCCCGCGCCGAGCACGGGCGAGTCGCCCACGCGGCCGGGAATCTTCCACGCCAGCCCGCTCGTTGTCGTCACGCCGCAGACTTCGCCCTTCGCGTTGACCCCGTCGCAGTTGATCGTGCCGTAGTAGTGGTCCGGGTCGATCAGTCCGTCGCGCACCATGCTCAGGCCGGCCATCATCATCGCGTCGCCGCGCGTCTTCGGGTCGAGGTAGTGCTGCGGATCGATCCGTCGCTTCCACTCGAGCCACAGGCGGCGCGACTCCGGCGTGTTGAGGTCGTCCTCGACGGTGAACCCCATGTTGCGGGCGAACGCCTGGGCGCCCGCGCCGACGAGCAGGTGGTGATCGGTGTTGGCCATCACGGCCTGCGCCACGAGCGACGGCGTCCGCACGCCCTCGATGGACGCCACGCCGCCCGCGCGCTTCGTGGGACCGTGCATGCAGCAGGAATCGAGCTGCACGATGCCGTCGGCGTTCGGCAGGCCGCCGTAGCCCACGCTCGTGTCCTGCGGGTCCAGCTCGCAGAGGTTGACGCCCGCGATGAGCGCGTCGAGCACGTCGCCGCCGCCGGTAATGGCCTCGAACGCCACCTGCACGCCTGTCTTCGTGCCGCCGTTCGTGTAGCGGTTGCCGTTGGACGAGGCCACGACCACGGGCTTGACGCCTGTCTGCACGGCCGGCGCGCGGCCGAAGAGCGGCGTGGGGGCGGCAATGGCGACGCCGACGGCGGTACCGGCCTGGACGAACTCGCGACGGGTGACCTTGCTGCTCATGGCGGGCCTCCTGATTTTCGCGGCATCCTACCACGCAGTCCCCGGCGGGCCGGCGAGCCGGCTCGAGGCTATTCCGCCCGCAGCGCCACGGCGGGGTCGGCGGCCGCTGCGCGCCGGACCGGCGCCCAGCACGCGGCAAGGAGAACGGCGGCCAGGAGCAGGACCGTCGCCCCGAACGACACGGGATCCATCGGATCGACTCCGACCAGCAGGCCGCGCGCCAGCGATGCCGCGCCCACCGACAGGCCCAGTCCCAGGAGCGCTCCCCCGACGGCGAGCCACGCCGCCTGCCGCATCACCATGGCCCGCACGGTGATCCCGGATGCCCCGGGTGCCATCCGGATGGCGATCTCGCGCGTGCGCTGGACGACGAGAAACGCCATCAGGCCGTAGAGACCGAGCGCGGAGAGCAGGAGGCCCACCGTCCCTGCACTCCCCGCAATCCAGGCCGCGAGGCGCTGCGACTCCGGAGCAGGAGGCGGAGGGCGAGTCGCACGTTCGAGGCTGTCTGCACGTGCACTTTGACACCCCCGGCCGCGCATCGGTTCAGCACGGCGGAACCGCAGGGCGGGTCTTCAGACCCGCCTGGGTTGAGCCCCCCGCTGGGTTCCCACACCGCGATGTAACGCCGGCCGTCCGGGGCTCACCAGTCTTCAGACGCGAGCGTCCTCCGGGCTCGGGCCGCCTGCCGACCCGGGTCATGACGGAATCGCGGCCGATGTGTCGCTGCCAGAGTCAAGGAGGTTCACATGCGCAGACACGGGCTGATTATCTGGGGCGAGGTGCGCGAGCGATAATGGTGAGGTGCGTGCCTCACTGACATCCTTCCAACGGCTCGCCCTCTCGACGACCGCGATTACCTACCTGCTCATCCTCGTCGGAGGCCTCGTCCGGGCCTCCGGCGCGGGTCTCGGCTGCCCGGACTGGCCCCGGTGCTTCGGATACTGGACGCCGCCGGCGTCCGTCGCCGACCTGCCGCCGCAATTCGATCCGTCGCAGTTCAACCCGACGCTGATGTGGACGGAGTACCTCAACCGCCTGCTCGGCGTGACCGTCGGGTTTTTCGTCATCGCCACCGCCATCTCCGCGTGGCGTCACCACCGCAGGGAGCCGAGAATCCTGTGGACCGCTGTCGCGGCCGTGCTCCTCACCGGATACCAGGGCTGGCTCGGCGGGCGCGTTGTCGCGCACGAACTGGCGCCATGGATCGTCACCGTCCACATGCTCGTGGCCCTGGTGATCGTGTCGCTGCTGCTCTACGGGGCCGTGTACGCGTTCTACGTGCCGCGGCCATCGGACGCCGCCAGGCACGCGCCGGCGGGCGCGGGGCGCCGCGGCCTGAGCGGTCTCATCATTGCCCTCATCCTTGTCACGCTCGTGCAGGTCGCCGTCGGCACGCAGGTGCGCGAAGGCGTCGATCACGCGCTCGACGCCGGTATCCCACGCGCGGGCGCGCTGGCGACCGTCGGCGCCGTGGACGGGCTGCACCGCGACGCCGCCCTTGCGGTGGCGGTCCTGGCCATCGGGCTCCTGTGGATGGTCAGGCGCAACCCGACGCGGACCCCTGTCATCGTGCGGTGGTCGTGGCTGGTCGTCGTCCTCGCGGGCACCCAGATCCTGCTCGGCGCCGTGATGGCCTACGTGTCGCTGGCGCCGGCGGCCCAGGTGCTCCACCTCACCGTCGCCTCGCTGCTGCTGGGCGCCCAGACCGTCGCCCTGCTGGTGACGTGGTGGGACTGGTGACCGGATTGACGGGCTGAGTGGGCCACGTCCCGACGGCTGCGCCGAGTTGCGAGCGCGCCGAACCGCGGGCCGGCGCCCGGCATCTCAACGAGAGGCGGCTGCGGGAGCCGCCGTCTACGGGGAGGTGAGTATAAGATGGCGCGCATGAACGGCTTCGTCCTCATGGCGGCCCTGCTCGGCGTGGTCGCGTTCGCGTGGGAGTCCCGGGCCCAGGGCGCCTACGACAGGGATGCCCTCAACACGTTCCGCGAGGGGCGTGTGAAGACGCTGCTGGCCGAGGATGGCTGGTTTACTGTCGCCGGTCTCCACTTCCTGAGCCCCGGCGAGAACCGCTTCGGCTCCGGCCCCCTCAACGACATCGTCCTCGACTTTCCTGGGGTGCCCGCGCAGGCGGGCGTGGTCACGATGAGCGGCACGGACGTGACGATCCGCGCCGCCGAGGGGCAGCAGCTCGTCTACAACGGCGAGCCCGCACGCGAAGGGGTGCTCCGGTTGAGCGCCGAGGGGCGTCCGGCGGATACCGTCCGCTACGGCGGCGTGTCCTTCTTCCTGCACTACAGCGGGCCGCGCCTGGCCCTGCGGGTCCGGAACACGGAGGCGCCGCTCCGCGTGGACTTCAAGGGCCTCAACTGGTACGAGCCGGATCCGGCCTTCCGGGTCATCGGTGCCTTCACGCCCCAGGCGGAGTCGAAGGTCGTGCAGGCGCCGAACATCCTCGGCGACCTCGAGCCGTTTACCGTCGCCGGGACCGTGACGTTCGATCTCGGGGGCGCGACGCACACGATGGAGGCATGGACCGCCGGCGAGCAGTTGTGGTTCGTGTTCCGGGACCTGACGAGCAGCGACACGACGTATCCCTCGGCGCGATTCCTCTACACGCCCGCCGCGAAGGACGGGCAGGTCGTGCTGGACTTCAACTACGCCCGCAACCCGCCGTGCGCCTATAACCCCTGGACCACGTGTCCGCTGCCGCCGGGGATGAACCGCCTGTCGGTCCGCGTGGACGCCGGCGAGAAGCGCTACTTCACGGACGGGACCGAACCACGGAAGTAGGGCTCGCCGCCTACATCGCCGTCGCCGCCGTCCTGGTCCTGACGCCCGGATCGACGACGGCGGTCGTCGTCCGGAACACGCTGGGCGGGGGACCGCGGGCCGGCCTGGCCGTCGCGGGCGGCGCCGCGCTTGCCAATGCCTCGCATGCGGCCGCGGCGGGCCTGGGGCTGGCGGTGCTGGTGGCGCGGTGGCCGCGGGTGCTGGACGGCATGCGGATCGCCGGCGCGGTGTACCTGGCATTCCTGGGTGCCGGAAGCCTGCGGCGGGCGATGGTCCCCGTGGCTCCGGCGGCGGGCGCCGTGCCCGTCCTCGAGGCCGGGATGTCGTCCGCCGGCGCCGCGGCGGACGGCTGGGGCAGTTTCCGCGAAGGGCTGACCGTCAACCTGCTGAACCCGGCGATTGCCACCTTCTACCTGGTGGTGGTCCCGACGTTCGTGCCCGCGGCGGCGCCGCGCGGGTACTTCGCCTGGCTGGCCGCGTTCCATGTGAGCCTGGCGTTCGTGTGTCATGCCGCCTGGGCGGCGGCCCTCGGCCGCGTGAGTGGCTGGCTGACCCGCCCGCCGGCGCGGCGCGTGCTCGAGGCGGCGACCGGCGTTGCGCTGCTGGGCCTGGCCGTCAGCATCCTGTAAAACACGGCCCGCCCGGCGTTACATTTCGTTACATCGCGGCCGGGACGCTACACTAGATGGATGCTTGCTGATGTCCAGCAGGCCATCGAAGGGCTTCCACGCGACGAACCACTGATCGTTCTGGCGGACTTCGACGGCACGCTGGCGGAATTTCACCCCAATCCAGCGGCGCCCATGCTCACCGAGATCCGGCGCGAATGGCTCCGGGACATCGCCGCGCAGCCCCTGACCTTTGCGGGAATCGTGAGCGGCCGCCGCATTGCCGACCTGAGGCGGAGGGCCTCCCTGCCCCCCCACTGCTACTACGCCGGGCTGCACGGCATGGAGATCGAACAGGCGGGCCGGCGGTGGCAGCACCCGCACCTCGATCTGGCGCGCGCCGATGTCCAGGCGCTGTTTCCGGTGCTCGAGACGGTGGTGGAGCAGTATCCCGGCGCCCTGCTCGAGGACAAGAGCGTTTCGGTGGCCGTGCACGTCCGGGCGGTGGCCTACGACAAGCGCGCGGAGGCCCTGGCCGTTGCGGAGGCGTGTGCGGCGCCGTGGCTCGCGTCGGGGCGCCTGCGCCGGCTCGAGGGCTCTCTGGTCGTCGAGTTCCTGCCGAACCTGGCGTGCCACAAGGGCGATGCCACGGAGTGGATCGTGGAGGACGTGCAGGCCCGGACGGGGCTTCGGGCCTGGGTCGTGTTCCTGGGTGATGATGTGACGGATGAGGATGCGTTCCGGGCGATTACACGGGGCCTGGGCGTGCTCGTAGGATCCCGCCAGACGGCGGCCTCGCACCAACTGGACGGTATTGCGGACGTCGACACGCTCTTGAGGTGGTTGACCGCGAGAAAGTAAGGTGTCGAAGAACGATGACTGCGTCCGAACTGATGGCTGTCCTGGGGCCCCGGCTGAGCAACACGAAGCTGATCGTGGTGGCGAACCGCGAGCCCTACATTCACATGCAGCAGACTCATCCGCCCCGTTCGGGGTGGCGGTCGTGGTTTGGCCGCGGCCGCGAGACGACGTCCGTGACGTGGCTGCGGCCGGCGAGCGGCCTGGTGACGGCACTCGATCCGGTGATGCGCGCCTGCGGCGGCACGTGGGTCGCGCACGGCAGCGGCACGGCGGACCGCGAGGTGGTGGACGCGCGCGGCCGCGTGGCGGTGCCGCCCGACAAGCCGTCCTACACGCTGCGGCGCGTCTGGCTGTCGCAGGAAGAGGAGGACGGCTACTACTACGGCCTGTCGAACAACGCGCTCTGGCCGCTGTGCCACATCGCGTATGCGCGTCCGGAGTTCGACGAGCGGGACTGGCACCAGTACCGGCGCGTCAACGAGCGCTTCGCGGACACCGTCATCGACGAGATCGGCGACGAGCGGGCCATTGTGTTCGTACAGGACTACCACTTCGCGCTGCTGCCCCGGCTCATCAAGAACGCGCGCCCGGACGCCATCGTCTGCCAGTTCTGGCACATCCCGTGGCCCAACAGCGAGGCGTTCCGCATCTGCCCCTGGGGTGATGCCATCCTTGACGGGCTGCTCGGCAACGATCTGCTCGGGTTCCACATCCAGCTGCACTGCAACAATTTCTTCGACAGCGTGGACACGGGACTCGAGGCGCGCATCGATCGGGAGCACTTCGCGGTGGTGCAGAAGGGCCACCGGACCTACGTCAAGCCGTTCCCGATCAGCATCGATCCGGAGCCGTGGGGCAAGCTGCCGAAGGGCACGACCTGGGACGCGGACGTGCGGGCCACGCGCGCGCGGCTGGGCCTGCACAACGAGCAGCTCGTCTTCGGCGTCGACCGCCTGGACTACACCAAGGGCATCCCCGAGCGCATCCGCGCGTTCGAACGCATGCTCGAGCGGTACCCGGCGTGGCGCGGACGCGTGACGCTGCTCCAGGTGGGCGCGCCGAGCCGCGAGCACCTGGCGCGCTACCAGTCGATCAGCGACGATGTGGATGGCGCCGTGGCGGACATCAACGAGCGGCACGGCACGGATGCGTGGAGACCGGTGATCTACTCCCGCCACCATCATGAGGCGGAAGACGTGGCGGCGCTGTATCGCGCGGCGGACGTGTGCGTGGTCTCGTCGCTCCACGACGGGATGAACCTCGTGGCCAAGGAGTTCATCGCGTCGCGCCCGGATCTTCGCGGGGTGCTCGTGCTCTCGCGCTTCACGGGCGCCGCGCGCGAGCTGCGGGAGGCCCTGGACGTCAACCCGTTTGCCGTCGACGAGTTCGCGGACACGCTGCACGATGCGCTGACCATGCCCGATGCCGATCAGGAGCGGCGCATGCGGTCCCTCCGGGTCCGGGTGGAGGAGCACACCATCTACGACTGGGCCGCCAGCGTCATCCAGGCGGCGTGGCGCATATCCGAGGCCGCCGCCTAGCCCGAACCATTTCATGAGGCCCGGAGTGGTTCGCCCTCCGGGCTCCGGCCCCCGGCGGGCCTCCGCTCAGGGCTGGCGCGATCGGGCTCGCCTGTCGTTATCATGGGACTGCTGACATGACCCGACACGTACATCATCTTGCTCTCGCCACGCTCCTCACGTTCCTCGTTCCCGCCCTCGCACGCGGCCAGGCGCCGGCGGCGCAGCCCGACGAGCCGCCTCCACCTCCGCCGGGGTGGACCGGATCCTTCGGCGCGGGCCTGGCCCTCACCCAGGGCAACAGCGACACGTCGACCGTGAACGTGGCCTACGACGTCCTCCGCGACACCGGCTCGAACGTGCTGTTCAAGAGCGCGGGCCTCTACATCCGGGGCGAGTCGGAGGGCACGCGGACCACCGACCGCCTGTCCCTGGACGCCCGTGTCGATCGCAAGCTGTCGGAGCGCGCGTCGCTCTTCGGCCAGCTGGCGTACCTGAGCGACGAGTTCAAGGAGATCGACTACCTGGCCTCGCCCGCGATCGGCGCCTCTTACTTCCTGGCGAAGAACGAGCGGACCGAGCTGGCCGTCGACGGCGGCGTCGGCATGGTGTGGGAGAAGAACGCCGGCCGCAGCGTCCAGACGGACGGCGCCGTGGTGGCCGGTCAGACCTTCAAGCTCGTGCTGAGCGAGACCGCCACGTTCACCGAGCGCTCGAGCGCCCTGTGGAAGATGGGCGACTTCGACGACGGCCTGTATGTCTTCGGCGTCGCGCTCGCGGCCAGCGTGACGACGCACACGCAGATCAAGGCCGAGCTGCTCAACACCTTCAAGAACAGGCCGCCCGACGACGTGAAGAAGAACGACGTCGCGGTGCTGCTCTCGTTCGTCTACACGTACTGACGCCGCGGCTTACGCCCGCTCGACGAGGCGGAGGTGCCCGATGTGATGCCGGCCGTGCCAGGCATACATCTGGAGCAGCCAGTCGATCGAGACGGGGCCGTGGTCCGGGTGCACGGCGGTCCGGGCGAAGTCGTCCGGGCCGAGCGCACGGAGCACGGCGTGCAGCCGGCGATGGAGGCCCTCCAGGATCGCGAGGGACACGGACGGGTCCTCCGTCCGCCCGTCCACCAGGTTGGCCCACTGATCCTGCTCGTACGGCTTGATCGGCGGGTTCTCCTCCGTCAGCGCCAGCTTGATGCGGATGTAGGCGTTCAGATGGCTGTCGGCGACGTGGTGGACGACCTGCCGCGCCGTCCAGCCGCCCTCCCGATACGGCGTGTCCAGGCGATCCGTCCCGAGGGACGCGACCGCCGGCCTGATCTCGGACGGCAGGGCGCCGATGGCGGCAATCCAGGCCGCGCGCTTCTCCGGCGTGACGGCCGCGTCGAACTCGAATCGACCGGTGGGGTACCGTGGGTCCATGGGCCGATCATACGGCGAACACCCGGCCCAACCAATTCCGCTGACCCCCGTCAAAGAAACAGGGATGCAGGAAGCCGACCGGATCGCGGTGGCCCGGGCGTCGGCGGGCGACTCGGACGCCTTCCGCGCCCTCGTCGAGTGCCACAGCCGCTACCTGTTCTCCGTGGCCCAGCGGCTCACGGGGAGTGCGGCGGATGCCGAGGATGCCGTCCAGGAGGCCTGGCTCAAGGCCCACCGGCAGCTCGCACGGTTCGAGCAGCGCGCGGACGTCCGGACCTGGCTCCACCGGATCACGGTCAACTGCGCGATCGATCTCATCCGCGCCCGCCGCCATCGCGAGCTGGCCCACGACCCGGCGGACCTCGAGCAGGGACCGCTGAGCGAACGCGGGAGCGGCCGCCAGGCGACACCGGAGCGGCTGGCCGAGAGCGGACAGATCGGGGAGCGCGTGACGGCGGCCATGTCCGCGCTGACGGCGCTCGAGCGCGCCGCCTTCACGCTCCGGCACATGGAAGGCATGTCGATCGACGAGGTGGGCGCGGCCCTGGGGCTCAAGACGAGCGCCGCCAAGCACAGCATCTTCCGCGCGGTGCGCAAGATGCGCGTCGCCCTCGAACCGGTGGCGTGACCAGGGACCTGGACCGATGACACACGATCACCCCGCGGCCCCCGGCGGCCACCTGAGCGAGGACGCACTGGTCCTCCACTACTACGCGGACACCGAGCCGGACCTGCGGCCGTCGGTCGAGGCGCACCTGGCGGCCTGCGAGGAGTGCCGCGCCGCGCTCACGCGCCTGACCCAGGTCCTCGCCCTCGTCGAGTCGCACGTGGACACGCCCGCGCCGGATGGGTTCGAGCGCGTGATGTGGGCGCGCGTCCAGGAGCAGCTGCCCGCGTCGCGAGCGGCCGGATGGCGGCGATGGCTCCTGCCGCGATCCCTCACGCTGGCGGGCGCCGCGGCAGTACTGGTGCTGGCGGCGTTCGTGGCCGGCCGATGGTCGAGCGGTCCGCCAGGCCCGCCAGGTCCGGGGGCCCCGGTGACGCCGGCGGATCCCTCGGCGACGCCGTCCGCCGCGCCCGGCTCCGCACCGGATCGCGTGCTCCTCGTGGCGGTGGGCGAACACCTGGACCGCTCGCAGATGGTCCTCGTGGAGCTCCTCAACCAGGAGCCCGGGGCGGGGATCGGGCCCGCGGGCGATCGCGAGCGGGCCGCGGATCTCGTGGCCGCGAACCGCCTGATTCGGCAGTCCGCGGATCTCGCGGGCGAAGCCGCCGTCTCCGGCGTGCTGGACGACCTGGAGCGCGTGCTCATCGAGATCGCGAACGGGTCGGACGAGACCTCCGCGGAGGAGCTGCAGCAGCTCCGGACGCGCATCGAATCGCGCGGCATCCTGTTCCGGATGCGCGTGATCACATCGGACGTCCGGGAGCGGCAGCAGTACCGTCCCGGCGTGCCGCGTACCTAGCCCGGACGATCAGGAGTCGCATTCATGAACGTGTTCACGACCACCGGCGTTGCGCATTCGGTCCTGGCCCTCGCCCTTGCCGGTGTGCCGGCGTGGGCGGCGGTCCCCGCCGGGCTCGAGCCGGCCGGCCGCGCGCAGGACGCCACACGCGAGAGCGCCGCGCGCGAGCGGGCGCAGGCCGAGCGGGACCGCGCGCGGGAGCAGGAACGGCGCGCCCGCGCCACCGAGGAGTATCAGGCGGGGCAGGAGGCACTGGAGAACGCCGAGTGGGCCCGGGCCGTGGAGCGGTTCGCCCGTGTCGCGGCCGCCCGGGCCACGCGCGTGGACGCGGCGATGTACTGGATGGCCTACGCGCAGAGCAAGCTCGCGCAGCAGGCCGACGCGCTCGCCACGCTCGCGGACCTCACCAGGTCCTTCCCCGAGAGCCGGTGGCTGAGCGACGCCCGGGCGCTCGAGATCGAGGTCCGGCAGAACGTCGGCCAGCCCGTGCGGCCGGAGGCCCAGGCCGACGAGGACCTGAAGCTCCTGGCCATCCAGGGGCTGCAGCACTCCGATCCGGCGCGCGCGATGCCGATGCTCAGGGCGTTCCTGGAAAGCGCGCAGTCCCCCAGGCTCAAGGAGCGCGCGTTGTTCGTCCTGGCCCAGAGCGGCTCGCCGGAGGCGCGGCAGGTCCTCACCGATATCGCGCGCGGCTCGGCGAACCCGGACGTCCAGCGAAAGGCCATCCAGTACCTCGGCATCCACGGCAGCCCGCAGAACCGGGAGGCGCTCGCGGCCATCTACGCGGCGTCGGCCGACGTGGACGTCAAGCGCCAGATCCTGCGCGCCTACATGGTGTCCGGCGACCGCGCCCGCGTGCTGACGGCGGCGACCGCGGAGCAGACACCGGAGTTGCGCGTCGAGGCCGTCCGCCAGCTCGGCGTCATGGGCGCCCGGGAGGAGCTCTGGCAGCTCTACCAGAAGGAGTCGGCGATGGAAGTCAAGCGCCAGATCCTTCAGGCGCTGTTCGTCGGCGGCGATGCCGCGCGGCTCATCGATGTCGCGAACACCGAGGCCGATGCGGACCTGCGGCGTGTGGCGGTCCGCCAGCTCGGCACGATGGGCGCGCCGCGCACAGGGGATGCACTCGTCGCCCTCTACGACAAGGAGACGGACGCGGGGATCAAGCGCCTCGTGATTCAGGCCCTCTTCGTCCAGGACAATGCCGCGGCGCTCGTGGCGCTCGCCCGCAAGGAAACCGACATCGCGCACCGCAAGGACATCGTCCAGAAGCTGTCGCTGATGAAGTCCAAGGTCGCCATGGATTACCTGCTGGAGATTCTGGGCAAGTGATGACGCACGGGCCGGGCTCGTGCAGCGGGAGACCGTCATGAAGACACCGGGTCTCGTCGTCTGGATCGTGTGTGCGCTGGCGGCGGCCGGGGCCGGCGCGCAGCCGGCGGGGCTGGCCAACGCCCGGGTCGAGACCAGGGCCGTCGCCGGCCCGCTCGATGCGGCGCTCGAGCGCGGCATCGCCGGCACGGCCGGACCCGCGTGGATTGCCTACGAGGTGCCGCTGGCGGCGGGCGATCGCTTCGTGTGTGATTGGAACGCGCGGGACCGAGCGCTGCCGCCGGTCACGACGGTCAAGCTCGACGGCCCTTCCGTGCTGCGGGTCTTCTACCGCATCGAGGATCGCGCCGTGACGCGGATCCGGATGTTCTCGGAGGGCTGCAGCATCGATGCGGGCGACCGGCCCGTGCTGTGGCTCACGGGCGTCCGGCCGGACGACAGCGTGGCCGTCCTTCGCGCCTACGCCGCCGGCGACGCCGACAGGCGCGTGCGGGATGGTGCGCTGGCCGCCCTGTCGCTGCACGCGGATCCCTCCGCGACGACGGCGATGATCGCGGTCGCGCGGACCGGCCAGACGCCGCAGCTTCGCGGACAGGCACTGTTCTGGCTGGCACAGCGAGCCGGGGAACAGGCTGTCGGCGCCATCACGGACGCGGTGGCGAACGATCCCGACACGGCCGTCAGGAAGCGCGCGGTGTTTGCCCTGAGTCAACTGCCCGGTGGCGAGGGCGTGCCGCGCCTGATCGAGGTGGCGCGCACGCACTCGAACGCCGCCGTCCGCAAGCAGGCGATGTTCTGGCTCGGGCAGTCGCGCGATCCGCGCGCCCTCGCGTTCTTCGAGTCGATCCTCGTCAAGTAGGGCGGGGCTTCAGCCCCGCCTTCCAACCCTCGGACGGCGCCCGCCATCCAACTGCCCGGGGTGCTCATCATGCAGAGGCACGGCTGGCTCGTCATCGCGCTCGTCCTGTTCGTACCTGCCGCCCGCGCGGCGATGCTGCCGGGAGCGGCCGAGCGGCTGCAGGCGCCGCCGCCGGTCACCGGCGAGTGGACCGCGGATGCCCGTCAGGCATGGGCCGGAGACACCGGCGGGCCGCGGGTCCAGTTCCACCTGCGAAGCGAGGATGGGGCCGACCGCTGGGGCTTTGGCGTGCGCGTCGACGAGCTGGAGGGGTGGCCGCCGTCCGCCTTCGACGGCGTCGCGCGTGACGTCAGCTTCTCCTGGACGCGGGAGGCCGGCACCTTCAGGTTCAGCGGGTCCTTCGAGGGAGGGGAGGGCGCAGGACGCCACTCCTTCACGCCCGATCCCGCGTTCCTTGCGGCCATGGCCGCGCTCGGCTACCGCTCCCTCACGCCGCAGGACGCCGTGCGGCTCGCAGTCATCGACGTGACCACCGCGTTCACCAGGGATCTGGGTCAGGCGGGGTATCAGGGTCTGCCGCTGGACGACCTGGTGCGCCTGCGCGTACACCGCGTGGAGGCCGCGACGATTCGCGAGCTGGCGACGCTCGGCTACCGGGACCTGACCGCCGATCAACTGGTGCGCATGGCCATCCACCGGGCCACGCCGGATGCCATCCGCGCGTTCGGGCGGGCCGGCCTCGACAACCTCTCCGTCGATCAGGTGGTCCGGCTGCGGATCCACCGCGTCACGCCGGAGTTCGTGCACGGCATTCGCTCCAGGGGTTACGACGACCTGACGGCTGCTGACATCGTCAAGCTGCGCATCCACAAGGTCTCCCTCGAGGAGATGGACGAGCTCAGGGCGCTCGGCTTCGGCCGCCTGGACATGGCGGACCTGGTGAAGTTCCGGATCCACCGTGTCACCCCGGCCTTCGTCCGCGAGATGCGCGACGCGGGCTTTACCCAGGCGACGCCGGCCGAGCTCGTCCGCCTGCGCATCCACCGGGTCGATGGCCAGTTCGTCCGCGATGCGCGCGCGGACGGCTATCTCCTGACGGGACCGGCCGACGCCGTGGACCTGGCCATCCGGGGGCCGCGGTACACGCGGGTGCGCAAGACGCCGTAGCGAGGCCGCACTACGGTAGAATCCCCTCGTTCCGGGAGGGATCGACCATGCGGCTTCGTGCAACCCTTGTCCTGCTCAGCTTCTGTGCCACGGTTGGGCTCGCCGCCCCCGCGGCGGCTCAGTCTGTTCCGACGCCGGAGCAGTTCGTCGGCTTTGCCATCGGCGCCGACGGAGAGCTGGCGCCTTATCCGAAGGTCCTCGACTACTTCGCGCTGCTCGCGAAGCAGACGGATCGCGTCACCTACGAGGTCCTCGGCCAGACGACGCTCGGCCACGACTACTCGCTCGTGACGATCAGCTCGCCGCAGAACCTGGCGAAGCTGGATCGGCTCGTGGAGATCAACCGGCGCCTGGCGGATCCGCGCGGCCTCTCCGATGCGGAGGCCCGGACGCTGGCGGCCGAAGGGAAGCCGTTCTACCTGATCTACGCCACGATTCACTCGACCGAGGTCTCGAACGGGCAGGCCATCCTCACCATCGTCCACCGCCTGGCCACCGAGAACTCGCCCTTCATCCAGCAGATCCTGGACGACTCCGTCGTCCTGCTGGTGCCGTCGCAGAACCCGGATGGCCAGCACCTGGTGATCGACCACTGGTACAAGACGAAGGGCACGTCGAACAACCGCGTCTATCCGGACCTGTACCACAAGTACGTCGGCCACGACGACAACCGCGACTGGTTCATGTTCACGCAGAAGGAAACGCGCATGAACATCGAGCTGGTGCAGAACAAGTACAAGCCGATCATCTCGCACGACATGCACCAGCAGGGGCCCACCGGCTCGCGCATCTTCGTGCCGCCGTTCACGGATCCCTTCGACGTCAACATGCACCCGATCCTGGCGCTCGGGCAGAGCACCGTCGGCCAGGCGATGGCATCCGCGCTCCTCGGCGAGGGCAAGGAGGGCGTCGCCTGGAACCAGTCCTACGACATGTGGACACCCGCCCGGCAGTACATGGTGTACCACGGCCAGCCGCGCATCCTGACCGAGATCGCCAACAGCGGCGGCAACCTGGCGGACCCCTTCGTCAATCCCCAGCGCGGCCGGCCGCTCGGACCTCAGGAGTCGCGGTGGAACTTCCCCGTGCCGTACTCGAAGGACACGTGGACGCTCGGCCAGCAGGTCGAGTACGGCGTCACGGCCGCGCTGGCCGGCATGTCGCACGTGGCGAAGTACGGGCACGAGTGGCTGTACAACTTCTACCGCGTACACCGTGACTGGGTGAACTACGACAAGGGCCCGTACGCCTTCGTCGTCCCGGCCACGCAGCGGGATCAGTTTGCCACCTACGAGATGCTCGAGATCCTCGAGTTCGCCGACGTGGAGATCCACCGCGCGACAGCCGCATTCCAGGCCAACGGCACGACGTACCCGGCCGGGTCCTACGTCGTGAAGACGGCGCAGCCCTACGGCGCCTTTGCGAAGACGATGCTCGAGAAGCAGGTGTATCCGGACCTGCGCGTCTTCCCCGGCGGTCCGCCGGAGCGGCCGTACGACGTCACGGCGCACACGCTGTGGATGTTGATGGGCGTCACGGTCGATCAGGTGGATGCCGCCTTCGAGGCGCCGCTGGAACTGGTGACGGCGGTCACGCCCATTGCGACGCCCGTACCCGCGCGTCCGCGGGCCGCCTACCTGGTGGGACCCGAGTCCTACGGCGTGTTCAAGCTGGTGGCGGAACTGCAGCAGGCGGGTGCGCCGGTGTTCCGCGCGGGCGCGGCCTTCGACAACCATCCGGCCGGCACCTTCATCATCCCGGCGACGGCAGCCACGCAGAAGATCGTGGAGAGCGCGGCGGCCGACCTGGGGCTCGTCGTGTCCGGCACGGACCGCATGCCGGCCGTGGACGGCTTCCAGTTGAAGCCCGGCACGAAGGTCGGCCTCTGGAAGGGCGCCAACAACATGCCGGGCGGCTGGCTCCTGTGGCTCCTGGAGCAGTACGGCATCAACCACGAGATCGTCAAGTCGCAGGACTTTGCCGGGGACCTGAACCAGAAGTACGACGTCATCCTGCTGCCGACCAACACCTCCCGCGCACGCATCGTCAACGGGCTGGATCCGAAGCGCAATGACGCGGCGGACTGGTCCTGGGCGTACGGCGTGGGCGAGGAGGGCTGGACGAAGCTGAAGGCCTACGTCGAGAACGGCGGCACCCTGCTCGCGATCGGAACGGCCGTGGAGACGGCGCAGGAACTGCTGGACCTGCCGATCGAGAAGGCGCTGCCGGAGGCGCCGCCGCGGTTCGGCCCGCAGGCGGCGTCGGCACAGGCCGGTGCTCCGGTTTCGAGCGCCACGGTGGACAGCGCCCTGCGCGACACGTTCAGCAGCCCCGCCCGGCTGATGCAGACGCTTCGCGACCGCGTCGCGGATCCGACCTCGCTCTTCTACTGCCCCGGATCGCTGCTGCAGAACGAGTTCGACACCAATCACCCGGTCGCGTGGGGCATGCCGGAGGCGTGGCCCATCTTCTTCGAGGGAGACCAGGCCTACCGCCTGCGCCCCGGCTTCGGCGTGGAGACCAGCGTCGCGGCGCGCTATCCGCGCGAGAACATCCTCCAGAGCGGATGGCTGCTCGGCGAGGAGTACCTGAAGGACCAGGCGAACGTCGTCTCGTTCCGCATCGGCAAGGGGTACGTGGTGACGTACGGATCCCAGGTGGACTTCCGCACGCAGCCGCGCGCGACCTTCCGGCTCCTGTTCAATGCCATGTTCCACGGGCCCTCGACGCCGGTGCCGGCGGCCCAGATGGGGAGGGCGGTCACCAACGATTGATGTCCGACTTGAGGTAACCTGCGCTCACACGCAACTGCCGGGCTTACCCTGGAGGGACCATGGGATTGCTGATCACGATAATCGTCGGGGCGATCGTTGGCTGGCTGGCCAGCATTGTCATGAAGACGAACGCGCAGATGGGTGCGCTCTGGAACATCCTGGTGGGCGTCGTCGGCGCCTCGCTGGGCGCGTGGCTGGCCGGCCTCATGGGCGTGGTGGCCACCAACGGGATCGTGAGCGTGTTCATCTCGATCGTCGGCGCGTGCATCCTGATCGCGATCCTGAAAGCGGTCGGCGTGCTGAAGTAGTGCGGGTCGCGGCCCGGACGGCTGGTGATCCGGTGGCATGCCGGGTCGCGGGTCGCCGGGCCGCGGACGCGTTCCGCGGCGGGGCGACGCGCAGGCGCGCTACCCGCGTGCGGGGCCGTCCGGCGTGCCGGCGGCCAGGTCCGTGAACTCGCGCGTGAAGAGCGCGGGGGCGCCGCCGGTGTGGAGGAAGACCACGGTCTCGGAGGCCGGAATCTGGCCCTCCCGGACGTGGCGCAGGAGCGCGGCAAAGCCCTTTGATGTGTAGACCGGGTCGAGCAGAATCGCCTCCGTCCGTGCCAGGAGGCGGATGGCGTCCAGGCCTTCCGCTGTCGGGATGGCATATCCCTCGCCGATGAACCCCTGATCCGTGAACAGGTCCGACGCCTCGATGCGCGCCGTGACGCCGAGGATCGCGGCCGCATCGTTCGCCGCGCGCCGGGCGCGCTCGATCTTCTCCTCCTCCCCGGCGCTCACCGCCACGCCCCAGAGCGCGTAGGACGCGCCGCTCAGCCGCGCACCGAGCGTCAGGCCCGCCTGCGTCCCGCGCGACCCGCTGGCGTAGTAGAGGCGCGAGGGCGCGACGTCCATCGCGCGCAGCCCCGCAACGAGTTCCTCCGTGCCGCTGACGTATCCGAGTGCACCGACCGCGCTCGACCCGCCGACGGGAATGACGTAGGCCCGCCGGCCCGCCGCGGCTTCCTCGCGCACGACGTCGGCCACGACGGCCTCGTCGCGGCCCACGGCGAGCATCTGGTCCTCCGCCGGCACGAAGCGCACGTCGGCGCCGAAGAGGCGATCGATCAGCAGGTTGCCTTCGACGGGCGGCGTCTCGCTCCGCGATGTCAGCACGAGCACGCACCGCAGCCCGGCGATCGCGGCCGCGGCGGCCGTCATCCGGGCGTGGTTGGACTGCACCGCGCCGGTCGTGACCACGGTCCGCGCGCCCTGCGCCAGGGCGTCGGCGATGAGGAACTCGAGCTTCCGCGCCTTGTTCCCGCCGAGCCCGAGGCCCGTGAGGTCGTCGCGCTTGATCAGGATGCGTGGACAGCGCGCGTGGCCGCCGAGTGCTTCCCGCAGGCGGACGGCATCGGTGATCGGCGTCGGCAGCGTCGCCAGCCGGTACCGCGGGACGCCGGTCACGGCCGGTATGCGACCTTGCCGCCGACGATTGTCATCACCACCGTCGTGTCCGGGATCTCTCCCTCCGGCACCGTCAGGATGTCCTTCGACAGGACCGTGATGTCCGCGAGCTTCCCGACCGCGAGCGATCCCTTGAGCGCCTCTTCCTTCGCCGCATACGCGGCGTTCCAGGTGTAGGACTTGAGCGCCTCTTCGCGCGACATGCGCTGGTCGGGGTAGAACACCGAGCCGTCGCTGGCCCGCCGGCTCACGCTGGCGTAGTAGCTCGCAATCGGATCCACGCGCTCCACCGGCGTGTCCGTCCCGTTGGAGACGATGGCACCGGACTGCATGAGCTTCTGCCAGACATAGGCGCCTTCCTCGGCGCGTGCGGCGCCGAGGCGTGCGGGCACGTAGAGGGCATCCGACGTGCAGTGAACGCCCTGCATGGAGGCGATGACCCCGAGCTCGGCAAAGCGCGGGATGTCCGACGCGTTCAGGTGCTGCGCGTGCTCGATGCGCCAGCGCAGGTCGGCCGCGGCCGGGTTGGCCTTGAACGCCGCCTCGTAGGCGTTCAGGACCTCGCGGTTCGCGCGATCGCCGATGGCGTGGATGCAGAGCTGTGTCCCCGTCTCCATCGCGATCGCCGTGGTCTCCTCGATGCTCGCCATCGGGGTGGTGTTCAGCCCCGTGCTGCCGGGGGAATCCGCGTAGGGCTCGAGGAGCCACGCGCCCCGCGATCCGAGGGCGCCATCCGCGCTCACCTTGATCGCCGCCACGGTCAGGTGGTTGTCGGCCATCCCGACGACCTTCTCCTGCGCGAGCCGCTCGCGCAGCCGCTCGTTGCTCTCCCGGACCATCACCCACAGGCGTACGCCGAGTTGCCCGTCGTTCGCGGCCTGCTTGTACAGCGCCACCGTGTCGAAGCTGACGCCGGCATCCTGGAAGCTGGTGACGCCCTTCGAGAGCGCCTCCGCCGTCGCGAGCTCGATCTGGCGCCGGGCATCCGCCGCGCGCTCCTCCGGGGTCTTCGCCGCGCGCCACGACGCCAGCGCCCGGCCGACCAGGCGTGAGGCGGTCTCGCGGAACACGCCAATCGGCCGTCCGCTCGCGTCCTTGATGATGTCGCCTCCGGGCGGGCTCGCCGTCCGCGCGGTGACCCCGGCCAGCTCCATCGCCCTGGCGTTGGCGAACGAAGCGTGCCCGCTGGCGTGGTCCAGCATCACGGGGTTGTCGGGGGACACCTTGCTCAGGGCATCGTGGTACGGGAAGCCCTCCACCGAGGGTGACGGCGGCGTCGTCCACTTCTCCTGGTGCCAGCCGCGGCCCTCGATCCAGTCTCCGGGACGGGCGGTGCTGACGGCCTTCTCGACCATCGCGACAATCTCGTCGAAGCTCGCCGCGTCCATCAGGTCCAGGACCATCTTCGACTGGCCCAGGCCCATGAAGTGTCCGTGGCCCTCGATGAACCCGGGGATCGCCGTCTGGCCGGCGAGGTCGATGACCTCGGTGGACGGCGCCACGTAGCGCTGAATCTCGTCGTTGGTCCCGAGGGCGACAATGCGGTCCCCGCGAATGGCCGCCGCCTGCACGTGCGGGGCGGCGGACTCGACGGTCACGATGTTGCCGTTCCGCAGCACGAGGGTCGCGGGATCCACAGGGGGCGTCCCGGCGCACGCGGCCACCAGGCAGGCGAGGGCGAGGGTCGAACAGAGACGGGTCATCGATGCTCCTTGGGGACGCAGTCTAGCAGGGAGCTCACCGCTGCGCGAGATCCGGCTGCCGGTGCAGCCGGCCGGCGCGCATCACGTGGGTGAGCGATCGGAACGCGCGCACGTCCATCCGGGGATCCTCGGCCAGGATCAGCAAGTCCGCGATCCGCCCGGCCTCCAGCGTGCCGAAGTCGCCGCCGCGGCCCATCACGCGCGCACCGTTGCGCGTGGCCATCAGCACAATCTCCGCCGCGGGCACCCCGGCGGCCTGCATGGCCTCCATCTCGGCGTAGATGGACGGGCCGTGCAGGGTGAGCGGATTCCCCGCGTCGGTTGCCACGACAATCGTGTTGCCGGATGCGTGGACGCGGCGGAGGTTCTCGCTCATGATCCCCGCGCGCGCGCCCACCGCTTCGAGACGGCGGAAGGCGGCGTCCACGGTACGGCGGTCCTCCGGGATCAGGGGGCGCAGCGGCTCGATGTTGTCGATCTTCGCGATCGTGTCCGGGTCCACGCAGCGCACGGGGTCGTCCACCGGGACGCGCAGGCCCAGTCCGATCGCGACGTTCGCGCGCGTCGCATTGCGGCCGACGACGAGCGTCGGCCCGTAGGCAGCGCGATTCGCCGAGAGCAGGTCCAGGAACTCTGTATCCACCGGCGCGTCTTCCACGCTGTGTACCAGGAACACCGCGCCGGCCCGCAGCGCGACCTTCGCCTCGCGCAGGCCGGTCGCATGGACGATGAGGTCCAGGCCCGCGGCCTTTGCGGCGGCGCCGACCTCCATCATGCGAGCGTCGAGTTCCGCGCGGCGCGCGGGCTGCGGCGCGAGGTACCAGACCTTGATCGCCTGGGCACCCAACTCCCGGAGGCGGGCGACGCTGGCCTGCACGTCGGCGGCCGTGGCCATGGGCAGGAACGTGTAGGTCTCGTCATCGACGTCCAGCGCGGATCGCCCGGCGTGCGTGATGAGCGGCCCGGCTGCCCGCACGTGCGGCGCCATTCCATCGCCTTCGGTCCGGGCGGACAGACCTGTCGTCCAGGGGTGGCCGCCCGCGTCGTAGACGGCAGTGATCCCGCTGCACAGGTAGGAGCGGTACCACCGCTCGGGGTTGGCCCGCAGGGATCGCGCGGTTTCCGCGTAGGGGTAGATCGCCGGTGCGGAGAGGCCGTCCGGACGCCCATCGACCCAGCCGGTCTGGCTGAAGTGGACGTGGGCGTCCACGAGCCCGGGCGTGATGAAGCGGCCCGTCGCGTCCACGCGTGAGGCGCCCGCGGGCACCGGGCACTCGGCAGCGGTGCCGACACAGGCAATACGGCCGTCCGTGACCACGACGGTGGCATCCGGCACCGCTCGACCGGTGCCGTCCAACACGGTGCCGCCGGCAAGCGCGATGCTCTGCGCCTGCGCGCCGGAGGCCAGCAGCAGCGTCAGCGGCAGGGCGGCGAGGGCACGCGCGAGGCAGTCGGCGATCCGGCTCACCTGGACTAGGGCTTCTGTGCGACAGGCACGGATGCCGGCGCCGGCAGCAGGACCGCCGTCGATCGCGCCGGCAGCGGTTCCATCCGTTCGACCTTCGACGGGGACCGAATCTCCAGGCTGGCGTAGGCCGCGCCGGCCAGCGCCATGACGAAGGCGACGATGGCCGCCGTCTTGTGGGCGCGGACCCACGAGGGGCCGCTGGTGCGCGGCGGCGCGTCGGCAAATGCCAGGGTCATCCGGAGGGCGTCCGGCGCCTCCGTCTCGGTGTCGTCCATGAGCTGTCGAGGAAGGTCCGCCAGGTCCATGTACTGCCCGAGTGCCTTCAGGAAGTACGCGCGGCCGTAGAACGGCGACAACTCGGCTCGCTCGAGGCCGAGAACCTGGCCCTTTGACAACAGCAGGCGGCTCGCAACGGTATCGACGGAGAGCTGCCTCGTCGCTCGAATCCGGGCGAGCTGGCTGCCAATGTGTGCGCAGCAGCCCGGCAAGGTTTCGCGATGAGACGAGTCCCCGTCGTGGGGGCGGCGACGACTCATCATGCCCGTATTCTAAGAACGTCTCCGACGCGTGTCTACGTCAAACGACGCGCGTCTCACGCGCGGGCCGCGCGGGCTGCTACGATCGGACGCGTGTTCGATCCATCCTCGACGCTTCGTGACGCCCTCGCGCGGCCGCTGCCGGGGTTGGAGGCACAGCTCGGGATGGCGCCGCGCCCGCGCACGGGATGGGACCCCCTCCGCATGCCGCCCGGCCTCCGCGATGCCGCGACGCTCCTGCTGATCTATCCCGGCGACGGCCGTCTCTGGCTGCCGCTCACGGTCCGGAGCGGCGGCCTCCGGAACCACACCGGACAGGTATCGCTCCCGGGCGGAGGCGTGGACCCCGGCGAGTCCATCGAGGACGCGGCCCTTCGCGAGGCCTCTGAGGAAGTGGGCATCGTCCCTGCCACGGTGGACGTGGTCGGCCGCCTGACCCCGCTCCACGTGCCGATCAGCGGATACCTGCTCCACCCGGTGGTGGGCGTGACGACGGCACGTCCCGTGTTTCGCCCGGCCGAGTGGGAAGTGGCCCGCCTGCTGGAGGTCCAACTGGATCGCCTGCGCGACCCGGCCGCGGTCCACCGTGAGCGGCGGGCGCTCGAGCGCCAGGGCCGCACCGTCGATGTGGAAGTCCCGTACTTCGACCTGGAAGGGGAGAAGGTCTGGGGTGCCACGGCCATGGTACTGGCCGAGTTTCTGGCCGTGCTGCGCGGTACCGGGGACGCCGGCAGCGCCGGCTGAACCGCCTGACTCCGCCTCGGTCTGTTGCGCGGGCGCGTCAGGATGAGGCGCGCTGCGGCATCCCGAGCGAGATCGTGAACGCGGCCGCCGCGGCAACCAGCCCCCACAGGTTCGGGTTCATCCACCCCGTCCGGTCCGTCCCGAAGTGCACCAGCAGCAGCGCCGCCATGCCGGCCGCGATGGCCGCCAGCGCCTCGCGCGCGCCGGCGCGGGCGGTCAGGAACGCCCCGACGACAGGCACGAAGAGCGCCGCGCCCAGCAGCGAGTAGAAGATGGTCAGCGCGTCGACGACGGTCGGCAGCATCACCGCGAGGCCCATGCCGGCCACGCCGCCGGAGACGGCCGCGGCCCGGGCGACGAAGAGCACCTGGGATGGCGTGGCGGCGGGGCGCAGGAAGCGCTGGTAGATGTCCTTGGACCACGACGTCGACAGCATGAACAGGATGGCGTCGCAGGTGCTCACTTCCGCGGAGAAGACCGCCGCCAGCGCCAGGGCCCCGATCCACGGCTCGAGCTGGTTGAAGAGGACGGCGGGCAGGGCCATCTCGCGGCTGGCGAGGCCGGGGTGGAGCACGGCCGCGGACATCCCGATGAGCACCGGCGCGAACGAGAAGATCAGCTGCGCGATGCCGGCCACGGCAATGCCCACGCGCACGGTCCGCGCGCTCCGCGCGCCGTAGACCTTCTGCAGCAGGCCCGGCGAGACGATGAACCCGGGGCCGAGCAGCAGCAGCAGGGTCCAGCCCGAGAATGCCCCGGAGGAGTAGAGCGGATCCCAGAAGGTCGCCGGCAGCGCCGCCGCCGCGGCAAACCCGCCCGTGTCGGTCACGCGGGACAGCACGAGCGGCAGCGCGACAGCGAAGCCGCCGAGCAGGACCACGAGTTGGAGGGCGTTCACCCAGACGGAGCTCAGGAGCCCGCCGGCGGTGAAGTAGACGGTCATGGCAATGCCGCCGAGCAGGACGCCGGACCAGCGCGGCAGGTCCGCGACGACACCCAGGACCTGGGCGCCCGCAATCAACTGGCCGGCCAGGATGGCCAGCGTGCCGGCCCAGATCAGCACGGCGACCACGCCGCGCACGGTCGGGCCGTAGCGATCCTCCAGGAAGTCGCCGGCCGTCAGGTAGCCGCGCGCCGATGCCAGGGCCCAGATACGCGGGCCGAGCCAGAAGGCGAGCACCAGCGCCCCGAGCCCGGCGGCACCGTTCCACCACCAGGCGCTGATGCCGTCGCGGTAGGCCAGGCCGGCCGCGCCAACGGTCGTGCCCGCGCCGATATTGGCGGCGAGGACCGTGGCCGCGATGAGCGGCCAGGACAGGCGGCGGCCCGCGACGAAGAAGTCCGCCGGGTTTCGGACCAGCCGGCCGATCCACACGCCCGCGAGGGTCAGGCCGATTGAGTAGGCAATCAGCAGGATGGTGTGCAGGTTCACGGCCCGCCCAGCTTACGCGATGGGCCGCCCGCCCGGCACCTGCTCCCGACGGTTCGCCCGGCGGGCCCGTCTGGTTGACAACGGGCGCTGGGGGCGCTGTACTCGGGGCCGTCCCGATTGGAGGTTCGCCATGAGTTTCCCCCGTATCGTCGGTTGCCTCGTGCTCGTTCCGGTTCTGCTCGCGGGCACGGCCCTCGGCGCTTCGGCCCGGCAGCGTGTGTTCGTCCGCTCCGGTGCGATTGTCGCGGAACTCCACAGCAATCCCGATCGCGTCGGCCGCCTCCTGCAGGCCTGGGCCGTCCCTTCCGACGTCTCGCAGTCGTCCCGCCGGCTCCTGTCCATGGGGTCCGGGCGCTACCTGGCCTGGGCCTCCGGTGACAGGCTGGCGTTCTTCGATACCCGCCTCGGCACCGTCGTGGCCGGCCTCACGCTGGCCGGGTCGCCGACGCTCATCGGCACCGACTCCGAAGGCATGCGCCTCGTGACGGCGTCCACCGACGGCGCGTCCGGCACCGTCACCTTTACCATCGTGGATGGCGCGACGCTGTCCGCGCGCACGATGACCACGTCCAGCCAGTGCCTGCGAGGACTCGCCCTGGCCGCCGACGCGGACCTCATGTTCGTCCTCCGCGCGTCGTCGCCCTGCTTCGTCGGGCCGCCGGACCAGCAGTGGGTGGAGATCGTCGAGCTGGCGACGGGGACGACGCGCCCCGACACGATTCCCGTGTCCGTCGGCAGCAGCCAGCACATCGCCGTCAACCGCACGGGCACGCGCGTGTGGATCAGCACCGCACTTGCCGGCGGGCAGGTCTCACCGGGGTTCGAGGCCTACGACGTGGCCTCGGCGTCCCGGCTGGCCTACACCACCGCCATCCGTCCCAACCTGGACGCGACGCTGGAGAGCCCGATGATCGTGGACGACGGCCGGGACCGGCTGCTCGTCGTGACGCCGGACGGCCTCGTCGGGCTCTCGGGAGATACGCTGCAGCCGCTGGGGAGTGCCGGCGTCCCCGGGCTGCGTCCCGTCATGCCGCTGCCGGTGGGCTACACCTACGCGTTCGGCTTCGACGTGCTCGCCGGAGCGGAGAGCGACACGGTCTTCGCCTTCGAGCGCACGGGCGCCACCTACAGCTATCATGGCGGGCCGTGCCTGCAGTCCGGGCTCACCGCGCTGGACGCGGACACGTACGCCGTGCTCGGTACGATCGATCTGGCCGAAGTTGCGGGCGTGCCGATCTGCGACATGGCCGTCGCGATGGCCACGCCTCCCGCGGTTCCGGCCAACTTCACGGCGGCGGTGAGCGGGCAGGCGGTGACCCTCTCGTGGGATCGTCCGGCCCGGACGACGCACTACGAGGTGGAGGCGGGGTCGGCGCCGGGACTGCGGGACCTCGCACGCCTCTCGCCGCCCTCCGTGCCGTTCGTCATCGACAACGTGCCGAGCGGGACGTACTACGTCCGTGTGCGGGCGCTCAACTACGCAGGCAAGGGCGCGTATACCGAGGACCTGACCGTCGTCGTTCCATAGCGCGGGTATGTGCGGAGCGCGCGGTTGCGGCAGGCGAGCCGCCGCCATGAGCCGGAGGGATCGGACATGAGACGTGTCGCAAGCCTGATCGCCATGCTGGTCCTGGCCGCTGCCGTGGTGCACGGCGGGCAGGAGGCAGCTACCCGGATCGATCCCGAGCGCCTTACCCGGCTCGCGCGCGTGCTCGAGGAGTACGTGCGCGAGGACCGCATTCCCGGCGCCGTGGCGCTCGTGCTCCAGGGCGGCCGAACGGTGTTCGAGCGGGCCGTCGGCTGGCGGGACAAGGAGGCGGGCGCGCCGATGTCCGTGGACACGATCTTCCGGATCGCGTCGCAGACGAAGGCCATCACCAGCGTCGCCGCCCTGATGCTGGTCGAGGAGGGAAAGGTCGGCCTCGGCGATCCGGTCAGCCGCTATATCCCCGAGTACGCGAAGACGACCGTCGCGGAGACAAAGGACGGCGTTGTCACGGTCGTGCCGGCCGCGCGCGCCATCACCGTTCGCGACCTGTTGACGCACACGTCCGGCATCTCGTACGGGACGGGCGCCGCCGTGGCGGCGCAATACGAGGCGCGCGGGCTCGGGCCGGCCGCCGGCTTCGGGTGGTACACCGCGGACAAGACCGAGCCGGTGTGCGACACGATGGCGCGGCTGGCGTCCCTGCCGTTCGCCGCCCAGCCCGGCGAAGCGTGGGTCTACGGCTACAGCACGGACATCCTGGGCTGCCTCGTCGAGCGGGCCTCCGGCGTGGCGCTCGATGTCTTCTTCCGCACGCGGATCACCGGGCCGCTCGGGATGGCGGACACGCATTTCTTCCTGCCGGCGGCGGATCGGGATCGGCTGGCCGTCGTCTACGCCAGCGGGCCGCAGGGGACGATCGTGCGCGCGCCGGACGGCGCCCGGGGACAGGGGCACTACGTGGACGGCCCGCGCACGAGCTTTGCGGGCGGGGCGGGCCTGGTGTCCACGGCGCGCGATTACGCGCGGTTCCTGGAGATGGTGCGGAACGGTGGTGCGCTCGGCGATGTGCGCCTGCTCTCGCCGCGCACCGTGTCGCTGCTGACGAGCAACCAGTCCGGGACGCTGCACTCGCCAGCGGGGCTCGGCTGGAGCCTGGCCTTCGAGACAACGGAGCGCGTCGGCGGCAACGGCCTCGAGCCGGCCGGGGCGTACGGGTGGGGTGGGGCGTACGGATCGATCTATCGCGTCGATCCGGTCGACGATCTCGTGCTGGTCATGATGATGCAGGTCATCCCCAACACGACCGACATCCGGCAGAAGTTCCAGACGCTCGTGTACCAGGCCCTCGTGCCGTGAGGGGATGCGTCTCCTGCGCACGTAGGGCGGACGATGTTGGCCAGGCGCGCGAGCGACGTCGCGGCAGGCGTCCCCTGCGCACGTAGGGCGGACCCACTGCGCAGACTGCGCCGCCACCGAGACGAGGGGCGTCCCTGCACACGTAGGGCGGACCTGACCACGTCCGGAACACGTCGTCCTGCGTGAACGCGGGCGTCCCTGCGCACGTAGGGCGGACCTTCAGGTCCGCCTACCCGTCGTGTCGACCGTGACACAGGTGTGACCGTGGCCGCGCTGCAGGCATGCGGAGCGGGGCCGCTGCCCCGCCCCACGCGTGTCGTGCGTGCTACCTGGCCGCGAAGCAGTAGAAGTAGCCGTTGCCGCCGGTGGCGATGAGGTTCGCCTGGCTGCAGCCCTTCGAGGCGTGCGCGTTGTTCCAGGACGTCGGGTTGGCGCCGCCGCCCTGACGGTCGTGGTGCCCGACCTGTGCCGAGCCCGTGTCGGCGCTCGTCCAGTTGTTGCAGGTGTGATCCTCACCGGCGGGGAAGGTGGTTCCGTCGAGATTGGATCCCGTCAGGAGATCGTGCTGGTTCGGCGTGTCGCCGCGGCCGTTGACGACGGTGCCCTTCTCGGTGAGTTGGGTCTCCTTCGTCAGGTTGTTGTTGTCCGAGTGCAGGTCCGCCACGCTGGCTGCAATCTGCACGCCCTTCGCGTTGAACCACGGGCCCGTCCCGATGCGATCCTTCGCGTTCACGGCGCCCTCGCCCTGCGTGCTGAGGTACGCGCGCCACTCCTTGTCGCCGACGCCCGCGGCCTTTGCCAGGGTCTGGCAGTGTGCGTCGGCACCCGCCAGGCCGCCGAGGTTCGCGCCGTTCCCGGAGCCCACGCTCGTGATGAAGAAGCTCATCTGTGGGCTCGCCTGCGTGCCCTGCGCGCGGACCAGGTGCGCGCCCATGGCGACCACCATTGCTGTCGTCACTGCGTATGCCATCATCTGCTTCACGGTAGCTCTCCTTTGTCGCGATCGCTCGAAGTGAGGGATTGTAGATCAGGAGGCCGCCTGCGGCTGACCGTGCGTGCGGCGCGGCACGCCGCGGCAGATCCACCTCAGCCGCTATGATTTCCACCGATGACCCCAGATCAGTTCCGCGCCCACGGCCATGCCATCGTCGATCTCATCGCCGACTACCGTGCCCGGGTGGAGGAGCGGCCCGTGCGATCGCCGCTCGCACCCGGCGACGTGAAGCGGTGGCTGCCGGACGCGCCGCCGGAGCAGCCGGAGTCCTTTGACGAGGTGATCCGGGACGTCGAGCGGCTCATCCTGCCGGGGCTGACCCACTGGCAGCACCCGCGGTTCTTCGGGTACTTTCCCTGCAACGGGTCGCTCTCGAGCGTGCTCGGCGACTTCCTGAGCACCGGCCTCGGCCAGCTCGGCCTCTCGTGGCAGTCGAGCCCCGCGTTGAGCGAGGTGGAAGAGGTGGCGACCGGCTGGCTGCGGCAGATGGTCGGCCTCTCGGACGCGTGGGACGGCGTCATCCAGGACACCGCGTCCACGAGCACGCTGCTGGCGCTGCTCTGCGCGCGGGAGCGTGTGACGGCCTACGGCCTCGCACGCGGAGGGCTGCAGGCCGAGCCGCGGCCGCTCGTCGTCTACACGTCCGCGCACAGCCACAGCTCCGTGGACAAGGCGGCCCTGCTGGCGGGGTTCGGGCGGGACAACATCCGCCACGTCGCGCACGACGCCGCGTACTCCATGCGTCCCGATGCGCTCTCCGCAGCGATCGACGCGGACGTGTCCGAGGGGCGGACGCCAGCCGCTGTCGTGGCGACCACCGGATCGACGACGACCACCGCGATGGATCCCATCGGGGCCATCGCCGAGGTGACGCGCGCGCGCGGCATCTGGCTGCACGTGGACGCTGCGATGGCCGGCTCCGCGATGGTGCTGCCGGAGTGCCGCCCGCTGTGGGACGGCGTCGAGCACGCGGACTCGCTCGTCCTCAACCCGCACAAGTGGCTGGGTGCGGCGTTCGACTGCTCGACGTACTACGTCAGGGACGCGGAACACCTGGTGCGCGTGATGTCCACCAACCCGAGCTACCTCCAGTCCTCGGTCGACGATCGCGTCAGGAACTACCGCGACTGGGGCATCCCGCTGGGCCGCCGCTTCCGCGCCCTCAAGCTGTGGTGCCTGATACGGGAACAGGGCGTGGCCGGCCTGCAGGCCCGGCTGCGCCGCGACCTGGAGAATGCCCGGTGGCTGGCGGACGAGATCCGCACCGCGCCGGACTGGCGCGTGCTCGCGCCCGTGCCGCTGCAGACGCTCTGCGTGCGGCACGAGCCGCCCGACCTGGCCGGCGAGGATCTCGACCGTCATACGCAGGCATGGTGTGAGGCGATCAACCAGTCCGGCGCGGCCTACCTGACGCCGGCTGTCCTCGACGGCCGCTGGATGGTGCGGGTTTCCGTGGGAAGCGAGCTCACCGAACGAGCGCACGTCGAGCAGCTCTGGACCCTGATGCAGCAGGCCGCCACGCGCCAGCCCGCTTCGTGAGCGAGCGCACCGTACGGGCCGCAGGGCGGAACTTCAGTTCCGCACTCGAGCGGGCTGTAGGGCGGAGTATCAGTTCCGTCCCTATGGTGTGAGGGGAGATTGATGCCGTACGTGAAGTCCTCGCCGATCGGAGAGGAAAAGCAACGCCTCCGAGTATCGAAGCGCCCTCGAACGCAACCCCTGCAATACTCGGAGGCTTCTGGTCCAGCGAGTCACCCATCCGACGATGGGCGGCAAGCCTAGTGTTGTCCAGCGGTGCGGACCGACTGAAGGTTGATCGCGCAGAGGCCGCGTTCGCCGACATCACAATACATCTGCCAGGAAAGGTCCTGCATGTGTAGAGGCCGGTAACGATCGGCTGGAAGGCGCATGCGACCTGGAGGTTGATACCATAAGTCGAATCCTCATCTTGGGCGATCTGGATGCCGTTCGGATTTCGCCGCGGCCCGCCGCTGCGAGCTGCCGTGATGGTCGAGGAAGGAGACCGATGAGTTCTTTCGCAGTCATGAATCCCGCCACGGGCACCGCCGTGGCGGACGTGCCGGACAATGGTCCGGCGGAGGCGCGCGAGGCGGCGGCACGTGCCGTCGCGGCGTTCGGCGCGTGGAAGGCAACGACCGCCTACGAGCGGTCGGCCATCCTCGAGGCGTGGACCGCCGCCATCCTCGCGCACGATGACGAGCTGGCCCGGCTCATGGCGCAGGAGATGGGGAAGCCCATTGTCGAGGGCCGTGGGGAAGTGCGCTACGCGGCCGCCTTCGTCAAGTGGTACGCCGAGGAAGCCAAGCGCGTCTACGGCGAGACCGTGCCGAGCCAGTTCGCGCACAAGCGGCTGTTCGTGCAGCCGCGCCCTGTCGGGCCCGTCTACGCCGTGACGCCGTGGAACTTCCCGGCCGCCATGATCACGCGCAAGGCCGCGCCGGCCCTGGCCGCCGGCTGCTCCGTAATCGTGAAGCCTGCGGAGCAGTCGCCGCTGACCGCGATCCGCCTGGGCGAGCTCTGGATCGATGCCGGCGGGCCGGCGGATGTCTTCCAGGTACTGCCGACCTCGGAGCCGGCCGCGCTGTCCCGCGTGTTCTTCGAGGATCCCGCCATCCGCAAGCTGAGCTTCACCGGCAGCACGGCCGTGGGCATCGAACTCGCGGCGCTTGCCGCGAAGACGGTCAAGCGCGTCTCGTTGGAGCTCGGCGGGCACGCGCCCTTCCTGGTTTTCGCGGATGCGGATGTCGACGCCGCTGTCCGCCAGGTTGCCGCGGCGAAGTTCCGGAACGCCGGGCAGACGTGCGTCTGTGCCAATCGCATCTACGTGCACGACCGCATCCATGACGCGTTCGTCTCGCGCTTCAGCGCGCTCGTCTCCAGGCTCCGCGTCGGCGATCCGCTGGACGAGGCCACTCAGATCGGCCCGCTCGTCGACGCGCAGGGCCTGGACAAGGTCCGCGCGCATGTGGACGATGCCCGCGCAAAGGGCGCGCACGCCGAGGTCGGCGGCGGGACACGCGGCGGGCTCTACTTCGATCCGACGGTCCTCACCGGCGTTGCACGCGGCATGCGCATCCTGGACGAGGAAACGTTCGGTCCCGTCGCCCCCATCATCCGCTTCACGGACGACGACGAGGCCGTGCGCATGGCGAACGATACGCCCTTCGGGTTGGCCGCGTACCTCTGGACCCGCGACCTCTCTCGCGCGTTCCACGTGGCCGAGGCGCTGGACTACGGCATCGTCGGCGTGAACGACGGCATGCCGTCGGTGGCCCAGGCGCCGTTCGGCGGCATCAAGGCGTCGGGGCTCGGCCGCGAGGGCGGCAAGTGGGGCATCGAGGAGTACCTGGACCTCAAGTACATCTCGATTGCCCTCGGGTGACGGCCGGGGCCTCGTGGGGAACCGGGCCTCCGGTACCCCCACGAGCGCTTGTCACAACCCGCGCGTCTACGAGCAGGAGTACGCCGTGTGCACCCTGCCGAGGCCGCCAGCGACCGCCGCCACCTCCGCATGGAAATACACGCCGAAGCTGATGGTCTCACCGGCGGCGATACTGATGACGGACGAGCGCGTGCTGGACGCCTGCTTGCCGGCTGTGCCGTTGCTGATGACGTACTGTCCATAGATGCCGTCCTGCTGGTACGTGCCGTTGCGGTTGACGGCGGTCCGTACGAACCCCAGCTCCGTCCCGTTCGCGGACGCCGCGGACGGGTCGACCTGGATGGACGACGTCACCAGGCAGGTCTGATTCGCCGGCGCCACGAAGCTCGGCGTGGCGATGATGTAGTTGACGCCGGAGACCAACGTCGCGAGTGCCCCGTTCAGGCTGGTCGTACCGCCTATGACCATAGGTGGTTCGGCCGAATCGGCGTTGCGCAGGATAAGGCCGGCTGACGGGACGGGCGGGACGAAGCTCGGGTTGGTGGCCGTCACCGCCTGGACGTAGTAGCGATCGAGGGTCGTTCCGAGAAACGGCGGCGTGAACCCGATGGCCACGCTGCCCGTCATGCCGATGACGCCCTGCGAGATGATCTGGACGTCCGGGCCGACGGCCAGTGCGACGCCGCCGTAGCTGAAGCCGGCGCCGACAGCACTGGCAATGACGGCGTAGTGCTGGCCGGCCGTACCGTCGACCGTGAGCGTGACGGTGGCGCCCGGCGTCACCCTTGTCGCCGACGACGTAATGGTGGGCTGGGCCGCGGCGACAGCGGACAGGCACATGACCAGCCCGCAACCACTCGCCAGCCGACGAACGTTCAGCATGATCGCCTCCTCCAGATCGTTGGTTCGTTTCCCGCGCGCCGGTTCCCCGCACACCGTGCCCGGGGCTGCCTGCTGGTGTCGGCTCCCGGCCGAACGTTACGGGCAGCCGTTCCGCGCGCTCCGCGTGGTGGAGGCGCGTCGACACGGCGTCCGACGTGTCAACGACAGGCTGGCTCCGAGCCAACAGGCCCTGCGGGTGCGCTGCACGGGGAATGGCCCCGGGACGGGTGGGAGTGGGACGGAGGAGGGATTACTTCTTTGTGAGCACGACCGCGGCGCCGCCGGGCGTCGGAGCAACGCCCATGCCGAAGGAGGTGCCGCCGATACCGACCGTGACGACCCGGCCCGCGGCAATGCCGAGGGCCGCGCCCATGAACACGTCGCTCAGGTGGTGCTTGTTCGCGGACATGCGCGCGGCACCGACGTAGGCCGCGAACGCGTAGGCGGGCACGCCGGCCTTCCAGCCGAAGTGGCGTTCCAGCACCGTCGCGGTGGCAAACGCGCTGGAGGTGTGTCCTGAGGGGAACGAGTGGTTGTTGCTCGCATCCGGCCTGGGACGGCGCGTCGCGAGCTTGAGGCCCTGCACCGAGACCTGCGAGAGCACCTGCGCGCGGAACAGGTCGCCGCCGACCGCCGCGGCCTTCGTGGACCCGGCGGCCTTGCCGATCCCGTAGGTCGCCAGTGCCGCACCGGTCTGCACCAGGAAGTTCCCGCCGATATTGCCCGCCTTGAACGTTCCCTGCGCCTGGGCCCAGTGCTCCTGCGCCTCCCTGACACCCTCGCGATCCCATGGCGTGGCGGCCACGGCCAGCACGCTCGCCAGGCCCAGGAACCGGGCCGTGTTGCCGCTGAAGAGCGCCTTGAAGTCGCCGCCCAGCGCCTTGAAGGGACCGGGCTCCGCCGCGCGCGGCGCGAGGTCGATGCCGTCCGGCCGGAGCCACGCGGAGCCCGCCTGCCCGTCGATCTGGCGTTCGTCGGGGATTCCAGGGCCGCCGGCCGGCAGCGCCGGCGCCGGTGCCTGCGCGGATGACGGTGACGCCACGCTCAGAAGGGCAGCGGTGACTGCCAGCGCCCGGGTGAATCTCATAGGGGGTAGGCCTCGCGTTCGCACGACGAGGGTATGACGACAGTGTAAATCCGCGCGCGTCTCAGGGCAACGCTCATTCCATCGCGGGCTGCGCTGGATTGGACGAAGGGAGGCGCGCGTCGGGCGGGTCCCGGGCTACCGGTGGCCGCCGGCCGTATCGGAGGACGGCGCGGGGTCCACCTGGCGCTCGAGGCCGACGAGCTGCCATCCGGCGCGGTAGCGAAAGTGAAGGACGACGGGCCTGGTCCAGGCCTCGGGCCCGCCGTGGGCGCTCACGAGCACCTGGATGAACCCGTTATCGGGAAGCGAGGGTGGTGGCGGCAGGTCCGTGCCGGGGGCTTCGGTGGTCCCCAGGGGTGTCACAGCGCCGGTGAGGTTGTCGAAGCGCGCCCACTCCGCCCGATAGCGTTCCGGTATCGCGGACACGCCGGCATCGACCGCCGCGTTGCGGAACGTGAGGCGGCCGGCCGCGTCCAGGGACGGATCGACGATCGGGTTGACGGCGGGCAGGTAGGCCTCCAGAATCCGCTGCCGGCGCTCGACGATGGCGCGGACGAGAAAGTCCTCCGCCTCCGGGTCGCCGAACTCGCCGCTGGCCACGGCCGCGCGGATCATCGGCTCGGTGACGAAGGTGAGCGTGTGTGCGGCCCAGAAGCGGTCGTCGGCCCGGGCATGGCGGAACGCGGCGTTCGAGATGTGTGCCTGCCACGTGTCCGGGTTCCAGGTGGAATGGTCGCGCGGGAGGCGTCCGATGGCCGGCGATTCGTAGAAGTCGATGCGCCGCCACTCGGGCACGCGGAGCCCGAACGACGCGGCGCGTCTGCCGATCTCCCCGGGCTTCTCGACGAGCTCCTCGTACCCTTCCCACTCCTCGCGCGGTCCGACCGCGGCACTGCCGAGCGAGGAGCCGAAGTCGAGGAGGAAGTGCTTGATGAACGTGCGTCCGTTCTCGGTCACGAGCGTGGAGAGCGAGTTGATGCTCTTCGCGTCCGCGTGATTGAGCCAGGCGGAGAAGACGCCGTAGGCACGGAGTTCGCGGTGGTGCTCGTGCGGCACGAGGTCGTTCGGATCGTCGGGCCGGGTGCCGTGGAAGCCGAGGCGGCCGACAGGCCGGCCGGGCGCCGCCTTGCTGAAGATCACACGGGCCGTGCCGTCCGCCTCCCGCTCGGTGCGCGCCAGGAGCCGGGCGATGTCTCCTCGATCGAGCCGCCGCACGCGGCCGTCCGGCGTCGTGATCATGGCGTCCGCCGAGATCGCGAGGTCCGACGCCCGCAGGTGGCCGATGTAGTACTCGACCGTGTGGTAGCCGAGCGCCCAGAACAGCTTGGCCGTCGTGATCTCGCTGCCCGTTGCCATCCCGCGCCAGCCGGGCGGATCGAACTTGATGAACCAGAGCCCGCCCTGCGTGTCGCGGACCGTGAACCCCGGCGTGATGCCGTCGCTCTTGGCGGAGACGATGGTCAGCGGGGGCGGCGGTGGCCCATCGCCGGTATTGGCGGCGCGGTTCACGAGTTCCGGCGTCAGGGGCACACGGCCGGCCCGGTTGTGGAAGAACGGTCCGTCCGGCACTTCGTCAATCGTGTTGACGTTCTTCGCGCGCTGGCCGGTGACGCGGTCGCCCGGACGCCCGAAGAGATTCTGCAGGGTCTGGAAGACGAGGTCCGGCTCGTACCGCACCGCATCGGTGACGTCCTGCGTCACCGGCTGCTCCATCAACGGGTCATCGTCGAAGAAGCGCGGCGTCTGCGCCTGGGCGATCAGCGCCAGGGAACCGGCGAGCGCCAGGACGGCGGTGGCGGCGGGACGGCGGAACATGCCAGCGCCATTGTGCGTCAGGTTCGCGGTTTTTGTACCGCCCCCAGCGCGGCCCGCATCCCGGCGGCGACGGCCTCGACCACCGCGTGCAGGGCGCTGCCGCGGCGCCAGGCGAGGACCAGCGTCCGGGACGGCCCGCCGCGGGCGAAGGGGCGAATCCGGAGCTGGGCCCGGCGATTCTCCACGGGAAGGGCCAGCGAGGGCAGGAGCGTGATCCCCTTGTTCGCGCTCACCATCTGGACGAGCGTCGAGAGGCTCGTGGCGCGGAACCCGCCTTCCACGGCGCCGGCCGCGTCGCAGAGTGCGAGCGCCTGGTCCCGGAAGCAGTGCCCGTCCTCCAGGAGGAGGACCTTCGCGCCCAGAAGGGCGCCCGCCGGGAGCGGTGTGCCGCGGCGCACGAGCGCCTGCCCGGGCGCGGCGGCGAGGACGAACGGGTCGCGTGCGAGCTCGGCCTGGTCCAGGTGCGTGGTCTCGTCGCCGGCGGCGACGAGGACCGCGTCGAGCGCTCCCTCCTCGAGGCGCCGGACGAGCGTGCGCGTCCGCTCCTCCGACCAGACGATGGTGAGCCGCGGGAACTGCCGCGTGAGCGCGGGCGCGACGTCGGGCAGGATGTAGGGGCAGACGGTCGGGATGACGCCAATCCGGATCGTCTCCGCGAACGGATCCGTCTCGAGGCGCGCCTTCTGCGCCAGGTCGTGCGCCCCGACGAGCAGGGCGCGCGCCCGGTCGACGAGCGCCCGCGCGCCGGGGACGACGCGCACCCCGCCTCGCGCGCGCTCGAAGATCCGGACGCCCAGCGCCCGCTCCGCGCGCGCCACCTGGGCGCTCAGGGACGGCTGCGCCACATGGCAGGCGTCGGCTGCGCGGCGGAAGCCGCCGTGGTCCGCCACCGCCACGATGTACTGGAGCTGGCGCAGGCTGAAGGGCAGGGTCGCCAGGACGGATGCCATAGCCTCAAACTATCATGTCGGAACAAACGATGTCTTTGACGGCTCACCTGCATCCGGGCGACACTCTCTTGTCCGCTGGCGGGCACGCGGCGCGCCTCGCGGGACTCAGCGTCAGCCGGCGTCCCCTGGAAGTGCCGGTGTTCCCTGGAGAGATCGAATGTCGAAGAAACCCATACTGACGACGGAAAGCGGTGCGCCGGTCACCGACAACCAGAACTCGCAGACCGCCGGCCCGGCCGGTCCGACGCTGCTGCAGGACCATTACCTCATCGAGAAACTCGCGCGCTTCAACCGCGAGCGCATCCCCGAGCGCATCGTGCACGCGGTCGGCACCGGCGTGTACGGGTACCTCGAGGTGACGAACCCGGACGTGCCGACGTGGACGATGATGCGCGCCTTCGAGAAGGTCGGGAAGAAGACGGACATGTTCATCCGCTTCTCGACGGTGGCCGCCTCGCGCGGCGGGCCGGACGTGGCGCGGGACCCGCGCGGCTTCGCGATGAAGTACTACACCGAGGACGGCAACTGGGACCTCGTGGGCAACAACACGCCGATCTTCTTCATCAAGGACGGCATCAAGTTCCCTGACTTCATCCACTCGCAGAAGCAGGACCCGTACACGAACCGGCAGGAGCCGGACAACGTGTGGGACTTCTTCTCGCACTCGCCGGAGGCCACCCACCAGTTCACGTGGCTGTTCGGCGATCGCGGCATCCCCGCCTCCTTCCGCTGCATGGACGGCTTCTCCTCGCACACCTACCAGTGGGTGAACGCGAAGGGCGAGCGCGTCTGGGTGAAGTTCCACTTCAAGACGGACCAGGGCATCAAGTGCCTGACCTCCGAGGAGGCGGCCGTCATCGGCGGGCAGGACCAGCAGTACTGCCATCACGAGATCTACGACCACATCGAGCGCGGCGACTTCCCGTCCTGGACCGTCAAGGTGCAGGTGATGCCCGAGGCGGACGCGGCCACCTATCGCATCGATCCGTTCGACCTCACCAAGGTGTGGAACTACCGCGACTACCCGCTCATCCCGATCGCGAAGCTCGTGCTGAACCGGACGCCGGACAACTACTTCGGCGAGACGGAGCAGGCGGCCTTCGACCCGGCGCACTTCGTTCCCGGCATCGGCCCCTCGCCCGACCGGATGCTGCAGGCGCGGCTCTTCGGCTACGGCGACGCGCACCGCTACCGCCTGGGAATCAACCACTCGCGCCTGCCGGTCAATGCGCCGAGGGGCGTCGAGGGCGGGGCGTCCAACTACGGACAGGACGGCGCGATGAAGTTCGACAGCCGCAGCGGGCGGGAGAAGAACTACGAGCCGAACAGCTTCAACGGCCCGGTGCAGACGAACGAGGCGCATTACAAGGGCCTCGAGGCCGGCCTCTCGGGCCACTACGCGCAGGTCCCGCGCGAGGTGGACGACTTCGCGCAGGCGGGCGACCTGTATCGCCTGCAGCCGGCCGACGCGCAGCAGCGGCTGGTGGACAACATTGCCGGCAGTCTCGCGCAGGTGAGCCGTCAGGACATTATCGACCGCGCCATCGGCCACTTCGCGAAGGCGGACGCCGAGTTCGGGCGCCGCATCACCGAGGGTGTTGCCGCCCGTCGTCAGGGCGAGGCGGTCGGCGCCCGGTAGGCGCGTCCGTTCAGGCAAGCCGGGACAGGGGAGCCGGATGGTCCGGCTCCCCCGGTCCGCCACTCCCTCGCTCCGTTGCGGCGCACGCCCGCCGCGGTACCTTCATGTCCTCTGCCGACGGCCTCCTCGAACTGACTGTACACAGCGCCCGCACGGGCGACGCCCTGACCCTCGGGCGCGCCCTGGATGCCGGCGTTCCCGTCGACACGACGAGCCCGCGCGGCGACTCGCTGCTGATGCTGGCCGCGTACCACGATCACCTGCCGTGCGTCCACGCGCTGCTCCAGCGCGGGGCGGACCCGAACCATCGCGATGCGAAGGGCCAGACGCCGTTGTCCGGCGTGGCGTTCAAGGGGCTCATGGCGGCGGCGTCCGCGCTCCTCGATGCCGGCGCGGACGTCAATGCCGCCGCCGGCGACGGCCGCACGCCGCTCATGATGGCGGCGGCGTTCAATCGCGTCGAGATGGTCGCGCTGCTGCTGGCGCGCGGCGCGTCGCGGGACGCCCGGGATGCCGCGGGGCTCACGTCCCTCGACATCGCCCGCGCGATGGGCGCGACCGAGGTCGTCAACCGCCTGGCCGCCGGCCCGGACTGACCGCCGCCCGCGCCGCCACGACAGCACGCCGCCCGCGCGCCCGTTCGATCAGAACGGCTGCGCCGCCGCCCACACGAGCCTCAACCCCTCGCGGCTGCGCGCGAGCTCCACCCGGAACGCCGAGAACGTCGGCCCGTGAAACCGGGCGCCGACGCCCCAGTTCCGATCGAACCGGCCGGCGCTCAGCCGCTCGACGGACGAGGCGACCTGTCCGGCATCCACGAAGAGGGCGAGATCGAGGTACCGCGACGGCCGCCAGCGGTACTCCGCGGTGAGCAGCGCGGCCTGGCGTCCCGTGAAGCGGCGGTTGCCGAAGCCACGGAGCGTGTCGCCGCTCCCGAGGTACGGCTGCAGGACCAGCGGCACATCGTTGCCGCCGCCCGTCGCCGTCGTCGAGAGAAGGGCCCGGAACGCCAGGACGTACTGCGCGCGGACGAGCGGCACGAGTTGGCTGGCCTCATACTCCATGCGATCGAACGAGAACGGCCGGTTGGCCGTCTCCGCGTGGCGCGCCCAGCGCACGGCCAGGTGCGTGCCGCTCGTGCTGTACGCCGGCGCCGGCCGCGTGTCGATCGCCGCCGAGGCGCTGAACACGTTGTAGGACACGTCGTGTCCGAGCGCCGGGGCCGGAGAGGGCTCCACCTGGATGATCGCGGCGTCGGACGACGTGTTGAACGTCAGCCGGGACACGCCGGCGTCCATGCGCAGCCAGCGCAGGGGTGCGGCCCTGGCCGTGGCCCCGATGACGATGGGCCGGTAGTCGTACGAGATGCGGCCGTCCCTGGACGACTCCTGTCCGAGACCGTGGAACGTCACGTCGTTGACGTCCGTGAACCGGGCCAGCAGATCGACGCTGACCCGATCGCCGGCCGGGACGTGCGCGGCAACCTGCCCGAAGTAGGACCCGTTGATCGACAGGCCCGTGCTCGCGTCGACGTACGCCGCATAGGCCAGCCGCCGGTGGTAGCCGAAGCCGAGCGCCGCGCCGCTGCCGCCGAAGACGCTCCCCATCCAGGGGTAGAAGCCGCGGAGCTGCCCGCCGAAGAACGTGCTGCCGCTCACGTAGCGCGCGACAAAGTCTTCGACCCGCGTCGGTCCGTCCGGCTCCAGCCGCTCGGCCTTCTCCGCCTGGGCGCGCGCGATGAGGGCGGCACGCGAGGTGACGCCCTGCGATCCCGGCGCGGATCCAGGGGGTTGCGCGAGGGCCGGCGCGCCGCCGGCCACGAGTGCCACGACGGTCACGGAGAGGAGAGTACGGACCATCGGCCGGCACAGTGCCACGCCTGCGGTCGATCCGTCAACAGGCCGTGGGCCCGAAGCCGGGACGGCACCAGCCTGCCGCCCGCGGACCGTCAGTAGACCGGCGGGGCCAGAATCGCGCTCGCCGCGAACGCCAGCCCGACAATGAGCGCGATCGCCACGGCACACACCACGAGCGCCCGCCCGCCGTGCTCGTAGTCGAGGGCGTGTTTCACGCCCACGACCATCGCGGCGAACATCCAGACAGCCGTTACCGCGAAGACCCAGACCCGTCCGTGCGGGATGAGGCCGAACACCTGCAGCAGCCCGGGGGCCGCAGCGAATCCCGTCGTGCGGAGCAGCTGCCCCCAGTCGGCCCGTGTCGCGGGCCCGGGGAGGAGACGCGTGCCGATCTGGAAGATGAGCATCGCCCAGGACGACCAGGTCAGGAGCGCCAGCCCCGTGATCGCGGCGAGGGTGACGGCGCGGGTGCCGAGGATCTCGCCGGCGCCCAACCCGGCCGCCAGGCTGGCCAGCACCACGGTCAGCGCGGCCTGTGTCGTCGTCCGGCGATCCGCTTCGATCCCTTCGTACATGCCCGCGTCGAGCATCGCCGCGCCGAGGACTCGATACGCGTACAGGCCCATGTCCGCATTCTAGTCCGCCGGGCCTGCGGGCACGCGCGGCCGATCACGCCACTTCGACCCGGTCCCGGCCGGCGTCCTTGGCGCGATAGAGCGCGAGGTCGGCCCGGGCGACCAGATCCTCGGCCGACAGCGGCGCGCCCGGCTCGGTGGTCGCGACGCCGAGGCTGATGGTCACGCAGCCCCTGGGGACCGCTTCGTGCCGCAGCCCGAGACGGCTGACCGACTCGCGCAGGGCTTCCGCCACGGCCTGGGCGCCGTTGGCGTCCGTGGACGGGAGCAGGATGACGAACTCCTCGCCGCCGTACCGGGCCGGGAAGTCCCCGCCGCGGATGGTGCTCTGCACGGCCACGGCCACAGCCCTGAGGCACTGGTCGCCCGCCGGATGGCCGTAGCGGTCGTTGAGCGCCTTGAAGGAGTCGATGTCGGCGAGGATCAGGGAGAGTGGCATGCCGCCGATGAGGCTGCGCTGGCACTCCCGCTGCAGCGCCTCGTCGAAGTGGCGGCGGTTGAACAGGCCGGTGAGCCCGTCGCGCGTCGCCACCTGCGACAGCAGTTCGAAGCGCTGGCGGTAGGTGAGGATCGCGAACAGGTCCCGCACGCCCGGCCCGTCCACAATCGCGAGGGGCTCGCGTTCGAGGACGTGCAGGTAGAGGGCGGCCGCCGCGCAGAACAGCAGGGCGAACCCGGTCTTGCCCGCAATGGCCGATCCGAGGATGAGTCCGTAGTTCGGCTCGAACCAGAAGAACGTGCTGACGAACACGAGGCTGTCGAAGGCGAGCACGACGATCATTGTGGCCACCATGCTCGGGAACAGGCGCCGGAGGCGCCGCGCCATGAGCTCGTAGACGACCGGGATGAGCAGGGCGTCGACGTAGAGGAGCACCGAACCCAGGACGAGCATGCCGGCGGCGTCGGCGAACACGGCCGGCGGCATGTTGGCGATGTTCAGGGCGAGGCCCGACTGGAGCTGGTAGGCCGTGCCGAAGGACAGGAACCCCGTCGTCACGTTGGAGATGACGAGGGCGTAGATCAGCTTGCGGGCCTCGAGGGCGTCCTCGCGGATGTACACGATGAGCACGGCACACAGGCTGGCCGCGAAGAGCACCGTCGAGCCTGTGCTGACGAGGAGCGGGCCGATCTCGACGAAGATGCCGGAGGTGAACGTCTGCAGGACCTGGAACACGCCCAGGCAGACGTAGAGGGGCGCGAGCCCGAACGTCGAGCGCAGCCTGAACAGGAACAGGACCAGCCCGATGACCACGAGCGCCTGGGCCGCGAGGATCGTCGACGACGCCACAGGGAGTCCAGCCGCGGCCATCTTACCCCGCGTCCGGCCCGGGGCCTACGCGCTCTTCTCGGCGCCGCTCTGGCGCAGTTCCGCCAGCAGCGCGTCCACCGTCTTCTTCGCGTCGCCGAAGAGCATGCGTGTGTTGTCGAGATAGAAGAGCGGGTTCTCCACCCCGGCATAGCCGCTGGCCATCCCGCGCTTGAGGACGATGCTCGTCCGCGCCTTCCAGACCTCGAGGACGGGCATGCCGTAGATGGGGCTCGACGGGTCATCCAGCGCGCCGGGGTTCACGATGTCGTTGGCGCCGATGATGATCACGACATCCGTGGAGGGGAAGTCGTGGTTGATCTCCTCCATCTCGAGCACGATGTCGTAGGGCACCTTGGCTTCCGCCAGCAGCACGTTCATGTGCCCCGGCAGGCGGCCGGCGACCGGATGGATCGCGAAGCGGACGTCCGTGCCGCGATCCCGCAGGATCCGCGTGACCTCGTACAGCGGATGCTGCGCCTGCGCCACGGCCATGCCGTAGCCCGGCACGACGATGACGCGCTTCGCGTCGAGCAGCAGTTCCACCGTCTCCGTGGTGGTGACGCTCTTGACCTCGCCGGCCGGCTGCGCACCGCCGGCGGGCGCCGCCCCCTCCTCCGCGCCGAACCCGCCGAGGATGACGCTGAGGAACGAGCGGTTCATGGCCTTGCACATGATGTAGCTCAGGATGGCGCCGCTCGATCCGACGAGCGCGCCCGTGATGATCAGCAGGTCGTTGGCGAGCATGAAGCCCGCGGCCGCCGCCGCCCAGCCCGAGTAGCTGTTGAGCATCGAGACGACCACGGGCATGTCCGCGCCGCCGATTGCCATCACCAGGTGGATGCCGAGCAGGCAGGCGAGCACCGTGCACAGGATGAGCGGGAGGACCGGCGGATGGCCGGCGGCGCTCTCGACGCCGACGAACTGCGCGCCCAGGTAGACGCAGGCGAGGAGCATCCCGAGGTTGAGCATGTGCCGCCCCGTCAGGAGGAGCGGCTTGCTGCGGATGATCCCCTGGAGCTTGCCGAACGCGATCACCGACCCCGTGAACGTGACCGCCCCGACGAAGACGCCGATGAAGATCTCGACCTCGTGTATCCGCGCCTCGACGCCGGCGAGCCCCGTGGAGGGCCCGAGCGCGCTGGCGAAGCCGACCAGCACGGCAGCGGCTCCGACAAAGCTGTGCAGGATGGCGACGAGCTGCGGCATCTCGGTCATCCCGACCCGCGCCGCCATCACGGCGCCGATGCCGCCGCCCGCCGCGAGCATGGCCGTCAGCAGGCCGTAGCTGGCGACGCGCGGCCCGAACATGGTGGCGGCCACCGCGATCAGCATGCCGGCAATCCCGAGCATGTTGCCGCGGCGTGCCGACGCCTGCGCGGACAGGCCGCCGAGGCTGAAGATGAACAGCAGCCCCGCGGCGATGTAGGCGATGGTGACCAGGGATTCAGGCAGCAACGTTCACTCCGGCACTGGCGAGGATGGCGTCCATGGGGCGATACGGTCCGGCGGCCATGCGTGTCATCGGCGCTGGAACATCTTCAGCATGCGTTGCGTGACCAGGAACCCGCCGGCGATGTTGACGGTCGCCAGCAGGATGGCTGCCGCGCCGAGGATGACGGCCGGGTCGCCCAGCGGGCCGCTCACCTGCAGCATCCCGCCGATGACGATGATCCCGCTGATGGCGTTGGTCACGCTCATGAGCGGCGTGTGCAGCGCCGGCGTGACGTTCCACACCACCTGCCAGCCGACGACGCACGCCAGGGCGAACACGGTGAGGTGCGCCAGGAAGGACGGCGGCGCCACCATCCCGAGCCCGAGGAACGCCGCCGCGGCCACGACGAGGGTGACGGCCAGGCCGGCGCCCGAGCGCTGCCGGTCCGGCGCCTCGTGCGCCCTGGGCGCGGTGACGCTCGGCGGCCGGGCCGACGGCGCCTGCGGAATCGGGGGCGGCTCGCGCTTCGGCGGCGGCCACATGACGCGCCCGTCCAGGAGCACGAGCGCCCCGCGCACGACCTCGTCCTTCTCGTCGACATGGAAGTGCGCCCCGCCGCCCATGTCCGCGAGCAGGTGGCCGAGGTTGTTGCCGTACAGAAAGCTCGCCGTCGGCGCGAGCCGGCTCGGCAGGTCCATGTAGCCGATGATGTGGACGCCGTGCCGCTCGACGACGGTCCCCGGCTCCGTGAGGGCGCAGTTTCCACCGTTCTCCGCCGCCAGATCCACGATCACCGACCCGTTCTTCATCGTCCGGACCATGTCCTCGGTGATGAGGACCGGCGCGGGGCGGTTCGGGATGAGGGCGGTCGTGATGATGATGTCCACGTCCTTCGCCTGAGCGGCGAACATGTCCATCTCCGCCTTGATGAACGCGGGGCTCATCTCCTTGGCGTAGCCGCCGGTGCCCTCGCCGTCTTCCTCGACGTTGAGCTCGATGAACTCCGCGCCCATGCTCTTGACCTGCTCCTTGACGGTCGGGCGCGTGTCGAACGCGCGCACGATCGCCCCGAGCCCGCGGGCCGCGCCGATCGCGGCCAGCCCGGCCACGCCCGCGCCGATGACGAGCACGCGCGCCGGCGGCACGCGGCCCGCCGCGGTCATCTGGCCGGTGAAGAAGCGGCCGTAGAAGCTTGCCGCCTCGATGACCGCGCGGTAGCCGGCGATGTTGGCCATGGACGAGAGCGCGTCCATCTTCTGGGCCCGGCTGATGCGCGGCACCTGGTCCATCGCAATGGCCGTGACCTTCCGCGCGGCCAGCCGGTCGATGAGCGCCTGGTTCTTGCCCGGCCACAGGAAGCTGATGAGCGTCGTGCCCTCGCGCAGCAGGTCGGCTTCGTGGACGCCGAGATCGGGGTGCTGGTCCGGGGGCTGCACCTTGAGGACGATGTCCGCCTCGTGCCAGAGCTCACGGGTGTCGGTGATGACGTGCCCGCCCGCGGCCGTGTAATCGGCGTCGGTGAAGGAGGCCAGCGCGCCCGCCTGCGTTTCCACGCCGACGTCGAAGCCGAGCTTGATCAGGCGCGCGACGTTCTCCGGCGTGGCGGCGACGCGTCGTTCGCCCGGGCGAGATTCTCGTGGAACAGCCAGCTTCATCAGGTTCGGGTCCCGCCGGCACGGCTGTCCTCCCCGATGGAGAACCGCGAACCGGATGCGCGTGGATTATACGTTGCCCGGCGCGGCGGCCCGCCGGCCGGCAGGCCGCGGAGGGCGGCGGCAGCTCAACCGGACGCCCTGGCGAAGTCGAGCCGGAGCCGGTATTCGCGCCGCAGGACCAGGAGGTTCAGGCACATGTGCAGGGTCACCGAGAGCACGGAGAGATACCAGATCCAGCGGATCTCGAAGCCCGGCATGCGCGAGAGCAGGAGGGCGGGAATCGCCACGACCACAATCCGCGTGACGGAGGTCACCAGCGAGGGGACCGTGTTGCCCATGGCCTGGAACATCGACGCCGAGACGAAGACAAGGCCGGAGGCCACGAAGTTCCAGGACGAGATCCGGAGATACTCGTCGCCCACGGCAATGACGGCGGGATCGTCCGAGAAGATGCCGATGAGCGCCGCCGGGGCGATGTGTGCCAGCAGGGCGAAGAGCACCATGCCGGCCGTAGCCAGCAGGGCGGCCGAGCGGAAGGTCTCGCGGACGCGCGCCGCGTGCCGTGCGCCGAAGTTCTGTCCCGCCACGGGCGCCACCGCGAACCCCAGCGCCACGATGGGGAGGAACCCCGACTGCATGATGCGCAGCCCGATGCCGAAGCCGGCCTGCGCGCCGGCGCCGAACGGCCGGATCACCGAGTAGACGACGGCCAGGTAGACGGCCAGCAGCGCGAACTCCGCACCCGATGGCAGGCCGACCTTGAGGATTCCGGCCCACACGCCGAGGTCCGGCTTCCAGTGGGCCGGCGCAAACCTCAGGTAGGCGGATGCGCGGAAGAAATACGTGGCCATCCAGATGAGCCCGATGGCAATCGCGATGAACGAGGAGATGGCCGCTCCCGCCACGCCCATGGCATACCCCGTGCCCCAGCCGAAGATCAGGAAGGGCGCCAGGACGATGTTGATGATCACCGAGCCGGTCTGGACGATCATGCCGGGCTTGAAGTTGCCGGTGCCGCGCAGCGCCGCGGCCATCGCGACCAGTGCGAACTGGAGCGACATGGCCGGCACCATCCAGGCGAGGTACTCGATGGCCAGCCGCGTCGTGCCCTCGTCCGCGCTCATCAGCCGCGCATAGGGCCCGCTCAGGCGGAGCATGACGACGAGGAAGACGACCCCGGCGGCAAGCGACAGCACCTGTGCCTGGTTGAAGGTGACATTGGCGCGATCCCGGTCCTTGCGGCCGGCGGCGTGGGAAACGCGCGTGGTCGTGCCCACGCCCAGCATCTGCGTGGCGGCCAGGACGACGAACATCAGGTTGCCGCTGATGGCGACGGCGGCGACGGCGTCGGTCCCGAGCCGTCCCACCCAGTAGAGGTCCACCAGGATATAGAGCGTCTGGAACACCATGCTGACGAGCATGAAGCCCGTCGTCTCGAGCAGGTGCGTGGTGATCGATCCGGTGGTGAGGTCCTTCATGGGGAAGTGTGCGATCTTAGCGCGAACCTTCGGCCCGGTGGGCCCGTCTACCTGACCGGGCGCAGACACGCGCCGGCCGGGTGCCGGCCGCGCGGACGCCGGGGACACCATCATGCGGACTGCCGTTGTCGCCTTGGATACGGGTCGCAGCCGTCGGATGCAGTACCACGCCCTCGCCCTTGCCGCGGAGGGCGCGGTGGACCTCGTGGGCCCGGACCACGACGCCCCGGACCCGGCGGTGGCAGGAGAGTCGCGCATTCGCGTCCATACCCTTGCACCCTGGCCGGCGCGCGATCGCACGCGCGGCGAAGAGCGATTCCGCGTCGTTGCCTTCATGCTGACGCTGCGCCGGTCCTGGCAGATCGCCTCCCGCCTCCTCCGGCTGCCGCGGCCGGACGTGATCCTCGTCCAGACGCCGCCCGCCACGCCCACGCTGGCCGTGGTCTGGATGGTGGCGCGCCTCCGCCGGGCGCGCCTGGTCATCGACTGGCAGAACCTCGCGCACATGGAGCGCGCGGCGCGCGTCGGCGATCAGCATCGCCGCGTGCGGTCCCTCAGGCGTGTCGAGCAGCGCTGGGCGCGGCGTGCGGACGCGCACCTGGCGGCCTCCCGGGCACTCGCGACATGGCTTGCGCGGGAGCTGCACGTGGCGGCTGTCGTCGTCCACGATGGCCCGCGGCGGGGCACCGCGCGGCTGGCGCCGTTGGCGGCAATCGCCGAACGGCGGCGGATCGTGGAGTCCCTGGGCGTGAAGGGCGTGGACGTGCCGCTGGCGGTGGCGCCGACGAGGTGGACGGCCGACGAGGACGTGGACCTCCTGATCGAGACGCTCGAGCGGACGGACCGCGGCCTGCGCAGCGTGGCCCGGGACGGAGAGCCGCGCCTGGTCGTGCTGCTCACGGGCACCGGGGACGGGCGCACGGCGTTCGAGCAGCGCCTGGCGCGCCGGCAGTTCTCCGCCATCGCCGTCACGACCGCCTGCCTGTCTCCCGCGGACAACGCGCAGGTGACGGCGGCGGCCAGCCTCGGCCTGTGTCTCCACCAGTCCTCGTCGGGGCTGGACCTGCCGATCGAGCTGTCCGACTTCCGCGGCGCCGGCGTGCCCGTGTGCGTCTACGACTTCGCGCCGGTGCTGTCCGAGCGGTTCACGAACGGACAGGACGGGGCCGTCCTTCGCGATGCGGGCGCGCTCGCCGCCGCCCTCATCGCGTTGGGGTCCGGCCCGTCAGTCACCGCCGACGCCCTGACGCGATCCCGGCAGTGGATGGCCGGGCAGGAGCCCGAGTGGTGGGACGACCACTGGGTGGCGACGGCCCGCCAGGCGATCGTCAGCCAGCCGTAGCCGATCCGATCCGGCGCGAGCCGACCGCGGCCCGTCGTCGGTGCCGCGAGCCCTGCCTGCCGCTGCTACTCGTGAAGCGCGCGGGCCGGATCGATCCGGGCAGCCCGCCAGGCCGGACCGAGCGCGGCCAGCGCCGCCACCACGAACAGCAGAATCGCGGCCGTCCCGAGTGTGACGGGATCACGCGGCGCCACGCCGAACAGTTGTCCCTGCAGTACGCGCACCGCGGCCAGCGTGCCCGCCATGCCGGCCAGGAGCCCGACGATCACCGGCGCGAGGCCGTGCCCGGCGACCATCGCGACGACCGTCGGCACCGAGGCGCCGAGCGCCATGCGCACGCCGATCTCCCGCGTGCGCTGGACCACCAGCCATGCCATCACGCTGTAGATGCCGAGTGCGGCCAGCAGCAGGCCGGTGAGTCCCAGGAGGGACATCATCAGGGTGTTGAACCGCGCCATCCGCGTCGACAGGAACAGCGCATCGTCGAACGTCCCGATGCCGTAGACGGGCAGCGAGGGGTCCATCTCGCGGACGGCGTTCCGCATGACCTGGGCCATGGCCGCCGGCGGCCCGTTCCCGGGCCGCACGATCATGATCAGCGTGTTCTGCACCCACGACCACGCGATGTCCGGGATCTGCGTCATCGGGATATAGAACTCGGGGCGCGGCTCGATCGCGGGGCCGCGCGAGTGGACGTCAGCGACGACCCCGACGATGGTCTTCCACGCCGGATCGTCCGGGCTGCCCTCGCAACAGGTGATGCGCTTGCCGAGCGGGCTCTCGTCCCCGAACGCCTGCCGGGCCAGCGTCTCGTTGACGATCATCACAAGCGGTGCGCCCCGCACGTCGCCCTCCGTGAAGGTGCGGCCGGCGAGGAGCGGGACGTCGAGCACGCGGAAGTAGTCCGGCGTGATGAAGTGCGATTCGCTGTCGATGATGCTTTCCATCGAGAGGGCGCGGCCTTCGGGGATGAGGCCGTTGGAGCTGCCCCCGCCGACAAGCGGTGGCTGTGAGTCGAGCGCGGCCGCGCGCACGCCGGGTGTGGACTGCAGGCGTTCGACCAGTTCCTGGAAGGCTGCCTTGACGCGCTCCGGCTGACGATACGCGGCGCCGATGAGCCCGACGCGTCCGACCAGCGCGCTCGACGTGTCGAACCCGAGCGACACCTCCGAGAGCCGGATGGCACTTTGCACGAGCAGTGCCGCGCCGGCGAGGACCATGAGCACCAGCGCGGCCTGTACGGCGACCAGCGCCTGCCGCACCCACGGGCGTACGCTGCCGCCGGGCAGCCCCTTGCCGTCGCCCAGCTCGTGCCGCAGATCCCTCCGCCTGGTGGCGATCCACGCGGGAAGGACACCCACGAGCACGGCACTCCCCACGACGAGCGCCAGCGCCGTCGCGAGCACCGGCGGGTTCAGCGACGCCGAGCCGATACGCTGCATCGCCGGCGCCCTGGCGAGGAGCCCCGGCAGTGCCCACCATGCCAGCAGCACGCCGCCGGCGCCGCCGATCATCGCGATGACGAGGCTCTCCGTGAGCACCTGCCGCACGATTCGGCCGCGTCCGGCGCCGATTGCGGCCCGAATGGCCAGTTCGCGTGACCTCGAGGCCAGGCGGGCCAGGAAGAGGTTGGCGACATTGCCGCACGCGATCAGCAGCACGGCCAGCACCGCGCCCAGCAACACGACGAAGCGGGTCCGGTAGGGCGCCGTGTGGAACTCGCCGAAGACCCGGGCGCCCGCGCCGCGTTCGTGGTTGTACCGGGCGTGGTCACGGCGCAGCCCCTCGGCGGCGCGTGCGAGGTCGTCGTTCACCTGGGCCAGGGTCGCGTCCGCGCGCCGCAGGCCGTGCAGCGAGAGGAAGTGCTCGTCGTAGGTGACCAGCCGTTCGGCGGTGAACGCCATCGGGACCCAGATCTGCTCGTTGCCCATCACGGCGTCGAAGGACGGCGGCATGACGCCGACCACGTCATGAGGCTGACCGTTCAGGTGAATCGACTGCCCGACAACCGCCGGGTCCGCGGCGAAGCGCTGCACCCAGAAGCGATGGCTCAGCATCACCACCTGCCCGTGCCCGGGCCGGTCGTCGTCCGGCGTGAAGGTGCGGCCGTGCAGCGGCGCGATGCCGAACACCGGGAAGTAGTTCCACGTGACCCGCAGGCCGAGGACGCGTTCCGCATCGTCATCCCCTGCCAGGTTGAAGCTGGCGTGTGCTGCGGCGGAGAGGTGCTCGAGCGAGGGGACGCGCTGGCGGATGTAATCGTAGTTGCCGCCCGATGTCTCGCTCGGTCCCTCGCGCCGTGTCGTCTGGACGACGAGCACGCGATCGGGGTCCGCAAAGGGAAACGGCTCGAGCACGACGGCGTACGCGACGCTGAAGATGGCGGTGGTGGCGCCGATGCCGACGGTGAGCGTGAGCACGGCGGCCGCGGTGAAGCCCGGGCGCTGGCGTGCCTGACGGAGTGCGAAGCGCAGGTCCTGCCCGAGTGCCGTCAGCCACTCGCGGCGGGCCCACGTGCGGTTGCGCTCGCGGCCGAGGCGCGTCAGGTCGGCCCGTACCCGATCGACGTCGCCGAAGCGCCGTTCCGCTTCGCGGCGCGCGGTGCGGGGATCCAGCCCCCGGTCGATGAGCTCTTGCGTGCGCTGCTCGACGTGGTGCGCGATCTCCTCGCGCACCTCCTGTTCGACGGGCACGCGCCACAACAGGGATCGGATCCGCATTCTGATGCTCATGAGGGTCTGCCTCCACCCAACGGCGCCGGCCGCGGCTATGCCAGGATGCGATTGACCGCCGTGCTGAATGCCGCCCAGGCCACCTGGTCGGCCGCCAGCTGGTGCCGTCCGGCTCGCGTGAGCCGGTAGAACTTGGCGCGTCGTCCCAGATTCGAGGTGCCCCACTCCGCCTCGACCCACCCGCGCTTCTCCATCCGGTACAGGGCGGGATAGAGCGAGCCTTCCTCCACCGGCAGCGCGTCGCCGGTGACCTCTTCGATCCACCGCGCAATGCCGTAACCGTGCTTGGGGCCGCCGGTCAGCGTCTTCAGGATCAGCGTCTCCAGCGTGCCGGGGAGGAAGTCGGTCGGGGTCCGGGACATCGTGGCCTCTGCCTGGAACGGCGTTTCACATGTTTCTCAGGAGCCCTCGAGGGTCTATGCCTAGAGAGTCTATGCCTTAGACGAGGGCGAGCGCCGGATGGTTCGCATACAATGCCGGATCGCCGCATGGAACCCATTACAGAAATAGCTGACGCCCTCGGACTGCCTGCCGACCTCCTGGAACCCTACGGCCGCTACATCGCCAAGATCCGCCTGGAGACCCTGGAACGCTTCCCCGAACGCCGCGGGAAGCTCATCCTGGTGACGGCGATCACGCCGACCCTGACCGGTGAAGGGAAGACGGTCAATACCATCGGCCTCACGCAGGGACTGGTCAAGCGGGGGCACAAGGCGGTGGCCGCGCTGCGGGAACCGTCGCTCGGCCCCGTGTTCGGCCAGAAGGGCGGGGCGACCGGCGGGGGGCGTTCGTCGCTCGTCCCCGTGGACAAGATCAATCTCCACTTCACGGGCGACTTCCACGCGATCACGGCCGCGCACAACCTGCTGGCCGCGCTGCTGGATGCGCACCTGCACTTCGGCAACGCGCTCCGCCTCGATCCGCGCGAGATCACGTGGCCGCGCGCGATGGACATGAGCGATCGCGCGCTCCGCCGGCTGGTGACGGGTCTCGGCGCGCGCGACGGCGGCCCGGCGCGCGAGAGCGGGTTCGTGATCACGGCCGCGTCGGAGATCATGGCCATCCTGGCGCTCTCCGAGAGCCGGGCGGACCTGCGGCGCCGGCTCGGGGCCATTGTCGTCGGCCTCAATACGGACGGCGCGCCGGTGACGGCCTCCGACCTCAAGGCGGTCGGCGCGATGATGGTCCTGCTGAACGAGGCGCTGCTCCCGAACCTCGTCCAGACGACCGAGGGCGTGCCGGCCATCGTCCACTGCGGGCCCTTTGCCAACATCGCGCACGGCACGAGCAGCGTGCTGGCGCAGCGCATCGGCCTGCACCTCGCGGACTACGTGGTCAACGAGACCGGTTTCGCGGCAGATCTCGGCGCGGAGAAGTTCTTCGACCTGGTGATGCCGATGTGCGGGCACGTGCCGGCGGCGGCCGTGGTGATCGTCACGCTCAAGGCGCTGCGCGCGCAGGGTGGATCCGCCACGGGCCCTGTCTCGGCGGGGTTCCCGAATCTCGATCGGCACCTCGCGAACATCCGGAACTGGGGCGTGCCGCCTGTCGTGGCGCTGAACCGGTTTGCCTCCGATCCCCGGGACGATCTCGATGCCGTGCTGGCTCATTGCCGGGCCGCGGGCGTGGAGGCGGCGCTGGCCGACGGCTATCTCGAGGGCGGAGACGGCATGGTGGAGCTGGCGGACAGGGTCGTGGCCGCGATTGCGGCGCAGGGGACCGCGGAGCCCCGGCCTGTCTACGATCGGTCGATGCCGCTGGCGGCGAAGATCGAGGCGGTGGCGACGCGCGTCTACGGCGCGTCCGCCGTCGAGTTCAAGCCGGGCGCGAAGAAGCGTCTGCAGCGCCTCGCGGCGCTCGGCTACGACACGCTGCCTGTGTGCATCGCGAAGACGCAGTACTCCTTCACGCACGACCCGACACTGATGGGCGCGCCGGAGGGATGGACGCTTGTCGTCAGCGACGTCACGCTCTCCGCCGGCGCGGGCTTCGTCGTGGCGATTGCGGGCAACATGATGCTGATGCCCGGGCTCGGGCAGACCCCTCAGGCACAGCGCCTGGACGTGGACGACGACGGGAATGTCGTGGGCATGGAGTACTGAGACGCCGCAGCACGGCTCCCGCCGGGATGGACGGCGCGGAGGGAACCGGGACCGCGCATCGCTCGAGGAGACCGCCGGACCGCGGATATAATCGCCGTTTGGGAGCCCGCGTGGAGTACCTCATCAAGCAGTATCCGCTCGAGACCGGCGCGCTCGAGATCCAGTACATCGAGGAGTTCTTCGGCGAGTTCCCGCGCAGGAAGACGGCGACGGAGATCCTCAACCGGCTTCACGACCGCGAGTCGCTGATTCTGATGGCCGAGGCCCCGCTCCCGGATGATCCGGGCGCGCTCGTCCCGGTGTCCTACAAGATCGTCCACGAGATCCGCGCCAACGAGTCCATCCCCAAGCTGCGGGACCTGGTCGAGCGCCTCGGCGGCCACCTGCACTTCGACGGTCGCCGCATCCTGTACTCGTGGATCGGCGGCACGCGGCGCGACTGGCGGGGCCAGGGCCACTTCCGCGCCCTCACGGAGGAGTCCGAGGCCTGGGCGATTGCCGCCGGCTTCGAGGAGATCGTCGTCAAGACGAAGAATCGCTTCTACGACATGCGCGCCGTGCTGGCGCAGCTGCGGTTCAACGTGGTCAAGTTCGAACCGCACATGGACAACGGCGAGTCGAAGGTCTACCTGAACAAGCTGCTGCCGGCCGAACTCGTCCACGGGCACCGCTCCCGGCGCACGGTGGTCCAGGCGGACTGATCCCGTCAGTCCGCCCTGAGCGCCGAGACAGGGTCCACCTGCGTGGCGCGGATGGCGGGAATCCAGCTTGCGGCCATCCCGACGAGGCCGATGATCACCGCCACGCTGCCGTAGGTCACCCAGTCGAACGGCCCGACCCCGAAGAGCTGCGCCTGCAGCGCGCGGGACAGCGGAAACGCCAGCGCGAGGCCGAGTGCCACGCCGGCGCCCACGAGCAGGACGCCGCGCCCGAGCACCATCCGCTGGATGTCGCCGGGCGACGCGCCGAGCGCAAGACGGACGCCGAACTCCGTCCATCGCTGCGACACGCTGTACGCGATGACGCCGTAGACGCCCACGGCCGCGAGGAGCAGGGCGACGGCGGCGAAGAGGCCGAGGGCGGTCGACGTGACCCGCGGGCGCGCGAGCGAGCGGCCGAGCACATCGTCGAGCGTCTGCACCCGGACCGGCTGATCCGGAGCCGTGGCGCGGAGCGCGGTGACGGCGGCACCCGCCACCGACGAGGGCGGTCCATCCGTGCGGAGCACGTAGGTCATCATCTGGATCGGGCGCTGGAGGCTCGGGAGATAGACCGTGCCGCGCACTTCGCCGTCGAGTGCCGTCAGCTTCACGTCACCCACGACCCCGACGATCTCGACGGGCGTGGGCTGGTCCCACGAGTAGACGAGCCGCCGCCCGATCGGGTTCTCGCCCGGTGAGTGCAGGCGGGCGAACGTCTCGTTGACGACCGCCACGAGCGGCCGCCCCGGTTCGTCCCCGGCGCTGAAGTCCCGGCCCGCCAGCATCGGAATGCCCATCGTCCGGAAGTAGCCCGGGGTCACCGGGCGGATGTCGGCCACGGGCCGGTCGGCGGCCGCGGGCTCCGGCTTGTCCGCCATCCAGAACGACGTGGCGGAGCCCATCCCGGCGAGCGGGAGGAACACGGTACCGGCGGCCGAACGGACACCGGGAAGCGCGGCAAAGCGGGCCACGTGTTCCTCGTGGGATCGGCCGGCCTGATCGCCGCCGCCGGGGAGGGTGACGCGGACCGTCAGCACGCGCGCGGGATCGAACCCGGGGTCCACGGCCTGCAGCGCGAGCACACTGCGGACGAGCAGGCCGGCGCCGGCCAGGAGCGCCACCGCGAGCGTGACCTCGACGACGACGAGCGCGGAACGAAGCCGGCCGTGTCCGGCATCGGTCGTCCCCCGGCCCCCGTCGCGCAAAGACGACACGAGCGACGTCTGCCGCAGGCTCCACACGGGAGCAAGGCCGCAGAGGATCGCGGTCACGATGGTCGCCGCGACGGCAAAGGCCGCGACCGGCAGGTCGATCCCCACCTCGCCGAGCAGCGGCACGGGGGCTTCGGCGCGGGCCGTCGAGACCATTGTCGACTGGAGCCAGCGGGCGAGGCCGAGGCCTGCGGCACCGCCCGCGAGGACGAGCAGCGCGACCTCGGTGAGCAGCTGCCGCGAGAGCCTGGCCGTGCCGGCGCCGAGCGCCGCGCGGACGGCCAGCTCACGCTGCCGGGCGGCCGATCGCGAGAGCAGCAGGTTCACGAGGTTGGCGCACGCGATCAGGAGCACCGCGAGGACCGCGCCGAAGAGGACGAGGAGCGCGGGCCTGACCGCGCCGGTCAGCTGCGTGCGCAGGGGCACGACGTTGACCGTCCAGCCGGAGTTGAAGTCGGGTTGCTCGCGGGTGAGGGCGGCGGCGATCGCCTCCATGTCCGCCTGCGCCTGGTCGCGTGAGACGCCGGTCCGCAGCAGGCCCAGCGAGACGAACCCGCGGCCGCGGAACAGCTTGTGCTGCGGCAGGAGCACGAGCGGCCGCCAGACATCCGCGCGCTGTCCCAGGATCTCGAACGCGGACGGCAGGACGCCGATGATCGTCGTGGGCTGTCCGCTGAGCGTGATCGTCTGTCCGAGGATGTCGCTCCGCCCACCAAAGCGCCTGGCCCACAGGCCCTCGCTGATGATTGCGGTGCGCTCCGCCTCCGGTTCGTCTTCGCCGCCGGCGAACACCCGTCCGGCAACTGGCTGTGCGCCGACCATGCCGAGCAGGTTGGCCGCGACGTTCAGCCCTTCGAGTTCCTCCGGTTCACCCTCGCCGGTCAGGTTGACGCTGGACGTCGTGAAGATCGCCAGGTCCTCGAAGGTGCGATTGCGCTCCTTCCACGCCAGGAAGTTCGCGGCGTTGATGACGTTCGTCGGCCGGTTCCGCACGATGTTGTTTTCCCAGACCACCATCAGCCGATCGGCGTTGGCGTAGGGCAGCGGCTTGAGCAGGAGCGCGTACACGAGGCTGAACACGGCCGTGGTCGCGCCGATGCCGAGCGCAAGAATCAGCACCGTCGAGACCGTGAACACGGGCGCGCGCGACAGCAGTCGTACCGCGTACCGGATGTCGGCAATGAGGGTCGTCATCGAAGAGCTCCCACCTTCTCCGCCTTTTCCCGAACACCGGGGTCCGGGTCCCGGCGCGCGGCGGCGACGGCGGCACCGGCACGTTCGTCACCGGAGAGCGCCAGCGCCACGATGGCCTTCTCGCGCACGCGCGAATCGGGATCCGACGCCGCGGCGATGAGGGCCGGGACCACCTGCTCGTTCCGGCGCCACATGAGGCCGACGACGGCCTTCTCGCGGACGCGATGGTCGGGATCCCGCAGCGCCCCGATCAGGGCCGGCACGACGTCCGTTCCGGATCGCAGCGCCAGCCGCAGCACCGCCCGCTCGCGCACTGGCGCATCGCGGCCGGTGACCGCGGCCTCGATGTCGTCGCGGACCGGCACATCGATGTCCTCCGCGGCGCCCATCACGAGCGGTGGATTCACGATGGCGGGCGCAGTTCCCAGGACGTCCGTGGACGGGCGATCCGGCACGCGCGTCACCGAGGCCCCGGCCACTGCCGTCGTCGCGAGTGCGATGGCAAGGGGCACGGCCGCGCGCGAGGCGGCCGTCCTGGTCCGCGGGCGCTGGCCCAGGACGGCCATGAGCCGCCCTTCGATCTCGGAGGGCCGCGCCATCGAGAGGGCCGAGACGAGCGCCCGGCGTTCGAGGGATGCGGCGGCAATGCCGAGCAGTTCACCCGCGTAGTCGGCCGGTGCGACTCCCGACGCAAGGACCGCGTCGTCGCAGGCCAGTTCCTGGTCGCGCCGCATGGCGCGACCGGCCATCCATGCCAGCGGGTTGAACCAGTGCACCACGGCCACCGCGTGCGCGAGCGCGTGCGCCTGCAGGTCGCGGCGGGCGATGTGGGCAATCTCGTGCACGAGGACCGGCTCAATCCGGGACTCAGGCCATCCGGCCGCATCCGGCGGGATGAAGACGGCCGGCCGGAACAGGCCGGCAAGGAGCGGACCGGGTACGCCCGGGCTCACGAGCACGCCGGGCGCGCGGGCCAGGCCGGCACGGACCGCGACACGCGTAGCGGCCGCGGACCAGGGGAGCGGTGCCAGTGCCGCGCGGCGCCGGAGGCGCCAGAGCGACAGGTGTCCGGCGGCGAAGTAGAGGGCGATGACGCCGGCCCCGGCGCCCCAGATCAGGAGCCACGCCTGCGTGAGGTCCGCGCCGCCCGCGCGGGTCTCGACCGCGGCCCCGCGTGTGGCATCGCCGGCCCACGCGCCTTCCGGCAGCACCCGCTCCGCTGCTGCCGGGACCGGGGACGCGGCAGCCCCCGCCCACTCGAAGGCGGACCACGACGGCGCGATGGCGCCGATGATGGGGAGTAGCAGCACGGCCGCCATCACGAGCTTCCACGAGGCGTGACGCGTCGCGGCGGAGGCGCGCTGCAGGCCGCGCGCCGCCACGAGGGCGGCCCCGAGCACGACCGCTGCGCGCACGGCGAGTTCGATCGTCATCGCTCCTCCTTCCTGGCCTTTGCGATCAGCGCCGACAGCCGGGCGAGGTCCTCGCGGGAGAGCCGCTCGGAATCGATGAGAGCGGCCGCCGCCTGCGCCGCGGAGCCCTCGAAGAAGGTGGCCACGACACGCTTGAGCGCCGACTGGCGCGCGCGCTCGCGAGGCACCTGCGGCAGGTAGACGTAGCGTGGGCCCTGCCGCTCGTGCCTGGCGTGACCCTTGTCCTCGAGGATGCGAAGAAGCGCCCTCACGGACGAGTAGCTGGGCGGATCCGGGAGCGCCGCCTGGACCTCGGCCGCGGTTGCCGCGCCCTTCGCGTACAACACGTCCATGATCTGGCGCTCTCGCCTCGATAGCGTCTCGGCTGTCATCGGCTTCCCGTGATACGTCCGCCGTGGCCGGGGCGCAGACGGCCGTCGGCCAGCAGGTTCAGGTGTGCGCGTGTCAGCATGTCGCCCCGGAACACGACCGCGTCAACGGCGCGGGAGGAACGGATGTCGGCCAACGGACTCGCCGTCAGCACGACCAGGTCGGCAATCTTCCCTTCGTCGATCGAGCCGAGGTCCGGCGCGCGTCCGGCGCGCACGGCCGAATCCAGGGTGACAACCCGGAGCGCCGCAGCCGGGGAGAGTCCCTCCTGGTTGACGAGCCTCGCGAGGGTGTCGTGGACGCTGCCGGTGCGGGCGTGGGCGGCCGCGCCTGAACCGGCGGGACCGATACCCACGAGCCGCGGACCGTAGAACCGGCCTCGGTCGAGATCGCGCTGCCACGCCTCCGCCTCGTCGGCCGCAAGGTCGGCCGGCCACGCCGACGTGACGCCCTCGGCAATCGCGCGCCCGGCGAGGTGTCGTGGCAGGAGGAGGCCGACGAGCGCAAGCGTGTTCAGGCGCGTCATTGCTAATTCTTTAGCACTAATGGACGAGCCTCGCAAGCCGGATGTTCCCGCCCTCCGCACGCCCGTCCACTTTTGCCCTTTGAACTCGTCCGCTCCCTCGGTAACGTGTGGTCATGCCAGCGGCGATGCACGCGTTGCTCGATGGGCGCCGGGACGTCCGCTTCGAGGAGCGGATCGGACGCGGGGCGGCCCTCGGGGTTCCGTCCTGACCGAGCGCAAGGTTTATCTCGACGCGCTCCGCGGCGTGGCCGTCCTGGTGATGGTCGCGGCGCACGTGATCGACGCGTGGACACGCGAGGCGGATCGGCACGGCGATCGGTACTTCGCGGTCGTGTTCGTCAACGGCCTGGCCGCGCCGATGTTCCTGCTCCTGGCCGGCGCCGCGGTGGCGATGGCCGCCGAGAGCCGCGCGCGCCGGATCGGAGCGGAGGCGGCCGCGGCGTCAGTCCGGCGCCATGGGTGGCAGGTCTTCGGCCTGGCGTTTCTCTTCCGGCTGCAGTCCCAGATCCTCGGATGGGGACCGCTCCTCAACCTGCTCAAGGTGGACATCCTCAATATCATGGGTCCGGCCATGGTGCTTGCCGCCTGGCTGTGGCGCGCGGCGGGAACCAGGACCGCCCGCATCGCGTGCTACGCCGCTGCCACCGCGTTGTTCACGATGCTGACGCCCATCGTCCGTGAGGCCGCGTGGCTGGGCGTGATCCCGGATCCGATTGAGTGGTACGTCAGGCCCGTTCCGGGGCGCACGACGTTCACACTGTTCCCATGGGCGGGCTTCCTGATGGCGGGCGCCCTCATCGGCGAGCTGCTCGACGGCGCGCGAACGCCTTCCGCGGAACGCCGCCTGCACCTGGGCCTGGCGGCAGGGGCCGTGGCGGGCGTGGCGGGCGGCTACCTGGCCTCGCTCGGCCCGAGCCTCTACGATCACGCCGAGTTCTGGACGAGCTCGCCCACCTTCTTCTTCATCCGTCTCGGGATTGTCGTGGCGACCATCCCGGTGGCCTGGCTGGCCGGCGTGGCGTGGACGCCCCTCATCGTGATGGGACGGTCGTCGTTCTTCGTCTACTGGATCCACGTGGAGATGGCGTACGGCTCCCTCGCCAATCCACTCAAGCGGTCCCTGCCGCTCGAGGGATCCATCCTCGCGGCCCTGGCGCTGTCCGTCGTCCTGTACGGCATCGTGATCGCCAAGAACCGGCTGATCGCGAGCCGCGGCATCCCGCGAAGCCTGCGGGTGCTCGCGCCCGTCCTCAAGTAACCGGCGGCCGGCCTGCGGATCCCACGCCGTCTGTCCTGCCAAGGCGCGGCGGAGCGCACGTGCCGTTCTGCGTACAATCGGCGCATGAAGCCACATCTGCTCGTCGGCCTCCTCCTCGTCCTTGCCTGCGCATCGAGCCTCGATGCCCAGGAGGCGCGCCGCCGCTGGGAGATGGAGCGCCAGATCCGCCTCGACAAGTTCGAGCAGGTGCTGCCGCGTGCGATGCGCGACAACGGCATCGACATGTGGATCGTCGCCGTCAAGGAGAGCCACTACGACCCGCTCTGGCGGGATCTCGGCCGCGGCTACGTCACGGGCATCGGGTACTACGTGTTCACCGACAACGGCGGCAGTCGCATCGAGCGCGTGGCGCTCGGGCCGTCCGGCTACCTGATTGCCGAATCGGGCGCCTACGACCGCATGGGCGCGGCGTCCGAGCTGCCGGACCTGGTCCGGGCACGCAGTCCCGCGCGCATCGGCGTCAACATGTCGGAGGAGATAGGCCCGGCCGACGGCCTCTCGGCCACGCTGCTCGCGCACCTGAAAGCGGTCCTTGGCGAACCGTACGCCGCCCGGCTGGTCAGCGCCGAGAAGCTGGTCTCCGAGTTCCGATCGCGCCGCGTGGCCGCGGAGGTCGTCGCGTTCGGCGAAGCCGCGGGCATTGCCGTACAGCTCGCCGAGCGCGCCCTGTCGAACGAGGTCATCACCGTGGGTCGGACGACGCTCGAGGACGTGGCGTGGTGGCTGCAGGATCGCCTCCTCGAACGCGGGCTCGGCTCCGAGTTCGACATGCCGTCCATCTACGTCACCGGACCGCAGGGGATCCTGGCCACGTCCACCAGCCGGATCATCCAGCCCGGCGACGTCATGATGATCGACTGGGGTGTGCAGCTCATGAACTTCGGCACCGACATCAAGCGCGTGGCCTACGTCCTCGGTCCCGGCGAGACCACGCCCCCGCAGAGCATCCAGGCGGCGTTCGACAAGGCCGTCGCCGTCCGTGACGTGCTCAAAGCCGTCGTCAAGCCGGGGCTGCGCGCGGACGAGACGATGACGCGGATGGACGCCGCACTCGCGGCCGCCGGCTACGGCGTCATCGAGTTCAACCGGCCGAACGCGGACGACCGGACCGATGTCGTCTACGGCTTTCACCCCGTCGGGAACACCGGCCACGACATCGGCCCGTCGCTGACGACCTGGCAGCCGCTGCAGCGCACGTTCGTCCTGCGCACGCAGCACATCTTCGCCTTCGAGTACTTCGCCTACACGCCAATCCCCGAGTGGGGCGGCGCGAAGCTGCGGATTCCGATCGAGGACGATGCGATCCTGACGGAAGACGGCGTCCAGTTCCTGCACCCGGCCAACTACCGGCTGCTGGTCATCAAGTGAGGCGGCGGAAGCGTCCGCGGCCATAATCAGGCCGGATGATCGAGGAACTGCTCCTCTGGCTCTCCGCGGCGTTCGTCGTCGTGGTGCTGCTGGGCTTGGCCGCCTTCGTCGTGGCGCGATGGGTGTTCATCGGCACGGCGGAGCGGATGGCACGCACCATCGACCGCAGCGTGGGCGGCGCGGCGGCCCGCGCGCTGACGAGGCTGGGCGCCTACGCGCAGGCCACGGGCATCGACCTGACGGAAGCGGATCGCCGCTTCGGGCGCTACATCGACCGGTTTGCCCGGCTGATGGACAGCGCCGTCACGATTCCGCTGATCGGGCCAATCGGCCTCGATGCCATCATCGGCCTCGTCCCCGTCGTGGGCGACGTCGTGGCCGGGGCGCTGTCGCTCTCCCTTGTCGCGCGGAGCCTCCGGTACGGCCCGCCGCGCGCGCTCGTCTCCAGGATGCTGGCCAACGTGCTCACGGACGTGATCCTCGGCGCCATCCCCGTCGTCGGCGTGCTGGCCGATATCTGGTTCAAGGCCAACCTGCGCAACGCGGCCCTGATGCGGGAGTTCCTCAACGACGTACAGCGATGAGGGCACGAAGATGTCTTCGTGCCCTCGGATCGCCGGACGTCGTGATCGGGCCGGCCGTCCCTACGGCTGCGGCGCGGTGGTCGCGGCCGGCTTCTCCGGCGCGGCCGGCAGGTCGTTCCAGAACAGCAGCGCGTTGAAGACGAGCTGGTGCTCGCCGAAGGTCTGCCAGCGGTAGATGGGGTTGTTGGCGTAGAGGAGCACGCGGCCCTTGCCGGCCGGCGCGTCGACGATCATCGGACGGTTCCGGAGCTGGTCGGCGCCGCGCATCAGGCCGCTCAGCACGCCGGCCTCGCCGCCCTGATATCGCGCCAGGACACGCGGCCGGTCCGGGGTGCTCCCCGCCATGGCCGCGAACTGCGCCGGCGGTCCCGCCTGCAGCAGCGGGCCGTCTGCCCAGCGGACGGGCAGCGTCTTCTGGCCGCCGTAGCCGTAGAAGAGCGGATGCCCCTCCTCGAGGATCTCGCTCTGCACGTACGGTCCCGGCGCGTACCACCCGGTGGCGGGACGCTGCGCGTCCACGCCACGCGCCAGCCCGAACTCCGCGGGGAAGTAGCTCGAGACGCCGAAGGTCATCAGCAGGCCGCCCGCTTCGACGAACTTCTGGAACTCGGTGACGCCCGCGAGGCCCATGCCGCCGCGCACGTCGTCGGTCTCGGCGTACATCCCGAGCGACTTGAACGTGTCGTTCCTGCGGTAGGGCAGCGGCTTCGAGAGCCGCGGCTGCTCGAACACCACGGATTTCCCGTTCTGTGTCTGGTGCGGCACGATGACCACGTCGTACTTGCTCCGCAGGTCCGCGCCGGCCTGCACGTGATCCTTGTGGATCAGGTCGTACGGGATCTCGAAGCGATCGAACGCCAGGCGCACCCAGCCGACCTTCTCGGTGTTTGCCCACGTCGTGTACATCGCCACGCGCGGCAGGTCGACGTCGGCGGAGGCCACGTCAGGCGCCTGGGTGAGGGCCCGGGCCACGAGGCCCAGCGACTGGACCTCCGTGCGCGCCCGCGCCGAGTCCGGGACCAGGAACGTGCCCGCGGGGTACTCGTCACCGTCCACCGTGAACGACGCCGTGGCGGCCTCGATCGCGACGTTCGCGAGCCGGTATCGCAGCGTGATGAGGTTCAGCGAGCCGTTGTGCCGGACGGCGAGCACCGATCCCGTGCCGGTCACCGTCCCGGCCGTGACGACATCCTCCGTCAGCAGCACGCCCGGTACGTCGAGGATCGCCTTGTCCTCGATCGTCAGGACCTCGATGTTGTTGGCCATGGGCATCGTCCACGCGCTGTCGTCGTAGGTCGTCAGTGCGGCGTCGGGATAGTTCTGCTTCTCGAGCAGCGTCTTGGCGAGCCGGCCGTAGGGCTGGTTCAGCTTGACGATGTAGGAGCCCGCGGCGATGGTGTCGTCCTTGACCGGGAACGCCGCACCGGCCTTGTGGACTTCGATGCCCTGGCGGCGGAGCAGGTTGACGACCCGATCGACCTGCGTCTGGTCACGCTGGCCGCCCGGAATGACGAACGCGTGCGGCGCCTTCTCCGTGCCGGCGTTCACGCCGTTCAGCGACTTGCGGTAGAAGTTGTCCACGACCATCGACGGGAACTTCGACGTCAGCTCGAGCGCCGTCAGGAGGCCCGTCTCCGCGTAGTTGATCGAGTTCCGGATGGACCAGTCCACTTCGCCGGCGGGCGCGGGGTTCGGCCGGAACCACTGCCGCGTGGTCTGCGCACCCTGGAGCCGCGCCTTCTTGGTGTTGGCCCCGCCCTGGTTGAAGACCTCGTACATCCGGAGCATCCCGTTGTGGTTGGCCGCGGCAAACCCGAGATAGCCCGGCGACCACATGTCCACGAACCCGAAGTGCCACACGCCCGGCATGCCGTAGTTCGTGAGCTTGTTCACCTCGTAGGTCGCGAAGAAGGGGAGCTCCGTGTAGAGCATCGGATCGAGATTGGCGTTCTGGGGCGGCTGGCCGCTGAACGTGTAGAGCAGTGTCTGCGCCTCATGGACGTCGTGCCAGATGGGGGGCACCCAGTTCAGGTACCAGGTCAGGTGCGCCCGCAGCGAGTCCACGCCGTAGTTGATGTCGCGGTTGTTGTCGTGGAAGACGTACTTGCCCCAGTACGGCGGGCCGCCGTAGTTCTCCCCGCCGTCGTAGGCCTCGTCGATCTTGTAGGCGTAGTACCAGTCCACGTAGCGATCGCGTCCGTCCACGTCGGTCGACGGCATGATGCTGACGATGACGTTGTCCCGAATCTGGCGGATGTACGGCTCCTCGCTGACGGCGAGGCGGTAGCCGAGTTCCATGGCGCTCTCGGGCGGGTTGGTCTCCCCGCTGTGGAGCCCGGCGGAGATGTGATAGTGAGGCTTCGTCGCGGCCACAATGGTCCGTGCCTCGGCCTCGCTGAGGCCGCGCGGGTCCGCGAGCCGCTTCAGGTTCGTGCGGTTGACCTCGAGGTTGCTGATATTGGCCTCGGAGCTGATGAAGGCGACGACGATCTCGCGCCCTTCCTCCGTCGTGCCGATGTTGAAGGTCTTGACGCGACCCGGGAGCGCCTTCTCGAGCGTGCGGAAGAACCGGAACTGGTCGGCCGTGTAGGTCAGCTTCTTCTCGGTGCCGATGTGGTAACCGAGGATATCCTTCGGCGTGGGCACGCCCGGTGCCGTCGGCAGATGATCGACGAGCGGGGACAGGAACTCCGGCCTGGTCGTCGCCTTCCTGACGAACTCGGCGAAGTCCGGGTCCGTGCGGTCCGGCGCCTGGCCGGCCTGTTGGGCGGTTGGTGCGGCACAGAGGCACGCCGTCACGAGGAGCGTCAGGAGCAGGGAACGCCGCGGCCCCGGGGAAAGAATCGGACGCATCTGCTGTAACTCCTTGTGTGTCAATGGTATAAGGTCAATAGACCAAAATAGATTGAGCGCGCCGGGCGCACAACGATAGAATCCAACCCTTTGGGCAGACACCTATGATCAGCGTCGCCGCAATCCGGATGCAGCAGTTCGGCGTGCAATTCTATCAGGCCTCGCTCACGGCCAGCGACATTGACAAGCTCGTGCGCTTCGAGGTCCTGAGCTACATGGACCAGGCCGGCGGCGTGCGCGGGGGCAAGAACGGCCCGCAGTCCAAGATCAACTGGGATCTGCTCGAGCGGCGCATCGCGTCCAGCGAGAAGGCCTACCAGCGGCAGATCATCCGCAAGAAGATCGAGGAGCTCGTCCAGTACTACGAGCAGTGCCGGCAGGCGCGCGACCTCCCATCGATTCCGGGTGCGGTGATCATCTCGGCCGACGAGAAGCTGGCCTTCGACCCGGTCGAGGCGGGGAGCGTTGTGGGACGCCTGCGCGTGCCCGAACGGGAGGGCATCCTGCGCGCGATCGACGGGCAGCACCGGCTGCTGGCCCTGCACGCGGACATCGAGCGGTTCGGGGACGAGCCGTTTACCGTGCCGGCCATCATCTTCGACCGCCTGCCCGAAGACCACATCGTCCAGATGTTCGTCACCATCAACGCCAAGCACACGCGGCTGAACGCGTCGCACCTGGTCACGCTGTCCGGGCGACAGCTCTACCGCGACGAATCGCTCGCGGCGGCCCACGACGTCGTCCGCGTGCTGAACGAGCGCGAGGAGTCGCCGCTCTACCAGGACATCAAGCTGCTCGGCGTGGGGAAGGGGCGCGTGGCGCAGGCGCCGCTGGCGCAGGAACTCAAGAAACTGTTCGCGAACGAGGAGGCGCTCGGCGGCGCACGGAAGGCCGACGCCTTCCGCGAGGACGCCAAGAAGTTCTTCGTGAACTACTTCAAGCAGATTGCCAACATCTTCGAGCCGGCGTGGAACGGCCGGAAGTACAGCATCAAGTCCGCGGCCGCGCTGCGGGCGTTCATCCGGGTGGCGCCGGACGTCATCGAGAAGATCGACCAGCAGCACGCGGACCGCGCCGACTCGCGCGCCATCGGCCGGGTCATCTCGCCGTGGGGACGCCGCATCGGGTCGCTGCGCTTCGAGACGGACGGCGCGTGGAAGCGGCAGGGGACGACCGTCGACGGCCTGGCCAAGGAACTGCGGCTGGCGCTTCAGTACCCCGAAGGCGCCATCTGAGACCGCGGCACCCGGACGGGCGCCGGAACTGAAGAAGGGCAGCCCGTGGTGTTCACGAGCTGCCCCTCGGAGAGTTGCCGCCAGCTTGGCTCCCCCCAGCATCTGCGGCACGGTGCCACAGATAACAAACTGGCGACGCCCACACCGTAAACAAGGTTCGTGCCGTGCGGGAATGCGCGCAAACGTCGCGCTTCCAAGCCGAAGCGCACGGCCTGTCCAGACAACCTCGTCGGCGCGATTACATTCCTGCGCAACCGGACGCTCCGCGCGTCAGTCGCCGGCGGGTGCCCGCACGTCGACACCGGCGTGGCCCAGCGCCGCGCGGACGGCACGCGCCAGCGCCGGCGCGCCCGGCGTGTCCCCGTGGATGCACAGGGTGTCGGCATCGAGGGTGATCTCCGAGCCATCGACGGCGGTCACGCGATGCTCGATGGCCATCCGGCAGGCGCGCGCCACGACCAGCACCTCGTCGTGGAGGAGGCTGCCGGCCGCGGACCTGGGCACGAGCGAGCCGTCAGGCCCGTAGGCACGATCGGCGAAGACCTCGGCGGCCACCCGCAGTCCCGCCCGCGTGCCCGCCGCCAGGAGCTCCGAACCCGGCAGGCCGAACAGGATCAGTGAAGGGTCCACGCCCGCGGTCGCCCGGGCGATCGCATCCGCCAGGTCCCGATCCCGGCAGGCCATCGTGTACAGCGCGCCGTGCGCCTTCACGTGGCGCAGGCGCCCCCCCTGCCGGGCCGCCACCCCCGCGAGCGCCGCCACCTGGTAGACGACGAAGTCCTCGACGTCCCCGGGCGGGCAGCGCATCTCCCGGCGCCCGAACCCGGCCAGGTCCGGGAACCCCGGGTGCGCCCCGATGGCGACGCCGTGCGCGAGGGCCAGCGCCACCGTCTCACGCATGGTCCCCGGGTCGCCCGCGTGGAAGCCGCAGGCGATGTTCGCCGACGTGATGGCAGGCATCAGCTGCTCGTCGTGGCCCATGCGCCAGGGGCCGAAGGACTCGCCGAGATCCGAGTTGAGATCTATTCTCATTTTTCTCTTGACCGACCTATTTGGTCGGATTAAGCTCTGATCTCCAAGTTGAGATCACGTCTCAGATTGATCGACCTGCCTGTATGAAGACGTCTTGCACGTGGTCCGGTATCGTCCCCACAGGCAACCGGTGTCTTCGCCGGCCGGGTCGTTTCACTCTCTCGATGACCGGCACCAGGCCGACCCGCGGGATCGTACCCGCCTGGTCGGACCGCCGGGCGTGGCCGGCGCCGCTTTCGGCCGGGACTGAGCGGTTTTCGCCAGAGACGCTGCTGGCGAACGCACGTGAGGACCGATCGGAGGCGGCTCCCGCCACGCTGAACACGATACCCAATCGGCGCGTCTTCGCGCCCCTCCCGCCGCATCACCTCCGGGTGGCTCACCGCGGGTGCGCCGGCCGGAGTCCGGCCGCGGCAGCGGCGACGATCATCTCCACCATCTCCACGGAAGCCTTGCACATTCCGCATCAACCGTCTTCGTAAGGGCTCACCACCAGCGTCACGTTCTCCAGCAGCACAGCGTCAGAAAGGTTCCGGTTCGTTCGTCATGTTCGTTCGTCCAACCGTTGTATCCCCGCCCCGCAAGAGAAAGAAAGGCGCGTATCGCCTCTTTGCCACGAGCGCGCTCGTGATGTCCACGGCGCTCGGCGTGAGGGGCGTGTCCGCCCAGGCGCCCGCCCCGGCAACCGCTGCGCGCGCCGGCGCCATGCGGTTCGATATCCCGGCCGGGCCGCTCGACGCGGCCCTTCGGCAGTTCGGGGCCGTCACGGGCCTCACCATCGAAATCGCGCTGCCGGCGGACACAGTATCGATGATGCAGTCGGCCGGCGTCTCCGGCGCCTACACCGCGGAGCGGGCGCTCGCCGCCTTGCTCGACGGTACGAGTCTTTCCTTCCGCCGCACGTCGGTGTCGACGTTCGTGGTCGAGGTGCGCGGCCTGAACGAGTCGGTCGAGGTGACCGGGCGTCTCGGCGGGGTGACCTCGCCGAAGCTCACCGAGCCGCTGCGGGACGTGCCGCAGACCATCACCGTCATTCCGCGCGCGGTGATGGAGGAGCAGGGCGCGACCACCCTGCGCGACGTGCTGCGGAACGTGGCCGGCATCACGTTCCAGGCCGGTGAGGGCGGCGTGCCCGCCGGCGATCAGTTGAGTATCCGCGGGTTCTCGGCGCGCACCGACATGTTCGTCGACGGCGTGCGCGACTTCGGCGGGTACTCCCGCGACGCGTTCAACATGGAGCAGGTGGAGGTGGCCAAGGGGCCGACGTCCGCGCTCGCAGGACGCGGCGTCACCGGCGGCGCGATCAACCAGGTGAGCAAGGCGCCCACCCTCACGCCCTCGGCCGACGTGACGTTCGGCGCCGGCAATGCCAGCTACCAGCGCAGCACCATCGACATCAACCAGCCGCTCGAGTCCTTCCCGATTGCCGGGACCGCGGTCCGGCTGAACGCGATGTGGACGGACACCGACGTCCCGCACCGCGACTACGTGTCGAGCGAGCGCTGGGGCATCGCGCCCTCGATCGCGTTCGGCGCGGGGACGCGGACGCGTGCGACGGTCAGCTACTACAGGCTGCAGCAGGACAACCTGCCCGAGTACGGGCTGCCCTGGGTGCCGGCCAACACGAACCCGGAACTGGCGGCCTATGCCAACGGCCCGGCGCCGGTCGCGCAGAACAGCTTCTACGGCCTCGTCAACCGGGACTTCGAGGACACCTCGACGGACCTCGTCACGGCGGACCTTGCCTACGACATGACGAGCCGGGCGACCGTGCGGAACCTGAGCCGATGGGGCCGCAACGACAGGGACTCGGTGATCACCGCGCCGCGCTTCGCCTCGGTGAACACGAGCACGACGCTCAACCGGCAGCTCCAGTCCCGCGACATGGAGGATCGCATCCTCGCGAACCAGACCAACCTCGTGGCGCGGGTCCCGACAGGGCCCGTCGAGCACGCGCTGGTGGCGGGGGCGGAGTTCTCGACCGAGCGATCCGAGAACTACTCACGAACGGGGCCGGCCGCGCCCCAGACGGACCTGTTCCACCCGAACGCGCTCGACCCGTACGCGGGCCCCATCGTGCGCACCGGCGCGCACACCAGGGGCGTCGCGGATTCGGCGGCCGTCTACCTCTTCGATACGGTGGCGCTCGGCGCTCACTGGGAGTTGACGGGCGGGTTGCGCTGGGATCGGTTTGCCGTGGACTACGAGTCGGTCTCGGTTGCCGGCGTGTCGACGCCGTTTTCGCGGACAGACACCATGACCAGCGGCCGCGGCGGCATCGTCTTCAAGCCGCGTCCGGAGGGCAGCGTCTACGTGGGCTACGGGACGTCCTTCAACCCGTCGGCGGAAGGCCTGTCGCTGAACGCGAGCACCGTGGACCTGGAGCCGGAGAAGTCGCGCAACTACGAGGTGGGCACCAAGTGGGACTTGTTCCGGCAGCAGTTGTCGGCCACGGCCGCCCTGTTCCGTACGGAGAAGACGAACTCCCGTACGCCGGGCGTCAATCCCGGCGACCCGCCGACGGTGCTCGCGGGCCATCAGCGCGTCGACGGCCTGGAGCTCGGCGTGTCGGGCCGTCTGGCCCGCTGGTGGACGGTCCTCGCCAACTACGCGCACATGCGCAGCGAGATCGAGGCCTCCAACAACCCGGCCGAACTGGAGAACAACCTGGCGCTGGTGCCCCGGCACACGCTGTCGCTCTGGACGACAGCTGCGCTGCCCGGGCATATCTCGATGGGCGGCGGCGTCCAGTACATGGACACGGTCTTCCGCAACGCGACGAACACGTCGGAGGTCCCGAGCTACTGGCTGCTGAACGCCGTGGCCGCCTACGAGGTGAACACGCACCTGACGCTGCGCCTGAACGGCAGCAACCTCGCGGACAAGGAGTACGTGGACCGCGTCGGCGGCGGCCACTACATCCCGGGCCCCGGACGGCAGGTGATGGTCACGGCGACGGTGAGGCGGTAGGGCCGTGCCCATGCGCGACACCGCGCGTGGGCCACGCAATGAGGTGCGGTGAGTGGAACGAAGAAGAAAGGTCGGGATAGGAACGTGATGAGGATGCTTCTGGCAGTGGCTCTGGCGATGGGGACGCCGCAACTCTCGCTCGCGCAGGCGCCTGCGGCCGCCACGCTTGCGGGTGTGGTGCGTGATGGGACCGGAGCAGCGGTGCCCGGCGCCACGGTGATCGTGCGCGCCTCCGCGGCGGAGCGGTTTTCGGCATCGGGCCGCGACGGCCGCTTCGTCGTGCGGGGCCTGGAGTCCGGCACCTACAGCGTGTCGGTTGTCGCCGCGGGATTTGCCGTCGCGGACGTGGAGGTCGCGGTGCCGATGACGGCGCCGCTCGATCTCACGCTGACCCCGGCGCCCGTGATCGAGGAAGTCCGTGTGGTGTCGGCCTCGCGCCAGGACGAACTGCGCGAGACCCTGAACACGCGCGTGGATGTCGTCACGCGTGCCCGCATCCAGGATACCGGCGCCCAGACCGTGGCGGAGGTCCTTCGCGAGCTGCCGGGCGTCGTGACCCGGCGCGGCTCGGAGACCGCCGGTGCGGCCGGGCAGCAGGTCCAGGGGATCGACTCGCGCCAGGTGCTCGTCCTCCTCGATGGGCAGCCGCTCAGCGGCGCCCGCGGCATCAAGCGGGGCATCGTCAACCTGGACCGGCAGTCCGCCGCACGCCTCGATCGCATCGAGGTCGTCAAGGGCGCGTCCTCCGCGCTCTACGGCTCGGACGCCATCGGCGGTGTGATCAATCTCATCACGCGCGACGTCTCCGCCCCGCTGGAAGTGAGCGGCGAGCTGTCCGGTGGAAGCTTCGGCGAGATCAACGCGGTGGCCGAGGGCGGCTTCCGGCACGGCCCGTGGTCGGGCCTGTTCACCATCGAGCACCACGAGCAGGACGGATTCGACCTGACGCCCACGACCTTCGATACCACCGGCGCGCCGTTCGAGCGCGTGGACTTCCTGGGCCGTGTGCGCGCGCAGGTCGCCCCGTCGGCGTCCGTGTCGATTCTGGCGGCGGGCTACGACAACACCACCCGCGGGCGCTCCAACGGGGAGTCCGGCCCGCAGGAGGACGAGATCGACGACCGGACGCTCAACGTCAACGCGGTGTTCGACTGGCTGCCGCGGGCGACGACCAGCGTGCAGTCGCGCGTCTACATCTCGCGGTACGACGAGGACTCGACGGCCCGCCTGGCGCCGCCGGCCTCGACGCCGCTCGACCCCGGCGCGCTCGACGAACGCGTCCTCAAGGTCGACGCCAGCGTGTCGCAGGTCATCGGCCTGCGCCAGCAGATCCAGGGCGGCGCCGAGTACTGGCGCGACGAGTACGCGGGGATCAACCGCCTGCGCAACGACGCGGGCGAGGATGCGTCCATGGCGACGGGCTGGATGCAGTACCGCCTGACGCTGGCTGATCGCGTGACCACGACGGTTGGCGCGCGGGTGGACAGCCACTCTCAGTTCGGCACGGCCGTCTCGCCGAAGGTCGCCGTCAACGCCCGGCTCGGGTCCGGCGTCAACGCGCGCGCGTCGTATGGCCGCGGCTTCCGGGCGCCGGACATCGGTCAGCTCTACTACCGGTTCCTCAACCCGACGAACTTCTATCAGGTCATCGGGAACCCGAACCTCGAGCCCGAGTACGCCAACTCGCTGCAGGTGGGCGGCGAGTACGCGACACCCGGCCGGCGCGCCCGCTTCGGGGTCAACGTGTTTCGGAACAACGTGCACGATCTCATCGAGTCCGTGAGCCTCGGGATGGTGGTGACGCAGCCGCAGCTGGACGCGCTCCTGGCGCGGGAAGGCCTCGACCCGTCGTTCCGGCCCGCACTCGGACGCCTGCTCTTCACCTACAAGAACATCAACGACGCCGTGACCGAGGGCGTCGAAGTGGATGGCGATGTCGCCATCACGAGCGCGCTGTCCCTCGGCGGCGCCTACACCTATCTGGACGCACGCGATGATGCGACGGGCCTCGAACTCACCGGCCGCCACACGCACCAGGGCAACGTGCGCCTGACGTGGCAGCTCGACCGTACCGGCACGCGCGCGACCTTCCGCGGCATGTTCTACGGCGACTGGGTGGCCGCGCGCGCGACGACGGCCACCGGCGCGCAGGACACGATCGCGCCCGGCTTCGCGCTGTGGGACGTATTCATTTCACAGCGGATCGTGCACGGCCTCGCGGCGTTTGCGGCCTTGGACAACCTCTTCGACAACCAGGACCCGAACACCGGCCAGTTGACCCCGACGGGTACGCCGGCCGCCATCTACCGTCCCGAAGCCGGCAGAACCGCCCGATTCGGCGTTCGCTGGGTCTGGACCCGATAGAATGAGGATGACCACCATGACAGTTGGCCGGTGTATCTCCGTTCTCGTGCTCGCGTTGTCCGTATCCCTGCCCCTCGGGGCGCAGGTACCGGCGAAGACCGGCGTGCTCCTGCTGGCGCACGGCGGGGCATCGGAGTGGAACGCGCGCGTCACGGCTCTGGCCGACTCCGTGAACGCGGAGCGGCCCGTGGAGGTCGCGTTCGGGATGGCATCCCGGCCGTCGATCCAGGCCGCGGTCGACCGCCTGGCCGCCCGCGGCGTGACCGAGATCGTCGCCGTTCCGCTCTTCGTATCCTCCTGGAGCTCGGTCATCACTTCGACGGAGTACCTGCTCGGCCTGCGCGAGGAGGCACCCGCCGACCTGAAGCTGTTCGCCAGGATGGACCATGCCATGCCCGGCGGGCCGGCTCCGGCCGCCGGCGGCGCGGATCACGCGCACCATGAAGCCCCGGCCGCGGACCCGACCTCGCCCGTCGTCTCGCCCGTCCCCGTGCGGATGACCGCCGCGCTCAACCGGCATCAGCTGGTGGGGCAGATCCTTGCCGATCGCGCGCGGTCGATCAGCACGTCCCCCGCAACCGAGTCCGTGATTCTCGTCGCCCACGGCCCGGTGCCGGAGGAAGACAACCGGCGGTGGCTTGGGGACATGGCCGTCCTGGCCGAGCAGGTGAAGGCCTCCGCCCCCTACGGCGCGGTCCACTTCCTGACGGTCCGGGACGATGCCGGACCCGCGCTGCGGGAGCAGGCGACGAAGGAACTGCGCGGACTCGTCGAATCGGAACTGGCGGCAGGCCGGCGCGTGCTGATCGTGCCGCACCTCCTGTCCTTCGGCGGCATCGAGAAGGGCGTCCGCACGCGTCTCGAGGGCCTCGACTACACCATGACCACCCAGGCCCTGATGCCGGACGATCGGCTCGCCGAGTGGGTCCGGCAGCAGGCAGCGCCCTGACCATGACCTGCGTTCACCTCATCCTGCGCGCTCATACCGAAAGGGAAGATACATGTCACGGCTGACAGGCCCTCGTCTGAAGATCATGCGTTCGCTCGGCACGACCCTGCCGGGGCTGTCGCGGAAGAGCATCGAGAAGCGCCCGTACGGGCCCGGTCAGCACGGCCCGACCCGCCGCCGCCGCCAGCCGTCACCCTATGCGCTGCGGCTCAAGGAGAAGCAGAAGGTCCGCTTCAACTACGGGTTGACGGAAGGCGCCCTGCGCCGGATCGTCGCGGCGGCGACGACCATGCGCGGGAACACCGGCGTGAACCTGATTCAGCTGCTCGAGCGCCGGCTGGACAATGCCGTGTTCCGCGCGGGCTTCGCCCGGACCATCCCCGCCGCGCGGCAACTGGTGTCGCACGGGCACGTCACCGTCAACGGCCGTGTCGTGGACATCCCGTCCCGGCGCCTCACCATCAACGATGTCGTCGGCGTGCGTCCGTCGAGCCACGCGCTCGTCGAGCAGGCCTTCGAATCGGGCTCCGGCCTCGAGTCGTCGTGGCTGGACGTGGACCGCGCGGCCAAGACCGTCCGCATGGTGTCCTATCCCGACGAGACGTTCCTGCCGTTCGAGCTCGAAACACGGCTGATCATCGAGCACTACTCGCGCGTGTTGTAGACCCGCCGCACAATCCGAAGGGACCCGACGATGGCACAGCACCAGACCGCAGCCGGACGGCACCACGACGAGGAAACGCTCGCCGAGAGCGAGAACGTGGCCGTCTACCAGTGCTCCTGTGGCATGACACACCTGCAGATCGGCGCCGTCTGCCTGACGCTCGAGCCGGGCGAACTGGCCGAGGTCGGGGCGACGCTGCTCCGCGCCCTCGACCAGCGGCGCAAACTGGCGCCGGCCCGCATGTCTGTGGTCAACTGAGGGCCTGAACGCCGGGGGGCCGTGGGCCCACCCGGCGGCAGGATGCCCGCCGCCCCATATCACTGGCACGGGCCCGTCGCTGGACACCGCGAGGCTCAGACGAGGCCGCCATGAACATCGCCCGATCGCTGCGAGTTGCTCTCTGGCTCGGTGTTTTCCCCGGCCTGGCCCTGGTGGCCGCTCAACGCGCGCCGGATCCGGCCGCCGAGCCGTTCAAGGGCATCACGTCAGCAGGGGAGGTCGTGACCGGACTGTTCCCGGTCCGCGCCACCGGGGTATCCACCGCCCCCGTCCGCGACGCGGCCGCCGCCTTCCTGGCGGCGCTCACGGCCGAGCAGCGCGCCAGGACGCTCTACCCGGTGGACGATATCGAGTGGCGGCGGTGGAACAACGTGCACCGCTACGACCGCCAGGGCGTCAGTTTTGCCGAGATGACCGACGAGCAGGACGCCCGCGCGGTCGGCCTCCTGCAGGCGGCCCTCAGTGCCCGGGGCCTGCAGAAGTCACGCGACGTGATGCGCCTCAACGAGACGATCGCAGAGATCACGAAGCGCGTGGACGAGTACGGCGAAGGGCGCTACCACCTCACCGTGATGGGGGAGCCGTCGGCGACCGAGCCCTGGGGCTGGCAGCTCGACGGACACCACCTCATCATCAACTACTTCGTGCTCGGGGATCAGGTCGTCATGACGCCGACCTTCATGGGCTCGGAGCCCGTGCGCGCCGACGCGGGCCGGTACGCCGGCACCGTGGTCCTCCAGGACGAGCAGGACAAGGGCCTGGCGCTGCTCGGCGCGCTGGATGAGGGGCAGCGGGCGAGGGCGATCCTGCAGCCGGAGAAGACGGGCAACAACGCCGTCGCCCAGGCGTTCCGCGACAACCTGGTGCTGGACTACGCCGGACTGCCGGCTCGCGATCTCACTGAGGCGCAACGCGCACAGTTGCTCGACCTTGTCGCCGAGTACGTCGGCAACATGACCGAGGGACAGGCTCGTGTCCGGATGGAGGACGTCGGCCGTCATCTCGACGACACGTTCTTCGCGTGGATCGGCGGCACCGATCCCGCCGGCGTCTTCTACTACCGCGTGCACAGCCCGGTGATCCTCATCGAATTCGATCACCAGCTGCCCGTCGCGCTCGGCGGGCCCCGCGTGCCCGGCCGGCAGCACATCCACACCGTCGTCCGGACGCCGAACGGCAACGACTACGGCAAGGACTTGCTGCGCCAGCACCACCTGACGGAGCGCCACGACATGCCGGCGGCTGCCGCGCGCTGATCGGTCAGGCGTCCCCGAACAGCATCACGAGCATCGCCTTCTGCGCGTGCAGGCGGTTTTCCGCCTGCTCGAAGACGACCGAGGCGCTCGACTCGATGACCTCGTCCGTCACTTCCTCGGAACGGTGCGCGGGGAGGCAGTGCATGAAGGCGGCGTCCGGCCGCGCGAGCGCCATGAGCGCCTCGTTGACCTGGTAGCGGCTGAACTTGCGCTTCCGCTCCGCGTACTCGACTTCCTGCCCCATCGACGTCCAGACGTCCGTGTAGACGGCGTCCACGTCCCGGACGGCCGCCTTGGGGTCGGTGAACTCCGTCAGGCCGGCGCCGCCCTGGGAGACCTCCGCCGCCTGGTCCGCGACTTCGTCCGGCAGTTCGAAGCCCCTGGGCGTCGCGACGTGGACGGACACGCCGAGCATCATGGCCGCGTGCACGAGCGACGTGCACACGTTGTTGCCGTCGCCCACGAACGCGATGCGGCGTCCCTCGAACGATCCGTTCCAGCGCTCGGCGAGCGTCTGCATGTCGGCCAGGGCCTGGCACGGGTGCTCTTCGTTGGTGAGCGCGTTGATGACGCGGAGCGCCGGTGTGGCGAGCGTGATCTCCATCAGCCGGTCCTGGCCGAACGTGCGGATGACGGCGGCATCGACCCAGCGTTCGAGGTTGCGCGCCACGTCGTCGAGGGGTTCGCGGTCGGCGTGCATCACGTCGGCCGGAATCTCGACGATGTGGCCGCCGAGTTCCCGTACGCCGATGGTGAACGTGACGCGCGTGCGGAGGGAGGGCTTCTCGAAGAGCAGGCCGATGTGCCGCCCGGCCAGCGTCTGCGCCGTCGGCGCCTGCGCGCGGCGCTTCCGGTCGGCCTTGAGGGTCACGGCGAGGTCCACGATCCCGCGCAGCTCGGCCGGCGTCAGGTCCAGGATGGAGAGGAAGTGTCGGTTCACGGGCGTCCCTAGGTGCGATAGTCCGCGTTGATCCTGACGTACTCGGCTGAGAGGTCGCAGGTCCAGACGGTGGCCTGATGGCGGCCGTCCGTGCCGAGCCCGATCTGGATCTCCAGGTCGGCCCCCTGCAGGTAGTCCGCCGCCTGCGGTGCGCGGTCGTCGAAGGGGCGGCCGCCCTCGAACAGCACCACGGACCCGATCCGGACGTGCGCGCGATCGAGGACGAAGAGCGCGCCCGATCGTCCCGCCGCCGCGACGAGCCGGCCCCAGTTCGGGTCGCCGCCATGGATGGCGGTCTTGACGAGCGGTGAGTTCGCGATGGCCCGCGCGGCCGTCCACGCGTCCGTCTCTGATGCCGCGCCCGTCACCGTGATGGCGATCAGCTTCGTCGCGCCCTCGCCGCCTCGCACGACAGCCAGCGCGAGCTCGCGCGCGACGGTCCGGAAGCCGGCAACCAGTGCCGGATACAGCGCCTCATCGATGACGATGCCGCTGGCGCCGTTGGCGAGCGCGAAGACCGTGTCGTTGGTCGAAGGCTCGCCGTCGACGGTGATGGCGTTGAACGTGTCACGGCACGCGTCGGTCAGCGCCCGGGCCAGCAGCGCCGCGTCGACGGCGGCATCGGTGGTCAGGTACCCGAGCATGGTGGCCAGGCGCGGCTCGATCATGCCGGACCCCTTGGCCATGCCTCCCACACGAAACGTGCCGGCGTCGGTCGAGATGGCCGCCGCGGCTTCCTTGGGGAACGGGTCGGTCGTCATGATCGCCCGCGCCGCGTCGGCGCCGCCGGCATCCGAGAGCGCGGCCACGGCCCGGGGCAGCCCGGCGCGGATCGCCTCCATTCTGAGGTTGACGCCGATGACGCCCGTTGACGCAACGAGCGCCTGATCGGCCGGGCATCCCGCGGCTGCCGCCGCGAGCGACGCCATCTCGATGGCGTCCGCCAGGCCCTGCGGCCCGGTGCACGCGTTGGCGCAGCCGCTCGTCGTGATGATCACCCGCGCCTGTCCGCCGCTCCGGCGCAACTGCTCCTCGCACACGAGGACCGGCGCCGCCCGGGCGAGGTTGATGGTGAACACGCCTGCCGCACTGGCGGGCGTGTCGGACACGATCAGGGCGAGATCCGGCGCGCCGGACGCCTTGATGCCGCAGTGCACGCCGCTGGCCCGAAACCCGCGCGGCGCCGTGATGCCGCCGCCGATCGGCTCACTGCGCATGCGTCAGCACGGCTCCCGCCTGCGCGGCCTCGGCCCGGCGGCCGGCAGCCTCTGCGAGCGGGAGGATCAGGGCCTGCTGGCCGCACGACCGGAAGAGCAGGCAGGCCGCACAGTCGTGCGCGATCTTCTCCGGCACCCACGTGTGCGGCACGATGGAGAAGCCAAGACGCACGAAGAACGCCGGGTCGTGGGCGAAGGCCGAGAGCTTGTCGTAGCCGTTGCGACGCGCGCGGCGGGCGAGGTCGTCCACCATGCGCTGGCCGAGTCCCAGCCCGCGGGCCGTCGCGTCGACGACGAGCGAGCGGACTTCCGCCACCCGGGCGGACAGGGGCGCGAGCTCGGCACAGCCGACCAGGCGCGCTCCGCGGATCGCCACGACGAAGCGCGTCGCGTGTGTCGTGAGCTCGCCGATGGTCCGCGGCAGGAGGCGGCCCTCTTCGAGGTGCGCCGAGATGAGCGCGTGCAGGGCCGGCGCATCCGCAGCCGTCGCGACCCTGAAGGTCACCGTGTGGTTGTCGACGACGATCCGCATGTCAGGACTCCACCTCGGACAGGACCCGATCGAGGATGCCGGCCGCTTCGTCGATCTCGGCCGGCGTGACGGTGAAGGGCGGCAGCATGCGCACGACGCGCTCGGCCGTGCGGTTGACCAGCAGGCCGGCCTCGAGTGCACGGTCGACGATCGGCTGCGCGTCCACGGTCAGTTCCAGCCCGCGCATCACACCCACGCCGCGCACGCTCCTGACCAGGGGGTGCTTCTCGCGCAGGGCATCCAGGCGCTGGCCGAAGAGGGGCCCCACGGTGCGGACGTGTTCGATGATGCCGCCCCCGGTGTAGGGCACGGCGTTCGCCGTGCCCGTCAGGGCTTCGATTACCGTCAGCGCGGCGCGCATCGCGAGCAGGTTGCCGCCGTAGGTCGTCCCGTGATCGCCGACGGCGATCTGCGCGGCGACACGTTCGGACACGAGCGCGGCCCCGACCGGCACGCCCGATCCGATGGCCTTGCCGACGCTCACCAGGTCCGGCGTCCAGCCGAGCGACGGGAAGTGGAATGCCTCGCCCGTCCGGCCCAGCCCGCACTGGATCTCGTCGGCGATGAGCAGTGTCCCCGTGGAGCTGGTCACGGCTGCGATGGCCGCGGCAAAGGCCGGCGACAGCGGCCGGATGCCGCCCTCGCCCTGGATCGGCTCGGCGATGATCGCCGCCGTCCTGTCGGTCACGGCTGCTTCCAGGCCGGCGACATCGTCCGGCGCGACGAACGTGACGCCCGGCACCAGCGGGCCGAAGGGCTCGCGGTAGCGCGGGTTCGAGGTGACCGAGAGCGCACCCATACTCCGCCCGGCGAAGCCGTGCTGCAGCGCGACGAAGCCCGTGCGATCCGTCACGCCCTGCGAGAACCAGTAGCGGCGCGCGAACTTCAGGCAGGCCTCGACGGCTTCCGCCCCGCTGTTGCAGAAGAACGCGCGCGGCAGGCCGGAGAGGGCCGCCAGCCGTGCCGCCACCTGCCCCTGGAGCGGGTGGTAGAACAGGTTCGAGGTCTGGATGAGCGTGGCCGCCTGGTCCGCCACGGCCGCCGCGAGGCCCGGATGCCCGTGGCCGAGCACCACGACGCCGATGCCGGACAGGAAGTCCAGGTAGCTCCGGCCCTCGACGTCGAACAGGCGGGTACCGTCGCCGCGGGCAAAGACCACGGGCTGCCGGTTGTAGGTCTGCACGACGTGCCGGGCCTCGAGCGCTCGTACTGCTTCGACTGTCGTCATCGCGTGATCCGGGTTCCTGCCGGTCCTGTCAATGGACCACGCGCCTGGAGCGCGTGTCCGAGTGCCTTCATGTCGTGCCCGTCGACGACGGCCACCTGCCTGACGCCGCCCCTGGCGGCCGCCTGGCACGCCGCGAGCTTTGCCACCATGCCCGCGCTCACGGTGCGGGCCTTCACGAGCGTCCGGATCCCGCGCGCATCCAGGAGCGGAATCGTGGCGCCCTGCGCGTCGAGAACGCCGGAGGTCCCGCCCGCAATCAGGAGCCGCGATGCGCCGAGGCGCACCGCGAGGCTGGCCGCCAGCGTGTCGGCGTTGACGTTGAACAGCCGGCCGCTCCGTGATGCGCCGAGACATGCCACGACCGGCACGAAGCCTCGCGCCAAAAGCACCGAGATCAGCACCGGCCGGCCGGCCTTCGAGGGACGGCCGACCAGACCCAGATCCACCATCGCGCCGTTCGCGGTCCTGTAGGGCGGCGCCTTGGTGACCGGCGCCACCCCGGCATCGGCGCCCGTCAGCCCGACGGCCTGTCCGCCGGCCGCGTTGACCGCCGCGACCAGGCGGACGTTGATCGTGCCCGCCAGCACCGGCACCACCACGTCCAGGGTCCGCGCGTCCGTGACGCGGAGCCCGTCCACCTGCTGCTTCTCGACGCCCGCCTGCGCCAGGGCCGCGTCGATTGCCCGCCCGCCCCCGTGCACGACGACCAGCGGACCGCGCGCGCGCGCGATGGTCCGGCCGAGGGCCGCCACCGCCGCGGGGTGCTCGAGGAGTTCCCCGCCCAGCTTGAGGAGGGTGCCGTTCACAGCAGCCCGGCGCGCTCGTCGAAGCCGTGCATCACGTTGAAGTTCTGCACCGCCTGTCCCGCCGCACCCTTGATCAGATTGTCAATGACGCTCACGACGAACACGCGACGGCCCGCCTCGTCCACGCGCCACCCGATGTCGCAGAAGTTCGTGTGCGCGACGTGCTTGATCTCGGGCAGCGCCTCGCCGGTGAGGCGCACGAAGGGCGCCTGCCGATACGCGCGCGCGAACGCGCCTGCGACGTCGGCGCCCGTAATTCCCGGCGCCAGCTGCGCATACACGCTCGACAGGATGCCGCGCTCGATCGGGACCAGGTGCGGCACGAACGTGACGCTCGCGCCGAGCGCCTGTTCCATCTCCACGGTGTGGCGGTGCCCGAAGACGCCGTACGCCGCGACGCTCCCGTGGTTCTCGCAGAAGTGCGTCCGATCCGTCGCCGCCTTGCCGGCCCCGGAGATCCCCGACTTCGCGTCGACGACAACGGCGTGGCCCGGTGCGAGGAGACCTGCCTGCGCAAGGGGCAGCAAGGCGAGCAGCGAGGCCGTCGGATAGCACCCGGGGTTGGACAGCAGGCGCGCCGGCGCGATTGCCGCCGCCTCGAACTCCGTCAGCCCGTACGCCACGCCGGCCGGCAGGTCCCCCGTGGCGGGATACCACTGCCTGCGCGCCGCCGCATCGCGGATGCGGTACGCACCGGAAAGATCGATGACCCGGACGCCGGCCTCGATGAGCGCCGGGGCCGCCTCCGCCGATGCCTTCTCCGGCAGGGCGAGGAACACCGTGTCGGCGCCGGCGGCCATGGCATCGAGATCGAGCGGCACCACCTCGCCGTCCCAGATGCGGGACAGCGCCGGAAGGCGCCGCGGCGTGCTCGTGGCCTGCGAGCCGGTGGCCATGGCCAGCGTGGCGAACGGGTGCCTGGCCAGGAGGCGCACCAGTTCCTGCCCGGCGTACCCGGTGGCACCCGCGATGGCGACACGGACCGCAGCCGTCTCGTGCCGCTGTCCGCCCCCAATCGTTTCCGCCGCGATGGTCTGGCTCATGGTCGTCCCGCTGCCGCCTCTGTCTCCTGCCCGGAAATACGCTGAGAAGGATATTTATACATAGCGTCGCCCCGCCATGTCAAGAAAACAAACGACAAACAACGGATCGATATGTATACTGATTCAGTTCGCCGTATATTTATGAAGCCACGTCGTCTGGCAGCCATCCGTGACCTCGTCGCCCACGAAGCCATTCGCAGCCAGGATCAGCTGCGGCAGCAGTTGGCCGTCCGCGGGTTCGTGGTCACGCAGGCCACCCTGTCCCGGGACATCAAGGAACTCGGGCTCGTCAAGCGTTCCTCGGATGGGGCGTATCAGGCCGAGCGTGCCGAGGAGCAGCCGGCGGCGGCTGCCGCGGCGTCCCAGCTGGCGCGTGCGGTATCCGAGTACCTGGTGACGGCCGAGCCCGTGCAGCAGCTTGTCGTGCTCCGCACCGGCGTGGGTCAGGCGCAGCTCCTGGGCGTGGCGCTCGATCGCGCGCGGCTGCCGGGGGTGGCGGGCACCATTGCCGGCGACGACACGATCCTCGTGGTGGCCCGCGATGCCCGGAGCGCGCTGGCCCTCGTGCAGCAGTTCAACGACCTGGCGTCGGGCGAGGGCGGTCCGGACGAATGAGCGTGGAGGGTGGCAGGGTGAACAGCGAACGGATTGTGCTCGCCTACTCGGGCGGGCTCGTGTCGTCGTCGGCGATTCCGTGGCTGATCGAGCGCCGTGGCGTGGACGTCGTGGCCGTGACGCTCGACGTCGGCCAGGGGCGTCAGATCGAGGGCGTTCGCGAGCGCGCCCTCGCCGCCGGAGCGATCCGCGCGCACGTGCTCGACAGGTCCCATGCGTTCGTGGCGGACATGGCGTGGCCGGTCGTCCAGGCCGGCATCGATCCCGAGCCGTCGGACGTGCTGCTGGCGGCGCCGCTCGTGGCGCAGGCCCTCGTCGAGATCGCCCGGCTCGAGCGCGCGACGCTCGTGGCGCACGGCGCGCGGGGAGAGGTCGGGCGTGCGCTCGATGCGCTGATACGCGCGGTCGATCCTCGCGTGGACGTCGTGTCGCCGGAGATCCCGCTCGACCGGGACGAGATCGTCGCCTGGCTCGACGCGCGGGGGTTGAGCGCGCCGGGCGGCGATGCCGCGCTGGTGGCGGAGGCGACCATCTGGGGCACGAGTGTCCGCGGGCCGGCGCTCGCGGATGCCTGGCACGAGGCGCCGGACGCGGCGTTCACCTCCGCGCGCCCGGCGGCGGAATGTCCGGACACGCCCGCGCACCTGGAGATCACCTTCGATCGCGGCGTGCCCCTGGAGGTCAACGGCGTGGCCATGCCGCTGACGGAACTGGTGGACAGCGTGGCCACGATTGCCGGGGCGCACGGCGTCGGGCGCGACGATGTCGTGGGTGCGCGCGGCGCGGACCGCACGCGTGAGGTCCGGGACGCGCCTGCGGCGGCGGTCCTCCGCCAGGCGCACCGCGCCCTCGCCGCGGCCGTGCTGTCCGGCGAGGAGATGGCGTTCCGCGCGCAGGCGGCCGGTCAGTACCTGTCGCTCCTGCGCGGCGGCCGGTGGCTCTCCGGTTTCCGGGAGGACCTGGACGCCTATCGCGACCGCGTGCAGGCGCGGCTGACGGGGACCGTCCGGCTGAGGCTCTTCAAGGGACACAGCCAGGTCGTGGGCCGCCGCGTCGCGCAGTATGATCCACAGCTGATGCACGCGGCCGCGGGCGAGTGACGGCCCGGCGCACGGCTGCCAACTCTCGCCGAGGAATCCCGTGTCCCAACACCTCTGGTCCGGCCGCTTCGATGCGGCGCCGGATCCTGCCGCCTTTGATTTCGGCCTCTCGTTTCCGTTCGACCGCCGCCTGTTCGAAGACGATGTGACAGGCAGCCTGGCGTGGGCCGATGCGCTGGCGGACGCCGGCGTGCTCGCCCCCGCGGATGCGTCCGCCATCCGCGACGGCCTGCAGGCCATCCTCGAGGACGGCCGCCGCGATCCATCCTGGATTGCCGGGTCGGATGAGGACGTGCACAGCTTCGTCGAGCGCCAGCTCGTCGCGCGCATCGGCGACGCGGGCCGGCGCCTCCACACCGGACGATCCCGGAACGAGCAGGTGTCGGTGGACCTCCGGCTGTACCTGAGACGCCGCATTCCGGTACTCCAGGCGAAGCTGCGCGCGACGATCGCCGCCCTCGCGGAACAGGCCGCGCGCGCCGGCGACGCGCTGATGCCGTCGTACACGCACATGCGCCGCGCGATGCCCGTGCTGGTGTCGCACTACTTCCTCGCGCACGCGGCGGCCCTCCGGCGCGATCACGATCGGCTCACGCAGGCCCGGGCGGATGCCGACGCGCTGACGCTCGGCTCGGGCGCCGTCGCCGGGACCGGCTACCCGGTGGACACCGCGGCCCTCGCGCGCCGTCTCGGGTTCTCGCGGGTCGTCGCGAACAGCATCGACGCGTCCTCGGATCGCGACTTCGCCGCGGCGTTCCTCTTCGCCGTCTCGCTCACGATGGTGCACCTCTCGCGGATCGCGGAGGACGTCATCCTCTTCACGAGCGAGGAATTCGGGTTCTTCGACCTCGCGGACGCGACAGCCACCGGCAGCAGCATGATGCCGCAGAAGAAGAACCCCGACCCGCTGGAGCTCGTGCGCGGCAAGACGGGACGCGCCGTCGGCCACGTGACGGGCTTCCTGGTCACCATGAAGGGGCTGCCGACCGGCTACAACAAGGACCTGCAGGAGGACAAGGAACCGCTGTTCGATGCGGAGGACACGCTGAGCGTCTCGCTCGATGCGACCTCCGCCGTCGTGTCGCAGCTGGCGCTGAACGCGGCCCGCACGGGGCGCGCGGCATCCGGCCTGCTCCTCGCCACCGACGTGGCCGACTACCTGGTTTCGCGCGGCATGCCGTTCCGGCAGGCGCACGAGGTCGTCGGCGCGATGGTGCGGCAGCTCATCGAGGACGGGCGGGACATCGAGCAGTTGACGGTGCCCGAGTGGCAGGCCTTCCACCCCCTCTTCGCGGACGACGTGAAGGCACGGGTCACGGCCGGGGCCTCGGTGCGGGCCCGCCGCACGCCACAGTCGACCCATCCGGACGCGGTGGCGGCCCACCTGGCCGAACTGTCCGCGTGGCTGGCCGGAAATGCGGTCGAATCCTGATGGTTTCCCGTGCCGCTTGCTCACGACTGAGGGGTCTGGTAAACTCCCCTTGCCCTGCGCCCTGCGGTCTATCGATCGTTCAGGCCTGAGCTTCCCACCATTCTTTGCTTGATGCTCTTGACGGGCCTGTAGGAGCTTTTCGGGGGAGTTGCATGCAGCAACGCCAGTATCGACCTGGCGACGTGCTGGACGATTACTGTCCGCGCGAGCGTCGCATTACGGACCATGCCATCGTGGCGATGGTCGAAGACGGGATCGGACGCACACGCTGTGTCGTGTGCGACGCGGAGCACGAGTTCAAGAACGCCCGCGTGCCGACCCAACGCAAGAAGACAACCACGGCGGCCCTGTTCACGCAGGTCCTCGACAACCTCGAGGCGCCGGCGGGTCGGCTGGCCACGCCTGCCGATACGGCACCCGACCCCGACGCGCCGGCCGTGCCCGACGCCGTGGAGCCGGCATCCGCGCCGCCGCCGCCCGCGTCAGACGAAGGCCATGCCGGCGATGCCCGGCCCGAGCCCTCGGACGACAGGCCGTTTCGCCGGTCCCTGATCCGCGCCCAGCTCCCTCGTCCCGAGGGGCAGCCTCCCACGCCACGCGCCATTCCCGAGTTCACCATGCACCAGCCGCTCAACGCGGGCCGGCGCCCGGGGAACGCGCGCTTCCGCCGCCGTCCGGGCGCACAGCCCGACAGCACGGGACCGATGCGGTTCGGCCGCGATCAGGGTCAGGGTCAGGGTCAAGGTCAGGGCCGGGAGCAGGGCAGCGGCCAGGGCGGCCGCCGCCGGCGCCGCAAGAAGCACTGATGCCGGACCAGCCGGTCCGGATTCTCCACACAGAGGACGCGATGAACGGTCGCATGCACGGAAAGGTCGGCCTCGTCGTCGGCGTGGCGAACCATCGCTCGCTGGCGTGGGCCATCGCGCAGGCCACCGCGGCCGAGGGCGCGAGTGTGATCCTGACCTACCAGGGGCGCTTCGAGGATCACGTCACCAAGCTCGCCGCCGAGCTCCCGACGCCCGCCCTCGTGCTCCCCTGCGACGTGCAGCACGACGCCGAGATCGACGCTGTCTTCGCGCGCATCCGCGAGGCCCACGGCGGCCTGGACTTCCTTGTCCACGGCGTGGCCTTCGCGCAGCGCGACGAGCTGACGCAGCCGTTCGTCAGGACATCGCGCGAGGGGTTCCGCACCGCACTCGACATCAGCGCCTACTCGCTTGTTGCGCTCGCGCGCGGCGCCGAGCCCCTCATGCAGGCCCGGGGCGGCGGCAGCATCGTCACGCTGTCCTTCCTGGGCAGCGACCGCGTGTTCCCGAACTACAACGTGATGGGCGTCGCGAAGGCGGCCCTCGAGTCGTCCGTGCGCTACCTCGCGAACGACCTCGGCCCGTCGAACATCCGCGTCAACGCGATCTCCGCGGGGCCGGTGAAGACGCTGGCCGCCGCCGGCATCGGCGGCTTCTCCTCGATCCTCGGCGTGGTCCGCGAGAAGGCGCCGCTCCGCCGGGCCATCGAGACGTCCGAGGTCGGCGCCGCCGCCGCGTTCCTGCTGAGCGACGCGGGCCGGGGCGTGACGGGCGAGGTGATGATGGTCGACGCGGGCTTCCACATCCTCGGGATGTAGTCGGCTTGTCCCGGCCGTCCGCGCCCCCGTCCCGCGCGGCCTACTCGTCGTACCGCTCGACGACGATCGCCCCGACGGGGACGCCAATCCGGATCAGGCTGTCACAGACATCGCGGACGAGGAGCGGCGGCCCGCACACGAGGCACCGCGCATCCGGCGCGGGCAGCGCGGTCTTCAGCAGCGACTCGTCGATCCGTCCCGTCCGGCCCATCCACCGCGGCGTCTCGGTCCGCGTGACGGTCAGGTGGAGTGTCAGCCGCCCGGCACCCGCCAGCCCCTCGAGTTCGTCCCGGTAGGCGAACTCGTCCGGCGCGCGCGCACTGTACAGCATCGCCGTGCGAGGCGCGGGCATCCGGTGCAGGGCCTCGAGGAGCATCGATCGCAGCGGGGCGATGCCCGTACCGCCGGCCACCAGCAGGAGCGGAACATCCGGATCCGCCGGCGGCAATCCGAACGTCCCGAACGGTCCGTCGACGTCCAGCGCCACGCCCGGTGCGGCCAGCTCCACGTGCGGATCGAGCCCGCCCGTGTCGTCGACGTGAACGAGCAGCTCCATGACGCCGTCGCGCGCGACCTCGAACGGTGCGGAGGCAATCGAGTAGGGCTTGCGCAGGGGAGAGCCGTGGAGCCCGACCATCACGGCCTGTCCGGCGGTGAAGACGTAGCCGGAGTCGCCGGTTTCCAGTTGGAGGACGCGCGTCCTGGGCGTGGCCCGGCGGACCGCCCTCACGGTCAGCGTCTGCAGTGACACCTGCCGATCGTAGACCGGGAGCGTGGCGCTATGGAACGCCGAAGCCCGCGCGCTCGACGCCGACCTCGGAGTACGCGGGGGCCGCGTCCGGTGGGGTCCGTGCTTCGCTGCCGGCTGCCGGAGACTCGGCGCCGTTCTCGGACTTCCGCCGCGTCTTGTCGCGGTACATCCGCGTATCGGCGGCGGCCATGAGCGACTCGTACGCGTCGCCGTCCCGCGGAAAGATCGCGGCGCCCACGCTGACGGTCAGCGGCTGGCGCCGGCCGGGACCGGCGTCGAACGGATAGGCGGCGACGGCGGTCTGCAGTTCCAGGCGCTTGCGTTCGGCCTCCTCGGGGCCGCACCCGGACAGGACGACGATGAACTCGTCGCCCGCGTAGCGCACGCAGATGTCGTAGGGCCGGACGACCGACTTGATGACGGCGGCGACTTCCCGCAGGGCGCGATCCCCCACGTGATGGCCGTGGGTGTCGTTGATGGCCTTGAAGTTGTCGAGGTCCATGACCAGCAGCGCCACCTCGTTCTTCATGCGCTCCGCGCGTGCCAGCTCGCGCGAGAGGTGCGTGAACATGAAGCGCGTGTTGGGCAGCCCGGTCAGCTGGTCGGTGAGGGAGTCCTCCTGCGTCTGCTCGAAGATCATCGAGTTGTGGATGACGGCGGAGGCCTGCTCCGACACCCGGTCCAGCAGCCGGCGATGGTCGTCCGTGTAGAAGTCCGGCTCGACGTGATACACGGCCAGCGACCCGATGAAGCGATCGTTGAACACCAGCGGCGCGACGAGCGCGGACTGCAGGTCCGTGGACGGGGGCACGATGCCCGCGGCCTCGAAGTCGGCGCTCGGCCGGGCATTGACCAGCGGCCGGCGGTTTCGCGCGACCCATCCTGTCAACCCCTGGCCGGATCGGATCGACATGGACGCGATCGCGTCGGACTCCGCGCCCGTGGCGAAGCGGCAGCGGAGCATCTCGCTCGGCTCGTCGTGGAGGAAGAGGGCGCAGGACGTGAACGGGACGAGGTTGCTCAACTTGGATGCGATGAGCGCCATCGTGTCCGCGATGCCGAGGCTCGTTCCCATCGCCTGCGCGATCTCGTAGAGCGCGTAGATCTCGCGGTGGGCGTGCGCGATGTCGTCAAAGACCGTGTTCGTCCGGGCGGGCGGCGCGCCGTTGTCGTCCGCCTCGGGCTGAAAGCCCGCGGCGGGACCGCCGAGCGTGGAAGTCGCATCCAGCGACAGGCGCCGCGCCGGGCGCGTGTCGAGCGCGTCGGCCTGGACCAGCATCGCGGGGAGCTTCTGCGTGAAGACCTGGACCACCTTGGGATCCAGCGCGCGTCCGGCCTCCTTCTGCAGGAGCGCGAGGGCGTTCTCGCGGCTCATCGCCTTGTGATACGGCCGGTCCGACGTGAGGGCGTCGAAGTAATCCACGACGGCCAGGATGCGCGCGCCCAGCGGGATGTCCTCGCCCGCGAGTCCCTGCGGGTAGCCGCTGCCGTCCCAGCGCTCGTGATGGCTCAGGATGAGCGGTGCGACGGGGTACGGGAACGGCACGGCGCTGATGATCTCGGCGCCCACCTGCGGATGGAGGCGGATCTTCTGGAACTCCTCCTGCGTGAGCGGGCCTGGCTTCGAGAGGATGTGTTCGGGTACGGCGAGCTTGCCGATGTCGTGCAGGAGGGCGGCCGTCCGGACCCCCTGGATGGCCATCTCCGGCATGCCGAAGCTGCGGGCCACCTCGGTTGCGTAGAGCTGCACGCGCCGGATGTGCGTCTGCGTCGTCTGATCCTTGGCGTCGATGGCCAGCGCGAGCGCCTCGATGGTCGCCAGGTGCAGGTCCGCCATCTCGTTGACGTGCCGCCGCTCGTCGTCGATCCGGCCGAGGTACACCTTGTAGGTGCGATAGGTGAGGTAGAGCGGCGCCGCGAAGAGCAGCCCCACCCACACGCCCGAGGAGAGGACGGCCCAGGCGGCGGCCGCCGCCGCGCCCGCCCCGACGAAGTAGCTCGGCGCGCTCCAGAGGAAGTTCTGCTGCCACACCGTTGCCAGGTTCTCGCGCGTGAAGAGGGCGATGGCGATGGCGATGGTGAAGGTGTTGAACAGGAAGTAGACGGTGGCCGCGGCGACCAGCGGCCGCGCGACGCCCGTCAGCGTCGGTGCCAGCACGCCCGGCACGCCGCCCGCCAGTTCGTAGGCAAAGCCCGCGGTCTGGACCGTCAGCGCCAGGCACGCCATGCTGAAGAGCGTCCGGTAGACGGGATTGGGCGTCTTCATCCGGAACGTGCACTGGCTCCAGGCACTGGTGACCGCCACCAGGAGCGTCGGGGTCGGGCCGAGCAGCAGCAGCGCCGCGAAGTCCACGGCGTAGGAGACCGACATCGTGGAGCCGCTGCGATCCAGCGGCAGCCGCACCTTGAATGCCGAGGTGACGGACGAGAGGAGCAGCAGCGCGAGGAAGAGGTACGGGTGCGGGAAGGAGAACTGCGGAATCTTCCAGACGAGCAGCGCCAGGCCGGCCGCAATCACGGCGCCGATGTAGAGACGAGCAGCCAGGGGGAGCGAGCGCATCTCTAGGTCCGGGCCGGCCGGTGGCACACGCCGCTCCGGTTCCACGATGGCGCCGCCCGCCGCGGGGTGCACCTCTTCCGTGACGTTCTGACCATGCCGTGCCTGCGAACGAGCATAACTGGCGTTAGAGTCATGTTCCCACACGTTCTTCACGCGTGCAGTCAGACTGCCGATCCTTCGGGTTTTGTCAGGGAATTACAGAGGACTACAAGATGCCGGCTCGCCGGACACACCTGACAGTATACGACACAAACGCCGTGCTCAGGACTCGGCCACTTCACGGCGTCCGCGGCGTTTCGGAATGCCGGGCCCCGGCTCCAGCCCGTACTCGTCGATCTTGCGATAGAGCGTGCCGCGGCTGATGTCGAGGATGCGCGCCGCCTCGAGCTTGTTCCACCGCGCGGCGTCGAGGACGCGCACGATGTGGGCGCGTTCCGCGTCGCGGAGCGAGGGGAGCCGCGTGCTCGAGGGCTCGTCCGGCCGTGGCGCCGTGGGACCGTGCAGGAACTCGATGTCGGCGGCGCGGATGACGCGGCCGGGTGCGGAGAGGGCCGCGCGCGAGACCGTGCTCTCCAGTTCCCGGATGTTGCCGGGCCAGTGGTAGGCGACGAGCTGCTCGTGCGCTTCCGGTGAGAACTGCTTGGCGTCGAGCGGCAGGCCGTTCGACGCGCAGTAGCGGGCGAGGAAGCGGCCGGCGAGTACCGGAATGTCCGTCGTTCTCTCCCGCAACGATGGCAGCCGGATCGCGAACGCGTTGATCCGGTAGTACAGATCCTCGCGGAAGCGGCTCTCCCGCACGAACATGTCGAGCGGGCGGTTCGTGGCGGAGATCAGGCGGAAGTCCACCGAGATCGATCGATTGCCCCCGAGCCGCTCGAACCGGCGCTCCTCGAGCACCCGCAGCAGCTTCGCCTGGGCGACGAGCGAAAGGTCGCCGATCTCGTCCAGGAACAGGGTGCCGCCGTTCGCCATCTCCAGGCGTCCGGGCTTGCGGTCGTGCGCGCCGGTGAACGCGCCCTTCTCGTACCCGAAGATTTCCGACTCGAAGAGCGTGTCCGGGAGCGCCGCGCAGTTGACGGCCTGGAACCGTTCCTTGCCGCGCCGCGAGAGCTCGTGGATCATCCGGGCGACGACTTCCTTTCCGGATCCGGTCGGCCCGAGGATGAGCACGGAGATGTCCGACTTGGCTGCAGTGCGGATCCACTCGAAGATGGCCAGCATCTTCTCGTCGCGGCCGATCATCTCGCGGAAGCGCTGGACGGAGGGTGAGGCCTCCTCCACGCCGATGTGCGCGCGCCGTTCGAGGAAGGTGTCGAGCAGGTCGCCCGTCGCGCCCTCGGGCCGCGCGGCCTCGTAGGTCGGTGGTTCCCCGGTATTCCGACGCGCCACGCCGACCTCGACCAGCTCGCGCACGCAGTTGTCCACGTCCAGCCGCATCCGGCCGAACGTCTGCATCAGCGCCTCGATGTCGAAGGCCTCACCGGGCCGCGCGCTCAGGAAGCGGAGGATCCCGGCGCGCAGCGGCGACTGGACGAGGGCCTTGAACCGCGCCTCGGGGTCCACCTCGGTCCGGCCGCCGGCGCCGGCGCGCCGCGCCGCAAACGTCAGGTCATCCACGCGCTGCCCCGGTGCTCTGCGTCACAGAGCAGATGCTACCCTAAGGCGATGCCGTCACGCAGGGAGAGTGCGATCGATGGGCACTCTCTGGTCTGAGCTCGGGCCCGTCGCTGACGGGGGTGCGGATGGCCCCCGCGTGTACGCCGATGCGAACGTGCCGGCCGGCCTCGTGGCCTTCATGCGCCGGCGCCTCGGCTGGGATGTCCTCTTCGTGATGGAGCAGCCGGACCTGCGCCGCGCCCGGGACGTCGAGCACTTCCGCCTGGCCCGCCAGTTGCGCCGGACGCTGGTCACGCTGGACCGGGACTACCTCGACGACCGGCTGTTCCCCGCGGCTGCCGGGGCCGGCGTGATCGTCCTGGCCGCGCCCACGCCCGCCGGGTTCGAAGCCCTGCTGACGCGGCTCGACATCGGGCTCTTCCAGGCGGCCGGCGGCCGGCTCCCGCTCGACGGCCGCAAGCTCCACGCGCACGTCGACTGGCCATCATCATGATCGCTGCCCATCTGTCCGTCCGCGTGACCGGAGCGCGCCCGTGATCGTCCTCGCCGGCGCCGACGTGGTCCTGCCCGATGGCGTGCTCCATGGGGGATCGGTGCTCGTGGAAGACGGGCGCATCGTGGACATCACGGAGCAGGCCGTCGACGGGCCCGCCGCGGCCACGCGCCTGGCACTCCCGGGCCACACGATCGTCCCCGGCTTCATCGACGTGCACGTGCACGGCGTGAACGGCGTGGATGTGCTCGACGGCCCCGATGCGCTCGCCGACGTCGCGCGCGTCCTGCCGCGCTACGGCGTCACGGCGTTCTGTCCCACGTCGGTGGCCTGTACGCCGATGGCGCTCCGCGTCCTGCTCGACGCCGTCCGCCGGGCCGCCCGCCACCGCGCGCCGGGATCGGCGCGCGTGCTGCCCGCGCACCTCGAGAGCAACTTCATCAACCCTGCGTGGACGGGCGCGCAGCCCGTGGAGTGCCTGCGCGAGTACGACGGACGAACCGGCGACACGGGCCCGGATGGGGCCGGCGGGTTCACCGGCGACGACATCCTCCGCACCATCGGGGCCAGCCGCCCCGAAGTCGGCATCGTGACGCTGGCGCCGGAGATGAGCGGCGGCCTCGATCTCGTCCGCGCCCTGCGCGACGCGGGCCACGTGGTCTCCATCGGCCACAGCGGGGCCAGCTACGGTGACACCCGCGCGGCCATCGCCGCCGGTGTTACCCACGCGACGCACCTGTTCAACCGGATGTCGCCCTTCGCGCATCGTGAGCCGGGTGTCGTAGGCGCGGTGCTCGAGTCCGCGGACGTCGCCGCCGAGCTCATCTGCGACGGGTACCACGTGCACCCGGCCGTCGTTGCGCTCGCGTGCGCCGTCAAAGGGGTGGACCGCGTGATGGCCATCACCGATGGCACGGCCGGATCGGGACTCTCCGTCGGATCGCGAACGCGGCTCGGCGGCCGCCCGATTGTCGTCGGCGCGCACGCCGCGCACCTCGACGATGGGACGCTGGCGGGAAGCGTGCTGACCATGGATGGCGCCTTCCGGATGCTCGTGCGCAGCGCATCCGTCTCCGTCGTGCACGCCGCGCGCCTGTGCGCCACGACGCCGGCGGCGCAGTTGGGCCTGACGGGGCTCGGCCGCGTCGAGGTGGGAGCCAGCGCGGACCTCACGGTGCTCGACGAGGCCTTCGAGGTCGTGCAGACGTTCATTGACGGCGTGCCGGTGCTGGAACCATGACGCCGGACCGTCCGTCTACTCTCGCCAGGGGCACATCATGACCCGGACCATCAGCGGAACCCTCTTGCGCGTCTCGACGGCCGCGGCCGTCGCGGCGACGCTCGGCGCGTGCGAAGTCAACCTCGGCACGGAGGGTCTGACCGCCCGCGAGAAGCGCACGTTCCAGGTCAGCGGCCAGCCCGACGTCACACTCGAGACGTTTGACGGCTCCATCGAGATTCACTCCTGGGATCGGGACGAAGTCGAGGTGGAGGTCGAGAAGCGCGGCATGGAGCAGTCCGTGCTCGATCAGATCACCATCGAGGCCGAGCAACAGGGCGACACGATCGTCCTGCGGGTGCTGGGGCCGACGAGAGCCGAATCGCGGGGCATGACGATCGGCATTCACATCGCCACGGCCGCGCGCCTCTACGTCGCCGTCCCGCGCCGCCTCCTGCTGCAGGCGCGCACGGGCGACGGATCCATCCGCGCAGAGGATCTCGCCGGCCGCGTGGTCCTGGACACCGGCGACGGCAGCATCACCGTCGATCGCGTCTCCGGCGACATCGAGGCGCGAACCGGCGACGGGTCCATCCGCCTCGGCAACGTCGACGGCCGCCTGAACCTCGAGACCAACGACGGGCGCATCGAGGTGGATGGCAAGGTGGACCTGCTCCGCGCCCACACAGGGGACGGGTCCGTCCGCGTCCGCGTGGCATCGGGCGCCGCGATGGCCGGGGACTGGGACATCGAGACGGGTGATGGCAGCGTCACGCTGGTGCTGCCCTCCGCCTTCGATGCCGACCTGGACGCCGAGACCCGTGACGGGAGCGTCCAGCCCGCGCATCCGCTCATCGCCGAGTCCGCCTCGGACCGCGATGGCGATCGCCCCGAGCGACGCCGCGCCCTGCGGGCCCGTATGGGCGCGGGCGGACACGTGCTGCGGATCCGCAGCGGTGACGGGTCGATCCGGATCGAACCTTGAGCGCGCGCGCGGCCCGTTGAATCAGCGCGGCGACGGATGCCGGTACGCCGTCGGGTCCGGCACGCTGGCGGCCGCGAACGCATCGCGCCGTTCGCGGCACTTGCTGCACCGCCCGCAGTGCACCGGCACCCCCGCGGCCCCGTCGTCGCCGTCCGTGCCCGTCATGCACGACATCGTCAACTCCAGGGGGACGCCGAGCCCGGCACCTCGCCTGATCACGTCCTCCTTGCGCCAGTCGGCGAAGGGCGTGGCGATCGTGACGCCGCGGTCGAGGCCGAGGGAGATCGCCTGCTGCATGGCGGTAAAGAAGGCCGGCCGTGCGTCGGGGAACGGGTTGCCGGCCAGCGGCCCGAGCGCGATGCGGTCCGCACCGTGCGATGCGGCTACGATGCCCGCCTTGGCCAGCAGGACGAGGTTGCGCCCCGCGAGGTAGACGTCCTCGTCGGGCGTGTCGTACGCCGGCGGCACGCCGCGCACGGCCCAGTGGCCCGGGGGGTACACGTCGCGCATCGTGAACGCGACGCGTGCGAGCGGCAACACGCGGCTGGCGAAGACCGCGTGCTGCAGCAGCCGATCGAGCATGGCCAGCTCCCGGGCCTCCCACGCCAGCCCCACGCTCACGTGTACGGGAAGGACGCGCCCGTCCACGGCTTCGTGCGCGGCGAGCACGGCGCTGTCGAGGCCGCCGGACAGGAGCACAAGCGTCAATCGATCGCTCATACGGGCTATTCTCTCCCGAGGCCCCGCATGCTGATTGTCTTCGACCTGGATGGCACCCTCATCGACTCCGTCCGCGATCTGGCGGAGTCCGCCTCGGAACTCGTGCAGGGCTACGGTGCGCCGCCGCTCTCCACCGACGCGGTCGCCGCGATGGTCGGCGACGGCGCACGCGTGCTCGTGCGCCGCGCGCTGGAGCAGTCCGGGCTGGACCCCGACGAGGCCGGCGCCCTGCCTCGCTTCCTCGAGATCTACGACCGGCGCCTGCTCGATCACACGCGTGCGTATCCCGGCACCATCGAGGTGCTGGCCTCGCTCGTGGCCGCCGGCCCGATGGCGGTGCTCACGAACAAGCCGGTGGCGCCGTCCGAGGCCATCCTGGGTGCGCTGGGCCTGCGCGGGTTCTTCCACCAGGTGATCGGAGGCGATGGACCCTTTGCGCGCAAGCCGGATCCGGCCGGCCTCGGGTCCTTGATGGCGCGATGGCCCGGGCCGGCGCTGATGGTGGGGGATTCACCGGCGGACTACGAGACCGCACGTGCGGCCGGGTGTACCCCGGTCCTGGCGCGCTACGGGTTCGGGATCGCGAGGTTCGGCGGGACGCTGCCGGCAGACGCTGCCGTCATCGATCACGTCCGCGCGCTGCCGGCGATCGTGGAGACCATCACCTTGGACGCCGCCCGCATCCCGATCGTGATGCGCTGACCCTCGCGCCCCTTCAGCTCCACGCTGTCCGACACGTCATCGCGCGCGCTGACTTCGATCGTCTCGCCCGGCTTCAGGTGGTGTCGCGCGATGAAGCGGAGGAACGCGGCATCCTGATCCGTCACCCGGCTCACGACGACCGGTTCGCGCAGGGGACAGTTGAGCAGCGAGACGACATCCTTCTGCGGCACGCGCCCGTCGGCCGTCGGGATGGGATCGCCGTGAGGGTCCGCGTCGGGATAGCCCAGCATCTCGTCGATGCGCTCGATCAGCTTGTCCGACACGACGTGCTCGAGGTGCTCGGCATCGTCGTGGACCTCGTCCCACCGGAAGCCCATCACCTGAACGAGGAAGAGCTCGATGAGGCGATGGCGGCGAAGGACGAGCGCGGCGAGCTTCTCGCCCGCCGGGCTGAGGCGGACACCGATGTACGGCTCGTAGGCGACGAGCCCGGACTCGGCCAGGGCCTTGACCATCGTCGTGGCCGTTCCGGGCGCGACGCTGAGCGCGGCCGCCAGCTGACCCATGGGGAGCATGCGCTGCCCCTCGGGCAACTGCGTCTCGCCCATGTAGATGGCCTTGAGGTAATTCTCGACGGTGCTCGACGGAAGCATCGTGTTATCAGAAGTTTACCAGAATCCACGCTCGCGGCCCGGTTGACTTTTTGCCAGATAGTGTTGTTTAATTTTGTGTAGTCAAAATCAACTCGGGCCACCGGCTCGGGTCAGCGTCCATGAGCAGCGTCATCTGGGTTCTCCTCGGAATCGGCCTCATTGCCGTGTTGCTCGCCCCCGGATACGGTCTGGCGGCGCTTGCCGGCGAGTTCCGGCGCAGGCAGGCCCGCGAGCGGGCCGAGAATGCCCTCAAGCACCTCATCGGCCAGGCCTCCGCCGGCCGTGCCGCGTCGCTCGGATCACTCCAGGGCGCACTCCATCTCGGCGATCGCGCGCTCCTGGCCCTGACGGGGAAGCTGGAGCGCGACGGCCTCGTCAGCGCGGAGGGATCCGACCTGCGGCTCACCGTGGACGGGGAGCGGGCGGCGCTTCACGTGCTTCGCGCGCATCGCCTTTGGGAGCTCTACCTGGCCGACGAGATCGGCGTGCCGCTGCCGCGTGTGCACCGCGAGGCCGAGCGCGCGGAGCACACGCTCAGTTCCGAGGCGCTCAACCGGTTGTCGGCGGCGATGGGGCACCCGGATGTCGACCCCCACGGCGACCCGATTCCCGGACCCGACGGCACGCTCGCGGCGCCGCCCGGAACGCCCCTCACGGCCTGGCCGGTGGCGGTGCCCGGCCGGATCGTGCACCTGGAGGATGAGCCGCCGCTTGCCTACGCGCAGTTGACCGCGGAGGGCCTGCACCTCGGCCAGGTGCTGCACGTCATCGATCGATCGCCGGCGCGTCTCGTGCTCAGCGATGGCGAGAGCGAGTACGTGCTCGCCCCGATGCTTGCCGGCAATGTGCACGTCGCGGCGATGGCCGGGCCCGCGGTGCGCGGGGCGGACGTCGTCCGTCTCACGGATCTCCCGACCGGCACGCGCGGCGAGATCGTGGCGCTCGAGCCCGGCTGCCGCGGCTTCACGCGCCGCCGCCTCCTGGATCTGGGCTTCACGCCGGGCGCCCGTATCCGGCACGACCTGACGACGTTCGCGGGCGATCCGCGGGCGTACCGGCTGCGGGGCACGACGATTGCCCTCCGCCGGGATCAGTCGGACCGCGTGCTCGTCAGGGCCGTGGGGCAGTAGGGGCGGCCGAGGAGACACCATGAACGTGCACACGAACTGCGACACCTGCCCGGCACATGCCGAGATGGCACGGCTCGGACTGGCCGTCGACGGATTCGATCGGGTGGTGGCGCTTGCCGGGAACCCCAACACCGGCAAGTCCACGCTCTTCAACGCGCTGACAGGGCTGCGCCAGCACACCGGGAACTGGCCGGGCAAGACCGTCACGCGTGCCGAAGGCGCCTTTCGGCTCGGCGGTGTCCGCTACAAGCTCGTGGACCTGCCCGGGACCTACTCGCTGCTGTCGGCGTCGCAGGACGAGGAGGTGGCGCGGAACTTCCTCCTGTTCGGCCGGCCGGACTGCACCGTGGTCATCGTCGATGCCAGCGCGCTCGAGCGCAACCTGTACCTGGTGCTGCAGGTGCTCGAGATCACGGACCGCGCCGTCGTGGCGGTCAACCTGATGGATGAGGCCCGGCGGCGCGGGCTCGACGTCGACACGCGGAGCCTGTCGCGGGATCTCGGTGTCCCCGTCGTGCCGATCGTGGCGCGGACGAGCGAGAACGTGATGGCGCTGCTGACCGAGATCGCGGGCGTCGCCTCCGGCGAGACGGTGACGAAACCGCTGCGCCCGCGCGGGACGCCGGAGTTCGAGCGGGCCGTCAACCGGCTGGTGCCGCTGATCGAGTCCGCGGCGCCCGGCGTGCCGAACGCGCGTTGGATTGCGATCAGGCTGCTCGACGGCGACGCGGCCGTCGAGGATGCGCTCGCCAGCGGGGCGCTCGCGGAGCTGGTGGCGAGGCAGCAGGCGCCCGACGCGCGCTTCAGCCGGAAGATCGCCCTGCAGGGAGCCCAATGAGCGAGCCCGCCACCGCGTCGCCGGCGGACATCGTCCGCGAGGCGGCGGTCCTGCGCCGGTCGCTCGAGGCCGGTTTCCGGGAGGAGGTGGTCACCTCCCTGTACCGCGAAGTGGAGCGCATCACCGGGCGGGCCGTCCACGACGCCGGAGAACGGCGTCTGGAACTCGATCAGCGGATCGATCGCATCGTCACGTCGCGCGTGTTCGGGCTGCCGCTCATGCTGGGCATCCTGGCCGTCGTGTTCTGGCTGACGATCGTCGGGGCCAACGTGCCGTCGCAGATGCTCGCCTCCGCGCTCTTCCGCGTCGAGGACCTGGGGGCGGCCCTGTTCGACGGCGTCGGCCTGCCCTGGTGGGTGACCGGCTTCGTCTGGCACGGTGTCTTCCGCGGCCTCGCGTGGGTCGTGAGCGTGATGCTGCCGCCGATGGCGATCTTCTTCCCGCTCTTCACGATGCTCGAGGATCTCGGCTACCTGCCGCGCGTGGCATTCAACCTCGACTTCCTCTTCAAGAACGCGGGCGCGCACGGCAAGCAGGCCCTGACGATGGCGATGGGCTTCGGGTGCAATGCGGCGGGCGTCATTGCCACGCGCGTCATCGACTCGCCGCGGGAGCGGCTCGTCGCCATCCTGACGAACAACTTCGTGCCCTGCAACGGGCGCTTTCCGACCCTGATCATGCTGTCGACGGTCTTTGTCGCCGCGTCGTTCCAGCCGGCGGTGGCTTCGTTGGTGGCCGCCGGGTCCGTGCTCGCGATCGTCCTGCTGGGCGTGCTGTTCACGCTCGCCGTGTCCTGGGCCTTGTCGCGGACGATTCTCAAGGGTGAGGCCTCCGTGTTCACGCTCGAGCTGCCGCCCTACAGGCGGCCCGGCGTGATGCGCATCCTCTACACGTCGCTGATCGACCGCACGCTCTTCGTGCTGTGGCGGGCCGTCCTCACCGCGGCGCCGGCCGGGGCCGTCATCTGGCTCCTCGGCAACATCGAGGTGTCGGGCGTCAACCTCGCGCGGCACGCGGCCAACGCCCTGGAGCCCATGGGCTGGGCGATGGGGCTCGACGGCGTCATCCTGCTCGCCTACATCATCGCGATCCCGGCCAACGAGATCGTGGTCCCGACCATGCTGATGGTGTACATGGCCGAGGGGATGATGACGGACCTGACGTCGTTCGACCAGTTGCGCACGCTCCTGGTCGACCAGCACGGTTGGACGCTGCTGACCGCTGTCAACCTGATGCTGTTCTCCCTCCTGCACAATCCCTGTGCGACGACCATCCTGACCATCTACAAGGAAACGCTGAGTGCCAGATGGGCGGCCATCGGCGCGCTGATGCCGCTCGTGCTGGGGATTATCGTCACGATGGCCACGGCCGCGGTGGCGCGGGCGCTGTTCGGCGCGTGATCGTCCGGGGCGGGGGACGCCCCATCGACGATAATCGCGGCGTGCGCCTCGGTGATGCTTTCGAGAGTCCGCAGTCCCGGCGCCTGTACGTGCGGCGCCTGTTCGGCACGATCGCGGATCGGTACGACCTCATCACGCGGCTGCTGTCGTTCGGGCAGGACAGCCGGTGGAAGGCGCGACTGGTGCGCGAAGCGCAGGTGTCCGCCTCGGACGTCGTCGTGGACCTGGCGTGCGGCACCGGGGACATCGCGCTGGCGTTTGCCGCGCTCGGCGCCCGGCGCATCATCGGGCTCGACATCGTGCCGCGCATGGTCGCGATTGCCGCGGCCAGGGGCGGGGACGTGTCCTACGTGATCGGAGACATGGGGACGCTCCCGCTCGGGCGGGCCAGCGTGGATCTCGTGACCACCGGCTACGGGCTGCGGAACGTGCCCGATCTCGACGAGGCGATCGACGAGATCGCGCGCGTGCTGCGTCCGGGCGGCCGGTTCGTCTCGCTGGACTTCAATCGGCCCGAGTCCGCACCGGTGCGGGCGCTCTTCCTGGCCTATCTCACCGCCGTCGGAGCCACCCTCGGCTGGCTGCTTCACAGGGATCCGGACACCTACCGCTACATCGCCGCCTCGATTCGGCGCTATCCCGGCGCGGCCGGTGTCGCGGGGCGTCTCACTGCGCGTGGATTCACGAAAGTGCGCACGATTCCCCTGCTGGGCGGCCTCATGACCCTCCACGTGGCCAGCCGGACGCCGTAGCCGGGGTGCCTGCCCGGGCCGGAGCCCGCACGGGCGCGGGCCGTTCACGAGACTATCGAGCGCCGCGGCTCGGGCCGATGTATAGAGTGGCGTGAAGCGCAGGGCGGCCGTGTGCAGCCCGGGCGCCGGACACGTCCGTGTGCGACCTGAAACCCGATGGCCCTAGTCGATTCCCTGCTGACCGCGATGGTGCGCGCCGATGGCGACGCGCTCGTCATGCACGTGGGCGAAAGACCCTACGTCGTGGCCCAGTCGAGAACCATTGACGTCTCGACCCACGGACTCAACCTGAGCGCGATGAACGGGATGCTGGCGCAGCTCCTGCCCGTCGATGCCAGGGCCGCCCTCGATGAGCTCGGCGCCGTCGAACAGACGCTCCCGTCGCGCGGATCGGACCGCTTCACCGTGGTCGCGGCCCGTGGCGGCGAGGACATCTGGATCGAGATCCGCCGCCGCCGCGAGGCGCGGGCCGTCGACATTGTCGACGTGGAACCCGCGCCAGCGGCTCCACCGGCCGCCGAGACCTCCGAGGCCCCTGCGGCCACCGAGGCCGAGCCGGCTGCCGAGGCGGTCCCCGTGTCGAGTGCCGGGCCGGACGCCGATGCGGACGCCGGAACGAGCGCGGACGCGGCGGCTGAACCGACGATCGAGCTGACTGACGACGCGCCCCCCGTCAGCGGTGCGCCGCTCGATACCGATACCGATGCTGACGCCGACTTCGACGCCGATGCCGGCGCTGCGCGGCACGAACCCGCTGAAGACACGCCGGCGATGAACGGCATGCCGGCCCTTGAGATTGACGCCCGGGCGGATTCCACCGCCGGCGCGCTGGAGGAAGATACGATGGCGATCGACGAGTCCTCGTCTGCGGGTGAGCCGCAGGTGCCGGAGCCGGTGGCGGCTGAGCTGACCGCTGATCTGCAGGCGGTGGCTGGAGCCGCGGATGCGGTCACGGCCTCGAGCGGCGATGCCGCGGCGGCGTCGCCGCCCGCGCCCGCCATGGCGTCCGGAGCCGTGGGCGCTGCGCACGGCGATCCGCCGCAGACATCTCGTCCGTCCACCCACCAGGCCGATGTGCCGCCAGTGACGCGTCGCGTGCGCATCGAGGTGCCGCCGTCGAGAAGCGGCGCCCCGCGCGCGGCGGGCGCGGACCGCCTGCTCCGGGCGGCTGCCGCCCTGGGCGCGACCGAGCTCTTCGTGACGCCGCAGGCCGTGCCGTACGTGCGCGTGGATGGCGACATTCGCCCGCTCGACGGCGAGGCCGCGCTGACGGCCGGCGAGGTCGAGGCGGTCCTGCTGGAGCTGGCGCCCGAGACCCTGCGCGAACAGGCACGCCACGGCGAGTCGGGGGAGTGGCTGGCGGAGATGGCGGACATCGGCCGCGTGCGGTGCGCGAGCTTCCGCGACCAGCGCGGGGTCGGCCTGCTGTGCCGCCTGACGTCCACGCGCGCCGCCTCGCTCGAACAGCTCGGACTCGGGCCGGAAGTGCAGGCGCTGGCGACCGAACCGGACGGCCTCGTTCTCGTGGCCGGCCGCGAGGGCAGCGGCAAGTCGTCCATCATCTCGGCGCTCGTCGATGCGATCAACCGCAGGCGCGCGGACTACGTCATCACGCTGGAGCCAGAGCTGCGGCTGCTCCACGAGAACCGGCATGCCCTGATCAGTCAGCGCGAGGTGGCGGGCGGTGAAGCGCTGGTGGCTGCGGCCCGGGCGGCCCTTCGCGAGGCCCCCGACGTGCTCGTGATCGACGGCCTTGATTCCGCCGAGATGGTCGACCTCGTCCTCGGCGCCGCCGGACGCGGCCTCCTCGTCGTGGCCTCGGTGCCCGCGGCCTCGGCGACCGACGCCGTGGCGCACATCGTCGGGCTCGTGCCGGACGATCGCCGGGCATCCGTGCAGGCGTCGCTGGCCGGGCTTTTCCGCGGGGCTGTCTCGCAGGTGCTGGTCCGCAAGGCGGCCGGCGGGCGCGTTGCCGCGCGGGAACTGCTGCTCGCCTCGGGCGACGTCACGCGCGTCATCGCGAGCGGGTCCTTCGTCGAACTGCCGGGCGCGCTCGACGCCGGGCGCCGGTACGGGATGACGTCGCTCACCGCCACGCTCGTCGAGCAGGTGCAGGGCGGCGTGGTGGATGTGCGGGAGGCCTGGCGCAAGGCGCCGAATCGCGACACGCTGGTTGCCGGCCTCAAGGCCGCCGCCGTGGACACCTCGCTGATCGATCGGCTCGCGTAGCGGGCGTCAGCCCAGCCAGGGCAGCAGCTCTTCGAGCAACGCGTCGACGACGTCGTCCTCGGTGAGGGCGGCGATGCCGGGGATGCCGGTCCTGATGGGCCGCTCGGTGTGGATGACGCGGCTCCCGCGGCTCCGCGTCACCTGGACCATCGGCTGCGGCGGGTCGGCGCCCGGATCGAACGAGAGCGCGATGACATCGTCGCGGTGGCGTTCGGGGCTCATGCGTACCTCGCCCGAGGGCGTCATCACCGACCACGCCTGCCCCTCGGACTTCAGCACCATGGCCACGGTCCGGAACGCCGGGATGGCCGCGGTCTCGAGGAACTCCTCGTAGGCCTTCTGCGCGGTCTGCACGCGGGCACGGCGATCGGTCGCCTCGCGCCGCGCCTGCTCCATGAGCTTCTGCACCCGCTTCCTGAGGAGCGCTACGTCGCCCACGTCAGATGGCTCCCGCGCGTCTCAGGCTGTCAATCATCCCGCGATCGTACTCCAGTTCCCCGAGGACCGCGTCCGTGTGCTGGCCGAGCGTGGGCGGCGGCGTGCGGACGCCGGCCGGTGTGGCGGACAGCTTGATGGGCGCGCCGACGACGCGCGTCGCGCCCGCCGTCGGGTGGATGAGCGTCTGGACCATCTCGCGCGCGGCGAGGTGAGGGTCCGCCAGGACCTCGCGCACGTCGCGCACCGCCCCGCAGGGGACGGCCGCGGCGCGCAGGCGCGCCGTCCAGTCCTCGCGCGTCCGCTGCCGGAACGCCGCGTTCAGCACCATCGACAGCGCCGGGTAGTTGACCAGGCGATCGCGGTTGTGCCGGAAGCGCGGGTCGTCGGCCAGGTCGGCCAGGTTCAGGACGGGGCACAGGCGCTGCCAGATCGCATCGTTGCCGACCGCGATGACGATCTCGCCGTCCGCCGTCTCGAACGTCTCGTAGGGCGCGATCGTCGGGTGGCGATTGCCCATCCGCACGGGCGTCTCGTCGGTGGCGAAGAAGTTCGCGGCCTGGTAGGTGAGCAGCGCCGCCGTGGCATCCAGCATGCCCACGTCCACGCGCTGGCCCTGTCCCGTCCGCTCGCGCGCGAGCAGCGCGGCCGTGATGCCCTGGGCCGCGAAGAGGCCCGCCACGATGTCGGAGATGGCCACGCCCAGCCGGTAGGCCGGCCCGCTGGCATCGCCCGTGACGCTCATCAGGCCGCCCTCGGCCTGGATGACGGCGTCGTAGCCCGCCTCCTCCCGCCGTGGTCCGGACTGCCCGTACCCGGAGATGGACGCGTACACCAGCCGCGGGTGTGCCTCGCGCAGCGCGTCCCACCCGAACCCCGCGCGGTCGAGCGCGCCCGGCCTGAAGTTCTCGACAAAGACGTCCGCGCGCGCCACCAGGCGCGAGAGCACCTCGCGTCCCTGCGGGTGCTTGAAGTCCACCGTGACGCTTTCCTTGTTGCGGTTGACGCTCAGGAAGTACGCGCTCTCCGGCCCGACGAAGGGCGGCCCCCACTGGCGCGTGTCGTCGCCCTGGCCGGGGTGTTCCACCTTGATGACCCGTGCCCCGAGATCGGCCAGGACCATCGTGCAGTACGGCCCCGACAGCACGCGCGTCAGGTCCACCACGGTCACGCCCGCGAGCGGGCCGCTCATCGCGTCTCTCCTTCCTGTGCGCCGGCTTCCCGTGTGCGCGCGATCCGCGCGAGATCGGTGAGCACGGCATAGGCCGTCTGGTCCAGGCTGCTCGTGCGCTGCACGATGCCGATCTCGCCGAGCAGGTCCGTCCGGAGGTAGAGCGCGTTCTCGACGGCCTCGAGCTGGGCGAGCGGATCGTGCGGGTCCAGCACTTCCGGTTCCACCTGCACCGCCACCGATCCGCCATGCCGGTGGGCGGAGGCCACGAGGCGGATGCGCCTTCCGTGGGCCAGGGCTTCCTGGACGTCGGCCGTGGTGACGTCGGCAATGCCGGTCCGCACGACGTGGTGCGGCGTGACGGCGCCTCCCATCAGGACGTTGACGAGCGCGGCGGCCTTGGCGGCGGCATCCCAACCATCGATGTCGAGCGAGGGATCCGCCTCCGTGATGCCCCGCGCCTGCATCTGGCGGACGGCGGCGTCGAACGGCTGTCCCCGCTCGAGTTCCGACAGGATGAAGTTCGTGGTCGTGTTGATGACGCCGCGGAACCCGTCGATGCGGATGGCCGGCAGCGTCTCGCGGACGAGGTTGAAGACCGGGACGCCGTCCATCACCGCGCCTTCGAAGAGGAAGTGCCGGCCAAGACGGTCGGCCAGCGCCTCGAGCTCGTGGAATGCGAAGGCCGCCGGCCCCTTGTTGACCGTGACGACGTGCATCTGTCCCTCGAGCGCCGCCCGCACGTGGGACACCGCCGGCTCGCCCGCGTCGATGTCGAGGACGGTGGACTCGATCGCCACCAGACGGCCCTCCGCGGCGTCGTCCGCCAGGAGATCGGCCACCTGCCGCAGGACGTCGATCGTGCTGCGCTGGCCGGGCTCGTCATCCAGCTCGTCGAGCGATCCCCCGGCATCGATGAGCGCCCGGGCGCGCGCGATGTCTACGCCGACCGCGTCGACGACGGATCCATGACGGCCCGTGGCGACGGCCACGACGCGCCAGTCGAAGTCCAGGCGATCGCCCACCTCGTCGAGCATGCGCACGAAGCGGCGGGCGACCTGGCCGAAGCCGATGAGCGCGAGCGACAGCTCGGGCCGGCTCATGCCGCCGTCGTCGGGACCTGTTCGGCGTCCGGCAGCGCGGACAGCAGATCGTGCAGGCGCGACAGGCCGGTCATCATGTACTCGGAGGGTTCCCCGAACCCGAGCCGCAGGTAACCGTCCATGCCGAAGTGATCGCCGGGCACCACGAGCACGCTCTTCTCCTCGCGGAGCCGGGTGACGAGCGCGGTGGAGTTGATGCGGTAGTGGTAGCGCACGTAGACGATGGCGCCGGCCTCGGGCCGGATCCAGGAGAATGCACGCCGCCGCTCACCCAGCCACGTCTCGATGACCGGCAGGTTGGCGCGGAGGATGCCGCGCGTGCGCGTGAGCAGGCGCTCGCGCGTGGCGGGTTGCAGGGCCGCCCGTGCCAGCCGGTCGCTGAGGGCGCCGGGTGCGATGGTGGTGTAGTCGTGGTACGCCCAGCAGGAGGCCACCAGATCGGGCGGCCCGACAATCCAGCCGATCCGCAGGCCCGGCAGGCCGTAGGCCTTCGACAGGCCGCTCGTGACGACGACACGGGAGCTGCGGCCCCACATGGAGGGCGTCTCGACGCCGTCGATTTCCGCGCCGCGGTAGATCTCGTCGGACAGGATCCACGCGCCGACCCTGTCCGCTGCCCGCGCCACGGCGTCCAGGTCGGCGTCCGTCAGGCGCGCGCCCGTCGGGTTGTCCGGATTGCAGATCACGATCAGCCGCGTGCGCGGACCGACGAGCGCCTCGAGCGCATCGATGTCCACGCGCCAGCGTCCCGCGGCCGTGTCCTCGACCAGCGCCCACTCGCGGACGGTCCCGCCGAAGGCACGGACGAGCCCCCACGCCTGCATGTAGGTCGGCACGAGCATGACGACCTCGTCGCCGGGCTCCACCAGCCGCCACGTCGCGATGTAGTTGGCTTCCGAGCCGCCGTTGGTGACCTCCACGTGCGGCGCCGATGCGCCGGGGTAGAGGGCGGCGATGGACTCCCGCAGCTCGGCGGTGCCGTTCGACTGCGTGTAGACGAGCGGCTGGTCCAGCAGCCCCTCGATGCCCGAGCCGCCCTCGAGCAGTTCCCGCGGCGAGAGCGGGCGCACGCCACTCTCGGAGAGATTGCAGTCCACCTGGTGCTCGTAGGTGGATTGCATCCGCTCCATGGCAAAAGGCTCGAGCTGCATGCCCGGCAGTATAGCCGCTCGATTGTCCCGCTCGTGTCCCGTGGCCGGCTGTCCGGCAGCGGCGCGCGTCTGAAGGGACGGGAGGGCGCACGAATGTGTTATGACACTCGTATGCCGAGATGGATCATCAGCCTGGCGATGGTGGGGGTGTGCATGGCCGCGTCTGCGAGGGCACAGGACAGGACGCCGGAACCGCCCGTCGTGGTGGCGCAGGGCGAGGGCATTGTCCGCACTGCGCCGGACCAGGCGTTCGTGCGCATCGGGGCCGAGGCGCGGGCCGGCGATCCGAAGGACGCGCAGGCGGCCAACGCGGCGGCGATGACCGCCGTGCAGGAGCGCATCCTGTCGGCCGGTATCGGGAAGGACGCGGTCCGGACGGTCACCATCTCGCTGCAGCAGGAGTTCGACTACGTCGATGGCAAACAGCGGCCGCGCGGGTACGTGGCGCGCAACGTGGTCGAGGTCCGCGTCGACGACCTGGCCGCGCTCGGCGCCGTGATGGACGCATCCGTCGGCTCGGGGGCCACGTCCGTGCAGGGCCTCCGCTTCGACCTGAAGGGCCGGGACGCCGCCGAGCGCGAAGCGCTGAAGCGTGCCGTGGCCGATGCCGTGGCTCGTGCCGGCGCCGCGGCCGGCGGGGCGGGCCGCGAGGTGGACCGCGTCCTCCGCATCGAGGAGACGGGATCCCGCGCGATGCCGAGACCCGAGATGGCCTTCATGGCCCGGGCGACCGCCGATCAGCCCCAGACGACGCCGATTGCCGAGGGGGAGATCGAGGTGCGCGCCCAGGTGACGGTCACCGCCTCCATCAAGTAGGCCGGCGTGCCCCTTGCACGGGCACGCCGCGATGGCCGTGCTCGAGCTGGCGCGATCCGCCTGTCCCAATTTCACTTGCCCTGCTGTCCGGGGGCGTGTTCCTCTAGGATTCCCGCGAGCGCCGGCCCACGATGTCCCTGCACCCTCTCGACACCGATCGGTCCCTGCCGACATCCTTGATCGAGATGGTCGGTGCGACACCGCTCGTGCGCCTGCCGCGGATCGAACGGGATCGGCCCGGCATCGAACTGTACGGAAAGGCGGAGTTCCAGAACCCCGGCGGTTCGGTCAAGGACCGGCCCGCGCGGCGCATGCTGCTCGAGGGCGTGCGGAGCGGGGCGCTCCGGCCGGGGAAGGTGATTCTGGACGCGACATCCGGCAACACGGGCATTGCCTACGCCATGCTCGGCGCATCGATGGGGTACCCGGTGTCCCTGTGTGTCCCCGAGAACGTGACGCCCGAGCGCAAGCGGATCCTGCGGGCGCTGGGCGTGGATCTGGTGATGACCAGCCCGCTCGAGGGGTCGGATGGCGCCATCCGTGAAGCACGGCGGCGATATGAGGCAGACCCGGAGACGTACTTCTATGCCGATCAGTACGGCAACGAGTTCAACTGGCGGGCGCACTACGACACGACCGGGCCGGAGATCTTCGAGCAGACCGGCGGACGCGTCACGCACTTCGTGGCCGGGCTGGGGACGAGCGGCACGTTCGTCGGCGCCGGACGCCGGCTCCGGCAGCTGCAGCCCGCGATCGTGTTGGCGTCGGTGCAGCCGGACTCCCCGCTCCACGGGATCGAGGGCCTGAAGCACATGGAGACAGCCCTCGTGCCCGCTATCTACGATCCGTCCGTGGCGGACATCGACATGCGCGTCGGGACCGAGGAGGCGCAGGACATGGCCAGGCGCCTGGCGCGCGAAGAAGGCGTGTTCGTCGGGATCTCGTCGGGCGCCAACGTGGTGGCGGCCCTGCGGGCGGCGACGCCGCCGGCGGTGGTGGTGACCGTGCTGTGTGACAGCGGCGAGCGCTACCTGTCCGAGCGCTTCTGGGAGGAATCGTGACGATAGGGCTCGTGCTGGCGGCGGGGGTGGCGGAGGCGATTCGGGCGCACGGGGCCGAGACCTACCCGCACGAGTGCTGCGGCGCGCTCCTGGGCCGCGCCGGCACGGCGGTGACTGCGTTCCCGCTGCCCAACACCACCGAGGAGGGGCCGCGGCGCCGGTTCCGGGTCAGTGCCGACGACTACCGCGCCACCGAGCAGCGTGCCGGCGATCTCGGGCTCGAGCTGCTCGGCTTCTACCACTCGCACCCCGATCACCCCGCGCGTCCGTCGCAGTACGATCTGGACCACGCGTGGCCGGTGTTCTCGTACCTGATTATCTCGATCCGCAGCGGCGCGCCGCAGGAGATGGCCTCCTGGCGCCTGCGCGACGACCGCTCCGCGTTCGACGAGGAATCGCTCGCCCTCGCAGAGGCCGAGCCCGACGCGGTCACTTCTGAGTCCTGAGGCCCACATCATGGCGACTACGATCCTCATTCCGACGCCGCTGCGTCCCTTCACCGACAAGCTCGACGCCGTCGAGGTGGATGGACAGAACATCGGCGAGCTCCTCCAGAACCTGACGACCCGGTTCGCGCCGCTCAGGCAGCACCTGTTCACGAACGAAGGCCGCCTGAGAAGCTTCGTCAACGTCTACGTGAACGACGAGGACATCCGCTACCTCGCGAAGGACCAGACACCGGTGCAGCCCGGCGACGTGGTGAGCATCATCCCGTCCGTCGCGGGCGGCAGCGGCGCCGTCGCCGCCCCTCCGCTTCCGCAGTTGTCGCCGGAGGAGGTGAAGCGCTACAGCCGGCACCTGATCCTGTCGGAGATCGGCATGGACGGACAGCGGGCGCTCAAGGCCGGCAAGGTGCTGTGCATCGGCGCGGGCGGACTGGGATCGCCCGCCGCGATGTACCTGGCGGCCGCCGGCGTGGGCACCATCGGCGTCGTGGACTTCGACGTCGTGGACATGAGCAACCTGCAGCGCCAGTTGCTGCACACCACGCCCGACGTCGGGCGCTCGAAGCTGGACTCGGCCCGGGACAAGATCCTGGCGCTCAACCCCAACGTCCGCGTCGAGACCTACGACACCGCGCTCAGCTCGGCCAACGCCCTCGAGATCTTCCGTCCCTACGACGTGATCCTCGACGGGACGGACAACTTCCCGACGCGATACCTGGTCAACGATGCGTGCGTCCTGCTCGGCAAGCCCAATGCCTACGGCAGCATCTTCCGCTTCGAGGGACAGGCCTCGGTGTTCGCGACCCGCGGCGGGCCGTGCTATCGCTGCCTGTACCCCGAGCCGCCGCCGCCGGGCCTGGTGCCGAGCTGCGCCGAGGCCGGCGTGCTCGGCGTCCTCCCCGGCATCATCGGCACCATCCAGGCCACCGAGACGCTCAAGCTCCTGCTCGGGGTCGGCGAGTCGCTGGCCGGACGCTTCCTCATCTTCGACGCGCTGCGGATGCGCTTCCGCGAGATGAAGCTCCGCCGCGACCCGGAGTGCCCCGTGTGCGGCGACCATCCCACCGTACGCGAACTCATCGACTACGATCAGTTCTGCGGCGTCGGCGCCGTCGCGCCGGATGCCGGATCAGGTGCCCCCATGTCCCAAGACATCAGCCCCCTCGAGTTGAAGGCCGCGTTCGACCGCGGCGACACGGTCGTCCTCGTCGACGTCCGCGAGCCGCAGGAATACCAGATCAACAAGATCCCGGGATCCGTCCTCATCCCCCTCGGCGAGATCCCGCAGCGCCACGCCGAGCTCGGCGATCCGTCGGCGCTCATCGTCACGCAGTGCAAGTCCGGCGTCCGCAGCGCCAAGGCGGCGGCGTTCCTGCGCACCGCGGGCTTCTCCAACGTGAAGAACCTGACGGGCGGGATCCTGGCCTGGATCGACCAGGTGGACCCGAGCCAGCCGAAGTACTAGCCCGCATTCTCGCGCGCGTCCTCGGCATGTTCTCGCGCGTGCCCTCGGCGCGTGAACTCAGGGCCGGCGGCCGCGTCCCCCCGCGTCTTCCTGGGCGCTGGTCGCCGGGGTCCGGGGGCGCTTTGTACGCGGTTTGTCACAGGGCTTTGTACCCGGCTTGTAACAGGAGGGGGTTGCGGGCTAAAATAGGACTACTGAGGTCGGATTTAGGGACCCGCCAATGCTGAGATTCTCAAAGAAGTCTGACTACGGCTTGATTGCGATGTCGCACCTGGCGATGCGCCAGGACGGCGGGGGCTCGTCGAGCGCCCGCGAGATTTCGGAGAGCTACGCCATCCCGCAGGAGCTGCTCGCCAAGGTGCTCCAGCGGCTCGCGCGCGCCAAGCTGCTCGTGTCCGTGCAGGGTACGCGCGGCGGCTATCGCCTGGGCCGGCCGGCGGCGACCATCAGCGTCGCCGACGTGATCGAGGCCGTCGATGGGCCGGTGACCGTGACGGCGTGCGCGCCGGACGATCACACGTGCGAGCAGTACGGCACCTGCAGCATCCGGGACCCCCTCTGGAAGATCAAGGGACGCATCATCGAGACCCTGACCACGGTCTCCGTGGCGGAGCTCGCGGCCGACAGCAGCGAGCCGGCCCCGCTGCCCGTGACGCCCAAGGTCTCGCGGCTGCTCTTCGTGCCCCCGGCCGGAGGGTCCTCGTGATCTATCTCGACCACCACGCGACGACGCCCGTGGACGCCCGCGTGGTCGAGGCGATGCTCCCGTATTTCTCGGGGACGTTCGGCAACCCGTCGAGCCGCAACCACCGGTTCGGCTGGGAGGCGGGCGAGGCCGTCGAGCGCGCGCGGAAGCAGGTGGCGGCGCTCGTCGGGGCGAGCCCGAAGGAGATCGTGTTCACGAGCGGCGCGACGGAGGCGAACAACCTCGCGATTGCCGGTGCGGCGCGTGTCGGCGATCGCCGGCACATCGTGACGGTGGCCACCGAGCACAAGGCGGTCCTCGATCCGTGCCGGCGGCTGGAGGCCGAGGGGTGGACGCTGACCGTGCTGCCTGTCGCACCGGACGGCATCGTGGACCTCGCTGCGGTGGACCGTGCGATCACGGACGAGACAGCGCTCGTGAGCGTGATGGCGGCGAACAACGAGATTGGCGTCCTCCAGCCGGTGGCGGAGATTGCGCGCATGGCCGCGGCGCGTGGGGCCATCGTGCACACCGATGCCGTGCAGGCGGCGGGGAAGGTCCCGCTGGACCTGACGGCGCTCGGCGTCCACCTGGCGTCGGTCACGGCGCACAAGGTGTACGGGCCGAAGGGCGTGGGTGCGCTGTACGTGCGCGGCGCCGGGCCGAAGGCCCGCCGTGCGGGCGTCGACGGTGCGGCCGTGCGGCTCGTGCCGCAGATCGTCGGCGGCGGACAGGAGCGCGGGCTTCGCGCAGGCACGCTCAACGTCCCCGGGATTGTCGGCTTCGGGGCGGCGTGCGAGCTGGCGGCGGCCGGGATGGCGGAGGAGAGCGTCCGCCTCGGTGTGCTGCGCGACAGGCTGCGTGCGGCGCTCGGCCGGGCGCTCGACGGCGTGCGGATCAACGGGTCGATGACGGCGAGGCTGCCGGGCAACCTGAACGTGAGCGTTGACGGTGTCGATGGCGAGGCCCTGCTCGTCGGCCTGCACGATGTGGCGGTGTCCTCGGGCGCGGCGTGTACGGCGGCCGAGCCGTCGCACGTGCTGATGGCGCTCGGGTTGAGCCGGGATCGGGCGCTCGCGTCCCTGCGGTTCGGGCTGGGGCGCGGCACGACGGAGACGGACGTGGACCAGGCGGCGGCCCGTGTGGCCGCCATGGTCGTGCACCTGCGGGCGATGTCGCCCGTGGGAGCGTGAGGGACAGGCGGCCGAAACGAGGCTGCGCCGCGGGAGAGGGCCGATGAACTACTCCGCAGACGTCATCGACCGCGTCCGAAGCCCGCTGCGGGTGGGGTCGCTGCCTCGTGACGGCGCGGACGTGGGCACGGGCGAGGCGGGCACGATGGAAGACGGCGCGGTGGCGCGCATCCAGGTGCGCGTGGCCGGCCGCCGCATCGTCGAGGCGCGGTTCCGGGTGTTCGGGTGCAGCGCGGCGATTGCGAGCGCGAGCCTGATGGCGGAGTGGCTCGAGGGTGCCGCGGTCGGCGACGCGCCGGGCGTCACGGCGGATGGGATCGTCGCCGCGCTGGCCCTGCCGGCGGAACGCCGCCCGACAGCGGCGCTGGTGGTGACGGCGGCGGAGCGGGCGCTCGCGGACTGGAAGAGGAAGGCACAGCGATGATCGAGATCACGGAGAGCGCGGCACAGGTGATTGCCCGGCAGCTCGAACGGAGCCGCCTGGGCAGCGGCGGCGGCCTGCGGATTGCGGTCAAGGCCGGCGGGTGCTCCGGCTACGCGTACACGTTTGCGTTCGACGAGGCGCCCCGGGCCACGGACCAGGTCTTCGAGGGACCGGGCGGCGCGCGGGTGTTCGTCGACCCGCGGAGCCTGGCGCTCCTCGACGGCACCGTGCTCGACTACGACGCCGGGAACCTGATGGCGTCGAACTTTACCTTGAGGAACCCGCACGCCAGGAGCACCTGCGGCTGCGGCGAGTCCTTTTCCGCCTGAGAGGCACAGAGCCTGGAGCGAGACCCGGAATCATGTCCACATCCACCCAAGTCATCGAAGAACTGGCGAACACCGACTACAAGTACGGCTTCGTCACCGACGTCGAGCAGGACATCGTCCCCAAGGGGCTGAGCGAGGATGTCATCCGGCTCATCTCCGCGAAGAAGGAGGAGCCCGCATGGCTCCTCGACTGGCGCCTCCAGGCGTACCGCCTGTGGCTGAAGATGGCCGAGCCGGCGTGGCAGAACGTCACGTTCGAGAAGGTCGACTACCAGGGCATCTCCTACTACGCGGCGCCGAAGGAGAAGAAGAAGCTCGGCAGCATGGACGAAGTGGACCCCGAGATCCGGGCCACGTTCGACAAGCTGGGCATTCCGCTGATCGAGCAGCAGCTGCTGGCCGGCGTCGCGGTGGACGCGGTGTTCGACTCGGTGTCCGTCGCCACGACGTTCCGGAAGAAGCTGGCCGAGCTCGGGATCATCTTCTGCTCGTTCTCCGAAGCCGTGAAGGACCATCCGGACCTCGTGCGGAAGTACCTGGGGTCCGTCGTGCCGCACACGGACAATTTCTTCGCCGCGCTCAACTCGGCCGTGTTCACGGATGGCAGCTTCGTCTTCGTGCCGAAGGGCGTCCGGTGTCCGATGGAGCTCTCCACCTACTTCCGCATCAACGCGAAGGACACGGGGCAGTTCGAGCGGACGCTGATCGTGTGCGAGGAGGGCGCGACCGTGAGCTATCTCGAGGGCTGCACGGCGCCCAAGCGTGACGAGAACCAGCTGCACGCGGCCGTCGTGGAGCTCGTGGCGCTGGATCGCGCCACCATCAAGTACTCGACGGTCCAGAACTGGTACCCCGGGGACAAGAACGGCGTCGGCGGCATCTACAACTTCGTCACCAAGCGCGGGCTGTGCAAGGGCGTCGGGAGCAAGATCACCTGGACGCAGGTGGAGACCGGCTCCGCCATCACGTGGAAGTACCCGAGCTGCATCCTGCAGGGCGACGACTCGGTGGGCGAGTTCTACTCCGTGGCCGTCACCAACAACTTCCAGCAGGCCGACACCGGCACGAAGATGATTCATCTCGGCCGGAACACGCGCAGCACCATCGTGTCGAAGGGCATTTCGGCCGGCCGCGGCCAGAACACCTACCGCGGGGCGGTGAAGATCGGCCGGAAGGCGGTCAACGCCCGGAACTACTCGCAGTGCGACTCGCTGCTCATCGGCGACCGCTGCGGCGCGCACACGTTCCCGTACCTGGAGATCAAGCACACGTCCGCGAAGGTCGAGCACGAGGCGTCCACGTCGAAGATCGGCGAGGACCAGATCTTCTACTGCGAGCAGCGCGGCATCTCCCGCGAGGACGCCATCAACATGATCGTCAGCGGGTTCTGCAAGGACGTCTTCCGCGAGCTCCCGATGGAGTTCGCCGTCGAGGCCCAGAAGCTCCTCGGCATTTCGCTCGAAGGATCGGTAGGTTAATCACCATGCTCAGCGTCAAGAATCTGCACGTGAAGGTGGAGGACAAGGACATCCTCCGCGGTATCGATTTCGAGGTGAAGCCGGGCGAAGTGCACGCCATCATGGGGCCGAACGGCTCCGGGAAGAGCACCTTCGCCCGCCTCCTGGCCGGACACCCGGGCTACGAGGCCTCCGGCGGCGAGGTCACCTACAAGGGCGAGGACCTGCTCGCCATGGCGGCCGACGAGCGGGCGCGCAAGGGCCTGTTCATGGCCTTCCAGTACCCGGTCGAGATCCCCGGCGTGAACAACGCCTACTTTCTCAAGGCCGCGGTGAACGCCACCCGGCGGGAACGCGGGCTCGAGGAGCTGGACGCCATCGACTTCATGGCGATCGTGAAGGAGAAGGCGAAGCTCCTCGGCGTGGACGAGTCCATGCTGCAGCGGTCCGTCAACGAGGGGTTCTCCGGCGGGGAGAAGAAGCGCAACGAAATCTTCCACATGGCGGTCCTCGAGCCGACGCTGGCCATCCTCGACGAGACGGACTCCGGCCTCGACATCGACGCCCTGCGCATCGTCTCGGCCGGCGTGAACGCGATGCGGACGCCGGACCGCGGGTTCATCGTCGTGACGCACTATCAGCGTCTCCTCGACTACATCGTGCCGGACGTGGTGCACGTGCTGAGCGAGGGCCGGCTCGTGAAGTCCGGCGGCCGCGAGCTCGCGCTCGAGCTCGAAGAGAAGGGCTACGCCTGGCTGGAGCCCGCCGGGGCGGGAGCGTAACCGCGATGAGCAGCGTCATCGAGGGCGTTCCCACCGGCCAGGCCCACTATCTCGCCGAACACGCGCGGTTCCTCCGCGGACGCGGAGAGGCGGCGCCCGCCTGGCTCCAGGCGCTGCGCGAGAAGGCGCGCGTGCGCTTCGAGGGCCTCGGCTTCCCGACCACGCGCCAGGAGGAGTGGCGGTTCACCAACGTGGCCCCGATCGCGGGGACGCCGTTCACCCTTGCCGAGGGCACGCCGACCAACGCGTCATCCCTGGTGACGCGCACCGGCATTGCCGGCGCGATCCGCGTGGTCCTGCTGAACGGGCGATTCTCACCCGAGCTGTCACAGCTCGCGGACATGCCGGCGGGCCTCAAGGTGGGGAGCCTGGCCACGGCCATGGCCCAGGGCGCGCCGGAGTGCGCGGCACTCGGCCGTCAGGTCGCCGACACGCACGCGTTTGCCGCCCTCAACACGGCGTTCCTGGAGGACGGCGCGCTCATCTCCGTCCGGAAGGGCGCGGTCATCGAGGCGCCCGTGCACGTGATTGTCGCCGCCGGCGGGACGGGCCGCACGATGACGCATCCGCGCGTGCTGCTGCTGGCTGCCGAGGGCAGCCAGGTGAGCGTGGCGCTGAGTTTCGTCGGGGGGGCCGGCGACGCCCACCTGACCAACGCCGTCATCGAGGCCTCCGTCGCGGAGCGGGCCGTGGTCGACTGCTCGCTGGACCAGCGTGAGACCGACGCGGCCTACCACGTGAACACGCTGCACGTGCATACCGCGCGCAGCAGCACGTTCCGCCTCCGCACGATCACGCTCGGCGGACGCCTCGTGCGCAACGACGCCACGGCCGTCCTGGGCGGCGCCGGCGCCCACGTGGACATCGATGGCTGCTACCTGGCCGACGGTCAGAGCCTGGTGGATAACCACACGACCATCGATCACGCCGAGCCGCACTGCACGAGCCACGAACTCTACAAGGGCATCCTGGACGGCAAGGCGCGGGCCGTGTTCAACGGGCGCATCATCGTGCGCCTCGACGCGCAGAAGACCGACTCCAAGCAGACGAACCGGGCCCTGCTGCTCTCCGACGACGCGACGATGAACTCGAACCCGCAGCTCGAGATCTTCGCCGACGACGTGAAGTGCACGCACGGCGCGGCGGTGGGGCAGCTCGACGACGAGGCGATGTTCTACCTGCAGGCGCGGGGCCTCACGGCCGAGGATGCGCGCGACATGCTGATTCGCGCGTACGCGGGGGAAGTGCTGCAGCGGATTGCGATTCCCGAGCTGAGGGCGCAGCTCGAGCGCGACCTCTTCGTGCAGCTCGATCGCGACCTGGCGGCCCACGCCGTGTCCGCGCCGGCCGCGCGGGACCGGGCCACGGCCGGCGCCGGAACGGACCGGTGAACATGGCGATTGCCCACGATCTCGACGTGCGGGCCATCCGTGCGGACTTCCCGATACTCGCCACCGAGGTCCACGGGAAGCCCCTCGTGTACCTCGACAACGCCGCGACGACGCAGAAGCCGCGGGCCGTCCTGGACGCCATCGCCGGCTACTACACGGCCAGCAACGCCAACGTGCACCGTGGCGTCCACTACCTGAGCGGCCGGGCGACGGACCTCTTCGAGGCCGCGCGCCTCAACATCGCCGGCTTCATCGGCGCGAAGGACCCCGCCGAGATCGTCTTCACGCGGAACGCGACCGAGGGCATCAACCTCGTGGCGCAGACCTGGGGCCGGGCCCACGTGCAGGCGGGCGACGAGGTGCTCATCTCCGCCATGGAGCACCATTCGAACATCGTCCCGTGGCAGCTGCTCTGCGAGGAGAAGGGCGCCACCCTGCGGGTCATCCCCATGTTCGACTCCGGGGAGCTGGACATGGAGGCGTACGCCCGCCTCCTGACGCCGCGCACGCGCATCGTCTCGGTGACGGCGATGTCGAACGCGCTCGGCACGGTGAACCCTGTCGCGGAGATCGCGCGGGCCGCGCATGCGGCGGGCGCCGTGGTCCTCGTGGACGGCGCGCAGGCGGCGTACCACATGCCGATCGACGTGCAGGCCATCGGCTGCGACTTCTTCGTGCTCACCGGGCACAAGGTGTACGGACCGACGGGGATTGGCGTGCTGTACGGACGGCAGGCACTCCTGGAGGCGATGCCGCCCTGGCAGGGCGGCGGGGACATGATCAGCACGGTGACCTTCGAGCGGTCCACGTGGAACGTGCTCCCGTACAAGTTCGAGGCCGGCACGCCCCATATCGAAGGGGCGATCGGGCTCGGCGCCGCCGTGGACTACGTCACCGCGATCGGGATGGACCGCATTCAGGCGCACGAGCAGGCGCTCCTCGCCTACGGCACCGAGGCGCTCCAGACAGTCCCCGGCCTGCGGCTGATCGGTACGGCGCCGCGGAAGGCGAGCATCCTGTCGTTCGTGATCGACGGGATCCACCCGCACGATATCGGGACCATCGTGGACCGCCAGGGCGTGGCCATCCGCACGGGACATCACTGCGCACAGCCCGTGATGGATCGCCTGGGGATTCCGGCCACCGCGCGGGCGTCGCTCGCCATGTACAACACGCGGGAGGACCTCGACGCGCTGGCGGCTGCACTGCGGCACGCGCGCGAGGTGTTCGGCTGATGTCGGAGCTGACGGATCTCTACCAGGAGGTCATCCTGGACCACAACCGCCGGCCGCGGAACTTCCGCGTCATCGAGCCGGCGAGTACCGCCCAGGAGGGCTACAACCCGCTCTGCGGGGACCGGCTCACGCTGTACCTGACGGTGCGCGATGGCATCATCGACGATATCGCGTTCCAGGGGTCCGGTTGCGCCATCTCGAAGGCGTCTGCCTCCCTCATGACCGAGGCGGTCAAGGGCAGGACGGTGGACGAGGCGCGCGCGCTCTTCGAGACGTTTCACGACATGATCACGTCGCCGCCGGGAAGCGCGCTGCCCGAGATGGGCAAGCTCGCGGTGCTCTCGGGCATCCGCGACTTTCCGACCCGCGTCAAGTGCGCGGGCCTGGCCTGGCACACGCTGAAGGCCGCCGTGTCCGGCCACCCCGGCGGGCCCGTCACGACGGAGTAAGGTCACGCCGCGATGGCGGGCTCCTGCCCCGGCATCGCGCACGAGTGGAGCAGCATGAACGAAAGGTTCCTTCCCATGATGCCGATGGGTGGCTTCGACGAGTCCCCGGCGAACGAGTCGTCCGAGTCCGTGGCTGACATCGTGTCCGACCCGCTCAAGACAGCGGAGCTCGGGCCCCGAATCATCGATGCGCTGCGGACCGTCTACGATCCTGAGATTCCCGTCAACATCTACGAGCTCGGCCTCATCTACGACGTGCTCGTGGACGCGGGTGCCCAGGTCGGCGTGAGGATGACGCTGACGGCGCCTGCGTGTCCGGCGGCGCAGTCGCTGCCGGTCGAGGTCAAGGAAAAGGCCGCGGCGGTGCCCGGGGTCACGAGCGCGAAGGTGGAAGTGGTCTGGGATCCGCCGTGGTCGAAGGACCGCATGACGGACGCGGCCAAGCTGCAGCTCGGGATCTTCTGACCGCTACTGCGTGCAGCGCGGCGCCGCAACGCGGACGCCCTGCATGACCAGCGCGCGGTACTCCGCGATCTCCTGTTCGCACTTCGACTTCGTGCCCCGCTGCATCAACTGGCCGATGGCCCACACCGCGACGCTCGACAGCGGCACGGTGGGCGATCGGTACGCCTGCGGCGTCAGGTGATTGAGGAAGTCTCCGTGCGTCGGCGCGCCGTACTGCAGGGGCTGGCCCTGGCCGATGTCGAAGCCTTCGAGGATGTCGATGCGCGGCGCCGTCCCGAACACCTGCACCTGATACTCGAGTTTGAGCGGCGACTCGGAGCGCTGTTCCTTCGCTTCCTCGAAGCGCAGCCCCCTGACGATGCGCTCGAGCGAGATGCCCATCTTCGACGGATCCACCTGTGGCGTGGCCTCGGCGGGCGGGGCCGGCGTCTGCGCGGGCGACGGGACGGCCGCGCCCAGGAGACACAGAAGAGTCAGGACGACCCGCATGTCCTCATTATGACGCCTCGGCGCCGCGTCCGGCCGGCGCGCAAGGCTGGTATCCTGTCCTGATGCGTATAGTCGTTGCCCACAGTCCTGATTCCGATGACGCCTTCATGCACTACGGGTTGGCGAGCGGCAAGGTCCCGCACGAGGGCCTCGAGTTCGAGCACCTCCTGGCGGACATCCAGACGCTCAACGACGCGGCGTTCCAGGGCACCTACGAAGTGAGTGCCGTCTCGTTCCACGCCTACGCGCACCTCGCGGACAAGTACCTGCTGCTCCCGCACGGGTCGTCGATGGGTGACAACTACGGCCCGGTCGTGGTCGCACGGCAGGACGGGCCCTCGACGCTCGACGGGGTCAACGTGGCCGTACCGGGCCTCCTGACCACGGCCCTGCTTGGGCTGCGCCTGTTCAAGCCGGACGTGGCATACACGGTGATGCCCTTCGACCAGATCCAGGAAGCGGTCATCGATGGCCGCGTCCAGGCGGGCCTGCTGATCCACGAGGGACAGCTCACCTACGGCGACGACGGGCTGAAGAAGATCGTGGACCTCGGCGAATGGTGGAACGAGCGGACGGGCGGCCTGCCGCTGCCGCTCGGCGGCAACGTCATCCGCCGGGATCTCGGGCCCGAGATGGTGACCAAGGTGTCCCGTATCCTGCGCGCGTCGATCGCCTATGCGCTCGACCATCGCGATGAGGCCCTGGACTACGCGCTCCAGTACGGCCGCGGGCTCGACCGCGCGAGTGCGGACCGGTTCGTCGGCATGTACGTGAACGAGCTGACGCTGGACTACGGCGACCGCGGGCGGGAAGCCGTGCAGCGGCTGTTCGACGAGGCCTTCGAGAAGGGCGTCCTGCCGTCGCACATCGTCGCGGAGTTCAGCGCCTAGTCCGGATTCCGGGAGGCCCGTTGCCGGGCGTCGCTCGGCGCGCGCGGTGCCGATTCCGGGAGATCAGCGGCTTCCCCGGGCACCTGCGGCCGGCGCCTGATAGAATCGCCCCGCCCGTGCCCGTCCGCCGCTACGCCCTTGCGTTCTGTCTCGCGGTCTGTGCCTCGGAGGCTGCCTACGGCCAGTCCGGGCCCGTGTGGCTGGGCCCCACGCCCATCGCGCCGGACGTGTTCGCGCGCGACGACCAGGGCCGGATCACGCTGCGGGCCACCCGCCTCACCACGCCGCTGTCGATTGACGGCGCGCTTGACGAGAGCGCGTATCGCGACGTGCAGCCCATCGATCACTTCGTGCAGCAGGAGCCGCTCGAGGGCCAGCCGGCGACCGAGCGGACCCTGGCCTGGCTCTTCTACGATGACGAGCACTTCTATGTGAGCGTGCGGGCCTTCGATTCGGCCCCTGAGCGCCTGGTGGCCAACGAACTGCGTCGCGACAGCTTCAACATCTTCCAGAACGACAACATCACCATCAGCATCGATCCGCTGTACACGCGGCGCAGCGGCGTGTTCTTCCAGACCAACGCGCTCGGCGCGCAGCGCGACCAGGAAGTGCAGGACGAGCGGAGCAACAACAACGACTGGAACACGATCTGGTCCACGCGCGCGCGCATCCTGGCGGACGGCTGGTCGATGGAGTTCGCCATCCCGTTCACGTCGCTCCGGTACCGCGAGGCCGGTCCGCAGGTCTGGGGGTTCAACCTCCGTCGCGTCGTCCGATGGAAGAACGAGCACGTGATGATCGCGCCCGTGCCCGCGTCAGCCACCGTGCGCGCGATGTACAAGTTCGACGTCTTCGCCACCCTCATCGGTGTGGAGACGCCGTCACAGCGGCGGCCGCTCGACGTCAAGCCGTACGCCATCGCCGCGATGACGACGAACCTGGCGGCGCGCGAGCCGTTCCGGAACGATCCCTCCGCCGACGCCGGATTCGACGTCAAGTACGGCGTGACCAACAGCCTCGTCGCGGACGTCACCTACCGTACGGACTTCGCGCAGGTCGAGGAGGACCAGCAGCAGGTCAACCTGACGCGCTTCAGCCTGTTCTTCCCGGAGAAGCGCGACTTCTTCCTGGAGGGCCAGGGCCTGTTCAGCTTCGGCGGGGAGCAGCGCGGCGGCGGCGGGGGCGGCCAGACGTCCGCCCGCACGAGCGCGCCGGCGCTGACGCCGGTGGTGTTCTACAGCCGGCGCATCGGTCTCGGTCCGTCCGGCGAGGTGCCCATCCTGGCCGGCGGGCGGCTGGCCGGCCGCGCCGGCAAGTTCAGCGTCGGCCTGCTGAACATCCAGACCGAGGCCGCGGATCTCGATCAGGTGCCCTCCACCAACTTCTCCGTCGTGCGGCTCCGGCGCGATGTCCTGCGCCGCAGCAACCTCGGCGTGGTCTTCACGAACCGGCACGCCGACGGACAGCCGGCCAACACGGTGATGGGCGCGGATGCCAACTTCTGGTTCTACCAGAACGTCGTGATGACCGGCTTCTACGCGCGATCCAGTGGATCGGCACCGGGCGGCGGCGCGCCTGCGTCTGACGACCGCGCCAGCTATCGCGGTGAGTTCGAGTATACGGGCGATCGCTACGGCGCCCGCTACGAGCACCTCGTCGTCGGCGCCGGCTTCCGTCCGGAGGTGGGGTTCCTGCGCCGCCAGGCCTTCCGCCGCAACTACGCGCAGCTGCGATTCAGCCCACGCCCGGCGTCCGGGCCCATCCGCAAGCACTTCATCGAGGCCGACTTCGACTACATCGCCGGCCGCGACGGCGTCCTCGAGACACGGGAAGCGAAGATTGCCTATCGCTTCGAACTCAACAACAACGACCAGTGGGGGATCGACTACTCCGACAACTACGAGTTCCTGCGCACGCGGTTCGAGGTCGTGCCCGGCAAGGTCATCCCGCCGGGCGCCTACGACTTCGGCGACGTGCGCTCGACCTACTCCTTCGGGCCTCACCGCCGCGCGTTCGGGTCGGTCACGGTCGGGCACGGCAGCTTCTACGGCGGGCACAATACGGAGGCGGGCATCCGCGGCACGGTGGAGATCTCACCCCGCTTCAACGTGGAACCGTCGATCGGGACGAACTGGATCGACATCCCCGCGGGCCCGTTCCGGACGACGGTCGTCAGCACGCGGACCACGTTCATGTTCTCGCCGCGGATGGCCCTGAGCGCCTTCCTGCAGTACAACTCGACGGCCGCGTCCTTCGGATCGAGCGTGCGCTACCGCTGGGAGTACCGGCCGGGCAGCGACGTGTTCGTCGTCTACAGCGACGGGAGGAACACGGCGATCGGCGATCGGTTCCCGGAACTCGTGAACCGCACGTTCGTGGTCAAGCTCACGCGCCTGTTCCGCTTCTGACGGCCTGTCCGAGCAGGTCATGAATCTGCCGGACGCCCTCCGTCAACGCGGCCGGGCCCGGCTGGAGGATGAACGCGGACTTCACCTCGTGGATCTGCCCGTTCCGTACGGCCGGGATCTGATCCCACCCGGGCCGTGCCGCGATCTTCTCGCGCCGGACAGGCTTGCCGCACCAGGACCCGATGATGACGTCCGGCTGCGCCGCAATCACGTCGTCGCTCGTCACGATGCGATCCTTCGCGAGCTTTGCACGCCGGCGATCGGGAAAGACCGGGTCGCCGCCGGCGATGTCCACCAGCTCCTCGACCCACTGGATGCCGCTGATGAGCGGGTCGTACCACTCCTCGAAGTAGACGCGCGGCCGTCGCGGGAACGCCGCCGCCGACTCCCGCACCGACGCCAGTCCCGCATCGAGCCTGTTCGCCAGGGCCTCACCCTTCTCCCCGGCACCGACGATGCCGCCGAGCACGCGGATCATCTGCAGGATCTCCTGGACGCTCCGCTGGTTGAACGTGAACACGGTATAGCCGCGCGCCACGAGGTCCGTCGTGATCCCGGCCTGGAGATCGGAGAAGGCGAGCACGAGATCGGGATCGAGCGCCTCGATCTTCTCGTAGCGCGCGTGCAGGTAGGAGGAGACCTTCGGCTTCTGCCGCGCTTCGGGCGGTCGCACCGTGTACCCGCTCACGCCGACGACGCGGTCGCCTTCGCCGAGCAGGTAGAGGGTCTCGGTGGTCTCTTCGGTCAGGCAGACGATGCGCTGTGGATAGGGCATGGGCTCAATCGTGAACGAGTGGGCGCCTGGCGCCCGATTCGGGTGGGGTGAGGACGAGGTCGCAGCACGCAAAGCCGTCCCGGTCCACGGCCTCGCCCGTGGCGACGGGAATCGTCCGGCTGAACATCGGGCCGGCGAAGGCGAACGTGTGGAACTCACCGCGTTCGCCGCAGGGGTCCACGTCCGGCGGCAGGTCGCGGAGCAGGTCCGCGTCGAATGTCCGGCCCGCGAAGGACCGGTCCAGACGCCGCGTGTCGAGGCACGTGATCCGTGCCCGGAGTCCCTCCGCGATCATCGTCCGCGCCAGGTCACTCGTCGTGGCGGTGTGCCACAACGGGAAGAGCGGCGTGAGGCCAATCGCGGCCATGCGCTCCTCGCGGTAGCCCCGGACATCCTCCAGGAAGAGATCGCCGAAGGCCACGTGCGTGACACCCTGGCCGCGGTGTTCGGCCAGCGCATCGGCCATCCGCCGTTCGTACTCCGCATTCGGACACGGCCACGGCAGCGGCACGACGTGCAGCGGGAGCCCCGCCGCCTCCGCCTGTGCCTCGAGCAGCCTGCGGCGGACGCCATGGGATGTCACGTGTCCGGTCACCGCGTCCGTCGTGGTCAGCAGTCCGACGACGAGGCCCGGGTGATCCCGGCGGAGGACGTGGAGCATCCAGGCCGAGTCCTTGCCCGACGACCACGACACGAGGATGTGAGCCAGCTGTGCCATAATCCGCGCTGCCGATCAGGAGGCCCCATGGCGAAGATGCCGTTCCGTGGACCCGTACTCCTCGTGCTCGCGGCCCTCACGATGGCCGCCTGCGGCGCCAAGAGCATCAACCAGGTGCTGGCCGATCCCGGGCGGTACCGCAACGGCACGGTGACGGTCAGGGGGACGGTCGCGGAGAGCGCCTCCATCATGGGCCGCGGCGCCTACCGGATTACCGACGGCGGCCAGGGGTTGTGGGTCGTCACGACCGGCGGCGCGCCGCGTCAGGGCGCGCGCGTCAACGTGACCGGCCGGCTCCAGGACGGCTACGACCTCAGCGCGTTCGGCCAGGTGCTCAGGCTGCCCGAGTCGCTCCGGAGCGGTCTGGTCCTGATCGAGCGCTCCCACAGGGCTCGCGACTGAGTTCACGGCATGCCCCGGCGGAGCGCATCCGCCATCTGTTCCACGACCTGCGCCACGCGCGGGCCGGGCACGGTGAGGCCCTTGCCGGTCAGGATCGCGATGCGGTTCTGCCGGACGGCCGGGACCGACGCGAGCGGCCGCCAGGTGCCGGCTTCCCGCTGCGCCTCCTCCGCCGACAGGATGTCCGACGACCGCATCTCCAGGATGACCTCCGGCGCCCGGGCGAGGATCAGCTCCGTCGTGGCCTGTACGGCTTCGCGATCGATGTCCGCGAACACGTTCGTGCCGCCGGCCGCCTCGAGCATGTCGTGCAGGAAGCCGCGCCCGCCGCTCGCGTAGATGTTGCGCAGCGCGCCGCGTTCGCGGCCGAAGACCAGCAGCGTCCGGGGGCGCGGACCGGATCCCGTACGTGCCCGCACGGCGTCGAGGGCCTCTTCGATGCGCCGCGCCGCCCGGTCCGCCTCCTGCACATGGTCGGTCCGCGCGCCGAGCGCGCGCATCGTGGCGGTCACGTCCGCCAGCCCCTGATGGCGGTAGTCGAACACCGGGATCGCGGCGCGTGAGAGCTGCGTCCGGAGATCCGTCTGGCTGCCGTAGATGACGACCAGGTCCGGCCCGAGCGACAGGATCCGCTCGACATCCGGATCGAGGAGCGCGCCCACGCGGGGGAGCGATCGCACCTCCGGCGGGTCCTCGTCGTAGCTGCTGACGGCGACGACCTGCGGCCCCGCGCCGATCGCGAAGAGCATCTCGGTGACCGCCGGCACGATCGAGATGATCCGCCGCGGCTGCCGGGCGTCCCCTGCGGCGGCCATCGCAACCACGATGACGGCCGTCAGGCCGCCGCAGACCCGGCGGGCAAAGGTCCTGCGTGTCATGCCTTCCTCACAAGGAGCCACAGAAAGAACGGCCCGCCGATGAGCGCCGTGATGATGCCCACGGGCAACTCGAGCGGCGCCATGATCGTCCGGGCGCCGACGTCGCACAGGACCAGGAACGCGGCCCCGAACAGGCCGGCGGCCGGCAGCACGAGGCGGTGGTCGGCGCCGACCATCAGCCGCACCAGGTGTGGAACCACGATGCCGATGAATCCCACCGGACCGCCGAGAGAGACGGCGGCGCCGGTTGCCAGCGAGGCGCTGAAGAAGGCCCATCGCTGCGCGCGCCGGACGTCGACGCCCCGGCTCGACGCGACGTCCTCGCCCATCGTGAGCAGGTTGAGCGCGCGCGGCAGGACGGCAAACACCACGAAGGCCGCCGCGATGAACGGCGTGGCCGCGAGGATGGGATCGTAGCTCCCGACATCCAGGTCGCCCATCAGCCAGCGCACGGTACGGAACGAGTCGGCAAAGTCCGCCAGGTACTGCACGAAGAGGATCAGCGCGGAGAAGAACGAGTTGAGCGTCACGCCGGCGAGCAGCAGGACGTTCGTGGACAGCCCCCGCTTCTGCGACGACGCCAGGCCGTACACGATGGCCGTGGCGCCGAGCGAGCCGAGGAAGCTCGCGATCGGCACGGACGAGACGCCGAGCACGCCGATGTCCAGGCGCAGCGTGATGGCGAGCATCGCGCCCAGCGCCGCCCCTGCCGAGACGCCGAGCGTGAACGGTGTGGCCAGCGGGTTCCGCAGCAGGGCCTGCAGCACGACGCCGGCCGACGCCAGCGTGGCGCCGATGAGCGCCCCGGAGAGCACGCGGGGCAGCCGCGCGACGAAGAAGATCTGGGCGTCCACGTTGTCCGGCCACGGCGTCGCCGTGTCGAACACGCGCACGAGGCTGATGGACGTGCTGCCGACGGTGGGAGCCCAGACGAGCACGGCGAGCGTGAACGCGCCGAACAGACCGAGCACCGTGACGAACCGCCGCGTGACGTTCATGGCCGGACGCGGCCCACGGGGACGACCGTCATGTGGCCCGACGCGGCGTGGACGTGCACATCCGCGTCCACGTCGTAGAGCGCGCGGATGTTCTCCGGCGTGAGCACGTCCGCAATGGGCCCGCTCGCCAGGACGCGGCCGCGCCGGATCATCACGAGGCGCCGGCAGATGGCCGCGGCGAGGTTCAGGTCGTGCGTGGAGATGGCCATCGTGACCCCGCGCTCTGTGTTCAGCCGGGTGAGCAGGGCGGCGATGTCGAGCTGGTAGCCGAGGTCGAGCGACGCGGTGGGCTCGTCGAGGAGCAGGACGTCGGAGGCCTGGGCGAGCGCGGCGGCAATCACGACGCGCTGCTTTTCGCCGCCGCTGAGCGTGTGGAACAGCCGGTCCTCGAGATCGCTCGTGCCCGTCGCGGCAAGCGCCTCGCGCGCGAGCGCGCAGTCCGCGGGCCCCTCCACCTCGAAGACCCCGAGGTGCGCGTGCCGTCCCATCAGGACCATCTCGAGCACGCTGTACTCGAAGGCGAGCTCCGTCTCCTGGGGGACCACGGCGATGCGCCGCGCGATGGCGCGCCGGCCCAGGCGGGTCAGCGGGCGTCCGTCGAGGAAGACCTGTCCGCTGGAGGGCGGGCGGGTGCCGCTCAGCATCCGGAGCAGGGTGGTCTTGCCTGACCCGTTGGGGCCGAGGATGCCGACCAGGTCGCCCTGGTGGATGTCGAGCGTGACGCCGTCCACGACCAGCGGCAGCCCGCCGTGGTAGCGGAACGAGACGTTATCGGCCCGCAGGAGCACGTGTCCCGCCTTCCGCCGTCCCGGGTCCGTGCGCGGCGCCGGGACCGCCAGCCCTGCAGGCCGGCCCGTGCGGGCGCGGGGCGGCAGGGCGGCCGGCCCGACCGTGAAGGGGCGTGCGGGCGCCGCCTGCCCGGCCGCGGAGCGGCGTGTGCGCCCTGGGGGTCGAGCGCCGTGCGATCGTCATGGGACTGGGCCTCCCCGGCGTGACCCGCGCCGGTAGCCGCTGCCGGAATGGCAGCGCGTCGAGGACGGTTCCGTGGCGGAGGTCTCCTGACTCGCGGATCGTGGCGGCGCGCCCTGCGTCTTCCCATTGCCGGGGGCAACAGTGACGGGCCTGGCGGGCCCTCCGCAAGCCGCCGGTGGGCCCGGCCGGTGGCCGGAAATCGGGCGCGCGCTCCCCGCATACAGTGGCGGGACCGTGCGGGCTTGTCACCCGGCTTCCCTGCCGCCGGGAACGCGTCTGTTGTCTTGACGATTCTAGCATGGCAGAATGGCGCGTCCCGTTGTCGGGCGCGGCCCGGGGAACGGCGTAATTGCCGGCAGGGCATGGAGTTAGAAGAGCGTGCGGATCGGGGCCCCGGGCGGTCTGGTTTGGCGCTACAATACAGAATTTGTGTTTGTCATCATGACAATCGGCTATCCAGCGCCGACCATAAAGAGGAACGCATGAGCAAGAGTTCGACCGTGACCGTCCGCGAGACCCCCGTGCAGAAGGTGGCCTCGGCGACGGCTGGCGGCCTTGTGATTCACGGTGAGAACTTCGTCATCGACACGGACGATCGGATCGAGCTCGTGGACCTGACCGACAAGGTCATGACGTACGTCAGGCAGTTCAATATCAAGGAAGGCATGATCACCCTCTGGTCGATGCACACCACCTGCGCGGTGTTCATCAACGAGTTCCAGAAGGCGCTCCTCGTCGACATCAAGAAGTTCCTCGAGGAAATGGTGGCGCGCGATCGCTACTACATGCACAACGATCCGGATCACTCGGACTGTGACCGGATGAACGCCGACTCGCACCTGCGGGCGATGCTGCTCGGACACTCGCTCACGCTGCAGATCAGCGGCGGCGAAGTGGTCCTCGGACAATGGCAGCGCATCCTGATGGCCGAGCTCGACGGCCCGCGCGCCCGCACGCTCCGCGCGCAGGTCTGGGGTATCTCGTAGATCGGACGGCCGTGCACGCCCGTCTTCGATCGGCCGGCCTCTCCGACATTGCCGGGAGGCTGGAGGAGCGGGAGCGCCTCACGGCGGCCGACGGCGCCCTCCTGTTCCGAACGCCGGACCTCCTGGCGCTCGGCTGGCTGGCTAACCGCGAGCGCGAGCGCCGGCACGGCGCGAAGACCTTCTTCAACCACAACCTCCGGCTCGAGGCGACCAACGTCTGCGAGGCGTCGTGCCTGTTCTGCTCGTTTGCCCGCCTGGGCCCCGGCGACGCGGGCGCCCACACGATGACGCTCGAGCAGGTGTTTGCCAAGCTCCGGGCCCGCGCCGACCAGCCGCTCACCGAGGTGCACATCGTCAACGGGCTGCACCCGGGCCTGCCGTTCAGCTACTACATCGACCTGCTCCGCGGCCTCAAGGCCATCAAGCCGGGCATCCACCTCAAGTGCTTCACGGCCGTCGAGATCGCGTACTTCGCGGACCTGTACGGTAAGACGGACGAGCAGGTGCTGGCCGAACTCGGCGAGGCCGGGCTGGACTCGCTGCCCGGCGGCGGGGCGGAGATCTTCGCGCCGCGCGTGCGGCAGAAGATCTGCCACGACAAGTGCGACGGCGATCGCTACCTGGCGATTCACCGCATTGCGCACCGGCTGGGCATGCGGACCAACGTCACGATGCTCTACGGGCACATCGAGACCATCGAGGAGCGCGTGGATCACCTGATGCAGGTGCGCGCGCTGCAGGACGACACGGGAGGGCTGCAGGCCTTCATCCCGCTGGCGTTCCATCCCGACAACAACCAGATGCGGAAACTGCCGGCCCCCTCGGCCAGCGATACGCTCCGCGTCCACGCCGTCGCGAGGCTGCTGCTCGACAACGTCGACCACATCAAGGCGTACTGGATCTCCTGCGGCGTCGAGGTGGCGCAGACCGCCTTGTGGTTCGGCGCCGACGACCTGGACGGGACCGTGCAGGAGGAGACGATCTACCACATGGCCGGATCGTCCACGCCGACCGCCCTGTCGACGGGCGACATCGAGCGCCTGATCGTCGATGCCGGGCGCGAGCCCGTCGAGCGCGACACCCTCTACAACGTCGTGCGCCTGCCCGTCCTGTCGTAGGCGAGCGGCAGTCCCGTCTGGCGACGCCGCGGACGCCGCGGTGCGGCGTCTGCGTCACCACGCGACCGCGCGCGGCTCATCCGTGGCGCCGACTGTCCGGCAATGGGCCTGACGGAGTATGCTGACAGGAGAGTCCGCGCCCCCGCTGAGCTGGTGCGAACGGGCTGGCGGCATTCCGGCTTCGCGTCCCCACTGAAGCCCGGGCTCTCTCCGGACAACATCGTTCCACGCCGTGTCGTCGTGCGAGGAGACCATCGAATGCTGCGGAGATCGCGAGTCGTGTCCCTGTCCATCCTGCTGCCGGCCGCCGTGGTGCTCGCGGCCGTGGGCACCGTCGTGGCCCGGCAGTCGGCGCCCGGGCCCCGCAGTGTGCCGCTCGAGACCGACGTGCACCGCATCCGCGTCGTGCCCGTGGCGCAGGGGCTGGTGCACCCGTGGAGCCTCGCGTTCCTGCCGGACGGCGATCTGCTGGTCGCCGAGCGCGGGGGACGGCTGCTCGTGGTGCGCGGCGAGTCGCACGAGCAGATCGATGTGCCCGGCGTGCCCGCCGTGCACGCGCGCCTGCACGGCGGTCTCCTGGACATCGCCCTCCATCCGTCGTTTGCCGAGAACCACTTCCTCTACTTCACCTACGCGACAGCCGGGGACGCCGGCGCGACGGTGGCGCTCGCGCGGGCGCGCTTCGAGGCCGACGCGCTCCAGGACGTCGAGGACATCTTCGTCGCCGATGCCTGGAGCCGGACGGATCTGCACTACGGCTCGCGGATCGTGTTCGCGCCGGATGGCACGGTGTACATGTCCGTCGGCGAACGGACCGAGCGCGCGCGGGCCCAGGATCTCGGTGATCATGCCGGCACGATCGTCAGGGTTCGCGACGATGGCAGCGTGCCCGACGACAACCCGTTCGTCGGCCGCGCGGGATCGCGGCCCGAGATCTTCTCGTATGGCCATCGGAACATCCAGGGCCTGGCCATTCATCCCGAGACGGGGCAGTTGTGGGCGAGCGAGCACGGACCGCAGGGCGGCGACGAGGTCAACGCCATCCAGCCGGGGAAGAACTACGGCTGGCCGCTGGCGACCTTCGGACGCGACTACACGGGCGAGGCCATTGCGCCCCCGAGCCATCCCGGCACGGAGCTGCCGGAGGTGTTCTGGGTCCCGTCGATCGGCCTGTCGAGCCTGACGTTCTACCGCGGTCAGCGCTTTGCGGGATGGACAGGCGATCTCTTCGTCGCCGGCCTCTCGGGCCGCCAGGTGCAGCGCGTGCTGCTCACGGATGTTGGTGTCTACGGCCGGGAGGTGATCCTCACGGAGCTGGACAAGCGCGTGCGTGACGTGCGTGAGGGGCCGGACGACCTGCTCTACATCGTGACCGACGAAGAGGACGGGGCGGTGCTCCGGATCGAGCCCGACGATCCGCCGACGTCCGATGCGGCGGCGCGTGCGGGGACATCCCGGGCGTGGCCGCGCTGGTTGGGCGCGCGAGGGCTCTGACGCGGAGCCGCGTGCTATACTCTGGCTTAGACCAAGCTGACGCGGCGGCCACGGCTGCCCTAGTCCGCTTGGTCTTTTCGTGACCGGAGATTGCGAAAACTTTCACAAGCTCGCAAGCCGGCCACGGCCGAGAAGGAGACGACGATGGCGACGGGCACGTTCATGCCGGTCCTCAACGAGGTCGAAAAGGCCAGCATTCGCGAGCGCCAGCCCCTGCCGGACGCCTACCTGGGCCTGTCCGACGAGGCCATGCAGGTGCGGATCGCCGCCGCCCGCGCGGCCCTCGGCGATCGCCTCGTGATCCTGGGCCACCACTACCAGCGCGACGAGGTCATCCGCTTCGCCGACTACACCGGCGACTCCTTCAAGCTCGCCAGGGAAGTCGCGAAGCATCCGTCCGCGGACTACATCATCTTCTGCGGCGTGCACTTCATGGCGGAGAGCGCGGACATCCTTGCGCTCCCGCACCAGCAGGTCATCCTGCCCGATCTCGCCGCCGGCTGCTCGATGGCGGACATGGTGGCGCCGGACCAGATGGAGACATGCTGGTCGGAGCTGGAACAGCTCGGCGTGGCCTCGCGCGTCGTCCCGGTGACGTACATCAACTCCGCGGCGGCCATCAAGTCCTTCGTCGGCGAGCGCGGCGGCAGCATCTGCACGTCGTCCAATGCGGCAGCCACGCTTCGATGGGGGTGGCAGCAGGCGGAGAAGATCCTGTTCCTGCCGGACCAGCACCTCGGACGGAACACGGCGTGGTCGATGGGTGTGCCGCTGGACGAGATGGTCGTGTGGGATCCCTTCGAGCCGTTCGGCGGGCTCACGCGCGATGCGGTCGAGCGTGCGAAGCTGATTCTCTGGAAGGGACATTGCTCGGTTCACGTCCGCTTCACGGCGCGGCAGATCGACACCGTGCGGAAGACGCACCCGGGCGTACGCGTGATCGTGCACCCCGAGGTCCCCTTCGAGGTCCTGCAGGCCGCCGACGACTTCGGCTCGACGGAGTACATCCTGAAGACGGTACGCGCGGCGCCGGCCGGATCGACCTGGGCCGTCGGGACCGAGGTGCACCTCGTCCATCGCCTTGCGGAAGAGGTGGCGCCGGAGAAGACGGTCCTCTCGCTCGATGAGATGGGCTGCCTCTGCTCGACGATGTTCCGCGTGTCGCCGAATCACCTGCTGTGGGTGCTCGAGGGCCTGCTCGACGGCGAGGTGCACAACGAGATCGTCGTGCCGGACCGGGATCAGAAGTTTGCTAAGCTGGCTCTTGATCGGATGTTGACGATCACGTAGATCCGGTCGTTCCCTGCGGCGTCACGCGCACAGAACGATACTTCAACGACACGGGCCGACGCCGCGCGGCGCAACCCTGCGCGGCCGCCCACATCACGGGAGTTGGACACCATGGCTCATTCACTGCCGGCGCTGCCGTACGATTTCGCGGCCCTCGAACCGCACATCGACGCGCAGACGATGCAGATTCACCACGGCAAGCACCACCAGGCGTATGTCACCAACCTGAACGCCGCGCTCGACAAGCACCCCGAACTGCACGACAAGAGCCTCGACGATCTGGTCAAGGGCGTGGCGAGCCTGCCCGAGGACATCCGCACCGCGGTCCGCAACAACGGCGGCGGGCACTGGAACCACTCGCTGTTCTGGACGATCATGGCGCCGGGCGCTGGCGGCGCGCCCACGGGAGCCGTGGCCGACGGGATTACCAGTGCCTTCGGCAGCTTCGATGCGTTCAAGGAGAAGTTCCAGGCCGCGGGCATGGGACGCTTCGGCAGCGGCTGGGCCTGGCTCGTGGCCGGCGGCAGTGCGCTGGAGATCGTGAGCACCCCGAACCAGGACAACCCGTTGATGGACGGCAAGAAGGCCATCCTCGGCGTGGACGTGTGGGAGCACGCGTACTACCTGAAGTACCAGAGCCGCCGCGCGGACTACCTCGGCGCCTGGTGGAACGTCGTCAACTGGGCGGAAGTCAACAGGCTCCTCGAGGGCTAGCCTGGACCCGGTAGTCCACGGATGGACGACCAGTTCGAGCTCTTCGATCTGCGCGTCGAGGTCGTCGGCACGGACCGCCCGATGGTGTGCGGCCACCGCGCCGGCGACTGGTTCGAGGTGCGCGGCGAGAACCTGGTGATGCCTGATGGCCAGGCGTTCTCCATGTATGCCCTCGCCGCGCTCCTGCCTCTGCTTCCCGCAAGACAGCGCCCCACCCACGAACACGACTGGATGACGACGGACACGGATGTGGCGTGTCCGGACCCGAACTGCGGCGCGCGCTTCCGGATCACGCGCATCGGCACGCGCCGCTTCAGCCACGCCGAGACGACGGTCGTCCCGCTGAAGCCCCGGTCCGGACGCTGACCCATGGGTGTGCCTCGCCGCGCGCTCGCGCCCGGGTACACCATCTCGCGCGTGATCAAGGGCGGCTGGCAGCTGGCCGGCGGGCACGGCACCGTCGACGCCGAGTCCGCGCTCGCCGACATGGATGCGTTCCTCGAGGCCGGTATCACGACCTGGGACTGCGCGGACATCTACACCGGCGTGGAGGCGTTGATCGGCGAGTACCTCCGGCGCGTCCGCGTTCGCCACGGGGCGTCAGCGGCTGCGCGCCTGCAGGTGCACACCAAGTGCGTGCCCGATCGTGCCAGTCTCCGGCGGCTCACGCGGCAGGACGTGACGGCCCTGGTCGATCGGTCGCTGGCGCGTCTCGGTGTCGAGCGGCTCGACCTGGTGCAGGTCCACTGGTGGGACTTCGAGACACCGGGCTGGATCGAGGCGGCGCAGTGGCTGGACGATCTGCGCGGCCGCGGCAAGGTGCGGCACGTGGGGCTCACCAACTTCGATCGGGCGCGCCTTGACGAGGTGCTGCGTGCCGGGGTGCAGGTGGCATCGCACCAGGTGCAGTACTCCGTCCTCGACAGGCGTCCCGCGCGCGGCATGGCGGGGCGGTCTGCGGACCTCGGCGTCGGCCTGCTGTGCTACGGCGCGCTGGCCGGCGGGTTCCTGTCCGAGCGCTGGCTCGGCGAGCCGGACCCTGCGGGCGCCGGTCCGGCGCTCGAGAACCGGTCGCTCGTGAAGTACCGCCTGATCATCGACGAGTACGGCGGATGGCCGGCCTTCCAGTGCCTCCTGCGGACGCTGGAGGCCATCGCGCGCCGGCACGGCACGACCATCGGCGCTGTCGCACTCCGGTGGGTACTGGACAGTCAGGGCGTTGCGGCCGTCATCGTGGGCGCACGGCATGCGCGGCACATCGAGGCCACGTGTCACGCCGCGGTCCTGGCGCTCGACGACAACGACCGCGCGGCGATCGCGCGTGAGCACGCGGCGCATCCGGGACCGTCCGGCGAGGTCTACGGCCTCGAGCGCGTGCCCGGTGGGCCGCACGCCGTCATCATGCGTGACAACCTGAATCGCGCGGGATGATGTGGAACGTGATCCCGTGGCGTGCGCTGGCCGCCGCGGTCTTCTTTGCGGTCATGGCCGCGCACCAGGGATTTGCGCAGCCGGCCTCCGGGGCCGTCAGCACCGAGGCCACGCTCGACACGATGACGCGCGTGGAGTCGTGGCGGTTCTTCGAGCCGCCGCCCGCAGAGGGCCGGCCGGACTACACGTTTGCCGGCAATCGCGGCCACCTGGGCGTACGGGTCCGCGCGCCGAGGTTCGACCTGGCCGGTGGCTTCGCCTACACGGCCATTGTCAACCTGCCGCGGATGGCCGTGGGCGGCCAGGGCCCGATGGGCACCGGCGCCCTCTATCAGGCCGCGACGGGGCAGCGGACCAGCTACCAGTTGTACTTCGATGAACTGAACGTGACCGCGCACACCGCGGACCGGGGCGTGCGCGTGACGATCGGCCGGATGACGCACACGTCCGGCGCCGAAGGGGAGCGGCCGGCCGTCGATGCTGTCGACGCGGCACTTGGCGCGCTGCGGCGCCTGCGCCTGGACGCGCGGCTGGTCGGGGGCTTCGACTGGTCCTTCTACCGGCGGCGGTTCGACGGTGCCCGGCTGACGATCGATCGTCCGGACTGGTACGCCGGCGGTGCCGTGCTGCTGCCCACGCAGGGCGGGTTCGAGGAGTCCGCGAACCTCACCATGACGGATGTCCGGATCGGGATGCTGTTCGCCGGACGCCGCCACCAGTCGTCCGCGCGCGCCGGCGGCGCGGCGAGCCGCGGCGAGACGCAGGCGTTCCTGCATACGTACCACGACAGCCGCGACGTGAAGGCGCGGCCGGATGGGAGCCGCGCGGCGGGCGCCGTGGACGTCACGATCGTCGTGGGTGGCGCGTCGCACGCCGGCGTCCGGCGGACTGGCGTCGGGCGCATCGACTGGCTGGCGTGGGGTGCGCTGCAGGGCGGCGACTGGTATGGCCAGCCGCATCGCGCGTGGAGCGGAGCCGTCGAGGCCGGCCACCGGTGGTCGGGCGTTCCGTGGACGCCATGGATCCGCGCCGGCATCTCGCGCGCATCCGGCGACGACGATCCGTCTGACGATCGGCACGGGACGTTCTTCCCCGTGCTGCCGAGCACCAGGACCTACGCGCTCTCGACCGTCTACGCGCAGATGAACCTCCGGGATGCCTTCCTGCAGGCGTTCGCCGAGCCTCGCCGCGATACGCGCGTGCGCCTGGAACTGCACCGGCTCGATCTGGCGACCGCGGCCGACGGCTGGTACCAGGGCAGCGGCGCGAGCGCGTCTGACGGACCGGGGTTCGGCTACGCACGGCGGCCATCGGGCGGCCACCGCGGGTTGGGGACCGCGCTCGATGCAGCCGTCGACGTGGCCCTGACGCCCTATTGGTCGGTGAACGCGTACCTCGGCCGCATGTGGGGTGGTCCCATCGTCCGTCACCTCTTCGCGGGCGATCGGCTCACGTACTGGTACGTCGAGAACGTGCTGCGGTTCCGCCTCTCGGGCGGGACGTGACGCCCGGCTAGAAGAGCGTCACGAGGACGGGTTTGCCCTCCTCCACACTGGTGGCGTCGGCGGCGATCTCGATGTAGCCGTCCGCGCGGGACATGGACGTGATGTCGCCGGACGCCTTGAACGCGGGCACCGCGCGGTCGTCCTCCACGCGCACGGTGTAGACCTGGTGCCGGCCCGCGACGGAGACGACCCGGCCGGCCAGGGGCAGGATCAGCGTGCGCGGCTGCACCATCGGCAGCCGCGCCATCTTCCGCAGTGCCGGCGCGAGCATGATGTACGCGTTCGAGAGGCACGAAGTGGGATAGCCGGGCATCCCGAACACCGGGCGCCCCTCGACGATGGCGAAGGCGGTCGGCTTGCCGGGCTTGATGGCCACCCCGTGAAAGCGCACGTCGCCCCGGCGGCGGATGACGTCCTGGATCAGGTCGCGCTCGCCGACGGAGCTCCCGCCGGAGAAGACGATGAGGTCATGGGCCAGGCAGGCATCGAGCGCGGCGTCGATGGCCTCGATCGTATCGCGCGCCGTGCTCAGCGGGACGGGCATGCCGCCGTGCTCGGCCACGACGGCCGACAGCGTGAAGCGATTGACGTCGTAGACCTGGCCGCCGCCGAGCGGTCCGCCCTGGTCCGCGATCTCGTTGCCGGTCGACAGGATTGCCACCGCCGGGCGGGCCCACACCGTGACGCCGTCCCGGCCGAGCGCCGCCAGTGCGCCGATCCGGCTCGCGTTGAGCACGTCGCCCGCACGGAGCACCGTCTGCCCGATGGCGATGTCTGCCGCGCGCGGCCCGATGTTCTGCCGCGCGGACACGGGGACGCACACCTCCACCGCGTCGCCGGCCAGGGCCGTATCCTCCACCATGACGACCGCGTCCGCCCCCGGCGGCATCGGCGCCCCGGTGGCAATCTCGATGCAGGCCCCCGACGTCACGGCCTCGGCCGGCATGTCGCCGGTGTAGACGCGTCCCGCGAGCCTGAGCGCGCGCGGGCGCTCCCGCGTGGCCCCGGCCGTGTCCGCAGCGATGACGGCATAGCCGTCCATGCTCGCGCGGTTGAATGGTGGCACGTCGATGTCGGAGACTTCGTCACCGGCCACGACGCGACCCCGCGCCTCGAGGAGCGGCACGCGCTCGGTGCGTGCAATCGGCGCGATGCCGGCGTCGATGAGCGCCTGCGCGGCCTGGAGTCCGATGGTCTTCGCGAACGGCCGCATCATCGGCGCGTCTCCGCCACGAGGTGCGTGAGTTCAGGCAGGAGGAGGCGCGTCAGCGCGAGCCGGACCGCCCGCTCGGCGCCGGGCAGCGCGAAGACCACCGTGCCCCGGCAGGTGCCCGCACAGGCCCGGCTGAGCATCGCGGCCGCGCCAATCTCCTGGTAGCTCAGCATCCGGAACAGCTCGCCGAACCCCGGCAGCCGCTTTTCCAGCAGCGCGTCCAGTGCCTCGAAGGTGCTGTCCCGGCGCGTGATGCCCGTACCGCCCGTCGCGATGATGGCGTCCACGTGGTCGCTGGCCGCCTGCAGCTTGACCAGTGTCGAGACGTCCGCGGGCTCGTCCTTGACAATGCGGCGGCCGGCAATGGTGTGGCCGGCCGCCGTGAGGAGCTCCACGATGGCGGCGCCGCCCGCATCCGTCTCCATCGTCCGGGTATCGCTGATCGTGAGGACGAAGCAGCGGACGCTCGCGGGAGCGCCGGCGCGATGTGCGTCAACCGACATCCGATGATTATGGCACCGGGCGGTGAGCCCGATCGGCCGGCCGGCCTTTGGGCGACGGGATGCGGCCTCCGCGGGTTCTGGTCCGGCCGCCGGGTGAACTACGATACGCCCGTGAGATGCCTTGCCGCCGCGGCCGCCGTGCTCGCGCTTGCCGTGGGCCCTGCGGCCCAGCCGCGTTCGCCGCTGGATCGGGATGCCCGGCGGTGGGTGGATCGAACGCTGGCCGCGCTGACCCTGGACCAGAAGGTGGGGCAGCTCATCGCGCCGGGGCTCCAGTCCACGTATCTTCCGACGGACAGCGAGGCGTTCGATCGCCTGATCCGTGTGGTGCAGGAGAGCCATGCGGGCGGCGTCATCGCATTCGGCGGCACCGAGCTTGCGCCGCGCGTGCTGCTCAACCCGGCCTACGGCACGGTGATTCTCGGGCAGCCGCTGTCGCTCGCCGCGACGCTCAACCGGCTGCAGGCCGTGTCGTCCGTGCCGCTCCTGGCCACGTCGGACTTCGAGTACGGCGCGGGAATGCGCATTGCCGGCGCCACCCGGTTCCCGCGCGCCATGGCGATTGGCGCGGCAGGGGACGAGCAGCTGGCGTTCGAGTCCGGCCGCATCACGGCGCTCGAAGGACGTGCGATGGGCGTGCACGTCAACTTTGCGCCCGTGGCCGACGTCAACAACAACGCGCGGAACCCCGTCATCAATACGCGGTCGTTCGGCGAGGACCCGGCACGCGTGGGCGCGCTGGCGGCGGCGTACGTGCGCGGCCTCCAGGAGGGCGGCATGCTGGCCACGCTCAAGCACTTTCCCGGCCACGGGGATACGGAAGTCGACTCGCACCTCGGGCTGCCGATCATCAGGCACCCGCGGGACCGGCTCGATCAGGTGGAGCTGCCGCCGTTCCGGGCCGGCATCGCAGCCGGTGCGGCCGCGGCCATGGTGGCGCACATCGAGCTGCCCGCGCTGGACGCGGAGCCCGGGCCCGCGACCTTCAGCCGCCCGATCGTCACGGGGCTGCTGCGGCAGGAGCTGGCCTTCGACGGGCTCATCGTCACCGACTCGATGAAGATGGACGCCATCACGAGCATGCTGCCGCCGGGTGAGGCGGCCGTGAAGGCCGTGCTGGCCGGCGCCGATCTCGTGCTGGACTCACCCGATCCGGTTGCGGCGTTCACGGCGGTACGCGCGGCCGTGGAGACCGGGCGAATCGATCGCGCGGCGCTGGACGCATCCGTCCGCCGCGTGCTGGAGGCCAAGGCGCGGCTGGGCCTGCACGAGGCGCGGACCGTGTCCATGGACTCGGTGCCGCTCGTTGTCGGCGCCCGTCGTCACCAGGACGTGGCGCGCGGCATCAGCGAGCGCTCGATGACGCTCGTCAAGGACGAGCGGAACCACGTGCCGCTCACCCTGCCGGCGGGTGCGGCGGTGTTGTACCTGTCGGTGCTGGACTATCCATCGGGCTGGCGTATTGCGGCACCGAGCCGGACGGTCATCCCGGAACTGAGGAAGCGGTGGCCGCGGACGGAGGCCGTGGAGATCTCGGACCGATCGACGCCGGGCGAGCTGGAACTCGTGCGCGCCATGGCGTCCCGCTACGACGCGGTCGTGGCCGGTATCTTCGTGCGCGTGTCGTCGGCGAGCGGCCGCATCGACCTTGCGCCGGCCGTCGTGCGGCTGCTGGAGGACATCGCGCGCGGAACCGCGGCCCGCTCGACGCCGATGGTGGGCGTGTTTTTCGGCAGTCCGTATGTGGCCGGAAGCGTGCCGGCGCTGCCGGCGCAGTTGTTGACCTACGACTTCTCGGACCTGGCGGAGGAGAGCGCCGTGCGTGCGCTGGCGGGGGAAGCGGCCATTGCCGGCCGGCTGCCTGTCTCCATGCCGGGACTGTTCGAGGCCGGTCACGGTCTGTCACGGCCGGCCCGCGTGCCGTAACGGTCGGTCGCGGCCTTGTGCCGTGCCTGTTCGTGAGGAGCCGCCGGCGAAGCGGAGAGCAGGCACGCGGCTGCAGGCCGAAGGGGGATTTCGGCCCGCGACAGCACGTTGTGTTAGGATCAAAAGTCCTCGCGCCCTTAGCTCAGTTGGATAGAGCGTCTGGCTACGAACCAGGAGGTCGCACGTTCGAGTCGTGCAGGGCGCACCACCCTTTATCAATCCTTCGTTGCCGCCTTCTTGATGGCCGCCCATCGCTTGCGCGCGGCCTCGGCCATCTTCTTGCGCGTGCTGGGCGAGACCTGGCGGCGGGTCTTCGAGACCGCAGCCGCTGCCTTGTCGGCCGCCCCCTTGAGTCCGCCGCGACCGCGCTTCTTCCGACCCTGCGGCGCGTACTGTCCGAACTGCCGGCTGACCCGCTGACCAACATCGGCGATCTGGCCTTCCACCTCGTGCAGCTGCCGCTGCAGCAGCTCCTTCCGGTTCACCAGCTCACCCATGCTCCGGCCGATGAACTCGGCAATCTGATCCGCCACGTTCGCCCTGCTCTTGCTCTTCTTCGCCATACACCTGTCCCCTCTGTCGAGTCACGAGTCGTTCGACGCGGTACGTTGTCCGCCTGCGATTGTAAGGCGATTAGCGGCGATCCGGTTTCTTTTCCCCCCGGTGCCGGCCGCTCCCCGGCGCGTCGTTGAACTCCGGGCTGTGCGCGTGGACCTCGGCATCGTCCTCGGCGCGCGGCATGCTCGACGGGTTCTGCGGCGACAGTGCCGGGCCGTCGCTCCCCGGCGCGTCCGGTGCGGGAAGGGATTCCGGCAGATGGTTCACCGCACCGGGGCGTCCGAGGTGGTCCTTGTGCGGGGGCGCGCTCGTGGCCGGCTCGCCGGCGGCGGGGGGATGGCCGCCGCTGCTCACGGCCGGGCTTGCCGTTCCGGGTTTGGCCGCCTGGCCTTCGCTCTCCATTTCCAGGATCTGATCGCTCGTCGTCCCGTGCGGCCTGCCCGCGGGGTTCTTCGGGTCGGCAGGGCGAGACCCTGCAGGAACTGTGTCGTCAGACACCGCATTCCGGTCGTTGGTGTTCATGTGGACCTCATTCCCATGATCTGAAGCAAGGTGCGTACCCTTGCAGGGCGGAGCTGAAGCTCCGCCCTGCGATCGCCACGGAGACGCCGGTCGCGGGACATGTAGGGCGGGTCTTCAGACCCGCCTCCCGGCTGGCAGACCCGCCTCCGGGCTAGAACGGCAGGTGGCGGCTCTGGTCCGCGGCGTGGATGGCGGCGGGGAAGCGGAGGCCGGTCAGGCGCGACTGCAGATCCGCGATCGGCACCACGTGCTCGGCCCATGCGGCCGTCACGCTGAACTCGTCCTCGAAAACGACGCCGCTGAGGTCCTGCGTCAGCAGGAACGCGAAGCTCTCGAGGCCGGCCTCGCCGCGCGCGACGACGACTTTCCAGTACGCCTGCGGAATCTGGATGCGCACCACGCCCCGGCGATCCACGCCCTCGAACCACTCGTCGTCGTCCCCGAACACGGGACCGGCGAAGAGCGCGTAGCTCTCGCTCCGGGCCTGGCGCAGGATGTAGTTCTCCAGCCGGCCCCAGGCGCCGCCCGACGCGGAGCGGTTGAAGCCCTTCACCTGTGGTGAGCAGTTGGTCGTGTGGTACGTGTCCCCGTTCGCCCGCTGCACCTCCGCGTGCGTCGTGCCCCAGCACACATCGTCGCGCCGGACGAGGTGGCCCTTGTCGAAGGACTGGCGGTCCTTGTCGTAGAAGGTGTCCGGCAGCTGGTGCTGTTCCGGGATGCGCGGGTCGGTGAGCCACGCTTCCGTGTCGTGCTCGCCGAATCCGCCGAGGGCACGGCGTGTGTAGGTGTGGTCCTCCTCGGGCGCCTTGAGCCGCGAGAACGCGGTCACGTTGGCGGCCGTGAACAGCGCCAGGCGCCGCGCCTTGTGCACGACGATGGAGAAGTGCTGGTACGGGAGGATGTGCGAACCATCGTCTGTCCGGGAGACGAGGCTCGGTTTGGTCACCGAGGGCATGGGCACGCGCGTGCCGAGCAGGTTGTCGACGTAGCCCTTCCGGTTCTCGTAGCGGGCATCGATCACCGGCAGGACCGCGCGCTCGTAGAACGCCGGCGCGTCCGTCGCCGTCACGCTGCCGCCGCGGGATGCCGCGCGTGTTCCGGCCGCGGCGCCGCCGATGATCACCTGATGGATCTCGGCGTGGGCGATGGTGAGGGTGCCGGCATGGAGGGCCGGGGGGAATGCTCCGGTGAGGGACGTCATGGCCCGCTGCAGGGGTACCGGCGGCGGGCCTGGCTCGGCCAGCATGCGCGTCAGGATGTCGCCGCCTCGCGTCGACTCGAGGTACGCGTCGCGGAATGCGCCGGCGGGGAAGCCGGCATCGAGGAAGCGGCAGAGGGCGCTCACGCGCAGGCCCTCGTTGGCTTCCCAGTCCACCTCCGAGTCGTCCACGCCCTCCAGGGACGAGACCCGGCGTCCGTCCATCAGGACGTACTGGCCGCCGTCGCGCCGTGCCTTGCCGGAGTGGTGCAGCGCCACGACCTGGAATGAGTCGTTGAAGGCGGGAGCGCCGGAGGATCCCTGGGCCGTGTCGCTGGCGTACCAGAGGAAGTCCGGGTCCGGCTGCGCGATGAGCTGGTTCTCGCGAATGGCGAACTGGCGCCGGCGGCCGCCGGGGTGCTGGATGATCGTGATCCACTCGCCAGTGCGGATGGTATGCGGGTCCGCGACGAGGCGATGGTAGCCGAACGTGTCCAGGGCGGCGCTGCCGTCGATGGAGGACGGCTCGATGGCGACGAGCGCGAAGTCCAGATCCTTGTCCGCGAGGTGGAAGAGGTCTGCGCGCACGCGGAAGACGATGGACGGAACCGGTTCGCCCCGCACGTCGAACTTGTAGTCGAACTCGGCGAGCGCCTGGGCGGCGTCGGCGGCGCGCGGGAACACGTGCCAGTTGGTCAGGGCGAGGCCGGGGGCCACGAGGAAGCCTGTTGCGTAGCCGTGCTCGCGTCCGCCCGCGTCGCGGAGGATCAGGCGGCAGACGGGCCGTGCGGAGAGGAGCGCGCGCTCCAGGTAGAACTCGTCGACGAGGTCGTTCGTCTCGCCGATGATGCGTTCGAGTTCCGTGGCGGACGGGCGAGCGCCGCCGAACTCCAGGTGGCGCACGCGGGCCGTGTCCGTCCGGATGGAGGCCCCGGCGCGGGGCGGCTTGCGTCCGGCGCGTGTGGCACCGCTCGCGGGACGTGACGCCGTTGACGGCGCCGGCGCGGCGGGCGGCCGGCGGACGAGGGCGCCGCGGGCTTCGCTGGCCTTCACGATGTCGGGCTTCAGCTTCATGGGTATCGTCCCGGCCGGTCCACGGCCCTTCTCCGCTGGTGTCGTCGACGCGGCGTCCGTTACTGGCGGACGCGCTCGTGCGCGGGCGGTGCCCTTGGACCTGTCCGGGCCGCACGCGTCGTGACGCCGCGGCACCATGATGCACCCGGCGGGCTCATCCTGCGCGGTCGGATGCGCGCCGCGCTCGCTCGGGGCCTCCGGCTGGTGGTGGCCGACTGGATGCGCATCATACGGCACGCGAGGGGCGGGACCGCCCCGGGCGTTGCCGATGGTGCCGGGCGCGTGTCGGGCCGGAGGGCTGACGCGTGCTCCGGGCGTCAGGCGCTGGCGGCGCATGTTGGCGGCGACCGCGGCGACCCCGGCGACGACGCGGCGCTCCTGCGGCGCGCGTTGTGCGATCGAGTTCGGCCCGGGCATCGCCGAACGGCGCAAGCCGGTCCTGGGCGAAGGCGTTGAGGGTTGGGGCCGGACATGTGCCGGGCCCTGCGACGGTACGGGTTGCGCCGAACCGATGCACGACCGCTGAATGGATGCCGCGCTGGACGAGGCCGCGCCCGCGCGCGATGCGGGGGAAGTGCCGGTGGGCGCCGCTGTCGTCATGAGCGAGTGTGGCGTCGGCGCGGGGTTCGACCAGCTGATCTCGTCGACGGACCCGCCGCCGGGACCGGCCAGCGGGAAGCCGCCGCGGAGGACCACTGTGGGTCGGCTCGGAGGGACCAGAACGGGTGTTGTAGGCTGGGCGGATGCACGACGGCTGGATGGGCGCGGCGCTGGATGAGGCCGCGCGCGCGCGTGATGCCGGGGAGGTGCCGGTGGGCGCGGTCGTCGTCA
>CAZUGF010000002.1:0-43765 GCA_964619705.1 uncultured Bifidobacteriaceae bacterium
GCCGTCCTCCTGTTGTCACGGGGCATGTTGCCACAGCCTGCTCATGGCAAACCCCCGGCTGACTCGGAATGCCGGGCCGAGCGGTGGGAGGGGATCCGCTGTCGCACGGCGTTCGTGATCACGTAAGGCAGGGGGAGACACAGAGCGTCAGAGGCCACAGAGGTGTCTTGACGGCACACGAGCGGACGCGCGGGGCCGGTCGTTGACCGGCCCCAGCGGGACCGCCCCACCGATTCGCCATGAGCCGCCCGCCGAGCCCGTACGGGCTCATGGCGAGTCGGCGGGGCGGTCCCCCGGTCGGCGCTCCGCGCCGACGCGCGTCCTCATCTCTGTGGTCTCTGCGGTCTCGGTGTCTCGGTGTCCTTTCGTCGTCCGTGACCAGGAATGCCCTCCCGACAGTCGATGTAGGGGCAACCCTTCAGGGTTGCCCTTGGGGGCTGCAGGTCGATCCCCAGCGTCAGCTATCCCATGAGACTCGTGCGTCAACATGGCCGTTGGCGGGATGAAACCGGCCGGCGCGCTGCCTTCCAGATCACGTAAGGCAGGGGGAGACACAGAGCCTCAGAGATCGCAGAGGTGTCTTGACGGCACACGAGCGGACGCGCGGGGCCGGTCGTTGACCGGCCCCAGCGCGACCGTCCCACCGATTCGCCATGAGCCGCCCGCCGAGCCCGTACGGGCTCATGGCGATTCGGCGGGTCGGTCCCCCGGTCGGCGCTCCGCGCCGACGCGCGTCCTCGTCTCTGTGGTCTCTGCAGTCTCGGTGTCTCGGTGTCCTTTCGTCGTCCGTGACCAGGAATGTCCTTCCGACAGACGATGTAGGGGCAACCCTTCCGCTTTCGCGAGACGCCTCGGCGGACCGTGTAGGGCCTGCCTCAGGCCCAGCGCGGTGGGGCCGCCAGGTCGATCCCCAGCGTCAGCTTTCCCACGAGCTCGTGCGTCAGCATGCCGTTGGCCGGATGGAACCGGCCGGCGCGCGCATCGCGGAACAGGCGCTCCAGCTCCGACTTCTTGAACATCCCGAACCCGCCGGAGAGATCCAGCGCGCGATCCGCGATCCGCCACGCCGCCTCCACCGCGCGGTACTTGGCGGTGACGATCTTGATGACCCAGGCGGCGCCGTAGTCGGCGCCGGCATCCCAGTCGCGCATCACGGATTCGAGATACGGACCGAGCGCCTCGAGCTCCATCACGATCTCCGCCACGCCGCGCTGCACTTCCGGATGCCGCACCATCCCGCCCGGCACCGCGATGGACTGCTTGCCCGCCAGGCTGTCGACGATGACGTCGCGCACGCGGAGGGCGAGGCCGTGATACACGTTGGCGAACCCGAGCAGCGCTCGCGCGAAGATCGACAGGACGAACGGATCGAGACCCGCCGGTCCGGCCGGGACGACCCGCGCCACATGGCGGTCCGGTACGAAGGCGCCGTCAAGGATCGTGTCGTCGCTCCGCGTGGCGCGCATGCCCAGCGTGTCCCACGTCTCGACAATGCGATAGCCGTCAGCGTCGCGCGGAAGGAAGGCGTGCACGACGGTGGGCGCCTGCGGGTTGCTCGTGTCCATCCCATGGAGGCCCAGCCAGTCCCACACCGGCGACAGGCTGCCGAAGCTCTTGCGTCCGTGGAACCGGTACCCGCCGTCCACGCGCTCGGCACGCGTCGTGGACAGCAGCACCGGCATGTCGTTGCCCGTCTCCGCGTGGGCCGCCGCAAAGACGTCACCCGCGGCCGCGCGCTCGAGCACCCACTCGAGCGACGCGTCGCCGAACCGCCGCAGGTCCGCCGCGACCCCCACCCAGTAGTGGTGCATGTTGACGGCGAGCGCCGTGGCCGGGGCGTGGTAGGCCAGTCGGCGCGTCTCGGCCATCAGCGCGGCCAGCGTGGCGCCGGGCCCGCCCATGTCGGCCGGCACGGCCAGGCGCAGGTAGCCCGCCTCGCGCAGCTCCTGGAAGTCGTCGTGACAGAAGGTGTTCTGGCGATCGTAGGCCGGCGCGCGCTCGGCGCAGCGGCCGAGCAGATCCGCGGACAGGACTGACATGGTTCGGCTCCTTGCGGGCCGGCAACCCGCGCCAGCGGACCGGCCCCCAACCAGTCAATACGTCAACCACGCGCGAAGTCGGCCATCTCGCATCCAGCCACCGGTACCGGCCGGGCCGGGAGTGGCGGGCGGCGTCACCGGAACATGTCGGGGCTGATCGTCAACTGCACCTCGCGGACGGCGTCCGCGGGGAGGCCCGCCCGGCGGGCGTGCTCGCGAATCAGCTCGGCGTTGGGCGCCTCGTACTCGCAGAAGATCTTGCCGTCGGCGTGCGACACGTAGCTGCGGATCCAGACGACCCCGTCCATCTCCGCAAGGACGGCGTTCGACCTCCGTCCCGCGGCGTCGAGCTGCTCGCGTGTGAGCTGTCCGGTGGTGCGTTCGATGATGAATGTCGGCATGGGCTCCTCGGTTCTGTCGACGGGGTTACGGCGGAACGACACACACCATAGCGCCAGAGGGACGGCCTCGCAACCCGGATGACCGGTCGTCACGCGGTCCTCCCTGCGGCCCCGTCCGGCGTCCCCGGCGCGGCGGGCACGCCGCAGGCAGCGGCCAGTTCCTCGTTACCGAGTTCGCGGCCAATCGCGGCGGCCAGCGCCGCTTCCTCCCGCGCGCGGTCCTCGTCGCCTGCCTCGCGGTACGCCTCCGCCAGGTGCTGCCGCATCCAGCCCTCGCCGAGCCGATCGCCGAGCGTCTGGCGAAGGGCCAGCGACTGCGCGTAGGACGCTGTCGCGCGGCCCGTGTTTCCCTGCGCGCGTGCCGCGTCTCCGAGCAGGGCCAGCGCATGTCCTTCGAGCACGGGGTGTCCGCGCGCGGCATGCGCGCGCACCGCGTCCTCGAGCGTCGACTCCGCGTCGGCGGCGCGGTCGAGCCGCAGCAGGCACGCGCCGATGCTGTTCATCATCAGCCCCGCGTGCTCCGCCTCGCCGATCCGTTCGAAGATCGCAAGGGCCTCGCGGAACGTGTCCAGGGCCGGGCCGAACTGGCCCCGCTTCCACTCGCGGATCCCGATCTCGTTGAGCAGGGCTCCGCGCGCGTCTTCGTCGCAGCGCGGAACCGCCTCGCGGAGGAAGCGGATCGCGCGATCGATGTGTCCCGCACGCTCGGCGGCGCGAGACAGCCCCATCAGCGCCCGCACGGTCTCCGGGCGGCCCTCTTCGTCGCGGGTGAGATCCAGGAGACGCTGCCAGCCCTGGGCGGCCTCCTCGTTCTGCCCGCGGTGCTCGAGGAGGGGCGCCGTCTGGGCCAGGACCGCTGTCTCCGCGTCGCGATCGGCCAGGCGCCGGGCCAGGTCCGCGGTCTCGCGCAGGTAGGGCAGGGCCTCGTCCACACGCCCGGTGCCCACGAGCACGTCGGCCAGGCCGCGAAGGCTGTGCACGAGGCCGAAGGCGTAGCGGGACTGGCGGCCGATGTCCACCGCGCGCCTGTAGAGGTCCAGCGCGCGTTCAATCTCCCCGCGTTCGATGAGCAGGTTGGCCATGGCCGAGGTCGGGAACGGCATCTGGACGCGGAAGCGATCCTCGCCGGCAATCTCCAGTGCCCGCGCGAGGAAGGGCTCCGCCGCCGCGAGGTCTCCCATTTCGCGATGGATGGTGTGGAGCACGTAGAGCGCCTCCACGAGCCGGCTCTGGTCCTCGCCGTCCGCGCCCGTCAGGCGCACGGCCTCCTGCGCCACGCTGATGGCCTCGTCGAAGCGGCCGAGGCTCCTGAGGATGGCGCCGCGGTTGGTCAGGTCTCCCGCGACGCGGGCGACATCGCCATCCTCGCGATCGAGCACGAGCGCACGATCGACGGCGTCGAGCGCCTCGACGCCGCGCTGCTGCAGCCAGAGCACGAAGCTCAGGCTGCGGAGCGTGTCGCGCTCGCCGTTCCTGTCGCCGAGCCGCCGGCTCATGGCCAGCGCGCGATCGAGCAGGCGCTCACCCTCGGCAAACCGGCGCGCGCCCGCCAGCAGCTCCGCCTGCCTGGCATAGGCGGCAATCAGCTTCGGCTGATCGCCGCCGGGCTCGAGGATCGTCAGCAGGCGATCGATGGTGTCCTGCTGCCCCGCCCGGTCGCCGAGGACCTCGCACACCTGCTCCTTCTCGAAGAGCAGGTCCACGAGCTGCCGATCCCGTTCGGGCTCGTCCGGCAGGCGCACGGTCCAGTCGAGCGTCAGGTCCAGGGCCGCGCGCGCATCGTCGAACTGGCTCAACTGACGGGTGCGCCGGGCGAAGCGGCGGCCGTACTCGACGGCCTTGGGCCAGTGCTCGGCCTCGGCAAAGTGTCGCGCCAGGATGCCGTACTGCTCGTGCAGGTGCGCGGCGTAGACGGCCTCGATGGCCGCGCCCACCTGGCCGTGCAGGAGCTGGCGCTGCCGCTGCAGCAGGCTGTCGTACGCGACCTCCTGGGTGAGCACGTGCTGGAAGCGGTAGGCGGGCTCCGGCACTACCGCCGTCTGGCGGACGAGCCCGCGTTCCTTGAGCGCGGTGATGCCGGCCGGCACGTCCAGCTCGTCGCCCGCGACGGCGGCCAGGATGGACGTCGTGAACTCGCGGCCGACGACCGAGGCGCGGCGCACCAGATCCAGCGCGTCGCGATCCAGCCGATCCAGGCGTGCGCGAATCACCGCCTGGACGCTGTCCGGCAGGTGCAGGCCCTCGAGCTCGCCGGCCACGCGCGCCTCCCCGCCGTCCACGACGACGGCACCCTCTTCGAGGAGGGTGCGGCACACTTCCTCCAGGAAGAAGGGGTTGCCGCCCGTGCGCTCGTGCAGGCGCGCGGCCAGCTGCTCCGTGACCCGGTCCGCAGCGAGCACGGACCGGATGATCTGTCCGGAGGAGACCGGCCCGAGCGAGGTCAGGTGTGTGGCGCGAACGTGCCGCAGCGATCCCCAGTCGATGCCTACGTCCGGCCTGTAGGTGACGACGAGCATCAACGGATAGCTGGGGCAGACGTCCGCGAGCTGCCGCACGACGTCGTGCGATGCCTCGTCCACCCAGTGCCAGTCCTCCAGGAACATCAGCAGGGGGCGGCGGCGCGAGGCGAGCGTGAAGAGGCCGGCCAGGGCTTCGTGTACGGCGTGCCGCGCCGGGAGCGCTTCCACCTTCGGCTCGTCCGGCTGATCGACGGCGATCGACAGCAGCTCGAAGAAGACGGGCAGGAACGCCTCGAGCTCGCGATCGATCGCGCGGAGCCGCTCGCGCACCTGGCGCCGCTGATCCTCCGCGGTGTCACCGTCGGAGACGCGCAGGATGCCGCGGCAGCACTGGACGAGCGGCAGGTATGGGACCCGCGCGCCGTACGACTGGCAGCGGCCCTCCACAAGCGTGATGCGATCGCGATCGATCTGCCGGCGGAGCTCGTGGAGCAGGCGGCTCTTGCCCGCGCCGGCGTCGCCGATGACCGTCACCACCTGTCCCTCCCCGGCCGCGGTCATCTCGACGCTGCCGGCGAGCGCGCCCAGTTCGCCCTGTCGCCCGGCAAACGGCGTCAGCGGCGCGTCCGAGGCTTCGAGCGGCGGCGCCGACGAGTCGTCGGACGCCGTCACGCGATAGGTGATGAGCGGCGCCGTATCGCTCCTGACCTGCACCTGCCCCGCGGCCTCGACGCGAAGGGCCGCGCCCGCCAGCCGCTGTGTCTCCTGGCTGACCACCACGTCGCCGTCCCGGACGACGCGTGCGAGCGCCATGGCATCGCTCAGCGCTTCGCCGAGCACGCGGATGCCGGCCGGACCGTCGCTCGCGGACCGGACGACGACGTAGCCCGTGTGGACGGCGGAGCGGAGCCGGACGCCAAGCGCCGCCCCGGCCGGCTCGAAGCGGGCGTGCAGGGAGATCGCGGCGCGAGCCGCGCGGCGGGCATCGTCCTCGTGCGCGATGGGGATACCGAAGATCGCCACGGTCTCCTCGCCGGAGGAGCGATCCACGATGCCGCCGAAGCGCTCGACCGTCGCGCGGGCGTCGGCCTGGAACGCGGCGAGCACGCGGTCGACCTCGTCAGGCGCCGCCCGCTCCACGAGGGACTCGTAGGCCGCGATGCTCGACGCGAGGATCGTGACCTGCCGGCGCTCGCCCGACATCACCTCCCGCGTGCGCGCGGCCGGCGCGTCCGCAGGCGTCGTGGGGATGGCGGTGTTGTCGGCCGGAGGGGACGAGTCGAGCAGCCGCTGCCCGCACGTGCTGCAGAACGCAGCCTGCGGCGCGACGTCGCTGGCGCAGCCCGGGCAGCGCCGGCGGAACTCCGCGCCGCACCTGTCGCAGTAGCGGCTGTCGGGCGCGCCTGCCGTGCCGCAGGCCGGGCAGCGCAGCTCCGCCCCCGCATCCGCGGTGTGAGCCGGGCGAAGGCGCGCGCGGTATCCGCGGACGGCGGTCAGGTCCCGCGCCAGGTCGCGCGTGGACTCGTACCGGTTGCCGGGCTCCTTGGCCAGGCACCGCTCGATGGCCCACTCGAGCGGCGGCGGCACGAGCGGATTGAGCTCGGAGGGCGGGACCGCCGGCTCCATGAGGATGGCCGCCACGGTTTCCGCGCCGCTGTTCCGATCGAACGGGCGGCGGCCCGTCACCAGCTCGTAGAGCATCACGCCGAACGAGAAGAGATCCGTCCGGTAGTCCGTGGGCCTGCCGCTGGCCTGCTCCGGGGACATGTAGGCCGCGGTCCCGAAGACGGCGCCTGCGGCCGTGAGCGGCTCGTCGAGCGAAGAGGACGGTGGGTCCGTGTCCCTCTGGACCTCGAGCTTGGCCAGGCCGAAGTCCACGATCCGCACGCCGCCATCCGTGGAGATCATGATGTTGCCCGGCTTGAGGTCGCGATGGACGACGCCGCGCGCGTGCGCGGCGGCCAGTCCGTGCGCCACCTGTCCGGCCAGATCCAGGGCCTCGTCCAGGGGCAGGCGGCCGCGGGCGAGGCGATCCCTGACGCTGCCGCCGTTCAGGTACTCCATTGCGATGTAGGCAATGCCGCCCGCGTCGCCGATGTCGTAGATCGTGACGATGTTCGGGTGATTGAGCGCGGAGGCGGCCCGCGCCTCCCGCGCAAAGCGCTCGATGTTGACGCCGTCGTGCCTGGGCGCCGCCAGCACCTTGAGCGCGACGTCGCGCCCCAGGCGGGGATCGACCGCCCGATAGACGCGTCCCATGCCGCCCTCGCCGACGAGCGCGACGATCTCGTACGGGCCGAGACGCGTGCCGGGGCCGATGTCCGCGGCGTCGGCCGCAAGCGTGGCGGCGAGGTCGTTCCAGAGCGGTCCCGCCACCGCGCCGCCGGGGGGCACGTCCTCGTCCGCGCGCTCGGCCGCGGCCAGCAGGCGTTCCACGGCCGCGCGCAGGTCCGGATCGCCCGCGCACGTGCGTGCCATGTACTCCCGCCGCGCGGCGGGCGGACGATCCAGCGCTTCGCGCAGGATCGCGTCGGCGGCGGCAAAGCGATCCATCGCTGACGACACGTGGGCTATCCCTGGCCTTCCACCGCGTCTTCGCGCATCAGCTCGTGGAGCCATGCGCGCGCGCGCATCCAGTCGCGCCGGACCGTGCGCGGCGACACGTCCAGCACCTCGGCGGTCTCCTCCTCGCTGTAGCCGGCAAAGAAGCGGCACTCCACGACCTGCGTCAGGCGAGGATCCACCGTGCCCAGGCGGTCCAGGGCATCGTGGATGAGCAGGATGCGATCGGCATCCGCGGCCACGGCGGTCAGGTTTTCGTCGAGCGACGTCTGGCGGGGATTGCCGCCCCGCTTGCGGCGCCCGCGCCGCCGTGCGTGGTCCACGAGGATCTGGCGCATGGCTCGCGCGGACACGGCGAAGAAGTGCGACCGGTCCTGCCAGGAGACGCGGCTCTGGTCCACCATCTTCAGGTACGCCTCGTGAACCAGGCCGGTACTGTTGATGGTGTACCCGGGCCGGAGCCGGCCGAGCTGCTGGCGCGCAATCTTCCGCAGGTCGTCGTAGACGAGCGCCACCACGCGGTCGAAGGCGCCGGGAGCGCCCTGCCGATAGGCGAGCAACGCCCGACTGACGTCATCCTCGACCACGCGACATCATAGCCTCGGGCCAGGGGCGTCCGGCGCGGTGCGAATGGCGGGTCCACGCACCTCTCATACGCCGGACGGCAGGAGAACCGGCCATGTGGATCCCGACGCTGCAGGCGGGCGCCGGGTTCCCCGGCGGCCCACGCCCGGCCGGTGCTGTATCATCGCCTGCGGCCGTCGGCCTGCTCCGCGATCGCACGCGCCGCTCCACACGCCAGCCCGGAATGCCTCCCCTGCCGCCGCGCACGCCCACGTCCACACGCCCGAGCGAGCCCGAGGGACGCGTGCGTCCCGTGCTCCCGGCGCTCGTCTGCGCCGTTGCCGCGCTCGTCATCATGGCCGGTCTTGGCGCGCGCATGACGGGGACGAGCTGGGATGCCTTTGCAGGCCTGAACCCCGACGAGCGCAACACGACGGGCGCCGTGCGCCACTCCGTGGCCGCGCTCGAGGCCCGGGGAGACGTGAGCCCGTTCGCGACATGGTTCGACACGGCCCGCTCGCCGCTCAACCCGCGCGTCGGCGGCGCACGCGGTGTCGTCTACGGGGACCTGCCGCACCTGCTCGGCGTCGCCGCGGTGCGGGGGGGCGGCGCGCGCGAGCCGGCGGACCAGCTCCGCGCCCTGCGCCTGGTGTCGGTGGTCGCCGACAGCCTTACGGTGATCGTCGTCGTGCTGATCGGACGATGCGTGCTTCGGAGCTGGACCGGCGGCCTGCTGGCGGCCGCGCTGTACGCGTGGACGCCGCTGGCCATCCAGTACGCGGGCTTCTTCGTCGTGGACGCCGTCATGACGCTCGCGTGCGCGCTCTTCCTGCTGATGCTGACGGCCGGTGCGGTCAGGCGTCAGCCGGGCTGGATCGTGGCGGCGGGCCTTGCCGCGGGCGCGGCTGTTGCGTGCAAGGCGTCCGCGCTGGCCGTCCTGCCGCTCGCGCTGCTTGCGGCGTGGCTGGCGCTCGGCGGAACGGCAGACGTCCGGCGGCGGGCCGCGGTGACGATGGTCGTCTCCGGCGCCACGGCGCTCGTGGCCGGCGCGGCGTTCCGCGTGCTCTCGCCGTCGCTGTTTGCGGGTCCGGGTGTGTTCGATCTGGCGCTCTCGCCCGTCTGGCTGGACGAGATGCGGAACCTCCTCGAGCAGATCTCGGGCGCGCAGCAGCCGCCGCATCGATGGCTGTGGATTGGCCGTCCCCGTCTCGTCTACCCGGCCTCCGAGCTGATGCGCTGGGCGTTCGGTCCCGCGTTGTCGGCGGCCGGACTGATTGGGGCCATCGTGATGCTAAGCCGACGCTACGCGCCGGGCGGCTACCTGCTTGCGGGCATGGTGGTCCTCGCCGCCGGCTACGCCGCCCACTCCGAAGTCTCGGCGCTCAGGTACTACCTGCCGCTCCTGCCGGCGTGGTGCGTGATGGCCGCGGGATCCTTTGCGCACGTGCCGTTCGCCCAACGCTGGCCGCCGCGCGCGGTCCTGGGCGGCGGCATGCTTGTGCTGGTGATGGGCCTGACAATCGGCTGGGGCCTGGCGATGGCGCGCATCCATCGGGCGCCGCACACGCGCGTGCAGGCGTCGGACTGGCTGCGCCAGGTGGTCCGGCCGGGGGAGACCATCACCAACGAGACCGCGTGGGACGAGGCGCTGCCGTGGCCGGAGGCAGCGCAGCTATCATCGTCCACGCCGGCGGCCTCGCCCATCTACGAGAGCCTGCGGATCACGGACGCCGACACGCCGGAGAAGCTGGATCGCATGGTCGACGTCCTGTCGCGAACGGACTGGCTCGTCGTCAGCAGCCGGCGCCAGCAGCAGGCGATGACGCGCCTCCCGGCGCGCTTTCCCCTCACCACGCGCTACTACGCGGCGCTGTTCTCGGGCCGCCTGTGCTTCGAACCGGCGGCGCGGTTCGTCAGGCCGTTCCGCGTCTTCGGCGTGCCGCTCGACGACAGCGACGCCCAGGAGTCCTGGACCGCCTACGACCACCCGCAGGTCGTCGTCTTCCGCCGACAGCCCTGCTTCACGCCCGCCGCCGCGCGCGCACTATTAGAGGACTAAAGCCCAAAGCCCAAAGCCCAGACCCTACAGCCCAGACCCCGCTGCCGTGCCGTCGTCGTAGCGGCCAAACGCCCACCAGCCGTCGGGAAGCCCGTCCACCGCGTGGGCCGCGAGCCGCGCGCGATACCAGTGCACGAGCTCGAACACCCCGACGCCGTCGCCCGCAAACTGCTCGATGGCCCCCGGTCCGTCCGTGGCCATCTTCGTGAAGTGGAAGAACCGCAGCAGGTGGCCGCCGGCCCGGATGAGGCCGTCCCTGCCGATCTCGATGGGGCGCCGGCTCAGGTTCCAGCAGGCCACGTTGCACCCGGGATCGCGCAGCACGTGCGTACCGGGGAAGAACACCGGCACGTGATCGCACCACCGCTGATCGGTGAACAGGCCGCGCTCGGGATCGTCGAAGCAGTGCGCCAGCAGGCGGTCACGCCACCAGCGCGCGAAGCGGAGGCCTTCCGTCGTGCGCGAGACGCCCAGGAACCCGAGGTTGTAGATGCCGTAGCGGAGCGATCCCACCTCGTTGATCTGCACGCCCCGCTCGGACGTCTCCGGTTCGAGCTGGTGCGGCGTGAGGACCACGTCGTGATGCTCGAGCGCCCGGACCACGGGCGCGAGGTCGCCCATCACCGCGATGTCCGGGTCCAGGTAGACGACGAGACGTGCCGTCTCGAGCAGGCGGCACAGCATCGTGCCCTTGACCGCCGTGCAGAGTTCGACGACGTCGTGCTCGAAGGCCCAGCGCGCCAGATCCGGGATGCCCAGGTCGTCCAATCGCACGACCTCGTCGAACGGCTCGCGCGTCCAGTCGATGGAGAAGCCCGGCGGCTCCCTGTCGCACAGGCATAACGTGAGCGTCCAGTCCGGGTGATGGCGGCGGAGCGTCTCCGCGAGGACGCGCGCGCGATCGAGGTACGCCAGGGTCGCGCACGTGAAGCAGTGGACCTCAGGCACGGCGGGCCACGGCCTCCCGCGGCAGCAGCCACGCGGCCGTGCCGCCGTGGTGCTCCAGCACCCCGAGCCGCCGCTGGCGGCCGAGCACGTGCGCCCGCAGCCGGCCGCTCGTCAGGGACTCGGCCAGCTCACGCTCGTCGGCGAGCGCCCAGCCCCGGTCGTGCCCGGATGCAGCGACGGCGGGCCATGTGTTACCGGCATCGGCGTTGGTGACGACGAACGCGCCGCCCGCCAGCGCTTCCTGCACGACGTAGGAGAAAGTCTCCGGCCACAGCGGCCAGATGATCGCCACGTCCACGCGGAGTTCGGCAACGGCGGTCTCCATCGCCCGCCTGTCGCCCGCGCCCACGCGGACGTGGTGGTGCCTGACGTGTGTACACAGCCGACGCTCGCCCTGATCGGTGCCGAGCTGCCAGAACTCGAAGCGCGGATCGCCCGCGAGATCGGCCGACAGTCCCTCGAAGACGCCCCATCCCTTCGCGAATTCCCGCGCGCCGAGGAACGCCACGCGAAGCGGGCGCTCCTCCCCGGTGCCGGCGTCGGACAGTGCGGTGTCAGCGCCGCGTCCATCCGGTGCGGCGGCCAGGCGAGCCAGCGGGAGGACGGCGTGCCCCGCGTGCGGGAGCGCGCCCCGGCGGCGCCACAGCGCGAGCGCGCGCTCCGACGGCGCCAGGACGAATGGCTCCGCCCGTTCGAAGAAGGCGTGCAGGCGCGCGACGTGTCCCACGCGCTCGCTGCCGTTGCAGCAGATGCCGCAGGCCGGCGAGTCCAGTGGCGGCGCATCGCAGTACGTCACGTCGTTCCTGAGCAGGCGGTACCCGGGGCAGAGCGAGAAGTAGTCGTGAACCCAGGCCACCGGCTGGTGCACCCCGCAGGCATCGAACAGCTCCAGCACCAGCTCGGGAACGAACCCGGCCAGGTGATGGACGATGGCATGGACGGTCAGGTTGGCGGCGCGGAGCGACGCGGCGGCCTCGAGCAGATCGGCCATCGTGAACGTGCCGACCATCGCGCCGTCCAGACGGAGCGAGACATGGTAGGCGGACGCATCAACGCGGTCCGCAATCATGGACAAGTGCGTTGCCGGCGAGACGTGCAGGTACGCCCACCCCGCGCCGCGGAAGACCGCGGCCTCGTCGCGCACCACGTTCTGGATGCCCCCGCATGCCACCGCGGCATCGTCGTGGCTCAGGGAGAGGATGAGGCCGGCCTTGTGCGGCACGGAGCGGAAGGCCGCGGCGAGCACGGCCGGCGAGCCTGTGGCGGGCACGGGCGCGCCGGGCAGATTCTCGGCCCTGGCGCGCGGCGGCTTCGCGCGCGCAAGCTGGCGGCGCCACGTGGCGTGGCGCGGCAGCGCCGTGCGGCCTTCTGCCTGGCCGCACTGCACGTAGTGGAGGAGCGGGTTGACGCCGGCGCGCGCGACGTCGGGGTAGGTCTCGAGGTAGTGGAGGACGTCGAACGTGCGGCTGGGATTGCGCCCCTCCCGCCAGCCGAACGTCACGAAGTGATCCAGCGGATCCATCGTGCTGCCCGCCACGTCCGGGTTCGTGCCGCGGTAGTACGCCGCGTCGAAGTGTCCGGCGATCAGGTGATGGACATCCGCCGTGGAGGACGGCGGCGCGGAAACGTCAGGCCGTGGCGTCGGGAGGAAGGTCCGGCCGAGGCGCCGCCAGAGAGACACGAGGTGCCGGACGTGGATCATGCGTGGATCGGGTTCGCGTCTCGCGTGATGGTGGCTTCCCCGGAGCGCACGGCGGTCATTCTCTCACAGTCGAGCTGCGCGGCGCGGCGCCCACGCCTGCTGCGATTGCCTCGTCAATCCCGCGAGGTGTCGGCGCCGGCGTCGATCAGGCCGTCCAGGGCCGAGCGGTCTCCCGCGGCCTGGCGATCGAGTGCCGCGTTCAGGACCTGCCAGGGCGTGGCGTCCGCGGTGGCGGCGCCATCCAGGTGCAGGCGCATCAGCAGGCGGATGCCCACGCGCAGGGACCACTGCAGGTGCGCGCGCGCGGCGTCGAGGTCCGCGTCGAAGCCGGCGAGCGCGTGGTGATGAACGGCGTTGCGGAGCGGCCGGACTGTCTCCCGATAGAACGCCTCGAAGGACGGGTCGAGCGCGCCTCCCGTGGCCCACTGCATCACCGCACGCGCGCGATCGTACATGGTCGTGCGGAGTCTCGTGCCGCCGGGCCCGTCGTGGTCGAAGACCATGGCCGCGGCCGTGAGCAGCAGGTGGACCGCGAGCGCGCTGGAGACGAGGGGCGTGTGCGACAGGTTGAACTGGTCGATGATGGCGAGCAGCGTCTCGTGGCCCGGCGCGGCTTCCACGCGCTCGATGGCGGAGAGGACCCCGTCGAGCGTGTCCGCCTCGCCGTCCTCCAGCGTCCACGTAAAGCCGTCGACCGGCATGGCCAGGTACTCCGTCCGGTAGGGCCCGACGGCTCGCGTCCGCGACATGCCGCTCACGACGAAGCGGGCCGTGTAGGCGGGCTCCAGCACGTGTCCCGGCTTGAGGAGGCGGAGCGCGGTGACGAGACGCCGCCCCGTGTCGGCCAGGTCCTCGAGCGCGTGCAGGATTTCCTCCGCGGCCAGCGGCTGCTCGAAGCCGCGGAACAGGAAGACGGGGTTGGCGCGGTAGTACTCCTTGTGCCAGTCCTTGAACACGTACGCGCGCTCGGCGGTCTCCCATTCCGCCCGGTTGCACCGCACGAGCACGAGTCCGCCCACCGACTCGGCCGGCTGCGGCAACTGCAGGCCGGCAATCGGCGCCAGTGCGAAGTGAGGCGTCGCGAAGCGGACGATGTCCTCCGGCCGGAGCCGCTGCGAGGTCAGCACGATGCCTCCTCGACATCCCACTGGTGGACCGAGGCATCCTCACCGAGCAGGCGGCAGAGCGCCACGACGCCCGCGCGTTCCAGTTGGGTGGCGAAGGCGTCGGGCGCGGCGGGGAGCCTGGCCACGGTGGCGGCGGTGGGCCGGCCGTGTACGAGATCGCTCCGCAGGCGGTAGGCCAGGCCCATCCACGTGGTCCATTCGGGCAACGAATTGTCGCTCCGGGCCACGAGCGCCGCGAAGCGCTCGGCAAAGGCCTTCTGCAGTCCCTGTTTCGTGTCCGAGAGGAGCAGCGCTTCGAACGCGCCGACGAGCAGCAGCACGCGTGCGGGCCAGCCGAGGCCGGGTGTGGAGGAGAGGGCAAGCGAATGGAGGGCGTGGCGGTATGGCCCGCTGGTCCAGACGGCCCTCGTGCGCTGCGCGAAGGCGGCCATCTCCGCGAGCGGCCTGGCGTCGCGCCCGGTGAGCACGATGTGCGGCTCGCGGTTCTCCGTGGCGTACTCCTTCTCCGACTCGCCGCAGACGCGAGGCGTCCCATCGCCGTGGGGCGGTGCATCGAAGTAGGTGACGGAGCGGCGGGGGTCGATGGGCGCGATGCCGGTATACCAGTGGAGCGCGGCGACGAGCGTCTCCAGGTCCGGCGACGCGGCCCGCCCCAGGGCCCGCGTCTGTTCCGGGCTGCGGCCGGTGATCAGGGCGGGATCGACATCCATCCACCACTCCCAGAACGACGGCGGGTGCGCCGTATAGCGGCGTTCCAGCCGGTCGTAGGCCGCGCTCGTGCGCTCGCCTTCGAGCGCGAGCCAGTCGTGGAAAGGCAGGTGGACGAGGCGTGCCAGGTCGGCGTCGAGGCCGTCGGGCGGCGTGGCCACCCGAGGCTGGCAGGCGAGGACGCGCAACCGCATGGAACCCTCCCTTGACTTCCCCCCGGCGTGGGGTCGAGCATGCCACACCATGGACGCAGTTACCATCGTCACGGCTGTGGCTTCGTCGCTGGGCGTGTCGCTGCCGGCGGCCGCGTGGCTCTCGCAGGCGTGGATCCGGCAGCGCCTCGATGCGGAGATGGCCGTCTTCAAGGCGGGGGTCGAGGCCGGCCACAAGGCGCGCCAGGCTGCGCTCGACGGCGAGATCCGCCAGCGCGTGGAGACGGTGCTCGGCGAGCGGTCCGCGGAGCGGCAGTACGTGCTGGAAGCCAGGAAGCGGCTCTACTCCGCGATCGGTCCACTGCGGTTCCAGCTCCTCCTCGCGTGCCGCGACCTGGCGGGCCGCGTCAAGGCGCGAGGTGTGGCGGGGGAGGGGTACTCCACGGCGCTCGATGGCTACTACGGCCGCAGCACGCTCTACCGGATTCTCCGGCCGCTCTGCCTGGCCGAGCTCATCGAGCGGCAGATTGCCTATGCGGATTTCTCCGTCGACCCGGACGCCGTGGATCTGCTCCGGTTCAGGAAGAGCGCGTTCGAGGCCTTTGCCGGCGACCGCCTGGTGGCGGGGCACCCGCGCGTCAACTGGCAGGAGCAGGTCGAGCACGTCTTCGTGGACAACCTGTCGCGCTGTGCCAGCGCGCTCATCGTCGGCAGTGCGCCCGCGGAGCAGCGGGCCAGCCGCTTTCACGAGTTCGAGGCGTCCCTGGCGGACGAGGCGCAGATCGAGCGGATCGCGCCGTTCCCGCGCCTGATGGCGACGCTCTCGCCGGAGGGGACGCCGCTCCTGTGGGTTCGCCTCGTCGCTTACGGCGCGCTGTGCAACGACCTTGTCGGCAAGGCGGGCGAACCGATCGGCTTCGAGCGGCAGGAGTACCCGTTGCGGGACCTGCTGATGGCGAGCGGGGACCCCGAGATCCGCGCGCGCGTGGACGAGTACGTCACGCGGTGCGAGTCGTTGATGAGCATGGGGTTGTAGTCCGGCGCACGACGGACGTGCCCGTGCGTCAGCCGCCCGCGATGGTGGGCGCGACGACACCCGTCAGGATGTGTCCGCAGGGAACGAAGCCCGCCTTCTGGAGCGTGCGCCGCGATGCGAGGTTGTCCGGCCGGCATCGCGCGGCCGGCACGCGTCCGCCCTCGTAGCACACGCGTTTCAGTTCCTGCACCAGGAACGTGCCGAGGCCGCGCCGGCGGAACCGCTCCGCCACGTCCATGTAGATGTCACCGAACGGCGGGTTGTAGTGGAAGAGAACGCCGCCGGACGCCGCCACCTGGCCGTCGACCTCGACCACGCCATGCCACCGGTGTTGATCAGCTGCCACGTCCGGGGCTTCCGGCGGTGTCGGCTGGCGGAACGCCGCGCCCGCCATCACGTACGACGTCGTCACCTGATCGTGGAAGAGGATGGACTCGCTGGTCGCGTGCGTGGCGAACGCGTGCAGCATGGCCGTGGCCAGCGTGTCGTTGCTCTGGACCTCGATGGCGACGGCACCGCTGGCAATCAGCAGCGTGTGGAAGAGGTCGAACAGGCGCACGCGCCCGTCGGGCACGACGTAGATCTCGTACGCCGTGGGCCGCCCCGTCCACGGTCCCGCCACGGCGACGGAGCCATAACCGACGGGCGTGCCGGCCACGGCGAGCAGGTACTCCTGCGTCCAGCCGGGACGGCCATGGATCGAGTCGTGAATGATCTGGCAGTTCATCTCCAGCCGGTACGTGTCCCGCCACAGGCGGATCCGCTCGAGGCTGGTGATCGTGGCTGAGACGTCCATCAGGTCAGGGCACGAGTATGCGACAGCTCCAGAACCTCCCCGCACCTCCCCGAACCTCCCCAGCACCTCCCCGAACCTCCCCGCACCTCCCCAGCACCTCCCCAGCACCTCCCCCGAACCTCCCCCGAACCTCCCCTTCGTCCCCCGACGCGACGTCCGCGTCCCGCGAGCGGACACTCCCGCCGGGCAGGCGGGCGGGAGCACATCGAGCTAATCGATTGCAGGGACGGGGCTTGCGTCGCTTCCTCGTCGATGGCACGGGACTCGCTAGGTGACCCGCCGAGGCCATATGGATCGACCCGTGCAGCACCCGCGGCGCTCCTGGATCCCCGTCGGGATGACGGTGGTGATGGTCTCGGTTGCCTGCCTGACCCCGGTGGCGGCGGTCAGCACGTGGGTGCTCCTCACCGATGCGGAAGTCGCGGCGGAGGTGGCCGGCAGCGGAAGCCTGTGGCCATTGGCCGCGGCCATCGCGCGCAAGCTGGGCCAGGCGATCGTCGCGCTGGTCCGCTACCTGTAGGGCGGAGCTTTAGCTCCGCCACGGTCCGGCGCGGCTCCGCCGTTCGATACCCGCAGGGCGGAGCTTCAGCTCCGCCGGGGTCTGGCGGATACAATCCCGGCAATGTCATGGCGGAGCCCGCGCTGGGTGCTGGCGCGAGTCGCAGCGGTCCTGGCCCTGATAGTGGCGACCCTGGCCATCGGCGGCGCCGTCCAGGCCGTCCTGCTGGTGCCGGATCTGAGCGAGTGGCACCGCTTCGTGCCGCGAGCCGAGGTCACCGCATCCGAGCTGGGTGAATCGTTCACGCTCGACGAGTATCTGCGCCGGGAGGACGCGCTCTTCGACGAGGTGCGCCAGCACTTCCGGGCGCGCACCGCTTCCGACAGCTCCGGCATGGGCTGGAACCGCTACGTCGAGACGAGCGCGAGCGCTCCCACTCGGGCCCCGCAGGACTGGAACCGCACCTTCGAGATGGTGCCCTCCACCATCCGCGCGGGCGCGCTGCTCGTGCACGGGCTCACGGATGCGCCCTACAGCATGCGGGCGATCGCGGAGGACCTGCACGCGCGCGGCGTGTACACCCTGGCGATCAGGATGCCCGGGCACGGCACCGTCCCCGCGGCCCTTGGCGTGGCAACGGCGGAGGACTGGATGGCCGCGGTGCGCATGGGCGCGCGCCACGTGCGTGGGCGCGTGGGCGCCGATCGTCCGTTGATCCTGGTCGGCTACTCCAACGGCGGCGCGCTGGTGACGCAGTACGCGGTGGACGCGCTCTCCACGTCGTCGCTGCCACGGCCGTCGGCGATCGTGCTTCTTTCGCCGATGATCGGCGTGAGCCCGATGGCGCGCCTCGCGCGCGTCATCTCGGCGCTGGCGCCCGTTCCCGGGCTCCGGAAGGCCGGCTGGCTGGACGTCGTCGAGGAGTTCAACCCGTTCAAGTACAACTCGTTCCCCGCGAACGCGGCGCGCCAGAGCTTCCGCGTCTCGTCCGGGCTGTACAGCGCCGTCTCGAGGGCCATCACGCGACGTGAGATCGGCGCGCTTCCTCCGGTGCTCGCGTTTCAATCGATCGTCGACGCCACGGTGAGCACGCCCGCGCTGGTGCGCGACGTCTTCGACCGGCTGCCGTCCGGCTCGCACGAGCTCGTCGTCTTTGACATCAACCGGCTGTCGGGCCTCGAGGCCTTCATCCGTCCGTCCGATGCGGCGCTCGTCACACGGCTGGCGAGCGGCGCCGCGCGGAGCTATCGCCGTACGCTCATCACCAACGTCGGGCCGGGCACGTTGGACGTGAGGGCCGTCACGGTCGAGGCCGGCGCATCGGCCCGGGTGGAGGAGATGCTGCCGCTCGCGTGGCCAAGGGACACGTTCTCGCTGTCGCACGTGGCGCTGCCGTTCCGCGAGGACGACCCGCTGTACGGCGCCCATCCTCCCGCGAGCGCGACCCCGCTCGTCGCGCTGGGCCGCCTCAGCCCGAGAGGCGAGCGGGCCGTGCTGACGGTGCCGCTCGACATGCTGATGCGGGCCGCGTGGAACCCGTTCTTCCCCTATATGGCCGCGCGGATCGGCGACGCCGTCGAGGCGGCCATCGCCCGGGGAGCGGCCCCTGCACCGGCGTCTACTCCGCCCTGAGCGCCACCATCGGGTCCACGCGCGCGGCACGGCGCGCGGGGAGGAAGCCGGCGATGAGGGCGACCGCGGCGAAGACGGCGACCGTTGCGCCGAAGGTGATCGGGTCCGTCTCCGAGATCCCGAACATCAGCGTGCGGAGCGCCCGCGCGGCGACCAGTGCGAGAGGCAGGCCGATGGCCACGCCGGCGAGCGTGAGCAGCAGCGCTTCGCGGATTACCATCGCGATCACCGAGCGCGGATCGGCGCCCACCGCCACACGGACGCCGATCTCGCGCGTCCGGCGCGAGACCGCGTAGGCGAGCAGGCCGTAGAGGCCAATTGCGGCGAGCAGGACGGCCAGACCGCCCATCGCGGCGGCGAGTGTCGCGCTCATGCGTTCCCTCGACGGCGCACGGGCCAGTACGTTGCTGAGCAGGTCGATGCTGTGCGCGTACTCGCGGCCGGCGTCCTCGAGCGCCTGGCGAACGACGCGCAGCGCGGACCTCATCCTGCCCGCCCGCCGCGAACCGGCCGCGGCACACCGACGTCACAACCAGTGTGCGTCCCCCGCGATACCTGATGCAGCGTTCCGGCCACCGCGGCCATTCAACCAGAGGAGCACGACGATGCCGAGCCCGCACAAGAAGACCGTACAGCAGGTGAACGACGCGTTCACGAAGAACGACCGCGAGGGTTTCCTGAAGCTCTGCAGCGACACCGTCGAGTGGACGATGATCGGTGATCGCACCGTGAGCGGCAAGGATGCCATTCGCGACTGGATGAAGTCCATGAACGGAGATGCCCCGGCGTTCACCGTGGACGACGTGGTGGCGGAAGGCGACGTCGTGGTGGCGCACGGCCGCATGACGATGAAGGAGAAGACCGGCGAGATGGTGCCATACGCCTACTGCGACATCTACCGGTTCAGCGGCGACCGGATTGCCGCGCTGACCTCGTTCGTCATGAAGACCGACACGCCCGCGCCGTCGTGAGGGCGCACCCCATCCGAGCCGCGGAAGAGGGCCCCCGCTCTTCCGCGGCCCTCACGAGATCCGCTCGATGCTGATGACGCGCGCCGTCCACGGACAGTACTGCCCGTTGCCGAACGACGGGCCGATGCTCTCCACGTAGGAGGGCACGCCATCGCAGAGCTCGATCGCCACCTCGGCAAACGTGATGTCGTCCAGGTGCCACGTCCACGGCGCGTTGACGCCGCCGTTGCCCGCGCCGAGACGGCCGACGGGAATGTTGGCGGATCCGCCGTCCCGCGCCGCCTCGGCCGCGCGCACCTGATCCGTCGTCGTCAGCAGGGCGCGGAACGTCTCGCTCCCCACGCCGAACGTCACGATGGCCGTGCCGCTGGGCCCGGTCGGGCTGTCGTCGCAACCCCATGTGATCAGCACCGCGGCCGCCACGGCCGCCAGTCCTCGTGCGCTGCTCATCCGTATCATCTTGTTCAACTCCTCGGTCCTTCCGGCGTGCAGCAATTGCTGCACGCGGCGTTCACAATCAGTACGCGCACCCGGCACCCCATGCCCGCGCCTGGGCAGAAGGCAGGAGCCACAACGCCGGGCTGGATGCCGTACTCGATGAACAGCAACACGAATGCCACACCGCGCGGGCTCGCCCGCGAGGTCGTGGCGAAGCGGAGCCGTCCCCCGGGCCCAACTCGTGTAGATTGCTGAACGTGCGTCTCATCCATTCCCCTCGTTCCGCTGAACGGCACGGCACGCTGCGGCTTGCCGCCGTGGCCATCGTCCTCGCCGCGCTCACTGCGTGCTCATCCGTGCCCCCGCCGCCCGCGCAGACGGGTGCACCCGCCGGCGAGTGGCGCGCGTATCACGGTGACAATCGCAGCCTGCGCTACTCGACGCTGGACCAGATCACCCCGGCAAACGTCCCGGCGCTGCGCGTGGCCTGGGAGTTTGCGACGGACAGCTTCGGGCCGAAGCCGGAGTTCAAGAACGAGGCCGCGCCGCTGTACATCGACGGCACGCTGTACATGACGGCCGGGATCGATCGTGATGTCGTCGCACTGGATCCGTCGACCGGTTCCCTGCGGTGGAGCTGGAGCCCGGACGAGGGCGAGCGGTCGGTACGCGCCCCGCGCCGGAACTCCGGCCGCGGCGTGGCCTACTGGGCGGACGGCGCCGACGCGCGCATTGTTGTCGTCACGCCCGGCTTCACGCTCGTGGCGCTCGACGCACGGACGGGCACGCCGGTTCCGTCCTTCGGCGAGAACGGCCGCGTGGACCTGAAGCAGAACCTCGGCCGCGGAGACTTCGATCCCTTCGCACCCATCGGCAGCAGCTCACCCGTCGTCATCTCCAACGGCGTCATCATCGTCGGACCCGCGCTGGAGCTGGGCTTCCGGCCCAGGACGATGGCCAACGTGCCCGGGTTCGTGCGCGGCTTCGACGTGCGGACGGGGAACGAGTTGTGGCGCTTCAACACCATCCCGCAGGCGGGAGAACCGTTCACGGAGACGTGGGAGAACGAATCGTGGAAGTACACCGGCAACGCCGGCGTGTGGCCGCCGTTCTCCGCAGACGATGAGCTGGGATACGTGTACCTGCCGGTGGAAGCGGGCACCGGGGACCTGTACGGCGGGCACCGGCCCGGTGACAACGTCTACACGTCGAGCCTCGTCTGCCTGGACGTCCGCACGGGCAAGGTCGTCTGGCACTTCCAGCAGATTCGCCACGACATCTGGGACTACGACAACACCACCGCGCCGATGCTGATCGACATCACGGTCGAAGGCCGGCCCATCAAGGCCGTGGCGCTCTTCACCAAGCAGGCGTTCACCTATGTATTCGACCGCGTGACAGGCGAGCCGGTCTGGCCGATCGAGGAGCGGGCGGTTCCGCAGAGCGACGTGCCCGGCGAACGCACGGCCGCGACGCAGCCGTTCCCGGCCAGGCCTCCGGCGTTCGATCGACAGGGCTTCTCGCCGGACGATGTCGTGGACTACACGCCGGAGATTCGCCGGCGTGCACTCGAGCTGTTGAAGCCCTACCGGCTTGGCGCGATGTACGCGCCGCCGTCGCTGGCGAACGCGCCCGACGGGACGCGCGGGACGCTCATCCTGCCCGGCGTGCAGGGTGGCGCGCAGTGGGAGCACGGCGCCGCTGACCCGGAGACGGGGATGCTCTACGTCGGCTCGGCCACCAACCCCTCGCTGCTCGCGCTCGAGCAGAGCGACGAGTCGGACATGGACTACGTGGCGGCGCGCGGCGGCGTGCCGTCCGTGGACGGCCTGCCGATCGTCAAGCCGCCCTACGGCCGCATCACCGCCATCGACCTGAACGCGGGCGCCACCGCCTGGCAGGTGCCGAACGGCGAGACGCCGCCGGCCGTGCGGGATCACCCGCTGCTGAAGGGCGTGACGCTGCCGCGGACGGGGAGCCGCTCACGCGCGGGCCTGCTGGCCACGAAGACGCTGCTCTTTGCCGGCGAGGGATGGGGCGGGCAGCCGTTCTTCCGCGCGCTGGACAAGCGGACCGGCGAGACGGTGTGGGAGACGGCGATTCCGGCGGTGCAAACCGGGCCGCCTGTCACCTACATGCACGAGGGCCGGCAGTACATCGCGTTCACCGTCGGCGAGCAGGATCGCGTGCCCGCACGGGTGATCGCGTTCGCGCTGCCGTAGGGCGCCACGGGCCAGGGCGGACCTGAAGGTCCGCCCTACTTGATCGGCGGCGGCGGTCCGCCTTGCGGGGCATGCGGACTCTCACTCCGTCCGTAACGCGATCATCGGATCCACGCTGGCGGCACGGCGGGCGGGCACGGCGCTGGCCACGAGTGCCGCGATGGAGAGGACGCCGAGCGCGGCGGCAAACGCGACGGGATCCGTCGGTTCCACCCCGAACAGGAAGGCCCTGGCCGTGGCGCTCAGATACCACGCGCCCGCGGTGCCGACGACCAGGCCCATGGCGACAAGCGTCCCGGCGCTCCGGAGCACCATGCCGACCACCGACTGGCGGCTGGCGCCGAGCGCCATGCGAACCCCGATCTCCCGCGTCCGCTGCGCGACGACGTATGCCATCGTGCCGTAGATGCCGACGGCGGAGATCACGAGGCCCAGCAGACCGAACAGGCCGAGCAGCAGCATGTTCAGGCGCCGCTGCGCCACGCGTCGTGCGAACACGTCCTCGAGCGAGCGCACGTTGCGGAGCGGGACGTCCGGCAGCACCTGCGCGACGGTGGACGTGACCGCCGGCAGCACGGCATACGGATCGCCGCTCGTCCTGATGACCAGCTCCCCGGCGCCGCGCGATCCCTGCGCCAGCGGCACGTACACCTCGGCCAGCGGCTCCGCCTCGAGGCTGGTCTGGTGCACGTCCCCGACCACCCCGACGACAGTGCGGTCCGCGTCCTGCAGCGTCACCGTCCGGCCGACAGCATCCTGCCCATCGAAGAGCCTCCTGGCCAGCGACTCGTTGACGATGACGACAAGCCTGGCGCCGTCGCGGTCGGCCGGCTCGAAGAACCTGCCGCTCTTGAGCGGGATGCGCAGCGCCTGGTGATACCCCGGCGTCACGCGCCGCGCGCTCGCCGATCCGTCACCCGCCTCCAGTGTCACGCCAGGCACGGCGATCGTCGTCGTGCTCATGGAGCCGCCGAAGGGCATGCCGCCCCAGATGGCGGACGCGTGGAGCACGCCCGGCGCCCCTTCCAGGCGCTCGACGATGTCCGTGAACGCGGCGCGGTTGTCGTCCGGCGGCTGGCCGGGAATCACGCGCGGGTAGACCTGCACGGTGAGCACGTTGGACGGATCGAAGCCGGGGTCGATGCGCATCACGCTGGCAAAGCTGCTGATGAAGAGCGCGGCGCCGACGAGCAGGATGACGGCAAGGGCGACCTCCGTCACGACGAGCGCATTCCTGAGCCGCCGGCGTCCGGAACCCACCGCGCCCCGCCCGCCGTCCTTGAGCGCGCGCGCCAGGTCCGGCTTCGAGAGCTGCAGCGCGGGGAACAGTCCGGACAGGATGCCGGTCGCGACGGCGATGGACGCCGCGACAGCCAGCACGCGCAGATCCACCGTGATGCCGCTCACGCGTGCCACGCCGTCCGGCATGGCGTTCCGCAGGACGTGCACGGCCCAGAACGCCAGCACCACCGCGACGAGCGTGCCCGCAGCGGAGAGGACGAGGCTCTCCACTGTCAGTTGCCGGACGAGACGCCAGCGTCCCGCGCCCAGCGCCGCCCGGACGCCGATCTCGCGCTCTCGTGCACTCGCGCGGGCGAGCATCAGGTTGGCGATGTTCGCGCACGCGATCAGCAGGACGATGCCGACGGCCGTCAGCAGCATCAGCATCCAGGACTTCGTCCGCCCGCCGACCACGTGATCCCGCAGCGGCCGCACACCGATGAAGGAGCCCTTGTTCCACTCGGCGTGCTCGTCCCGGAGCGCCGAGGCTACCTGGTCCATCTGCGCCTGCGCTCCATCCATGGAGACGCCGGCCTGGAGACGGGCCACGACCTGGAGATAGTGCGATCGGCGTCCGGGCGTGCGGACGCGCTCGGAGTCCGGGACCACGTACGGGACGTAGACGTCCGTCAACCGGGCGGCGCCGACGGGATAGGTCACATCCGGCGGCATGACGCCGACAATCTCGTAGCGCTCGCCGTCGAGCGGCAGGGTCCGGCCGAGGACATCCGGGTCCCCGCCGAAGCGGCGGTGCCAGAGCGCGTCGCTGATGACGACAACCAGGTCGCGGCCGGCCACCTCGTTCTCCTCGGTAAACCCACGTCCGATGGCGGGCGCGACGCGCAGGACGTCGAACAGCCCCGCGGTCACGCGCTGTCCGCGCAGGTCCTCCGGTTCGGCGCCGGCCTCGTGCAGCGTGAACGCCGCGCCGGCCACCGCGGCGATGTGCTCGAAGACGCGCTGTCCGGCCGCCCAGTCCACGTAGTTCTGCGGCGCGACGCTCGTGAGCGTCGACGGGTCGCGGCCGGGGTCCACGAAGGAGTCCGGCGGGCGCCGCTCGCCGATGGCGACGAGCCTGTCATGCTCGTCGAACGGCAGGCCGCGCAGCACCACCGCATCCACCACCGAGAAGATCGCCGTCGTCGCACCGATGCCCAGGGCCAGGACGATGAGGGCAACGGCCGTGAAGGTGGGTGTGGAGCGGAGGGATCGGACGGCGGCGATGAGGTCGGCGCGCATGGCGTATTGGACGTCGATGAGGGTCCAGCGGTTGGCGATCTTGCATACCGGGCGGAACTGAAGTTCCGCCCTGCAAACGTGCAACTATTGGCGGCATGATCCACGAGGCCGCGACAGGGCGAAGGGCAATGAGGGTCGTGGTGACGGTCCTGGCCGTCGCCGTGCTGTCGGCATCCACCCACACCGTGGCAGGCGAGCCGGATACCTTGTCGCAGGCGCAGGCGCAGGCGCAGGCGCAGGCGCAGGCCCCGGACCGCGACCGCTGGATCGCGATGGCCCGGGGCGGCTTCACGATTCCCGAGGGGCGCACCGCGATCGACCTGCTGGTCGAGATGAACCCGCTGGTGTCGTCACCGGATCCCGTCCTCCGGGACGATGTGGCGTTTGGCGCCGCCGAGCGATGGATCCTGCGCGAACGCCGGTTGGCGCCTGCCGACCTGCGGAGGCTCATCACGCTCTGGACGGGCAACCTCGATCGCGGGCTCGGCGAGCGCGGCGACGACCGCGTGTTCGGGCGCTCGTTCTCGGCGCTCAACCTGTCGCTCGTGGCGGCCGCCGATCTCTCCCACTCGTTTCTCGACCCGGACGAGGCGCAGGCCTTCTTCGACCGCATGCTGGACTACTTCGCGCGCGAGCAGGACCTCCGCGGCTTCGATCCGGAGCACGGCTGGATGCACGCCGTCGCCCACACGGCCGATACGCTCAAGTTCCTCGCGCGCAATCCCAAACTGCCGGCCGGCGTCGACACCCGGCTGCTCTCGGCCGTGCAGGCCAGGCTCGAGGGTCACGACGCCGTGTTCACCTGGGGCGAGAACGACCGGATCGCCCTGGCCCTGCAGTCGGCCGTGCGCCGCGCGGACGCCGACATCAGGAGCCTCGAAGCCTGGACCGGCGGGTGGGTCGCCGCACACAAGGCGCTCTGGGCGAATGGCCCGCACGTCGATGCCGCACGGTTTGCCATGGTCGAGAACGCCAGACAGGTGATGCGGAGCCTGCACGCGGCCCTGTCGATGGAGCAGACGCCCACGGCGACAGGCCAGGCCGCGGCGCAAACGGTCCTGTCGGCGCTGGCCGCGATGCGGTAACGGTGCGCCGCGTGGCCCGCCGCGGCTTCGCCCTCGCTCCCGAGGGACGTGGGATCATGGGGCATGATGCTCCCCGTCGTCGGTTCCTCCATGCCGCACGTCGCAATCACGACGCGCGAAGGCGGCGTCGTCCAGTACGTGGACCTGTGGCAGCGCGAGCAGATCCTGCTCGTGATCGTGCCCTCGCCGGGCTCAGTAGCTGCGGCCGGCCCGTGGGCGCACTTCGAGGCCCGTCTGGCCGACGCGAGGACAGCGTGTCGCGACATGGAGACGGCGGTTGTCCTGACCGGGCAGGCGCCGGCCGGCTTCGAGGCGCCGCTGGCGCTCGTGGCCGACCGGTGGGGCGAGATCACGCACGCGGCGGCGCTCAGCGTGGAAGCCGACGCCGTGACCCCGGACGTCCCGACCCTGCTGACCTGGGTCGAGGCGACGCTGCACCGGTGCCCCGAGTGCGAGGGCGAGGCCCGCTAGCGGCTACGTCCGGGCCGGCGACGCCGCGAACACATCCTTCATCGACGCGAGGGCGCCAGTCAGTTCCTCGCGGCTGCGCGCGGTGCAGAACCGCAGGTAGCCCTCGGACGTCTGGCCGAAGTCCACGCCCGGGACACAGCCGATCCGGCCCTTCTTGATCAGGTGCTCGGCCATCGCCCACGACAGCGACTCCCCCTCGACGCCCGCGGCCTTCGCGGCGTCCGGATCGATCTTCACGAACGCGTAGAACGCGCCTCCGGGCGGCGTCCCGGAGAAGATGCCCGGCGCCGCTTCCTGGAGACCGGCGTAGAACAGGTCCCGCCGCGCCTTCAGCTCCGTGCGGAAGTCGTCGATGCACGACTGCGGCCCCTCGAGCGCGCCGATGGCCCCGTACTGCGTCAGCGAGCTGACGTTGCTCGTGGTGTAGAGCACCACCTTCATCGCCCGCGCGCGCACGGTCTCGTCCCGCACCGCGTAGTAGCCCATCCGCACGCCCGTCAGCGCGTAGGTCTTGCTGAACGTGTAGAGCGGGATGGTCCGCTCGTACATCCCCGGCAGCGACGCGATGCTGACGTGCCGGCCGTCGAACACCACGTCCTCGTACGCCTCGTCCGAGAACACCCACAGGTCCCGCTCGCGCGCGATCGACGCCAGGCGCTCGAGGTCCGCCGCGGTCAGGATGCCGCCCGTCGGGTTGTTCGGGGAGTTCAGGTAGAGCGCCTTCGTCTTCGGCGTGATGGCGCGCTCCACCTCGTCGAGATCCCAGCGCCACCCGAGCTCCTCACGCAGCGGCACGGCCACCGGCACGCCGTGCGCCGCCACGACAATCGCCATCGTCGGCGGCCACTCGGGGTCCGGGACGATGACCTCGTCACCGGGCTCGAGCACGGCCTGCATGACGGCGTAGATGGCGTGCGTGCCGCCGTTGGTTACCTGGACCTCGTCGGCGGAGCCGACGGGGATGGCGTTCTTCGTCCGCATCTTCTCCGCCAGCAGCTCCCGCAGCCGCGGGAGGCCAGTGGTGGGAAGGTAGTGCGTGTGGTTGTTGGCCAGCGCCTGCTGGACCGCTTCCTTGAAGGCCGGGGGCGCGTCGAAGGAGACGTCACCCTGGTCCAGGCGGAAGGGTTTGGCAACGGTGTACATCATGTCGCGGATGCGAACGATGGCGGAGAGGGGGACGGAGTCGAGAAATTGGCCCATCTGGTGATCTCTTGAGCTAATGATCGGATGATCTGAAGCGGCGATCTGATGATCTGACGATCTGGCAACCCGCATTGTCCATCGTCTCGTCACTCCCTGTCGAGAATCGCGCGAAGTACGCCGGCGGTGTTTGCGAGCGGCAGGTTGCTGATGTAGAAGTGCCGCACGCCGAGCGCGCGAAGGGACCGGAGCGTGCGCGCGCAGATGTCCGCGGGCGTGGCGCCGGCGGCGAACTCCGCGAGCAGCGCGTCCACCGGTACCGGCAGGAACTGTCCGAGCATCTTCAGCGTCTTCGGGTTCGCGCTGCGGTAGTAGAACACCCCGAACACGCCGGGCAGCGTCAGTCCCTGCTCCTCGCCCTCGCGCAGGAACGCTTCCACCTGCGGCAGCTGGTGGTGCGACACGATCTGCGTCAGGTAGAAGTCCGCGCGCGCCTCGGCGTCGGTCAGGAAGCGCACCTGGCCGCGCGCGCCGGCGGCCGGGTTGGCCCATCCGCCGAGATGGAGTTCCGGGTGTCGCTCCCGGATGGCCTTCCGCAGCTCCCACGCGTGCTCGACTATGCGCGGGCGGCCGATGTGCTTGTCGCCGCCGAGGACCACCAGCGACGGGAAGCCGTGCTGCACCGCCTGATCCGCGTAGGCGAGGCAGAACTCCATGGAGTGCTTCGTGGTGAGGAACGGCACGATCCGCTCGCGCGGCACGGCCTCGCCGAGATTGGCCACGAGGTGGCGGAGGTTGTTCTCCTCCTGCGCGCCGACGGCGCTGTCGGTGAGCATCACGCGGATGTCCTGGCGCGCCAGGCCGCGGATCGCGTGGTACAGGTCAATCCACGCGTCGATGCCTTCGGAGGCTTCGAGCTCCGCCCGCGGGGGGCGGAGCTCGACGGAGATGACGGTCTCGCGAGCCCGGAGGTCGTGCAGGAACGAGCTCACGGCCGGCCGAGACCGCTCACTTGCGGGTGTTCAGCTTGTAGCCGGCGGGCGGCGCAAAGAGATCGTCGCTGAGCGGGCCCGTCTCGACGGACTCCACGGTCGTCGTCGACGAGATGTTGCCCATCCGGCCCAGCAGGCCGGCCATCGGGCCCTCGCCGCTCATCTTGATCTGCATCTCGGTCTCGTACGGCAGGCCGCCGGTCTCGGCCAGCTGCCGGTACATCTCCGCCATCGCCTTGGCCTGCCCCGGCGAGCCCTTGGCGGCGCGCGGGTCGCTGAAGATCCAGCCCTTCTCGACCGCGCCCTTGTAGAACGCGATGTACTCCGCGGTGCCCGGACCGCCCTTGACGACCCACATCGGGCCCTCGAGGGTCACCGTCATCGACATGCCGCCCTTGCCGCCCATCTTCGACGGCATGGAGATCAGCATGTCGTAGCCCGCCGCCGTCTGCCCGGCAATGGTCTTCGTCTGACCGTTCGCCGTCACCGACGCCTTCATCTCGGACATGTCGACCGTCGTGCCCATCTCCTCGCCGAACGCCTGCATGTCCCACACGTCGGCTTCCTTCTTCTTCGTGTCGAACATGTACAGCTTCTGGGTGTCGACGTCGAAGATCGTGACGCGGGTGGTGCCGCCCTGGACCATCTCCGTCCGCATCTTGTTGCCCTTGATATAGGTGGTGCCGGGCGTCGTCCCGGACATGCCGAGACCCTTGCCGGTCGTCGTCTGCCGGAGCGTGATGTCGGCGGATGCCGGTGCCGCCATCGCGAGGATCGCCAGTGCCACGAAAATTGCGCGCTTCATTTCGGTGTTGCCTCCAGGGGAATACGGACGAGTATAGCAGCCGGATTGCCGGTCACCCGGCACGCGGCCGCGTCACCGCTGGCTCGTGGTCCCTCTCGGTTTCGCGTTCTTCGCCCACTCGTTGGCCCAGTTGAGCATCTCCGCCACCGTGTGCAGCACGGACTCGCGCGCCACGTAGCCGTGCGCCTCGTGCGGCAGCGTCACGTAGCGCACCGTGGCGCCGTGTCCCTTGAGCGCCATGTAGAGGCGCTCCGACTGCACGGGGAACGTGCCGGAGTTGTCGTCCGCCTCGCCGTGAATCAGCAGGACGGGCTCGTTGATCTTCTGCGCGTGCGCAAAGGGCGACATGCGCATGTAGACCTCCGGCACCTCCCAGAACGTGCGCTGCTCGTTCTGGAAGCCGAACGGCGTCAGCGTGCGGTTGTACGCGCCGCTGCGCGCGATGCCCGCGCGGAAGACGTCGGAGTGCGCCAGCAGGTTGGCCGTCATGAACGCGCCGTAGCTGTGCCCGCCGACCACCACGCGCTCGGGGTCGACGATGCCCATGGCCGCGGCCTTGTCCACGGCGGCCTGCGCGCTGGCCACGAGCTGCTCCACATACGAGTCGTTGGCCGTCTCCCCCGCCCCGACAATCGGCATCGTCGCATCGTCGATGACCGCGTAGCCCTGCGTGAGGAAGAGCAGGTGCAGCGTGCTCCAGCCCGGCGTCGTGAAGCGGAACTCCGAGCCCGTGATCTGGCTCGCCGTGCGCGGGTCCGTGAACTCGCGCGGGTAGGCCCAGAGCAGCGCGGGCAGCGGGCCCTGTGCCGGCGTCCAGCCCGGCGGCGTGTAGATGGTCGCGCGGAGCTGCACGCCGTCGTTGCGCTCGTAGGTCACCATCTCCGCCTTCGCGCCCTTGAGCGGCGGCGCGGGATCGTCGTACGCGGTGAGGCCGACGCGCTCGCCGGTCTTGACGTCGAGGCGGTACACGTTCGGCGGGTCCTCGCGGGCCTCGTGCCGCGTGACGATGCGCGCGGCGTCCGCGGTGACGAGGCCGAGCACCGTTTCATAGGAGCCGTCCGGGCTCTGGAAGACGCGTTCCGTCTGCAGCGTCCTGATATTCAGCCGATCGAGGAACGGCTTGTCGCCCTGGGGCGTGGCGCCGGTGCCCGTCAGGTAGATCGCGTCGCCTGCCTGCCGTACGGCCTGGACGCCGGAGCCGAGCGCGTGCCTGAGCGGCGTTCCCGGGTTGGCGTACGCGTCCTCCGAGCTGCGCTCCCACAGCTTGCGCGGCGCCGCGCCCGGGGCATCGATCAGCCAGGTCCGCGTGGACCGTGTCGGCCGGTTGTTCTCCGTCAGCATCACGACGCCCGCGTCCGTCCACGCGACGCCGCCGTATCGCCACTCCGTGCGGCCGAGCTCCGCCGGGTCGCCGGAGAACGGCGCCGCCAGCGTCACCACCTTGTCGCGATGCGGCACCTCGGCCTTCGGATCGCCGCCGTCGAGCGCCTCCGCCCACGCGAGCGTCGCGGGCGCCGTCGGCTGCCACTGCCACGCGCGCGGTCCCGGCAGCACGCCCATGTTGGGGACCGTGTCCGCGATCGGCAGGTCCGCCACCTGCCGGACGATCGCGCCCGCGCGATCCCAGACCTCCACGGACGTCGGAAAGTCGGGGTACCGCACGAGCCAGGAGAACGGCTTCTTCACGCGCGCGACGAGCACGTACTGACCGTCGGGCGACGGTGCGGCGATCCTGTAGATTCCGGGCTGCCCCAGCGGCGTCCGTTCTCCGCTCGCGGCGTCGACGATCGTCAACTGGCTGGTGGCGTAGTAATCGAAGAGCGCCTCGTCGTGCGCGCTCTCGAGCAGGTCCTGATAGGTGCGGACCGGCGCTTCCACGCCGCGCGTTTCCTGGATGTTCGGCCCCGGCGGTACAGCCGGCGCCGCCGGTGCCTCGCCGCGGCTGGCCACAGTGACCGTGCACAGGAGCGAGCTGCCCTGGCCAATCCACTCGCAGGCGCCGGGGGCCTGCGTGCTGCCGAAGACGCCGTTCAGGTTGGCCGTTCCGAGCGCGCGGGCGCGGCCCGTGGCCGTCTCGCCGACCCACAACGCGATGCCCGCATCGCCCGTGTGCGTGAAGGCGAAGCGCGTGCCGTCAGGGGAGAAGCCGATCCAGCCGAGCGCGGGAGACGGCGGCAGCGTCACCACACGCTCCGTCGCGTCCACCGGGCTCTTGATGAGGAGCGATCGGTAGTGCACGGCCCGGTGCAGGCCGTTGGTCTTCGGGTTGATCCGCACGCCGGCCAGCCGCAGCATCGGCTGCGCGAGCTCGGCCAGGGCCGGCATGCTGGCGCGTTCCAGGACGGCCATCGCATCACCGGTCGGGCTCAGGTACACCGTCGGCGGCGGGGCCGCGTCCAGGATGTCGACAATCGCCTGCGGCGGCGTCAGGTAGCCGGCGGGTGCGGCCGGCTGAGGCTGCCGGGCCAGCAGCCCGACGGAAAGAACGGCGACGCCCGCGAGGGCCAGGGAACTGCGCATGGAGGCCTCCGGGGGGAATTGTAGCCGCTGTGGCGCGGCGGGAGCGCCAGCCCGGCCTTACGGGACGTCGACGACGATCTCGTTGGACGGCGCGCCGGCGCCGGCGCCGTTGAGGCCGCGGACGCGCACGTAGTAGGCGCCGGGCGGGGCCACCACGCTGTAGCTCGTGCCCGAGGTGCCGGTCGAGATGACGGCAAGGTTCCGCAGCGTCGGACCGCTCCCCGCTTCGATGAGGTAGGCCGTCGGCGCGCTGCCTGTCGTTGCCGCATTCCACGTGAGCGTCACGATGCGATCGGGCGTGACGGACGCGCTCAGTCCGGCGGGCGGGCCGGGCAGCTCCGGTCCGAGCGTGAAGGAGATCTCGTTCGACACCGGGCCGACGCCGCAGCCGTTGCGACCGGCGACGCGCACGAAGTACAGCCCGTTCGGCGCGACCGCGGCGAACGAGGTGCCGGTGGACGCCGTATCGATGGCCGCCAGGTCCGAAAGCCCCGGCCCACTGCCCGCGGCGATCACGTACCCTTCCGCGGCGCCGCCCGTCGTGGCCGCGTTCCAGGAGAGCGTGACGGTGTTGCCGGCGACGACAGGCGTCAGCAGGGCCGGCGCACCCGCAAGCGCGGTGCACTGTCCGGCCGGTCCCATCGTCATCGAGACGTCCTGCGACGGCGCCCCCAGTCCCGCGGCGTTGTACCCCCGCACACGGACGAAGTAGGTGCCCGGCGGCACGTTGGGCACCGCATACGACGTCGCGGCGCTGCCCGTCGCCATCACGACGAGGTCCGCCAGGCCCTGCTGGGTCCCCGCCTCGATGACGTACGTCGAGGGCGGCGCGCCGATTGTCGCGGGCGTCCACGACAGGAAGGCGTTGATGCCCGACGTGGCTATGGCGAAGTGGTTGGGCGGTCCCGGCAGGCTGGCCGCGGTTCCCACGGCAACGGCGGCCTCGGGCGACGGCGTGCTGCTGCCCGCGCCGTTCACGCCGCGGACGCGCACGAAGTAGGTGCCGTCCGGCAGGCTCACCTCGAGCGACGTGGCCGGCGCGGCGATCGACTGCGTTGGCAGCGTCGTCATGCCCGGCGCCGTGCCGATCTCGACGACGAAGCTCGTGGCGGGGGCGCCGGTGGTGGCTGGAGACCAGCCGATGGTGACCGTGGAGCCCGCGGCCGCTGCGGAGGCGCCTGTCGGCGCGTCCGGCGCTGGTACGGCCGCCACGACGGACACCGCGATCGGACGCGTGGCGGTCGCGGCCTGATCGCTGGCGGTCAGCGTCATCTGGACCGGGCCGGTCTGCGACGCCGCAGGCGTCAGCGTGACGCTGAACATCCGGCTGTTGGCCGTTGCGGCGCCGGGCGCGACCGCGATGTTCGCGTTCGGCAGCAGCGTCTGGTTGGCGCTGGCTGCCGAGAGCGTGAGCGCCGAGCCGGCGGTGTCGACGTCGGTCAGCGTCACGTAGAAGGTGGACCCCACGCCCGATCCGGCCGTGACGGCAGACGGTGTCGGCGGACCAAACACCGGGGCGTCGTTCACCGGCACGACGGTGACGGCAAACGCCGTGCTCGCACTGGCCAGGCCGTCGCTGACGGTCACGGTGATGGTGGAGGCGCCGCTCTGGTTCGCCGCGGGCGTGATCGTCAGCGCGCGCGATGCACCGGCGCCGGACAGGACGAGCCCGCCGGGAGCAATCACTGCCGCGTTCGACGACACGGCGGAGACCGTCAGGTTCTCGACCGGCGTATCCACGTCGCCGATCGTGAACCCGACCACGCGCGACGTGTCCTCGTTCATCGTCTGCGGCGCGATGGTCGTCACGGTGGGCGGCGCCGCGACCTGCAGCACGAACGCGCGCGTGGTGACGCCCGTGGCGAAGTCCACCGCCGTGAACGTGACCGTGGCCGTACCCACCTGCCCGCCCACCGGCGCCATCGACGCGTGGTACGTCCGGCTGTTCCCGGACTCCGCCGTGATGGTGAGGGCGATGTTCCCGTTCGGGAGCAGCGTCTGGTTGTCGGACGTGGCGGACAGGAACAGGGACGAGTACGGCGAGTCGATGTCGCTGACCGTCGCCACCGTTCCCGTCGGCGTCCCGGCCGGGACCGTGGCCCCGGCGGGCGTGAGCGTCAGGGCCGGCGCGTCGTTCACCGGGTTCACCGTCAGCGTGAACGTGGTGGAGACCGGCAATCCACCGTCGGAGACGGACACCGTGATGACCGTGGTGCCGAACTGGTCCGGCGCGGGCGTCACGACAAGGGTCCGCGATCCGCCGCTGCCGCCGAAGGTGAACGAGGCCGCCGTGTTGGGCACGAGCACGGTGTTGGATGACGAGGCGGAGACGGCGAGGCTGTCGAGCGTGGTGTCGCCGTCCGTCAGGGTGAAGGGGATGGCGGCGGTCGGCGTGTCCTCGTTCGTGCTGACGGGGCCGATGGCCGAGATCGTCGGCGGGACCGGCGGGGCGACCTCCTGCCGCCAGTTGGCCACGATCGTGCGCGCGTCGTTGAGGGACCGCGCGTTGTCGTGCTGGGCCGCGGTTCCCGTCGGCGCGCCGTTGTGCAGCACGCCCGGGTTGGAGAAGTTCAGGATGCGCGGGCAGGGGCCGTCGGCGCACTCGTACGCCATCACTGTGCGGAAGAGCCGACCGGGGTGCTTGTACCCGTACGAGTACGGGCGGAACGGGACGCCCATCGTCCCATCGTCTCCGGGGGCGTGGTTCGAGCCCATGTTGTGCCCGAGCTCGTGGCCGAACGTGTAGTTGGGGCTGATGCAGGTGTAGGCGGTGACGCTGAACGCGTAGGGTGCCATGCCGGCGCTGGTGGCCGGGGTCATCAGCCAGGCGATGCCGCAGCCCTTGGACGGGGGCCCGTTCTCGATGATGAGCACGACGAGGTCCGCGCCCAGCACATTGCGCCGCGCGTGGACGGCATCCATGATGCCGTCGTTCGTGGACGTGAGGCGGTTCAGGTCCACACTCATGTCGCTCGGGTGCGCCGTGTAGGTCACCGGCTCCACGCCGACGAGCCGCAGCCTCGGGATCACCTGGCTGTTCGCGTATCCGGTGTTCGTCTCCGCGATGCCGAGCGCGATGCGCGCCTGCAGGTTCGCCAGGTTTCCGGCGTTCGTCACCGCACCGGGCGTGTAGGTCACCAGCACGTCGAAGGTCCCGCCGGAGTCCACGGAGGGGATATCGGCGGGCGTGTCGAGCAGGCCGGCCGGCGGGACGAGCGGCTCGAGCTCCGCGCCGTACTGCGAGGTGTCGATCTGCCGGACCACGTGGAGACCGCTGTCGCCGATGGGCTCGATGGAGAAGGCGGCGTCCAGCGTGCGCAGGGAACCCTGCACGGCCGTGCCCACGCGTGCGAGCGTGACGGTGCTGTACGGCTGGCCCTCGATCGTCCCGTTCCACGTGGCGGATCCGTCAGGCCGCGAGTCCAGTCGCTGGAGGACCGCCGTGAGGACAAGGCCGCCGACGGGCTCGATGGCCAGCCGCTCCGCGGCAAGCGCGGCGGGGTTGAAGACCACCGTGCGCGTCGACACCGTGTCGAAGCGTGCCAGCGAGGCGTCTGCGGGCTGGGCAAGTCCGGACGGCGCGGGGAGGAAGAGGTCCACCGGCTGCTGCGTCTGGGCAGTCGGCAGCGCCGAGAACACGAGCCCGGTGAGGAGGAGCAGCGAGAGGACCAATGAGCGCCGGGACATGGGAATCGATCCCGTTATCGGCTCCTGTGTCGCGGCCGAGTAGGGGATGGTTCCGGGCCCGCCCGGCACGCGGCTTTACATTGCTGCACGCCCCGCGGTGCGCCCGGTGCTCCACGCCCAGGAGAAGTTGTGCCCGCCGATCGGGCCGAAGGCGTCCAGCATCTCGCCGCAGAGGTAGAGACCGGGATGGTGGCGGCTCTCGAGCGTCCGCGGATCCACCTCCGTCAGCGCCACGCCGCCGCCCGTGACCTCCGCCTTCTTGTAGCCCTCGTGCCCGGTCCAGGGCAGTTCCCAGGCCGTCAGCCGATCGATCAGCCGGATGCGCTCCTCCCGCCGCAGCGCGGAGGTCCGACGCCCGGGCGGGATGCCCGCATCCGCGACAAGGAACGCCGCCAGGCGATCGGGAAGCTGCCGCGCGACGACGGAGACCACCTGCACGTCCGGCCCGGCGAGATCGCGTTCCCAGTCCGCGGCGGCATGCGCGGACCACGAGACGCGGATGGCCGCGTCCGCACGCCGCGTGCTCCGGACCGCGACGTGCGAGAGATCCAGGACCGACGGCCCGCTGTAGCCGCGATGCGTGAACAGGAAGCCGCCGCGCGCTTCGATCACGCGGCCCGAGCCGTCCGGCGGCCAGCGCCCGCGGAGGCGAACGGGCAGCGAGATCCCCGCGAGGTTCGCGGCGTCCCCGGTCAGCGGCGTCAGCGCGGGGTAGGTCTCGTGGACGTCGTGCCCGAGATCGGCGGCCACGCGGAGACCCGTACCGTCACTCCCCGTGGCGGGCACCGAGAGCCCGCCGGTGGCCAGGATCACGCGCGATGCCGCGACGGGGCCCGCGGTGGTGTCCACGCACCAGGCTGTTCCTCCGCGCTGCGCGGCCTCCGGTTCCGCCGCGCCCGTCGCGGGCCCCGCTGCCACGGGTGTGAGTGCGGTGACCGTCGTCCCGAAGCGGACGGTCACGCCGCGCGATCGCGCCAGCGCCAGCAGGCCGTCGCGCACGTCGCGCGCGCGGTTCGATGCGGGGAACAGCTTGCCCGTGTCCGCCTCGAGGGCGAGGGGAATGCCGGCCTCCTCCTCGAAGAACCGGCGCTGGGCCGCAAGCGGCCACGCGCGCAGCAGGCGGCGCATCAGCGCGGGGGGCGAACCGGTGACGAAGCGCTCCGGTGCGGCGATCGACGGCAGCACGTTGCACCGGCCGCCGCCGCTCACGAGGATCTTGCGTCCGCCGTCGCCCGTGCGCTCGACGATGACGACGGGGGTTGATCCGTCGGCCGCGGTCAGCGCGGCCATCAGCCCGGCCGCGCCGGCGCCGACCACGACGATCGGATCTATTTGAAGAGCTCCTCGATCGGCACCACGCGAAGCGGTCCCAGCCCGAGCGCCGTGATGCCGGGTTCGATGACGGCCCGGTCCCCGACCACCACCACGGCCAGCCGGCCCGGCTGGATGTAGCGTGCCGCTGCCTGCTGCACCTGCTCCGCGGTGACGCTGGTCACCGCGCCGACGAAGTTCTCGTAGGTCTCCTCCGGCAGGTTGTAGACGATCAGCTCTTCCAGCTTCTGCGCGAGGTTCCTGGTGGTCTCGAACTCCGACGGGAAGCCGAGGGCGACGTAGTTCTTCGCCTTGCCCAGCTCCTCGGCGCCGACCGGCTTCTGGATGCCGTCGAGCTCGACGAAGAACTCGCGCAGGGCATCGGCCGTCTTGTCCGTCTGGACGCCCGCGTAGGCGAAGAAAGGCCCGGCGGACCCGCGCATGTCGAACGCGGAGCCGGCGCCGTAGGTGTAGCCGTTGCGCTCGCGCAGGTTCTGGTTGAGGCGCGAGGTGAACGAGCCGCCGAGGATGGTGTTGAGGACCTCGAGCGTCGCGTACTCCGGTGTCGAGCGCGGCACGCCGACCCAGCCGATGCGGATCTGCGATTGCGCCGCGCCGGGCTTGTCCACGAGCACGACCTCGCGTGCGGTCAACTGGGACGCGGCGGGGATGGCGGCCGTGTCCGTGCGCCGCGCGCCGCCGGCCCACTGGCCGAACCAGCGCTCGAGCGCGGCGGTGATCGGTGCGGCCTCCACGTCGCCGACCACGACGATCGTCGCGTCGCCGGATGTGTAGTGCTCCTTGTAGAACGCGCGCACATCGTCCGGCGTCACCGGCTCGATGGCCGGCGCCAGGCCGCCCACCGGTGTGCCGTACCTGTGCGTCGGTCCGAACACCACGCGCGGGAAGGCGTACTGGATGAGGGCGGCGGGGTTGTCCCGCGCCTGGAGCAGGGCCGTGAGGCGTTCCTTCTTCAGGCGATCCAGCTCGCCCGCCGGAAACGTCGGCCGCAGGACGACGTCCGCGAGCAGTGGGAGCGCCTCGTCCAGGTTCCGCGCGGGCGTGGAGAGACGAACGGCGGCGTAGTCGAAGGTGCTCGACGTGCTGAGGTCCGCGCCGAGGTACTCCACCGCGTCGGCCAGTTCCAGGGCGGTGCGGGAGCCGGCGCCTTCGTCCAGCATCCCGGCCACGAGGCTGGCCATGCCGTAGCGGCCGCTGCGATCGAGGCTGGCGCCGCCGCGGAGGATCACGTTGACCTGCACGAGCGGCACGCGGTCCCGCGCGATGATCCAGACCGGCACGCCGTTGGTGAGCGTCGTCTTGTGGATGGCGGGCAGCGTGAGCGTCGGCGGCGGCCCGAGGACGGGCGGCTTCGACCGGTCCGGCGCCTGCGCGCCGACGGCGACGCCGGCGGCGATGAGCAGGCACGGTGCGAGACTCAGGGCGGGTTTCATCATCGGGTGTCCTGCCGCAGGGCGGGTCTTGAGACCCGCCATGCCGTTTGATCTCCCTCTACTCATGGCTCCGGCACAATCCGCAGTTCCACCCGCCGATCTGCGGGGAGGAACCGCGTCATGGCGGCCTGGATGTCCACCGCGGAGATGGCGCGATAGCGGGAGAGGTCTTCCTCGAAGTAATCCGGCGTGCCCGTAGCCACCCAGTACGCGTTCAGCCGATCGGCCTTGCCGTAGAAGCTGCCGGTCCGCTCCATGCCGCGATAGAAGGACGCCTCGATCTGGTTGAGGGCGCGCGTCATCTCGCGCTCCGCGGGCGGCGTGGTCTTGAGCGCCTCGATCTCCTCGTCGATCACGGACTGGATCCGGTCCAGCGACTCGCCGGGCCGGGCCGTCGCGATGACCAGGAACGCGCTGCCGAGCGCCTGGGACTGCTGTACCGCGGTCACGTCCTGCGCGATCTGCATGTCGTACACGAGCCGCTTGTAGAGCCGCGAGTTCTTGCCGCCCGTCAGCAGGTTCGAGACGATGTCCATCGCCGCATCCCCGGGCGCGTAGATGGCCGGCGTGTGCCAGGCCATGTAGAGCCGGGGCAGCTGCACGCGGTCGGTCACCGTCTTCCGCTTGACCTCGGCCAGCACGGCGGGCGCGGGCGCCTGCGGCGGCACGTCCGCGCCGCGCGGGATGGCGCCGAACCACTTCTCCACCAGCGGCCGCACGGCGGCGGGATCCATGTCCCCGGCAATCACGAGGCTCGCGTTGTTGGGTGCGTAGTAGGTCTTGAAGAACTCCACCACGTCGTCCAGCGACGCGGCCGTCAGGTCCTCCATCGAGCCGATGGTGGGCCAGCTGTAGGGATGGCCATCGGGATAGAGGAGCGAGGACAGCTCGACGAACGCCTGGCCGTAGGGCTGATTGTCCACGCTCTGCCGCTTCTCGTTCTTGACGACGTCGCGCTGGCCGTCGAGCTTGGACTGGGTCAGCGTGGGCAGCAGGTAGCCCATGCGATCGGACTCGAGGAACAGGGCCAGCTCCAGCGCGTTCGACGGCACGTCGTCCACGTAGTTGGTCCGGTCCGTGGAGGTGGACCCGTTGTTGGCGCCGCCCGCGGCTTCCATCCAGTTGTCGAAGTCACCTTCCTGCACGTGCTCGGAGCCCTCGAACATGATGTGCTCGAACAGGTGCGCGAAGCCGGTGCGGCCGGCCTTCTCGCTGCCGGACCCGACGTGGTACCAGAGGTTGACGGCCACGGTCGGCACCGTGTGGTCCTCGTGGAGGATGACGTGCAGGCCGTTCGGCAGCGTGAACTGCGTGTAGGGCACGGAGAGCGGCGGGGGCGCGTCGGGGGTGGGCCCCTGCGCGCCGAGCGCGGCCGAGCCCCCGGCAAGCCCGAGGGCGAGGATGGAAGACCGGATGCGCATGGAGATATTGTCCTCCGGTTCGGGCCGAGCCGGTGCGACCGACCGGGGTTCACCCGGAAGCGCGGGGACGGGAAGAGGGATGTCCGCCGGGTTGAGGTCGCCGGGCTGTTGCCCGTATCCTGAACGCCACGATGCCCGATCCTCTCGTCTCTCTCATCATGGGCTCCACCTCCGACTGGGACACCATGTCCCACGCCGCGGTGGAGCTGGACCGCTTTGGCGTCCCCTACGAGAAGGCGGTCGTCTCCGCGCACCGCACGCCGGCGTGGATGGCGGAGTTCGCCACGGGCGCGGAGGCGCGCGGGATACAGGTGATCATTGCCGGCGCCGGCGGTGCGGCGCACCTGCCCGGGATGGTGGCCGCGCACACCGTGCTCCCCGTGCTGGGTGTGCCTGTGGTCTCGGGCGCGCTTCAGGGTCTCGATGCCCTGCTCTCGATTGCGCAGATGCCGGGCGGCGTCCCCGTCGGCACGCTGGCCATCGGCAAGGCCGGTGCGGTCAACGCCGGGCTGCTGGCGGTGGCGATTCTCGCCACCAGCCGGCCCGACCTGCGTGCGCGGCTCCACGCCTTCCGCGCGGAGCAGACCGCCCGCGTGCGCGCCGCCGAGCTGCCGTGAACCGGATCGTCCAGCCCGGCGGCACGATTGGCGTGCTCGGCAGCGGCCAGCTCGGGCGGATGCTGGCCATTGCCGCCCGCCGCATGGGGTACCGGGTCCACACGCTGTCGCCGGGGCTCGACACGCCGACCGGGCAGGTGGCGGACGTGGCCATCGATGCCGGCTACGAGGACCTCGACGCGATCAACGCGTTTGCGCGGGGCGTGGACGTGGTGACGTTCGAGTTCGAGAACGTGCCCACGGAGGCCGCGGACCTGGCGGCGCAGGTGGTGCCCGTCCGGCCCGGCGGCGCCGCGCTCCACATCACGCAGCAGCGCGCCCGCGAGAAGGCGTTCCTGGCGGATCGCGGCCTGCCGGTCACGCCGTTTGCGCGCGTGCAGTCCATGGACGAACTGGCGGTGGCCCTCGGCGTCATCGGGCTGCCGGCCATCGTCAAGACGGCGGCGTTCGGGTACGACGGCAAGGGGCAGCACCGCATCACGGCCATCGAGGACGCGGAGCGCGTCTGGGGGCTGCTCGGCCGGCAGGAGGCGATTGTCGAGCGCGTGGTGGACTTCGCGCAGGAGATCTCCGTCGTGGCGGCGCGCGGGCTGGACGGGGCGGCGGTGGACTTCGGTGCGGTGGAGAACGTGCACGTCGATCACATCCTGGACCTGTCGGTGTCGCCGGCGCGGGTGCCGGCGGCGGTCGTGCGCGAGGCGGCGGCGATGGCGCGGCGCGTCATGACGGAACTCGCATATGTCGGCGTGCTGTGCGTGGAGTTCTTCGTCACGCGCGAGGGGGCGCTCCTGATCAACGAGGTGGCGCCGCGGCCGCACAACTCCGGGCACTACTCGATCGAGGCGTGCGCGACGAGCCAGTTCGAGCAGCAGGTCCGCGCGGTGTGCGGCCTCCCGCTCGGGTCCCCGCTGCAGCCGCGCCCGGCGGCGATGGTCAACCTGCTGGGCGACCTGTGGGAGAAGGGCGAGCCCGACTGGGCCGCGGCGCTGGCCGTGCCCGGCGCGGCGCTGCACCTCTACGGCAAGACGGAGGCGCGCCCCGGGCGGAAGATGGGCCACATCACGGTGGTGGCGGACACGGTGGAGGAAGCGGCGGAGAGAGCGCTGTCCGCCCGCGGCGTGCTGTAGGGCGCCAGAGCCCAGAGCCCAGAGCCTAAAGCCCAAAGCCCATGGGCTTCAGGCTTCGGGCTTCGGGCTTTGAGCTCCAAGAGCCCAGAGCCCAGAGCCCCTCAGTAGTGCCCCCTCAGATACTCACTCACCTGGTGTGTCCAGTACGGCCAGTCGTGACCGCCGAGTGGTCCCCAGTCGTCCAGCGAGTGTGGGAGACCCTTGGCGCGCAGGATCCCCGCCAGCCGATCGGACGGCCCGCGATTCTCCCAGGGCCCGTGGCCGGTGGCCAGGTGGATGTCACAGGTGCGGAGCTGTTCGTAGAACCACGGGTCCGAGAGGTTGGGCAGGTAGTCGACGGGGTTGTTGAAGTAGAAGTTCTCGTCGTACTGGCCGTCCATGAACGACGTCATGTCGTAGACGCCGGACAACCCGAAGCAGCGCTTGAAGACGTCGGGGTGCTTGAGCAGCGTGTTGACGGCGTAGTAGGCGCCCAGCGATGCGCCGATGGTGGCGATCGGCTGCCATCCCCGGCAGTGGTGGTGGACGAAGGGCACGATCTCCTGGGTCAGGTAGTCGTCGTACATCCGCTGCATCCAGCTCCGGTGGAGCGGGTGCGCATTCTTGTCGTAGAACGAGTCGCTCGCGTTGGAGTTGAGGCAGAAGATCTTGATCCGCCCCTGGTCGACGAGGTCGGCGACGCCGTCGATGACCTGCCGGTCGTGATACTCCCACTCGTTGCCGCCGCTGGTCGGAAACGTGAGGATGGGACGCCCCCAGTGGCCGATCACGACGACGCCCAGTTCGCGGTTCAGGCGTCCGGAGTACCAATGATGATGTTCGATGTGCATGACCGTCGCCGATTCTAGTCCAAGCCTCCCTCCTGCCCGTAGGGCGGGTGTTTCCGTGTTCGCCGCAGGGCGTTTAGACTCGCCCCGGGCCGCCGCCCGGACCGCCGGGCGTGACCTTCCCTGACGCACCCACCCAACGCCTCTCTGGCGCGTGGACATCCGATGCTCGTCAGCAATAAGGTCTCGCCCGTGTCCAACATACGGAGGTGCACATGCCGGACGAACCAGGGGCTGTGACGTTCTCGCCTGCCATCGACAACGACGACCTGGCCGCAGCATGCCGCGCGGCGCTGGACCTCCCGCGCGAGCGCGCGGCGGAACTGGGGCACGCCGCCGTGGCCGCCATTCGCGACGGGGGATATCGGTCGCCGTCAGGCGGTTGGGTGGACTGGCGCGCCCTCGTCGACGCCTCGGTGCGCGCGAAGGCGAGCATCCCTCCGGACGCCGTGTTGCCAGCCGCACCCGCGCGACGCGTCGACGACATGCGCGTGACGGTCGTCAACGACACCACCCTGCGGGCCTCTCGGCGGCTCATCGACCAGGGCCGCAGGCCGCTCGCGCTGAACTTCGCCAACGGTGTCGAGCCCGGCGGCGGGTTCCTGGGCGGCGCACGCGCTCAGGAGGAGACACTGTGCCGCGCGAGTGCGCTCTTCGCGGCGCTGGACGGCGACCCGATGTACGCCCACCATCGCACCCGGCGCCGGCCGGATTCCACCGCGTGGGCCATCCTCTCGCCCGACGTCCCCGTGTTCCGCTCCGATGACGGGGCCGCGCTGGAGCAGCCGTGGCTGCTCGGCATCGTCACATGCGCCGCGCCCTATGCACCGGTCATCGGCCAGCCGGACTCCGGAGACCTCCTGGCGGAGCGCATCCGCCGTGTCCTGGCCATTGCGCGGGCCCATGGCTACGACGCGCTCGTGCTCGGCGCGTGGGGATGCGGAGCGTTCGGCAACGATCTCAAGCGAACGGCGGCGGACTTCAAGGCGGCGCTCACGGGAGAGTTCGCGGGCGCGTTCCAGGACGTCGTGTTTGCCATCGCGGACTGGTCGAAGGAACGGCGATCCCTGGCACCGTTCAGGGACGTGATGCGGGCCGGCTGATTCCCGACTGTCCCGCCAGCAGAGGGCTGTAGCGCGCCATTTGGGGCGCAGCCTGGGGCGAGGCCAAAGGCGCGTTATTTTAGTTATTGCCTCGAAACTAAAATAACATCTCTTGCAGGCAAGAAAGCTGGTACATCGTGCAAGCCGCTGATTTTCAATCAGATAGCCCCGGCAGGCTGGTCCCGACGGACCATGGAGCGCTGGCCTTCGTGCCGGCCCCGATGCCAGTTGAGCTGCCCCTGGCCGCAGGCACCATCAAGGCGCTCTCCGAGGCCGCCTACCGTTCGGAACTGGCCCGGCCGCCGCGCATGTCCGGGAGCAGAACTACATCGGATCGCGGACCGCGCGCATCGACCAGGCCCGCTTCGTG
>CAZUGF010000002.1:43865-86209 GCA_964619705.1 uncultured Bifidobacteriaceae bacterium
GGAGCAGAACTACATCGGATCGCGGACCGCGCGCATCGACCAGGCCCGCTTCGTGCCGCCGCCGGCGCCCGAGATGCACGAGGCGCTCAAGTACTGGGAGGCCGGCCTCCACCTGGATCCCGATCCGATGCCGCTGCTCGTGCGCCTGGCCGTGGCTCACTACCAGTTCGAGGCCATCCATCCGTTCCGCGACGGCAACGGCCGCGTCGGCCGCCTCCTGATTCCGCTGCTGCTCTGCGATCGCAAGCGCCTGGTCGAGCCCATGCTCTACATGAGCGCGTACTTCGACAGGCACCGCGACGCCTATATGGATCACCTGCTGGCTGTCAGCACGCACGCCGCATGGGAGCCCTGGGTTGCGTTCTTCCTGGCCGGGGTCGTCGAGTGCACGCAGGAGAGCATCGCCTTCGCCGACCAGTTGCTCGCCCTTCGAGACGAGTATCACCGGAAGGTCCGCGTGGCCCGATCGTCGGGGTTGCTGGGAACGCTCATCGACGCGCTGTTCTCCGTGCCCAGCATCACCATCGGGCAGGCGGCGAAGCAGTTGCGTGTCACGCCCGCCACGGCCTCCACCAATCTCAAGAAGCTGGTCGACTTCGGCATCGTCACCGAGGCCACCGGCCGAACCCGCGATCGCATCTACATCGCACGCGAGATTCTCGGCTTCGTCGATCGGGACACGCACGCGTGACCGCCGTCTGGCCGGTGCCGAGAGCAGTGCACGCGCCGCAGTGAGGAAGCGGCTGCTGAAAGTACGGCAAGACCGGCGCCTTCTCCAACCTGATGTATCGTGTGCCTCGCACGACAGACCATGACCGGCACTGACTGGACCCGAGACGAAGTAGAAGCGACCGTCGCCGACTACTTCGCCATGCTCGAAGCGGAGCTGTCCGGCGAGCCCTACAGCAAGGCGGAGCACAATCGCCGGCTGCAGGCCGCCATCGGCCGCAGCAAGGGCTCCATCGAGTTCAAGCACCAGAACATCAGCGCCGTGCTCGTCAACTTCCGGCAGCCGTTCATTGCCGGCTACCTGCCGCGGCAGAACTACCAACTGCTGCTGGAGCAGGTCGTGCTGGAGTGGCTGGCCGCGGATCCGCGGTTCTTCGCCAGGATGGCCGACGGTCCAGTCCTGGCTCCCGTGGAGCGTCCGCACGTGCCGGGCGGCCTGCGGCCGTCGAGCCTCATCCAGCCGCCGCCTCCGCCTGTTGCGGCCGTGGACGGCGACGCCGACGTCGACTCGCCGGCGCGGTTCTACCGGATGGATTTCGTGCGCCGCGATGCCGAGAACCGTCGCCTTGGACGGATGGGCGAGGAGTGGGTGCTCGAGTTCGAGCAACGCCGGCTCCACGACGAAGCGGAGCGCCCGGACCTGGCCCGCAAGGTGGAGTGGATCGCCAACACGCGCGGCGACGGCGCGGGCTACGACATCGCGTCCTTCAACCTCGACGCGTCCCCGCGCCTCATCGAGGTGAAGACGACGGGGCTCGGCAAGCATTTCCCGTTCATGGTGACGGCGAACGAGGTGCGCGTGTCCGAACGCAACGCCGGGGAGTACGCGCTGTACCGCGTCTTCGAGTTCGCCCGAGACCCGCGCCTGTACGTCCTGGACGGGGCCTTGTCGAAGACGTGCCGGCTGGAGCCCACGCAGTTCCGCGCGCGCGTGTGATGGGCGGGCCACGGCCGTGATGCCTCTTCCCTGACACGCCTGTGTGCCCGATCGCCGGCGCTGCCGGCACCTGTCCCCGACCACCGTGACCCGCGCTGTCACAGTCCGGATCCACCATCGGCAGGGAGGTGGTTCCGCGATGTCCGATATGGCGGAAGGATTCGTCGTCGCCACGGACGGTGTGGTCTGTGACCTGGTGCGGGAGGCCCGCAGGCGACTCGTGGTGGTCGCGCCCGCGCTGACGCCGGGGATGGCGACTGCGATACTGTCGCGTCTCGGTGTCCTCGACGAGGACGCCGTCACGATCGTGCTCGACAGCGATCCCGAGGTCTACCGCCTCGGCTACGGAACGCTCGCGGCGTGCGAGACCGTGACCAAGGCGGCGCAGGCAGCCGGCATTGCCATCCGCCAGCAGCCAGGCGTACGGATCGGCCTGGTGATCAGCGATGCCCGGACGTTGATCTTCACGCCAGTACCCGCCCTGGTCGAGGCAGGCCCAAACACCTACGGCCAGGCAAACGCGATTCGACTCACCGCTCCGCCGAAGGCCGTGGAGTCCGACCTCGGCCTGGGAGAGGGGCCGGGCAGTCTTGGCACCAGGCTGATGGCGCCTGTGGACATCGAGAGAGTAAGGCGGGACCTCGCCGCAAACCCTCCGCAGAGGTTTGACCTCGCCCGCATGGTCAGGGCGTTCAATGCCTACATCGAATTCGTCGAGCTCGAAGTACGCGGAACGGACGTGGCCCGGCACCTCGTGACGATTCCGCAGCACCTGATGGCCGTCGTGCCCGCACGAACGCGCAGGAACCTGCGGACGAGCTGTCGGCTGACGGGAGACGACTCGCTCTCCGGGCAGAAGATCGCGCAGGAACGACGTCTTCACACGCGCCGCTTCCTGAAAGTGATTCCCGGTTACGGCGTCGCCATTCGCCGCCGGGACCGCGAGGAGTTCGACAGGGCCGTGACACGGCTCGCGGCGTCCGTGCGCGCGTTCGCGCAGAAGGTCCAGGCTTCCCTCCACGAGCAGATCGAGCGCAGCATCATGGAACTCCAGCGCAGCCTGCTCTCGTCGCTGGTTCGTCGTCCGCCCGACGCGTGGATCCCCATGACTGGTGAAGTCCCCGACCGTGAGACAGTCAAGAGCCTGCTCGACCTGGAACTGCGGGAGGCGTTTGGCACCGCGGCGCAGCTGGCCGGGCAGATGTCGGTCACGTGTCGATACAAGGGCGTGACCTACGAGCTGCTCACCGACCCCGTCTTCATCGAGAGGGCGAGGGCGGCGTTCCCCGACCTCCCTCGCCTGCACGACGAGAGGATCGCGGCCGTCGCGTCTGAGAGCCAGCCGTTCCCGCTCCTCGACACGCCCCCGGGGGACTAGCCCGCACGTCACAGGCGTGACGCGCGCGTCGTCACGCTCCCCCCTCATCCCCTGCACGCCTCTGCACGCACACGGCCACGGCGCCGCCGGCCTGCGTCCTGCCCTGTCACAGCCACGCCCGACGATGGGCCCATGCACATTCAGACCGACCGCGCGTTCGTGCCGGCCGATGCGGCGGCCACCCGCTACCTGCTCGTCACCATCGCCGCCCCGCCCGCCCCGACAACGGATGGCAGTGCCCCGGCTCGCGCCGGCGTCGACGTCTCCGTGGTCCTGGACCGCTCCGGCTCCATGGCCGGCCGCAAGTTCGCCCTCGCACGCCACGCCGTCGCCCACGCCATCCGGCTCCTCCGCGCAGACGACCAGTTGAACGTCGTCGTCTACGATCACGAGGTCGATACCGTCCTGGAGCCCATGCCGGCCACGGCCGCCGCGAAGCAGCAGGCGCTCGAGGCGCTCGGGCAGATCGAGCCGCGCGGGTCCACGGACCTGGCAGCGGGGTGGTTCACGGGAGCGCGATCGCTCGAAGGCGCCAACAAGGCGGACCGCATCCGGCGCGTCCTGCTGCTCACCGACGGCCTGGCCAACCGCGGCATCATCGACCACGCCACGCTGCGCGCCGCCGCTGCGCGGTTCAGGGCCGAGGGCATCGGGACATCCGCCTTCGGACTCGGCAGCGACTTCGACGAGGAGCTGCTGGCCGGCGTGGCGGCCGACGGCGGAGGACACTTCTACTTCATCGAACAGGCCGCGCAGATCCCGGACTTCTTTGCCAGCGAACTCGGCGAGGTGCTGGACGTCGTGGCTCGGGACGTGAGGTTCGAGGTGTCCGCCGGGCCCGGCGCGCGCGTCGCGCTGCTCAACCCGCTGCCGCCGGAGGATGACCACGGCCTGATGCGCGTGCGGCTCGGGGACTTCGTCGCGGAACAGGAAGTGACCCTGCTCCTGGCCGTCGAGATGGATCCGCGTGCGACAGGAGAGACGGCGTCCATCCGCTGCCGCGTGACCGACCGGGAGGGCGTGCTGATCAACACACCGATGCAGGTGGACTGGACCGCCGTTCCCACGGATCAGGACCGTCAACAGCCCATCAGCCCGGTCGTCGTCCTGGCCGCGGCGAGAATGCTCGCGGAGACCGCGCGCATGGAGGCGATGGCCGCCAACCGTCGCGGCGATCTCGCGGAGGCAGGCCTGATCCTGCGCGGTGCCGCGGCGCGGATTGAGCAGCTTGCCGGCGAGGACGAACCCGTCCGGGCCGTCGCGGCGCTCCTGCGAAGCGACGAAGCCGCCTTCACGCAGCACATGGCAGAGTCGGACAGGAAGGCGCGTCACTTCGCAACCTACGCGGTGCTCCACTCGCGCGCGCCGGGCGGGCGCGCACGCAAGCGGAAGGCGTGAAGAGGGTCACCACCTGCGGATCCCTTCGGCCAGCCGTTCCGCCTCTGCCCGGGTGAAGTCTCCGGTGATGACTCCGATCTGATCGACAGGAGATCTGACGACAGGCGCCGCCAGGACCTGGCCGTCGACAACGATGGCCAGGCTTCTTCCTGAGCAGCGCCGGCGGGCACGGTCGGGGCGCCCGCGGCCCTCAGGAACGTCTCCTGCACCAGGTCGAGTGCATCGTCGGTGCTGGAGGTCAGGCGCCGGGACAGTCGATAGAGGCGGTCGTAGTGGGCATCGAAGAGCGCCGCGACGCGGCTCGCAGGTTCCCCGGCCGATTCCTGCGGAAGCTCCGCTGCCATCGTGTGTCCGTACATACACCCTCACAAACGAATGAGGGGCGGCTTGTGTTGGCGGACGACGCCTGGGCTACGGGACGAGCGTCAGGACGTGCACGGGCGGGCCCGGCAGGAACGGCACCGGCGTGCCATCTACCCAGGCGCGGTGCATGTCGCCGAAGTGCGGCGACAGCGGGTGCGCGCTCTGGCCCGTCGGCATGTGCAGGATGCCCTCCGCCTCGCGGCCGGGGGAGACGACCATGCGCTCGGAGGGACCGGTGCGCGGCGACTGTGCGCGCGGCGTGAAGACGTCGCCGGGCAACGCGTCCGGCGGCATGTTCAGCCAGCGATCGATGAAGGGGACGGCCGAGGCGAGCGGGTGCACGATCCGCACGCGGTTAGCCTCGCCCCATGTGCGATCGGCGAGCGCGTGTCCGCCGCGTGCGTCATCGGCGGTCAGCTCGTCGATGGCCTCGTCGACGGCAGCCACGAGCAGCGCATCCCACGACGCGTGCTCCGGCGGCAGCAGGTGCGCGGGGCGTCCGGCGACGATCTGCCACACGGGCCCTTCCGATCGCGGCGATCGGCGGTAGTCGAACGCGGGATCCGCATCCAGCGCCGGGCGCGTGACAAAGCTCATCACCGCGCGGACCACGGCGGCACGGAAGGTGCGCACCAGAAGGTAGGCGGCGGAATCCGGCGAGGCCCGGCCGGTCCACGTGGTCTCCACGAGGCGCCGGAACTCCTGCCGCGCGGGCCCGCGCGCGCCGGCCGCCTCGCGCGCCGCGTCCGTGCCGAGCGTGTCCAGCGCCAGTGTGCGCCATCGATCCAGGAAGCGCGCGCCGTCCTCGAGCTGGACGGACAGCATGTCCGCCGGTGTCGCGCGTTCGATGGACCTGAGGCGATCGCGGATCATGCGCGCGCGGATGCCGTCCGCGTAGCCGCCGTCGCCGAGCAGGGCCAGCCGCGCCCCGTCCACGACAGGCGAGTTGGCCGTCCACAGCCGTCCGCCCTCCGGATCGACGATGCGCGGGTAGTCCGCGACGTCGAGATAGCCGTCCCAGCGCCGCGTGCCGTCGGCCCACGACTCCGGCGTGAAGCCGTCAAGGCCGGTCCGCCGCGGGATGACGCCGCCGACCGTCCACCCGATGCGGCCCGTGCTGTCCGCGACGGCGAAGTTCTGGTTCGGGATGCCGAGTCCCGCAGCGGCAAGGAGCAGCTCGTCCACCGTGCGCACGCGCTCCGGACGCGTGATGTCGCTCGAGAGCACGTCCGGATCGTGCGCGACCCACCGCTGCGCGTACTCGCGACCGGCGGCATCCGTCCACACGATGGGCCCCCAGATGGTCCAGCGGAGCGTCACCGGGAGCGACGCCTCTCCGCGAACCGCGATCTCGTCCGGAATCAGCTCGAACTCGAGCGGGCCGCCGGGCGTCAGGTACCGGCGGGCGTCCTGTGGATCGGCCTCGATGCGGACGAGGTCGCTCCAGTCACCGCCGGCGTTGGTGAAGCCCCACGCGACGAACCCGTTGCTGCCGACGACGAGGTTCGGCAGCCCGGGAAGCGTGACGCCAGTGAGGCGGATCGGCGTGATCGGGTCCGCCGGATCGGGGAATACCATCGACGCGCGGTACCAGATGTTCGGCACGCCGAGATCGAGGTGCATGTCGTTGGCGACCAGCGCCCCGCCATTCGCACTGCGGGCGCCGTCCACGGCCCAGTTGTTGGAGCCGATGCTCGCGGCCAGGTCCGCGTCCGTGCCCGCGTTGCACCAGGGCGCCGATCCGCGATGCCAGGCCAGGCGCGCGCACGGCGCCGGCGTGTCGTTCGAGGCGGCCACGGGCGGGCGGTCCGCGTACGCGGCCCGCAGATCGAGCACATCCGGCCCGGGGATACCCGGGCGCGGGTCCAGCGTCCCCTCGGCGAGCGCATCCCATTCGGATCCCGCCGCGGTCAAAAAGCGGACGAGCGGCTCCGGCATCGACGATCGCATCTGCTGGACCGTCTGCTCGAAGGCCGGCTGGCGTCCCTGAAGCGTGGAGAACATCGCGAGGATGGTGAGGATGGAGTCCTCCGGCTGCCACGCGTCCGGCACGGCGCCGAGCATCGTGTACTCGAAGGGCGGCCGACCGAGCGCCGTCAGGCCCGCGTTGACGCCCGCCGCGTACGCATCGAGCACGGCCCGCCACTCCGGCGCGGTGTGCGCGTACGCCTGTTGCGCCACCACGCGGAAGCGATGAAGCCGCGATCGCCGATCCACGTCCACGGCGCGCGGGCCGACGAGCGCGCTGAGCTCGCCGGCGGCCTGACGCCGCTGGAGGTCCATCTGGAAGAAGCGATCCTGCGCGTGGAGGAACCCGAGCGCGAGGGCGACGTCCGCGCGCGATCCGCCGGTGAGCGTGGGGACGCCGAGCGCGTCACGGGCGATGGTCACCGGGGCCGCCAGGGCGGTCGCGGTCCGCTGCCCTTCCAGGACCGGCAGGCTCGCACGGAGCGTGGACCGGAGATAGCAGCCACCGCCGATGGTCAGGAGAAGGGTCAGGGCGAGCAGCGTGACGAGGGCGCGGAGGAGGTAGCGCAACAAGGGGAATGATAGGGGAGGTTCGGGGGAGGTGCGGGGGAGGTGCGGGGGAGGTGCGGGGAGGTTCGGGAGGGTTCGGGGAGGTTCGGGGAGGTGCGGGGAGGTTCGGGGGCGGCCCGGCCTGCTAATATCGCCGCGTGCCCGCGACTCGTTATGGCCTGTCCCCATGGACCAGTCTGGTCCCCTCCGGCCGGCGGCCGTCGTTTCCGGTGTTCAGGGAGACGGCTCACGTTCCGCTCGTGATTGTGGGCGGGGGGATGGCCGGCGTGATGACGGCCTACGCGTGCGCGGCGGCCGGGATGGAGGTCGTGCTGCTCGAGGCGGAGCGGATCGGGCACGGAGGTAGTGGGCACGCGAGCGGCCTGATGGCCGGGGAGGCGGCGGCCTCGTTCCGGGACCTGGAGGCCCGGGTGGGCCGGCGCGCGGCGCGGACGCACTTCGAGATGACGCGGAAGGCGGCGCGTGAGCTGGCGGCGGCGGTCAGGAAGCTCGGCATCAAGGCAGATCTCGAGATGCGCGATGCCGTGCGCGTTGTCCCGCCGGGCTGGACGGCGAAGGGACTGCAGAAGGACATCGAGGCGCGGAAGCAGGCGGGCCTCGACGGCACGTGGCAGTCGGCGGCGGCGGTCCGCAAGGCCATTGCGGTGGACAGCGACGGGGGGGCGAAGCTGCCCGGCTGGGGGCAGTGCGACCCGTACCGCCTCGTGCTCGGGTTTGCCGCGGCGGCGGTCAAGCGGGGCGCACGGCTCTTCGAGAAGTCCGCGGTCCGGAAGATCGCCTTCGACAGGAAGGTGGCGACCGTCACGACGGCCGCCGGCCGGATCACCGCGGAGAAGGTGCTGCTGTGCACGGGCGAGCCGACGGACCTGGTCAAGGCGCTCAAGCGGCACTTCCGGTTCGAGGAGCGCACCGTGGTGCTGACCGACGTGCTGCCCGCCGCGGTGCGACGGGAAGCAGGCGCGCGCTCCACCATCGTCTGTGACGTGGAAATTCCGCCGCACCACATCAGGTGGACGGGGGATCACCGGGTGGTCGTGATGGGCGCCGATGCGCCGCGATCGTCCGACCGGGCGCGGGAAAAGGCGTGGGTCCAGCGGACCGGCCAGCTCATGTACGAGCTGACCAGGCTCTATCCCGCCATTTCGGGAGTCCAACCCGCCTATGGGTGGTCCGTGCCCCTGGCGAGCAGCGCCGACGGCGTGCTCTACGCGGGCCCGCACCGCAACTTCCCGCACCAGCTCTTCGCCCTCGGCACCGCGCACGACCCCGTCCGCGCCTTCCTGGCGAGCCGGATCCTGCTCCGCCACCTCCAGGGCGAGGCCACCAAAGACGACGAGCAGTTCGGCTTCGCCCGGAGCCTCTAGCGCCGGATCGCAGAAACTGCGTCGTCTTGGCGGGTAGGGCGTCCCGGCTACATTCGGGCAAACGCCAGCGAGCGCACCATTGCGCCCAGAATCCGGGGGTCCGGCGGTGGGGCGGGGACGGGCGTTGTGTGAATTTCGACGATGTTCACGCCGGCGGTCATGGCGTGGATGGGCAGGACCCAGTTGCATGGCGGCTGCGGTCCCGCGCACACGGCCTCCTCGCCGTTCAGCGTCACCCGAAGCGGCCCGGCCGACTCGGCGTCGATGCGCAGCTCGAGCGGCTCCGGTCCCTGCAGCACCAGGAACACCTCCGCATCCGGCCCGGACGTCCAGCGATGGTCCCCGTCACCGGACCGTTCGGGACCATGCCACCCGGCGCCGAACAGGTGCAGTGCGAGGAGATCGACGGGCATCACCGCCGGCGCCTCGTCGTACCCGGCCACGACCTGACCCGTGCTCCGCCGGCAGAGGGCGACGCGGTCCGTTCCGCCCTCGCCCGGGGAGTAGAGCCGGGCCCACGCGGCGGTGACGCCGCCGCCGAGCCAGATGGGCAGGACCTCCGGTGACGAGCCGCGCCTGTCCATGCGCACGCGCGACACGAACCGCGCGCCGCCGAGACGCCCGAGCTCGAACCCGTCACGCACTGCCGCCTCGGCCAGCCGCCGCCGATCGCCCTCGTCCGCGCCATCGAACACCTGCACCTCGAACCCCGGAATCCCGTCCGGCGGCCAGTCCAGCGGCCGGGCCTCCACGCGCGTCGCCGACCCGGCGTAGACGAGCGCGCCCCGCAGCGGCGCCATCACCGGCGTGACGGCCGACACCTGCGCATGACGGCTGATGGCCGTGACCTCCGTCCACTCCGCGGTCAGGTCCGCGCACGGCTCGTGTCCCAGCACGCGGCTGAGCGGCCGGTCCCCGACCGAGCCGTCCTCCGCCGCGGCCACGCCGAGCAGGAACCCGCGATCGGCCAGCCGGGACGCGGAGCCCGGCCACGCGTAGACGGCGCGCCCCGGCATCGTGCCGAGGATCGCCCTGTCGGACTCCGGCAGCATCAGGAGCGGACCGTGATCCGCCGGCGACCCGCGCCACACGGACGTCAGCACCGTCAGGCGATCGCCGTCCGAGACGACGCCGGCCGCCGTGGTGCGGGCGAGCGAGGCCCACACCTCCGCGGCGTCCGCGCGAACCGGCGCGTCCGCGTCCTGCGCGGCGCGCGCACGGTACAGCGACGGCGCGATCACCACGGGCGCGACGAGGACGAGGGCCGCCGCCCCGGCGCGTGCGAGCGGCGACGCCTGCCACCGCACGACCATCCCGCCGCCGGCAAGCGCCAGCCACCAGAGCGCCGCCACCGCCGGCGCCAGCAGGATGGCCAGGCCCGCCGCCGGCACGAGCCACGTCATCAGGACGCTGAAAGTGATGGCGAGGATCATCGAGGCTTCGACCCGGCCCCGCGCGCCGAACGCGATGCGCAGCAAAACCAGCACCATCCCGGCGGCGCCGAGCGGAACCAGTGCGCCGCGCGCGGCCGTCAGCAGCGTGACGCCGCCATCGACAGCCGCGGGCATCGCGGGGCACGCCGGCGTGGCCGCATACGCCGCCGCGTAGAGCAGGGTGCCGAGGCCCACGGACGCGCGCCACGTTCCCGTCGACGGCCAGCGGCGGATGGCCAGGAGCAGCGGGGAGAGGATCAGTGGAAGCCAGAGGCTGACGCTGCCGCTCAGGCCGAGCAGCACGATCAGCAGCCGCGGGCGATTGAGGCGCGCGGCCGCGAGAGCGGCGGCGGCAAACAGGATGGCCGGCAGGCCGAACCACATCGGCGACGGCCAGCGATCGGCGAGCGGCACGTCGCCCAGCACGCCGGCGCCGACGAGTGCGAAGATGCCGCGCTGCCATGCCGACGGGCAGCCCGGCGCGAGGGCTGCTGCTATCATCGCGTCCTGCATCATGTCTCAGGTCTCACGCCCGATGAACCGGCACGCGCTGGCCGCCGCTGCCGTCGTCGTGGCGGCCGTCGTCCTGCGGAGCTGGTTCCTGCTCGCCTGGGACGAGAGCTACTTCGACTCGGATCAGGCCATCGTCGGGCTGATGGCCAAGCACCTGTCGGAGGGCCGATCGTTTCCGCTGTTCTTCTACGGCCAGGAGTACATGCTCGGGGTCGAAGCGTGGCTCATGGCTCCCGTGTTCGCGGTGCTCGGGGCGTCGGTCCATTCGCTGCGCCTCACGATGGTACTCCTGAACGTGGCGACGAGCCTCCTGCTGTGGCGGCTGCTCGTTCGCGATGCGCGGCTCCACCCGTGGGCCGCTGCGCTCGCGGCCTCGCCGTTCGCGCTCGCGCCGTTCGTGACGTCGGCGCACCTGCTCGAGGCGCAGGGCGGCAACCCGGAGCCGTTCCTCTGGGCGCTGCTCCTGTGGATGGTGCGCGGGCGGCCGCTGCTGCTGGGCGCGATGATGGGCGTGGCGTTCCTGCATCGCGAGTTCATCGCGTATGCGTTCTCGGCGCTGCTGATCGTGCACGCGATCGAGGCCCGCGGACGGATCCTCTCGATCGCCCGGCCGTGGGCGCTGACGGCGTTTGCGTTCGTCGCCGTCTTCCAGGGCATCAACGCGCTCAAGCCGTACGCGGACCTGCTGGGACCGGGCACCGCGGGCGTCGAGGTTGCGAGCACCACGCAGGACAACGTCACGCTGCTTGTCGCGCGGGCCAACGTCGAGGCGCAGGCGCTCCCGGCCCGGTTCCGCGCCCTGGCGGTCGAGTACGTGCCGATGCTCACCGGGCTGGACGGCTTCCGTCCCTACCTCCTCTCGATCGGCACGGACGCGCACGTCGGCTGGCGTGAGCTCCTGCCGATTGCCCTGGTGCTCGGGCTTGCGATTGGCGTCGGCCTCACGCTGGAGCTGGGCCGCGGCCGCGCCGGCCCCGCGGCGGTCTTCCCCTTGTACCTGGTGCTGATCGGGATACAGGCGGCCCTGGTGTACGCGCTCACCAGGGATCTCAGCATGTTCACGTTCCGCTACGGCCTGCTCGCGCTCTATGGGCCGGTCGGCATCGGCGCGCTCGTGCTGCAGGGATGGCGCCCGGTGTGGCTCCGTGCCACGGGTGGGGCGCTCCTCGGGCTCCTGGCCGCCGCCTCGGCCGTCGATCACGTCGTCGTCATCCAGCGATCGACGTTTGCGCCGCCTCCGGTCCGCTTTGCGCGCGTGGCCGAGCGGCTCGAGGCCCGCGGCGTCACCGTGGCGCGTGCCACCTACTGGCGTGCCTATGCCATCACGTTCCTGACGGGCGAGCGCGTCCGCGTGGCCTCCACGGATCTGCAGCGGATCCGGGAGTACCAGCGCCTGGCGGACGACCACGGGCCGGGTGTCGTGCGGGTGCAGGAGGAGCCGTGCGAGGGTGACGGCCGGATGGAGAGGGTGGACCGCTGGTTCCTGTGCGGGGGCGAGTAGGCGGAGTGCCGGGACGGCGCCGCCGGCGTCACCGGGAGGGGACGTCGTGCTTCTGTTACCGGGGGGATATACTCGGATGTTGAACCCTACTGGAGGTCATCCCCACATGCTCCGCACCCTCACCGCACTGTTCCTGACGCTCGCCGTGGCCACGTCGGCCTCGGCGCAGTCGACGGCAATCAACGGCACGATCGAAGGCATCGTCAAGGACGACCAGGGCGGCGTGCTGCCCGGCGTGACCGTGACGGTCTCCAACATCGACACCGGCGACCAGCGCGTGGTCGTGACCAACGAAAGCGGCCTCTACCGCGCGCCGCTGCTGTCCCTCGGCACCTACCGCGTCGTGTCGGAGCTCCAGGGCTTCCGGCGGTTCGAGCAGACGGGCGTGACGCTGCGGGCCGGGCAGACGGCGGTCATCGACGTCACGCTCAGCGTCGGCGAGCTGCAGGAGACCATCACGGTGACGGCCGATGCGCCGCTGGTGGACCTGGGCAAGATCGAGCAGGGCCGCACGCTCAGCGAGGGCGAGATCAAGACGCTCCCGCTCACCTCGCGCAACCCCTACAACTTCGCGCTCCTGCAGCCCGGCGTCGTCGGCTTCGAGACCAACGAGTTCGGCGTGCCGCGCCTGACGGCCAACGGCGCGCTGCTGCGCGTCAACTACCAGGTGGACGGCAGCAACAACACGCAGAAGGATCGCGCGGGCCTGCGGCAGATGCCGATGTCCGAGGTGATGATTCGCGAGGTCAAGGTCGTGACGACCGGCTACGCGCCGGAGTTCGGCCAGACGATGGGGCTGGTCTACAACGCGATCACGCCGTCGGGCACGAACGCGTTCCGCGGCCAGGGCAGCTATCGCCTGCAGCGGAAGCCGATGGTCGCGTTCCCGTTCTACACGCAGGGCGCGCGCACGAGCGATCGCAAGCCGCCCACGGACGTCAACGTCTACACCTTCGACCTGGGCGGTCCCGTCATCCGTGACAAGACGCACTTCTTCGGCGGCTACGAGCACACCGAGCGCGACCTGTCCGGCCTGAGCGTCATCACGATGACGCCGGCCAACCAGGCGCTGCTGGGCCTCAACGAGCCGGCCTACCAGCCGCGCGGCCTGAACACGGAGTTCGCGATCGGGAAGATCGATCACCAGATCAACCAGGCGAACCGGCTCTCGGTGCGCTACATGTTCTTCGACAACTTCATCACGGCGAACGTGGGCGGGGGCATCACGTCCACGCAGCGGGCGACGGACTTTGCCGATCGGCAGCACTCGACCGGCGCGCAGCTGATCTCCACGATTGGATCGAGCGTGCTCAACGAGTTCCGGTTCCAGTATGCGACGCGCGCGCAGAGCCGCGTGCCGAACGCGCTCGCGGGCAGCGGGCCGGCCGTCAACATCCCGAACGTCGCCAACTTCGGCGGGCCCATCGCGGGCACGGCGGACGCGGGCTTCGGCTTCACGCAGGACGTGCTCCAGCTCAACAACAGCACGACGCTGCTGCGCGGCGCTCATGCGTTCAAGGCGGGCCTGGACCTGCAGTTCGTGGCCGACACGCGGCGCGCCGCCCCGGCGACGCTGTACACGTTCCCGAACGCCGCCGCCTACCTGGCGGCCGCCAACGGCACCAACCCGTTCGGCTACACCAACTTCACCCAGTACTTCGGGCTGCCGGAGCTGGAGTACAACACGTCGCAGTACGGCTTCTTCGTGCAGGATGACTGGCGCGTGAACGCGGACCTCAAGATCCTGTACGGCGTGCGCTACGACATCTACGGCGTGCCGGATGGCAACCCGAACGCGCCGATCGCGAGCTCGCACGAGTTCCCGGTCTCGAAGAGCAACTTCGCGCCGCGCATCGGCGCGGTGTGGACGCTCGGCGCGCAGCGGCGCACCGTGCTGCGCGCGAACACGGGCCTGATGTACGACCAGACGCTGAACGCGATCTACGAGCAGGCCCTCCAGAATGACGGCACCAATGCCCGCGCGTCCGCCACGTTCACGCCGAACCAGGTGGGCGCCCCGGCGTTCCCGGCCGTCCTGAGCGCCGGCGCCGGCGCGAACCCGAACACGGCGTGGACCGTGGACCCGGACTTCAAGGTCGCGCGTGCGTGGCAGAACAACGTCCAGTTCGAGCGCGCCCTCAACGACCGCTACTCGGTCGGCATCGGCGCGTCCTACGTCAAGGGCTACAACCTGCCCGTCGTGACCAACATCAACCTCATCAACCCGGTCGGCACGCTCCCGAGCGGCATCCCCATCTTCAGCAGTGCGATCAACAGCTCGACGCGCGTCGACCCCCGCTACAACGTGATCAACGCGACGCAGTCGATCGGCGACTCCACCTACCGGAACATGACGCTGCAGTTCACGCGCCGGAGCATCAACGGCATCGGCTTCGACCTGGCCTACACGCTCGGCAAGAGCGAGGACAACGCACCCATCACGAGCGCGCTGTCCGTCCAGGGCGATCCGGGCCGGACCGACGTCACGAACCTCGATCGGGACAAGGGCCCGAACGTCCTCGACCAGCGCCACACCTTCTCCGGCAGCATCGTGGCGACGCCGCGGTTCGACCGCGACGGCATGCTGGGCGTGCTGCTCAACGACAACGTGTTCGGCATCGCCATGCAGTTCGCGAGCGGCATTCCGGTCAACCTCCGCGTGGCGCCGGACATCAACGCCGACGGCACGGCCAGCGACCGCCCGGATGGCGTGGCGCGCAACTCGCTGAACCTGCCGGCCCGCTACAACGTGGACCTCCGCTACTCGCGCCGCGTCCGCGTCGGCGGCAACCGCGCCGCAGAGGTCATCGCCGAGGTGAAGAACATCTTCAACACGGTGCAGACCTCCGGCGTCAACGCGACGATTGCCGCCAACGCGCTCGGGATTCCGAACGCGCCGCTCCCGACGTCCGGCGATCAGCTCACGCCGAACGGCGGCTACGAGCAGCGTCAGCTGCAGATCGGGTTCAAGTTCACGTTCTGATCGCGTCAGGCGACGCGATCCGCTCGACCATCACCGCCGGGAACGGGAACCGGGACGATCAACGTCCCGGCTCCCGGCCCCGGCCACCACCCTCGATTCAGCTTCGTCCACACCGGTCATCCGCCGTTCCAGCCCCCAACCAGTCATGCGCACGCTTCTCCTCCTCGCCGTTCTTGCCTCCACCACCCTCTCGGCACAGCACCAGTTGCAGCCCGTTGCGGCGCTCCGCGGCGAGCCGGCGCTCGAGCTGGCGCTCCGGAAGCTCGACACCGTCGGCACGTTCATGATGACGACGGCGCATCCCGACGACGAGAACAACGCCATGCTGGCGTACTACGGGCACGGGAAGGGGTTCCGCACGGCGCTCGTCACCGCCACGCGCGGCGAGGGCGGACAGAACGAGATCGGCCCGGAGCTCTTCGAGGCCCTGGCCGTCCTGCGCACGGAGGAACTGCTGGCCGCGCACCGCTACGACGGCGCGGAGCAGTACTTCACCCGCGCGGTGGACTTCGGCTACTCCTTCAGCATCGAGGAGACGCTGGAGAAGTGGGGCAAGCAGGAGATTCTCGGCGACTACGTCCGGATGATCCGCACGATCCGCCCGGATGTCATCGTCGGGTTCGTGTTCGACGGCGATGGCGGCGGCCAGCACCACCAGGCCTCGTCGCACCTGACGCTCGAGGCGTTCCGGGCGGCGGCGGACCCGGCGCAGTTCCCGGAGCAGATGGCGGAGGGCCTGCGCCCGTGGCAGGCGAAGAAGTTCTACTACACGGCCGGGTTCGGGGGACCGGGCGGGCCGGGTGGACGCGCGCCGCAGTTGGCGGGCCCCGGCGCCTCGAAGGCCCTCATGTTCGAGGGCGGCGCCCGGTATGACAGCGTGCTCGGCCGCACCTACAACGAGCTGTCGGGCGAGGCGCGCAGCATGCACAAGTGCCAGGGGATGTCCCAGCTGCTTCCCCTGCCGGGCGATGGCGGCATGCTGGGCCCGGGCAGCGTGCGCGCGTACAGGCTCCGCGACACGGTGCTGCCGGACGGGCTCGATCGCGTGGAGGCCGATCCGTTCGACGGTGTGGAGACGGGCCTCGCGACGCTGGCCGCGTACGCGGGCAGCACGCCGCCCGCGGTGCTGACCGCTGCCCTGACCCGCATCGGCGAGCGCGTCGCCGCCGCCCGTCAGGCGCTGGCCGCGCGTGGCAGCGCCGCCACCGCCGCGCCGCTGGCCGAGGGACTCACGGCCGTGCGGGCGCTCCGCCGGGACCTGGGCGGGATGGGGCTCGACGATGGGGCGCGGTTCGAGATCGACTTCCGCCTGGCACAGAAGGAGTCGCAGTTCGCCGATACCCTGGTCATCGCCGCGGACGTGCGGCTCGAGGCGATTGCCGATGACGGGCTGGTGACGCCGGGGCAGGCGGTGGGCGTGCGGATGCTCGCCGCCACGCGCGGGTCCGTGCCGGTGCAGGTGACCAGCCGCACGCTCAACGGCTTCGACCAGCCGACGGAGAAGGGCGGCGTGATTCCGGCTGACGCGCGGCCCACGGCCGCGCATTTCAAGTACGCCACCGACGCGTCACGCTTCGTCCTGGATCCCGACGTGCCGTTCGGCCTGCCGTTCCGTCCCACGCCGTTCACCGCCACGTTCACGCTGGAGATCGAGGGTGCAGCGTTCCCGATCACCGTTCCGGTCCAGGCGCGCTCCGAGGGGAACATCTTCAGCGGCGAGAAGCGCGCCGAACTGCACGTCGTCCCCGCGTTTGCCGTGACGACGCAGCCGGCGACGCTCGTGGTGTCCACGCACGCGAGCCCCGGCAACGTGCGCGGGACGCGGAAGGATGTCCGCGTCACGGTGACCAACCATGCGCGCGGCGCGGCGACGGGTGAGGTGACGCTGGCGCTGCCGCCCTCGTGGAGCGCGACCCCGGCTTCCGTGCCCGTGAGCTTCTCGCGCGAAGACGAGGCCGTGACCGTGAGGTTTGCCGTGGAGGCGCCGCCCCCGCCGATGCTGGCCGCGGCCGCCGGCGGGGCAGGCGGTGCCTCCTACGCGATCACGGCCAGCGTGACGAGCGGGGATCGCGTCTACGCGCACGGCTACCAGCGCGTGGAGTACCCGCACACGACGCGGCGGCACGTGCTCGTGGAGCCGGTGATTGCCGCCAAGGCGCTCGACGTCGCGGTGCGGCCCAACCTCACCGTCGGCTACGTCATGGGCGTGGGTGACGAGGTCCCGGCCGCGCTCGAGCAACTGGGCGCCACGGTCACGCTCCTCGGCGCCGATGAACTGGCCTGGGGCGACCTGTCGACGTACGACGTCGTGATGACGGGCGTGCGCGCCTACGAGCGCCGTCTCGATCTGCGGGCGTACAACCAGCGCCTGCTCGACTACGCGCGCGCCGGCGGCACGGTGATCGTCAACTACAACAAGTTCGAGTTCAACGAGGCGCAGTATGCGCCTTACCCCGGCAAGGTGGGCCGCACGCGGGTCACCGACGAGAACGCCGAGGTGCGCATCCTCGCGCCGGAGCACCCCGTGTTCAACAGTCCCAACACGATCGGCCGCGCCGACTGGATGGGATGGCGGCAGGAGCGCGGCCTCTACTTCTTCGACACCGAGGGGCGCGATCCGCAGATTGTGGACCTGCTGGAGTTCGACGAGCCGTTCGCGAACAACCGCGGCGCCAAGCGCGGCGCGCTCGTGGAGGCGAAGGTGGGGAGCGGCCGATGGCTCTATGTGGGTCTCGGCCTGTGGCGCCAGCTGCCGGCCGGCACCGACGGTGCGTTCCGGCTGATGGCCAACCTCCTGAGCCTGGGCGGAGAGAGGTAGGGGCTTTGGACTTTGGGCTTCAGGCTTTAAGAGCCCAGAGCCCAGATTCTGCTAACGTAAGCCCATATGCGATACCTGATGGCGGCGGCGGTGTGTGCGGCGGCCATGACGACGGTGGCTGCGCAGTCGGACGAAGCGGCGCGCGTGCGCGAGGCCGTGATGGTCCTGACCGAGATCATGGATGCGGGAGATCAGGCCATTCCGAGTGCCATCCTGCAGAAGGCCGAGGCCGTGGCCGTGTTCCCGTCGCTCATCAAGGGCGGCGTGATCATCGGGGCGCAGCGCGGGCGCGGGATCCTGAGCGCGCGTGACGCGAAGACCGGTGAATGGACGTCGCCGGCGTTCCTGACCATCACCGGCGGCAGCATCGGCGCGCAGATTGGCGCGCAGGCCGTCGATCTCGTGCTGGTAATCCAGAACCGCCGCGGGCTGGAGCAGCTCGTGCGGAACCAGTTCAAGATTGGCGCGGACGCGTCGGTCGCGGCAGGACCGGTGGGCCGCGATGCCAGCGCCTCCACCGATATCCAGCTTCGCGCGCAGATTCTCAGCTACTCCCGGACGCGCGGCCTCTTTGCCGGCGTGTCGATCAACGGTACGACGATCAACCAGGACCGCGACGCGAACGACAGGTTCTACGGCATGGGCTACCGGACCGGGCAGATCGTGTTCGAGGGGCTGGGCGGATCGCCGGAGCCGGTCAGCGAGTGGAAGGCCACGCTCGACAAGTACGGGAAGCCGTAGGCCCGCCGGGACGGTTTCCACCGCAGGCGGACCCCGTCCGGGCGCGAACAACGCCGCGCGTCATCAATCGTTCTGGCTAGCGGCGATCCAGCAGGTTCCTCAGCGCGGCTTCCAGTTCCGGGAAGGCGAACCGGAAGCCGCTGGCGAGGGCCTGCTCCGGCAGGACGCGCGCGCCGGTCAGGACGATCACCGACATCTCGCCGAGTGCCATCCGCAGCGCGAAGGCCGGCGCCGGAAGCACAGCCGGCCGCGCCAGCACGCGCCCGAGCGTCCGCGAGAACGTGCGGTTGGTGACGGGCGCTGGCGCCGTGGCGTTCCACGCGGTCACGCTCGGGTTCCCGCCCTGCTGCTCACCGGTTACACCCGTGCCGCGCCGGATCACGTGCGTGATCAACGCCACCCAGTCCTGAAGGTGGATCCACGGCATGTACTGGCGGCCGGTTCCCATTGGCCCGCCCACGCCCATCCTGAACGGCAGCAGCATCGACCGCAGTGCCCCGCCTGCGGGGTGCAGGACGATGCCGGTACGGATGAGGGCGACGGCGGTCTGGGCGGACACGGCGCGTGCGGCTTCTGATTCCCACTCGACGGCGAGGCGTGCGAGGAAGTCGCTGCCGGCCGGCGTGGCTTCGGTGACGGGTTCGCCGCCGCGGGCGCCGTAGATGCCGACGGCGGATCCGCTGATGAGGAGCCGCGGCCTGGGCGGCGCGGCGTCGAGGGCGTGCGCGAGGCTGCGGGTGGAGAGGAGGCGGCTCTCGCGGAGCGCGTGCTTGCGCGCGGTGGTCCAGCGCCGGCCGGCGATGCTCTCGCCGGCGAGGTTGACGAGGACGTCGGTGCTGGCGAGGGTGGCGGCCCACGGACCGGCGGTGCCGTCGGGGGTCCAGGGGAGGTCCGTTGCGACGCCCGGGCGCGGGCGGCGCGTGAGGGTCTGCACGTGGTGCCCGTCGTTTCGGAGGCGGGTGGTGAGGGCCTGGCCGAGGAAGCCGGAGCCGCCGGCGATGGTGATGGTGAGGGGTGGCGGGGCGGGTGGCGGCATGGAGTTCATGATAGTTGGGCGTCGGGTGTAGGGCGGGTCTTCAGACCCGCCCGGGGGGGCGGCTCGGCCCGGGCGTTGACACGCTCCCGGCCCGCGTAGTAACTAACCAGTTAGACACACTAACTGGTTAGTTGATCAGCTTGCCGTCACCATGCCGACGCCACCCCCTCGCCCTCCGCGCCCCCCTCGCCGCCGCTCCGCGTCCACGCCCCGTTCCCGACGATCCCCCGCCTCCCAACCCTCTCGCGACGCCGTCTTCTTCGCCGCCGCCGAGCTCTTCTCCGACCGCGGCTTCGCCGGCGTCGGCGTCGACGACATCGCACACGCCGCACGCCTCAACAAGGCGATGATCTACTACCACTTCGACAGCAAGCTCTCCCTCTACCGCGAGGTCGTGCGACACATGCTCCGCGCCTTCGGTGACGTCGTCACCGTCGTCGTCGACAAGCCCATCCCCGCCGATGACCGGCTCGCCGAGTTCATCCGCGGCATGATCGACCTCGCCGGCACCAGCCCCTGGTTTCCGCCACTCATGCTCAGGGAGATGGCCGAGGGCGCCCCGCGACTCGACCCCGAGACCCTGGCCCTCATGAAGACCGTCTTCGTCGCCTTCGCCCGGATCCTCCAATCCGGACACGAGGCCGGAACCTTCAGGCCCATCGACCCCGTCCTCGCCTACATGTCCATCCTCGGCCCCATCCTCCTCAACGCCGCCCGTGAACGCACCGCCAGCCGCCCCGGCCGCATCGACCTGCCGATGTTCGCCCCCGTGACCCAGGCCGAACTCACCACCCACATGGAGCAGGCCGCCCGGCGCCTGCTCGCCAGGGAGCCCCGACCATGACCCGCCAGCTCGCCGCCGCCCTCGTCCTGCTTGCCGCCGGATGCGCCGACGCCCCTCCCTCGGACCGCGTGCGCGTCTCCGGACATGTCGAGGCCACCGAGACCCGCCTCGCGCCGGATGCCGGCGGACGCATCCTGTCCCTGACCCTCCAGGAAGGCGACCGCGTCACCGCCGGACAGCAGGTGCTGGTCCTCGACGCGCGCGACGCGGAGCTGGCCCTCGTCCGCGCCCGCGCCGAGCAGGCGCAGGCCGATGCGCAGCTGCGTCTCGTCATGGCCGGCGCGCGGCCCGAGGATCTCCGCCAGGCGGAGTCCCAGGTGGCCGTCGCCCGCGCGGATGCATCCGGCGCGCAGGCCGAACTCGCTTCGGCGGAGCAGGACCTGGAACGCTTCGAGGCGCTGCTGCGCTCCAACTCGGGCTCACGCAAGCAGCGCGACGATGCGGCGACGCGGCGGAGCGTGGCGGCGGACCGTGTGAACGCGGCGGAGAACCGCATTCGCGCGGCAGAGGAGTCTCTCGCGCGCCTGCAGGCGGGCGCCCGGCGCGAGGAGATCGAGGCCGCCCGGGCCAGACTCGCGGCCACCACCGCGCAGATCGCCACCCTCGAGAAGAACGTGGCCGATGCCACGTTCACCTCTCCCGCGTCCGGCATCGTCACCGGGAAGCTGGTGGAGCAGGGTGAGGTCATCGCGCCGAGAACACCCGTGCTCGTCGTCGTGGACCTCGATCGGGCCTGGGCCGACGTGTTCGTACCGGAGCCGTCGATCCCGCGGCTGCGGATTGGCCAGCCGGCCTACGTGTTCACCGACGCCGGCGGCGCGCCGCTCGAGGGCACGGTGTCCTACATCTCGCCGAGAGCGGAGTTCACGCCGCGCAATGTCCAGACGGCCGAGGAGCGGTCCAAGCTCGTATACCGCGTCCGCGTCTCGGTCGACAACACGAACGGCATCCTCAAGCAGGGGATGCCCGTCGAGGCGGAGCTTCCGCTGACGCCGGTCTCGTGAGCGCCATCAGCGTCGCCAACCTGCGGAAGCGCTACGGCCCGGTGGAGGCACTGGCCGGCGTGTCGTTCGACGTGGGCGCCGGTGAGATGTTCGGCCTCATCGGCCCGGACGGCGCCGGCAAGACGACGACGATCCGGCTGCTGTGCGGGCTGCTGCGCCCGGATGCGGGCGAGGTACGGCTGCTCGGCCACGACCCCGTGCGGCAGCATCGCGACGTGACCGCCTCGGTCGGCTACCTGTCCCAGCGCTTCAGCCTCTACGGCGATCTCAGCATCGACGAGAACATCGCCTTCTTCGCGGAGATTCACGGCATGCGGGGCTACCAGGCCCGGCGTGACCAGCTCCTCGAGATGACGCAGCTCACGCCGTTCCGAGCCCGCCTCGCCGACCGGCTGTCCGGCGGCATGAAGCAGAAGCTGGCGCTCGCCTGCACGCTCGTCCACGAGCCGCAGGTCCTGGTGCTCGACGAGCCGACGACGGGCGTGGACCCGGTGTCCCGTCGCGAGTTCTGGAAGCTGTTGTCCCGGTTTCTCGAACTGGGGATCACGATCGTCATGTCCACGCCGTACCTGGACGAAGCCGAGCGGTGCGCGCGCATCGCGCTGCTGCACGAAGGACGGCTGCTCGCGCTCGACGCGCCGGATCGGCTCAGGCGCGAGATGCCGGGCAACTGGTTCGAGGTCACCGTCGACGATCCCAGGCGCGTCGCGGCGCGCCTGGCCGGGATGGGAACCGAGGGGTTCCAGACGCACCTGTTCGGCGATCGACTCCACGCCTGGCTGTCGACGCCAGACCCTGCCACGGCACGCTCCACGCTGGACCAGACGATGGCAGCCGCCGGTGTCGACGGCGTCTCCGTGCGGCCGATCGTGCCGTCACTCGAGGACGTGTTCATCGCAAAGCTCACAGGACTCCAGTCATGACCCGCACATCTGTACTGACCCTGGCGATTGTCGGTTGTCTCGCTGCGGCGCCTGGCGCGCAGCCCGCGCCCATCCGGTTGACCGTTGCCGATGCCATCGCCCGGGCGATGGAGGTCAGCCATCGCCTGGCCGAGGGCCGCGCGCGGCTGGAGGGCGCCGAAGCCGCCGTGCGTGTCCGGCAGGCCGCGGCGCGTCCGACGGCGACGGCCACCGCGGGGTATACGCGCACGAATCACGTCGACGAGTTCGGCGTACCCCAGGCCGACGGGCGCATCCGCGTCCTCTATCCGGACGTCCCGGACAACGTGCTCATGCGCGTCGGCGCCGGGTGGCCCATCTACACCGCAGGCCGGACCGACGCCCTCGAGCGTGCGGCGGCGGCCGATGCGCGCGCGATTGGATCGGAGATCGAGGCGGCCCGCGCCGATCTGCGATTCGAAGTGCAGCGGGCCTACTGGGCGGTGGCAACGGCCCTGGAATCGGTACGCGTCCTCGAAGCGTCCCTGGCCCGCTCGGACGCTCAACTGGCGGACGCGCGCGCGCGGCACGCCGTGGGGCTCGTCCCGCCAAGCGACGTGCTGACGTTCGAGGCGCAGCGCTCGCACGACGAGGTGCAGCTCATCGAGGCCGTCAACCTGCGCGAGTCCGCCCTCATCGACCTCCGGCGTCTGATCGGCGCCGCCCCCGAGGCCCCCGTCGAGCTTGCCGACGCCCTCGAGTCCTCCCGACTGTTTCCGAGTGTGACCGGGACAGGCCCCAACCCTCCGGAGAGCGCAGCAGTCTCTGCCGCCCTCATCGACGAGGCCCTCGGCCAGCGGCCCGAGCGGCAGGCGCTGAGGTTCCGGGTCGACGGCGCGGAGGCGCGTGTCCAGGCGGCCGCCACGGGCCGGCGGCCGACGATTGCCCTGGCCGGCGGGTACGACTTCGCCAACCCGAACGCCAGGATCTTCCCGCGCGAGGCGACCTGGCAGCCCTCGTGGGACGTGGGAATCACTGCCAGCTGGACCTTTCTCGACGGCGGCCGCACCCGCGCGGAGACGGCGGAAGCTGCCGCCGGCGTGATTGCTGCCGAGGAGCGCCTCCGCGACCTCGATGCCACGGTCGCCGCCGAGGTGCGCCAGCGCGTCCTGGACCTCCAGTCCAACCTCGCCGCCGTCCGCGCCGCGGAGGACGGCATCCGCAGTGCTGCGGAAGCGCGCCGCGTGCTCGGCGAGCGCTTTGCCGTCGGCGTTGCCACGACCACCGACGTCCTGCTCGCCCAGGACCAACTGCTCTCCGCGGAGCTGTCACGCGCCCGCGCGCTGGCCGGCGTCCGCCTGGCCGAGGCACGCCTGCAGCGGTCGCTCGGCCGGCCCTGACCCGATGGCCGCCATCGACGTTCGCGGACTCTCTCGCCGCTTCGGTACCTTCCAGGCCGTGGACGACCTGTCGTTCGCCGTCGCGCCGGGCGAGATCTTCGGGTTCCTCGGTGCGAACGGCGCCGGCAAGTCCACGACCATCCGCATGCTGTGCGGGCTGCTGCGCCCGACGTCGGGCACGGCCATCGTCGGCGGCGTGGACGTCGCCCGCGATCCGGAAGGCGTCAAGCGCCGCATCGGCTATATGTCGCAGCGCTTCTCGCTCTACGAGCCGCTGTCCGTGGACCAGAACATCCGGTTCTTCGGCGGCATCTACGGCCTCGCCGGCGAACGCTTCGCCGAGCGCCGCCGCTTCGTGCTCCGTATGGCCGGCCTCGAGGGCCGCGAGACCACGCTGACGCGCGATCTGCCCGGCGGGTGGCGCCAGCGCCTCGCGCTCGGCTGCGCGATCCTCCACGAGCCGCCCATCGTCTTCCTGGACGAGCCCACGGGCGGCGTGGACCCGCTCTCGCGCCGCCACTTCTGGGACCTGATCGATCGCATGTCGGACGCCGGCACCACGGTGCTCGTCACCACGCACTACCTCGACGAGGCGGAGCACTGCCACCGGATTGCGATCATCCAGGCCGGCCGTCTGGCCGCACTCGGGACGAGCACCGAGTTGAAGCAGGCATTCGCGGACCGCCCCATCGTCGAGATTCACGCCGCGCAGCCGGTGGCCGCCATGGAAGCCCTCGATCGCTCCCCGGCGGTGGAGAAGACCAGCCTGTTCGGGACGGCCGTCCACGCGGTGATGCGCCCCACCCACGGAGCGGAGGAGGCGGCCGCTCGCGTCCTCGCCGACGCGGGCCTCGACGTCCGCAGCGTGACGCGCATCGCCCCGTCACTGGAGGACGTGTTCCTCGACGTCGTCGAGCGCACGGCGGCCCCGGCATGATGCGGACCATTCGTGCCGTCGCGGTCAAGGAGCTGCACCAGATCCTCCGGGATTCGCGCACGCTGATGATCCTCCTCGTCTTCCCGGCACTCATGCTGCTGCTGTACGGCTACGCGCTCAACTTCGACATCCGCGACGTGTCGCTGGCGGTGCAGGATCGTGATCGCACCACCGGGAGCCGCGCGCTCATCTCCGCCTTCGTCAACTCCGGCTACTTCCGCCTCGTCGGCTACGTCGATGCGGACCGGCAGATCGACGAGATGGTGGATCGGCGCGAGGCGCGCGCGGTGCTGGTGGTCCCGCCGCGCTTCGAGCGGGACGTCGCCACGCGCCGGCCGGCCACCGTACAGGTGATCATCGATGGCGACAACGCCAACACGGCCTCCACCGTCATGGCCTACGCACAGGCCATCGTCGCCGGCTTTTCCGGGGACGTGCTCATCGCCCGCGCGGCATCGGCCGGTGATACCACACGCGCACCGCGCCTCACGCTCGAACCGCGCATTTGGTACAACCCGCAGCTCCGGAGCACGCTCTTCCTCGTCCCCGGGCTCATTGCCTTCATCGCGATGGTGACGGCGGTGGTCTCGACCGCTCTCGCCGTGGTCCGCGAGAAGGAACGCGGGACGATGGAGCAGATCCGGATGTCGCCGATCGGCCCGATGGCATTCATCCTCGGGAAGACGCTGCCCTACCTGGTGCTTTCGTTCGCGGCCGCGCTCCTGATTGTCTTCACCGCGCAGGCGCTCTTCGAGCTGCCGATGCGCGGATCGTGGATTGTCCTCTGCGGCACGATCGCCCTGTTCCTCGTCGGCGCGCAGGCGCAGGGCCTGCTCATCTCGACGATCGCGACGTCCCAGCAGGTGGCGTTCCAGGTGGCGCTCCTCTCGTCGTTCCTGCCGACCTTCGTCCTGTCCGGGTTCGTCTTCCCCCTCTCGAGCATGCCGGCATTCGTCCAGGCGGTCAGCTACATCGTGCCGGCCCGCTACTTCCTCGTGTCGCTCCGCGCCATCGTGCTCAAGGGCGCCGGGCCGGAGGCGTTCTGGGAGCAGCTTGCCGCGCTCGCCGTCTTTGCCGTGGCGGCGCTCGGCCTCGCCGCGCTGCGGCTCAACCGGGAGTGGGCCTGATCATGCGGCGCGTCCTGCACCTCGTGCGCAAGGAGCTGCTGGAGCTCCGCCAGGATCCCCGCCTCTTCGGCATCGTCATCCTTGCGCCGATCATCCAGCTCGGCGTACTGGGCTATGCCGCGACCACCGACGTCGAGGACATCCCGATCGTCATCGTGGACGCGGACCGATCCACGTACAGCCGCGCGCTCATCGCGCGCTTCGAGGCGTCGGCCAACTTCGTGATTGTGGGACTGCTCGGGTCCACGTCGGAGATCGACCCGTGGCTGGACGGCGGTGACGCGTGGATGGCGCTCAGCATCCCGGCGGACTACGGACAGCTCGTCGAGGGCGGGCGTCCCGCCGTCCTGCAGGTGGTGGCCGACGGCACCGATGCCAACTCCACCAACGTGGCGCTCGGCTACGCGCGATCGCTGGTGGCCGGCTACGCGCTGGAACTGCTGCCGGGCGCGGCCGATGTGGCGCCACCAGTGTCCCTGGAGGTGCGCGTCTGGTTCAACCCCCGTCTCGAGAGCCGGGACTTCATGATTCCCGGCATCGTCGCGCTGCTGCTGCTCGTCGTCACGACCAACCTGTCGGCCATGGCCATCGTCAGGGAGAAGGAGGTGGGCACGCTGGAGCAGCTCAACGTGACGCCGCTGGCGCGGTGGGAGCTGATCGCCGGCAAGCTGCTGCCCTACGGTCTCATCGGCGTCATCGACGTCGTCCTCGTGCTGGTGGTGGCGCTCTGGTGGTTCGAGGTGCCGATGCGCGGCAGCATCCCGCTGCTCTTCGGCCTGAGCCTTGTCTACCTGCTGTGCACGCTCGGGCTGGGCCTCTTCGTCTCGACGATCTCGAACACGCAGCAGCAGGCCATGCTGACCACGGTGTTCTTCTTCCTGATGCCGATGATCTACCTGTCCGGCTTCGTGTTCCCGATCGAGAACATGCCGGACTGGATCCAGCCGGCGACCTACCTGATCCCCCTGCGGTACTTCCTGGTGATCGTGCGCGGGATCTTCCTGAAGGGCGTGGGGCTGGAGACGCTCTGGCCGCAGGCGCTGGCGATGTTCGCGTGGGGGATGACGGTGCTCGTCCTGGCCGCGCTGCGCTCGTCGAAGCGGCTGGGCTGAGACGCCGCCTCAGAGCGGCTCGCTCGTGCTATCGGTTGCGACTCGCGAGACTGCCACAGGACTGGCCTGAGAGAGGAAGAGCCGAGCCGCTGAGCCGCGGACTGGCCAGCCCATCTCAGGACCCGCTTCGCGACGTCCGCCGACGTGAGGGAGCGGTGTGACGCAAGGAGACGGAACCTGAACTGGCCTTGACGGGCGGTCCTGGATCGGCGCCAAGTGCCCTCGAGATTCCATCTGCCGCCTTGAGGAGCACCGGGAGGAAAATGGTGCGAAGCTCTCGCGGCGACACACGCGACGCGTGGCCGGATACATTCAATGCCGCCTGCACCTGCCCTTCGCGATCCAGGAGTGGGACGGCAACGGTCCGAACACCCCGTTCGGATTCGCCGTCCGCGATGGCCCATCCCTGTTGACGCACCGTATTCAGTTCCTTTCGCAGCGCAGCAGGGCTGCAGATCGTGCGCTCCGTCCTGCGCACGAGGGGCTCCGAATCGATGTGGGCCGAAAGCGCCTCCGGGCTGAGAGCCGCCAGCAGGACCTTTCCCAAGGACGTGCAATGCGCGGGAAGCCGTGAACCCACCACGAGATTCACCGTCATGATTCGCGTCGAAGGCACGCGTGCGACATACACGACGTCCCGGCCGTCGAGGGTCGCGATTGAGCAGGCCTCGTTGAGTTGTTCGACCACCGCCTCCATATAGGGTTGAGCTGGCGCAGCTATCCCCTGGGTCGCGATGTAGGTGAACCCAAGGTCGAGCACGCGTGGCGTCAGGGCGAACGCATGACCAACGTGACTCACGTATCCGAGGGCCTTCAGTGTCAGGAGATATCGTCGCGCCACTGCCCGCGTCAGGCCGGTCCTCGTAGCGACGTCGCCGATCGTAAGCGTCCTCGCATCTCCAGCGAAGGCCTTGATCACCGAAAACCCTCGCTCGAGGCCCTGTACGAACTCCTGTCGCGGTTCCGTCAATCCTGTCCGGACTCTAGTCACAGACAATAATACTGCTTGACAAGGCGCCACGGCATCTCCCATAACAATTCAACATTATAGCGAACATTTGTTCGCATATCGAGCAATTTGTGACTCACTGAGACATGGCCACGGCGAAGGGAGACCGACGATGAGTCTGCAGGACCTCTTTCGATGGACGGCTACGGGAGCACTGACGGTGACCGCGACGTTGTTGCTCCCGGCGGGGGCAACGACCGCGGCACAACAGCGGCCTCCGGCGACGCCCAATCCCCTCGGCCAACCGCTTCTCGACGCCCCCGGGGTTCTGAAAGAGGAGGCTTTCCTCGAGGTGCCCCTTCGGTCCGACGACCAGAAGTACGGCGATATGGACGGCCGGTACATGAAACGGCTTGTCGAAGATGTCGTCGCCATCTCATTGAAGGACCGAGACCGCGGCACGGTCTTCTGGGGCAGGAATGTGGGAACCCAGGCCCATGTCGAAACGCAGGACTGGCTAGAGTCGCATTTTCGCAAACACGGCCTGCAGGACGTCCGCCGCCAGCAGCTCGACCTCGCCCCGCAGTGGACCGTCGCATCCTGGGACCTTACGTTCTCAAGCGGCGGCCAGGTCATTCCACTGAAGTCTGCCCGCCCGGCCCGCCTTCAGCCATCGATTGAGCGCCCCCTCGAACTCGAGCTCGTGTGGGTTGGAACAGGAACCTCCGCAGACTTTCTCGATCGGACAGTGAAGGGAAAGGCCGTCCTCATCCAGGACATACCGCTTCCGGGCGAGTTACGGCACTCAATCGCCCTTCAAGGATCGGTCCGAAGAGCCTTCGAGAACGGCGCGGCAGCCGTCGGAGTTGTCTACGGCATCTCAGACAACTTCTCGCTCTGGGAGAGGATCGATGGTGGCCCTGGATTCAACCTTGGATTCGAAGACGGCAAAGAAGTTCGCGAACGCCTGGGCCGCGGCGAGACCGTCAAGGTGAGCTATCGCATCAGTTCCGAGATGCGAGAGGGCCTGAAGACCGCTCACGTATGGGGCACGCTGCCCGGGACCACCGACGAGGACATCACCATCGTCGCGCACATGGACGGGTACTTTCACTCCGCGCTCGACAACGCGAGCGGCCTTGCAGTCATGGTCGGCCTCGTCGAGCACTTTGCGAAGGTCCCGCAGGCCCAGCGGCGCCGAGGCATCCGCTTCATGGGTTCGGCAGGGCATCACGGTGGGCCCGGCGCCCGATGGCTCCACGACAACCGCGATACAGCACTCGCCAAGACCGCCCTGGTGATCAATCTCGAGCACGTCGCCGTCGTGCGCACCAAGTACTGGGGCGAGGCGCTTCGAAAGACTACGGCCGTGTCGCCAATGCGCTGGTGGGTATGGGGCAGCGACGCACTGCTGGACATTGCCCTCGATACGTACCGCCGGTTCAACATCGGCATCACCGCCGATATGGACACGAGCGCCACCGGCGAGATCGGCTGGCTCGACCGTGACGCCCCGTCAATACAGCTGATCTCATCACCCGAGATCAAGCACACCGAGCAGGAGCTCCTTGAGTGGATCCCTGCGTCAGGGCTTCAGCAAGTGGCTCGCGCCTACGCGCGGATCATCGACGAAGTCAACAGGCTGGACCGGAGCGCCATCCTTCCTGCGGCGCCGGCGTCGCAGGGCGGCGGGGACTAGTTGGACGGACGTGTGGGTGAGGCGACGGATGGTGCGGCGCGGTCTGGTCGCGCCCGGATCGGCGGGACAGGGAGGGTATGTTCCATGCACGCGAGAAACGGCGTCTGTCAAAACATTCGGTGCGCAGGGCTGGTCGGTGTTGTCGCGATGGCGGTTCTGATCGTCACTTCCTCGCTCGCAGCCGCGCAGGCGGTCGGGTCAGCCAGCATCGAAGGTCGGGTCTCTGACGAAACCGGTGCGACCCTCCCCGGGGCCACGATTGTCGTGAGCAGCCCGGCGATGCAACTCGGCAAGGTCGAGCAAGTAAGCGGAGCCGACGGCGGCTACAGATTTCTGGACCTGCCCGTTGGCGTCTACTCGGTCGCCTACACACTCCCTGGGTTTCAGAGCATCGTCCGCGAGGATGTGCGATTGACAGCAGGCTTTGTCGCCCGCATGGACGCCGTGATGAAAGTGGGCTCCATCGAAGAAACCCTCACGGTCAGCGGGCAGGGGCCCGTCGTTGACCTCACGACCACGGCAACGATGACGAGCTTTACGAAGGAAACCCTTGAGTCCACTCCGACGTCTCGGGCCTGGGCCGATGTGCTGGCGATGGCGCCAGGCCTTCGGCCCCAGAACATCGACGTCGGTGGCAGCGCGCTGGACAACCAACGCTCGGGAGTGCGCAACTACGGCACGTCAGGGCAGATTACTCCCCAGATCGAAGGAATCAATACCAGACAAGGGTCCAACGCGGCTGGGATGTTCTACGACTACTCTGCGGTCGAGGAAGCGCAAATTCAAGCGGTTGGGAACTCGGCCGAGGTGGCCCTTCCGGGCGCGGCATGGAACGCGATCGTCAAGTCGGGCGGCAACGATTTTCACGGGCGCTATACATTCTCCGGACAGACCTCGACTCTTCAGTCAAGCAACGTCACACCGCAGTTGATCGAACTCGGTGTCGATCCCACAGGCGACGAGATGCGGTACTACACCGACATCTCTGGTGACCTTGGCGGTCGCATCGTGCGGGACAGGCTCTGGTTCTACGGTGCGCTCCACGATCAGCGGAGCGAGAAGAGTCTGATTGGGTTCTCCCAGGAGCCCGGTCCGGACGGTGTCTTCTTCACCGACGATGACGTCCCTGGATACGACAAGACCGTGGTCACCAATCAGACCATCAAGATGACCCTGCAGGCCACCCAGAAATATAAGATGACCGGCTTCTTTCAAAGGAACGAGAAGGTGCAACCGAACGGCCAGAGCGCCGGCCCTTTCGAGCCGTTCCCCGCGACCTATCACTATACCTTTCCCGCCCGAGCTGCCAAGGCCGAGCTGACTGGCACCCCCAACGACAAGACGCTCTACACCGTGATGGTCGGCCGGCAATGGTACGACGCCAACCGCTATCCCCAAGAAGGAGAGGATCGCCCTGGCAATCCTCGCCGCTTCGATCGAGAGACGGGCCGAAGCCTGGGCCCGCAGCCGACCCAGCTCAGGCCACGTAGCCGATGGCAGTCCACCGGAAGTGTCTCGTTGTACCCCGAGTCCTTTATGGGCGGCTCGCACAACTTCAAAATAGGCTACCAGTTCTTCTGGGAGAACACTGGTACTGAGTGGCACAACATGGCCAGCGGCGACTACCGCCTCATCTTTGACCGTGTCGGCGGGGTGTCCGGCCGTCCTGCGGAGATTGAAGCCTACAACAACCCGATCGTCGCGACGGCCAATCACATGGACCAGTACGCGGCGTACGTACAGGACAGATGGACGCTCGGACGCGTGACCCTGAACCTCGGCCTTCGCTGGGAGCGCTACGAATCGTATGTCGGCGAACAAACCAAGGAACAGGGGGTGTTCGGCGGGGCGGGTACATTCCCCCAGCTGGACGTCCTCAGCTGGAACGCGTTCGCGCCCCGCATCGGGTTGGCATGGGACATCTCCGGTACGGGGAAATCCGTCTTCAAGTGGACCTACGGCTTGTTCAACCACACCATGGCCGACGACTTCGCCCTGAACTACAACGAGAATGCTCGTAGCGTGTACCGCTATCGGTGGCAAGACGATGACGGAAACCACGACTACACGCCAGGCGAGGTGGACCTCGATCTCAACGGTCCGGATTTCATCAGTGTGTCAGGCGCCAGCAACAACATCCTGAATCCGGACCTCAGGCAGCCGGTCACGCACGAGATGTCGGCGAGTGTCGAACGCGAGATCATGCCCAACTTCTCGGCGATGGTCCTCTACGTATACAAGCGCCAATCCGGGTTGTACCGGGCGATCAACGTGCTGCGTCCATACGAGGTCTACAACATTCCAATCACCAGGCAGGATCCAGGGCCTGATGGCGTCGTCGGGACCGGTGACGATGGCGGAACGGTCACATTCTACGATTTCGACCCCGCATACCGAGGCGCCGCCTTCGTCGGAAATGAGTTCAACACCAGGCCCGACAGTCGAAGCGACTCCTTTCAGACAATCGAACTGACCGCCAACAAGCGGATGTCCAACCGTTGGGAGCTGATGGCGACGTACTCGGCGACCAAGAATCATCAGTACTCGACATCAGCCGGCTTGCCTGCGAGCCCGAACGATGAGTTCTTCCCTCTGGATACTACCTGGGATTGGTACGCCAGACTGGTTGGAACGATTGAGTTGCCGTGGGGGGTCTACACGAGCGCGTACTTTCAGCATCTCAGTGGAACGACTGTGCAGAGAACAAATGTATTTCGATCCATTCCCAATTTGGGCACGGTGACGCTCCCGATGGAGGACTTCGGTGCCAGACGCTTACCCAATCAGAATTCGCTGAACTGGCGCGCATCGAAGCGCTTCCAGCTGGGAGGAGGCAAGCGCCTGGAAACAACAGCTGACCTGTTCAACGCACTGAATGCCAGCACGATTACCAGCATGGCCGTCGTCTCGGGTCCGACGTTCGGGACCATCAACTCCATCCTGCCGCCCCGGATTATTCGACTGGGAGTGACCTTTTCCTTCTAGGGCGCCTGGTCACGGCATCTCCGATACGAGATCGTCGCACCAAAGGAGGACGCTATCGCGGTCTACCAGAGTGTGATCGTTGAAAGGGACGCGAACGGTATTGCGACCCTGACGCTCAATCGACCTGAGCAGCGGAACGCGCTCACGGCGCTCCTAATGGAGGAGTTGCTTGCCGTATTGAGAGACCTGGATGAGGACGACGGCATTCGCGCCGTCATCCTCCGAGGTGCCGGGAGTGCATTCTGCGCAGGCATGGATCTCAATGAGATGCTGGCGACGCGCGAGCAGAGCGGATGGTTCGACTACGGCCGGCTTCCGGAGGTGCTGGAACGCCTCGCGCATCATCGCAATCCGACAATCGCCGTGGTCCACGGAGCCGCAATTGCCGGTGGGTGCGAACTGGCCCTGCACTGTGACGTTCGCATCGGTTCACCGGAAGCACGGTTTGCAATGCCCCTGGCCCGGCTAGGTCTGGTCGCACCGGCCTATGCGATCAAGCGCCTTGTCGATACCGCAGGAGTGCCGGCTGCGAAGCACATGCTGCTGACTGCCGCTGTGCTCGACGGCGTTGGTGCCAGGGAAAGGGGCCTCCTGACTCACCTCGAACGACAGGACTCCCTTGAGGCATGCGTTGCAGGAGTGACACAACGGATTGTGGAATGCGCTCCGCGAGCACTCCAGGCGATGAAAGCCGCGCTCGCAACAATCGCGCTGCCACCAGCAGATGAAGCCGTAAACACACTGGATGCGGAGCGGCTGCGGATCAGCCGGACGCCGGACATGCTGGAAGGCGTGCGGGCCTTCCTGGAGCGACGGCCCGCGCACTTCACCAGGGCCTGACGCCAGTCGTGCCCCACCGAAGCGAGGAATGCTTGACAATGCCGCCTTTGCACGGAGTTCGTGTGGTCGACCTGACGCGTGTGCTGGCTGGACCTGTATGCACGATGTTCCTGGGAGACATGGGAGCCGAGGTCGTGAAGGTCGAAGAGCCTGTTCATGGAGACGACACACGTGCGTGGCCACCGTTTGTGGATGGGTGGAGCACCTACTTTGCCGGCGTCAATCGAAGCAAGAAGAGTTTGACGGTTGACCTCAGCTCAGAGAGGGGTGCTGATATTCTCCGGCGGCTCGTCGAGCGGTCCGATATCTTGGTTGAGAATTTTCGTCCGGGGAGCCTGAGGCGGCTTGGATTCGGTTTTGACGACGTTCAACGACTCAATCCGGCGCTCATCTACTGCTCGATCTCCGGTTATGGCCAAGATGGGCCTCGAAGCGGGCTTCCGGGCTACGACCCGGTCATACAGGCCGAATCGGGTCTGATGGACGTAACGGGGCACCCGTCCGGACCTCCGACTCGCGTCGGCATCGCCATCACCGACTACCTGGCGGGATTGTATGCGCTGCAGGGCATCCTGTTGGCGTTACGACACCGCGACTCGACTGGCCGGGGACAGTTGGTGGACATCGCCTTGTTGGACTCGCTGGTGTCCACGCTCGCGATGCCGATGGGCATCCTGCAGGCTACGGGCAGCAGTCCCACGAGACGAGGGAACGAACACCCGTCGATCGCACCCTACGAGACGTTCAGGGCAAAGGATGGCCACGTCATGGTGGCCGTCGGCAACCACCGGCAATGGGTTCAATTCTGTCGCGCGCTTTGTGCCCCCGGGCTGATAGATGACACTCGGTTTCGGACGAATACCGATCGACTGGACAACCGAGCGGTACTCAAACAGGAACTCGAGCGAATATTGGGTCAACACTCGGTCGATGAAGTTGTCGATCTGTTGAGGCGAGCTTCCGTTCCAAGCGGCCGCGTCCGCTCTATCGCCGAAGCGGTAGACGATCCACAACTGATCGCCAGGGAAATGCTCCTGGAGTACCCTGAGCTCCCCGGACTGAAGCTACCTGGTAATCCCGTCAAGCTGTCGGAGTCGCCTGCAGGGTGTGCGCTTCCTCCGCCTCGGCTGGGACAACACAATGAAGAGATCCTGAGTGAGCTCGGCTACGGTGCTGACGAGATGCGCGACCTGCTCGTTCCCGGCTCGATCCGCTGAGCCGATCCGGCGTCAGACGGAACCGTCACGATGATCGTGCGCAAGGCGGCGTCGAGCAGGAGCGGCGCCAGCGAACCCGCAAGTGTGCCCGTGTCGGAAGTGGGCGGAGCCGCGATTGCATGGCGGTGCGTCGGCGTGATTGCCACCTACGCCGTCGTCGTGCACCTTGTGCCAAAACCGGTGTCTGTCACGCTTGAGGGATGGCGAATCACGGGTGTATTCCTGGCGACGATCGCCGGCCTGATGCTCAGGCCATTCCCGGGAGCCATTGTTGTTCTATTCGGGATATGCGCGCTGCCTCTTCTTGGTGGGCTGTCTATGGCGGCGGCTCTCGCAGGGTTCGCGTCCACATCCGCGTGGCTTGTGGTGGCCGCCATGCTGATGGCGCGAACGCTGCAGGACACTGGACTGGCCCGCCGGCTGGCCTTGCTGTTTGTCAGGACGTTCGGTCGAACCGCATTGGGCGTGTCCTACGCGCTGGTCTTTACCGATGTTGCGCTCGCAGGAACCATCCCGTCTATTACCGCACGAAGCGGCGGCATTGTTCTGCCGATCGCAAGAAGCATCGCGGAGCTATACGGGTCACATCCCGGCACGACGGCGCCACAGCTGGGGCGCTTTCTGATGGCCGCCCTGTATCAGGGCAGCGTCATCGCGTGCGCCATGTTCATTACGGGTCAGGCGAGCAATCTCTTGGCGGCGGCCATGGCGTTCAAGCTGGCGGGTGTAACCGTTACCTGGTCGAGCTGGTTCGTGGCGGGCCTGGTTCCGGGCGCGGCATCGTGTATAGCTGTGCCGTATCTCGTGTATCGACTGCTGCCGCCCGTGCGACGACAGACTCCAGCGGCCCGGCAGTATGCGCAGGACGAATTGCGGGTTCTGGGACCCATGCGACTTCCGGAGAAGGCAGTCGCTGTAATCGTCACCGGCATCTGCGTTCTGTGGATGACGTCTGGCTGGCATGGAATTGACGTGACGCTGGTCGCTCTTGTCGGTGTCGGGATCCTGATCGCCCTTCAGATCCTTCCCTGGGACCGGGCCGTGGGCGAGCGACCAGCGTGGGACGTCTTCATATGGTACGGCGGGCTCATCACGCTAGGCGAGGCCCTCAACGCAACTGGCGTCACGACCGCGTTCGCAACGTCGGTGGCGTCATTGTTCAGTGGCATGTCATGGGGATGGGTGCTATTGATCACGATCGTCATCTACTTCTATGCGCATTACGCGTTTGCCAGCATTACGGCGCATGTGTTGGCGATGTTTCCTGCGTTCGTCACGATGCTCATTGGATTGGGCACGCCGCCTGCCCTGGCCGTCTACTTGCTGGCGTGCCTTGCCAACCTGACAGCCGGCCTGACGCACTACGGCACGACGACAGGTCCGATCGTATTCTCTCAGGGGTACGTTGGCTTTGGGGACTGGTGGCGTGTGGGCTTCTACGCGTCCTTGGTCAATCTGGCAATCTGGCTCACTCTTGGTCTGGCGTGGTGGAAGGCGATCGGTCTGTGGTAGGCGGGTAGCCGTTCGTTGTCGATGTCGACCGCGCTGCGCTCGTCGAAGCGGCTGGGCTGAGACGCCGCCTCAGAGCGGCTCGCTCCGCACGCGATCCCAGCCGCCGGTAATGGCGCCCGTCGGCATGCCGTCCGCGCCGATCGGGCGGTACTCCCAGCGGACCCGCGCGTACTCGAGCGCAATCTCGTCGAGCCCGCCGGCCGTGTCCGCGCCCGTCGCCATCTGCCCGAAGGACAGCGGATACTGCGCGCCGGTCCCGGCCCGCTGCGCGATGTGCGCCACGACGACGTCCTCGAGGACGATCTTGTAGTAGTCGATGCCCGCGCCCGCGCGGCGGAAGACGAAGCGCGCCTCGCGGATGTGCGCGCCGGAGGCGCACGCCATGAGGAGCGGTACGGAGCCGACGTCCACGGCCTTGCGGAAGCGGACGGGCGAGAAGACGGCCTTGCCGGAGCCGCCTCCGCCCCCGCCGACGGAGACGAGGTTCGCGATGTCCTGCTCGAAGGCCAGGACCACGGTTTCCTTTTCGTGGCCCCGGACCGTGCTGTCCCCGTCGATGCCGTCCAGCTTCACGAAGATCTCGAGGGCGCTCGCGGGCATATCGGCCTCCGGCCGCGGCCGCGATCAGGACTCGGACGGGGCCCGATCGGCCGCCTGGCGGTTCATCTCACGCTCGCCGCGGAGGATCGAGCACCAGCTCTTGTGCTCCGCGACCGGCATGCCGCACTCGACACAGACCCTGACGCGCGGCTTGGCGGTCTCCTGGCTCGCTCCGAACAGGCGCTTGAAGAATGACACGGTATCCTCCCACACTTTGGCCGTCGACCCCGGCGGCGATTTCCCGATCGATACGTTGGACGGGACGCCGCGGTTCGGAGTTGGGACGCCCGGGTCCCCGGCCCGGGCGGGTTCCCCTCAATGCCCCCAGAACAGCGGCCCGAGGTCGGCCACGATGGACCAGCCCAGGACGAGCTCGCCCCGCTCGCTGAACGTGCCCGGCCGCGCGCCGAAGTCGTCACCGTCGAACCCGCCGATGAACCAGCGGCCCTCCATGCGGAGGTTGAGCATCTCGGCCCATCGCGCGTCCGAGACCGCCGACAGCGGCCGCAGCGACACGCGGAACGGATCGAACTCCCATCGCCCGAAGTCGTGGAAGACACCGTCCGGCGACCCGAACCGCGCGCGGCCGAAAGCCGTCCCCACGTCGACCATGTGGTTCACCCGGATGTCCACCGTGGCCATCCAGAGACCCATCCTCACGCCCCGATCGCGCCCGGCCATGTCGGGCCGATGGCTGTAGTCCAGGAGGTTGGCGTCGCCGCCGGCGGAGTAGCGGCTGTACTGGACGCCGACCTCGAGGCGTGGGGCGTCGCGCTTGAGGTAGTGGCAGCCCAACCCGCTGACCGATGCCCGCTCGTTGATCTCCCACCGGAGGTGTTCTCCAGGCCCCATCGGATTGGCGACACGGGCGCTGGGGAGGGCGATGCAGAGGATCCGCAGGTCCGCGGTGAAGCCCGAGAAGGGGCCGGGGCCGCTCAGCTTCTCGATCCAGCCGTCACCGAACCAGGCATACGCAGGCGTGGCGATCGCAGACAGGAGGCACGCGCAGATCACCCGCACGATTCGATTCGGCATGGCACCACCTCATTCAGGGGGACGGGTGTACAGGCTTTCGACAACGCCGGTCAACTGGAGGTGCGGGCTGGTCCGCGCGACGATCCGCGTCCTCGGCGGATCGAGGGTGGGGCAGAACAACTGCACGTCCGGTCCCGAGGCGCCCAGCACGTAGCAGCGCCGTGATTCGAAGATGGCTACCTCCACCTCCTCGTGCCACATCAACCGGTACGGGGCGGCCAGCAGCACGAAGGCGACGGCGATGACGGCCAGTGAGCCGCGCCGCCATCCGGCGTGGCGCGGTGCCGGAAGGCTGTCGCGCGCTTCCCGGCTCCGCGCCCGCGCGCGGAAGCGCCGGTCGAGCGCCAACAGCCCGGCGCCCATGGCGAGGATCAGCAGCGAGATGGCGAGGTTGTAGTTCTGCTGGCGCTCGAAGTGTTCCGGCCTGAGCGGTTCGAGCGTGCCCCGCGGGGCGGACTCCACGAAGGCCGCGATGGCGGCAAACACGTCGCGGAACCACCAGCAGAAGACGCCGAGGCAGACGATCTGCGCGGCGAGGAAGGCCTGCGCCAGGGTCTCGAGATCGTCCAGCCCCAGGTGCTGGCCGAGTGTCTGCACGCGGTGACGCGCCGCGTTCGAAAGGCGTGCCGTGGCGGGCACCGGCTTCTGCAGGACCTTCCAGACGGACCGGACGAGGAACAGGGCAAGCAGGAGGATCGTCGAGTACACCGCGCCGGGGATGAGTGCGCGGACGCCCCAGATCCACCAGGCGAACACGGACTCCGCCGCGAAGGCGCCTGTCCGGCTCAGCGTGTGGTTGAAGGTGACCGACGTCACGGTGCCGAGCGCCAGGATGCCGATCGCGACGGCTGCTCCGATGCGGACGGCCCGCCAGGTGCCCGATCCCGTGTCCGCGTCCGGCGCGGGATCCGTCCGCGCGGGCGGGATCGGCGAGCGCACCTCGACGCGGGGCGCCGGCGCGTCGCTGCCGGTGACGTCCATCAGGTCGCGGAGCATCGCGCCGGGCGTCTGGTAGCGCGCCGCGGGCTCCGCGGACGAGGCGCGATCGACGATCCGGAGGAAGCTGGCGGGCAGATCGGGGCGGACATCCGCGAGCGCGCGCCTGTCCGCGCGCCGGTGCGCGATGACGAAGTCGGTCCACGAGCGGCCGTCGATCGGATAGCTGCCGCTCGTCAGGTAGTACAGGAGCACGCCGAGCGCGTACAGATCGGATGCCACCGAGGCGCGCGCGCCGGCCAGCACCTCCGGCGCCATGTAGGCGGGCGTGCCGATCTGGGACTCGTCGGGCCCGAGCGTCTCGGCGAGCAGTTGTCCCGCGCCGAAGTCCATCAGCACGATGCGGCCGCCGGATTCCCGCATCACGTTGTGCGCCTTGACGTCCCGATGGATGACGCCGGCCCGGTGCACGGCGGACAGCGCCTGGCAGAGGCTGATGCCCATGAGCGCCGCCTCTCCCGCGGCGCGGGGCCCTTCCCGCTTGACCAGATCCGACAGCGACCGGCCGCGGACGAACTCCATCCAGAGGCCAATCTGGTCGCCCTCCTGCCGGGCGCCGTGGATCGTGACGACGTTGGCGTGGCGGACGCGGGCGAGGAGCTGGCCTTCGCGAAGGAGCGCCGGGAAGGCCGCGGCGTGCGTGTCCGGACGCTCGATGATCTTGAGGGCGACGTCGCGGGCGAGGGCGGCGTCCCAGGCGCGGTACACGCGGCCGAATCCGCCCTTGCCGATCTCCTCCAGCAGTTCCAGAGGGCCCCACACGCCGAGCGAGGGGCCCGTGGGTGGACCGACGGTAGCCGAATCATCACTCACGGAGAGCTCCGTCGACAGACTCCGAAGGCCCGCGTGCGGTGCGGAGGAGCGAATGATACACCCCAGCTTGTATTTTGATCCGCAAACACGTATCTTTTGAATCGTCAAAAACAGGAGTTCCCGATGTCCAACCCTGCCCGCGCCTGCCTGTTCATCGCTCTCCTGGTCCCCCTGCCGGCCGCCGCGCTCGCCCAGACGCCGGCCGGTGGCCCGTGCGGACTGCAGGGGCGTGTGACAGACAGCACCGGCCTGCCGCTGGAGGCCGCGGCCGTGACCGCAATGCCCGGCAGTGCGGCGACCACGTCGGACACGGACGGACGCTACTGTCTCGCCGGCCTGACGCCCGGCGGGCGTGTCACGCTCGCCGTCTCGCTGGACGGGTTCCGGAGTGAGGCGCGGGCCGTCGTGCTGTCCGCCGCGGGCACGCCCACCGTCGCCGACGTGACACTGCAGCCGGCGGGGTTCAACGACGAGGTCGTCGTGACGGCGACGCGCACGAGCCGTCGCCTGCAGGATGCGCCGGTGCGGACGGAGGTGGTCGACGGCGCGTTGATGCGCGCCATCGCGGCCCGGACGCTGGCCGACGCGGTCGAGTACACGACCGGCGTGCGGGTGGAGTCCAACTGCCAGAACTGCAACTTCTCGCAGATTCGCCTGCTCGGACTGGACGGGCCCTACACGCAGATCCTGATGGACGGCCAGCCCGTCATCTCGTCCCTTGCGCAGGTGTACGGCATCGAGCAGATCCCCGCCCGGATGATCGAGCGCATCGAGATCGTCAAGGGCGGCGGCTCCGCGCTCTACGGGTCGGGCTCGGTCGGCGGGGTCGTCAACGTCATCTCCCGCGAGCCGTCACGGCCGGCGGGCGTGTTCGAGTCGCGCATCGATGCCACGCAGGGGCGGCCGAACTACTCCACCAGCGGGTCCGTGGACTGGGCCTCCCGCGATCGGCGCTCGACCGCCATGGGGTTCCTCCAGATGGACGAGGTGCGGCCCATCGATCTCACCGGCGACGGCTATACGGAGGTGGCCATGCGGCAACTGCGCGCCGGCGGCGGCAGGGCCAGCCGCATGCTCCTCGACGGCCGCGCCCGGCTCGGCGCCGAGCTGACCGTGTTCGGGGAGAACCGCCGCGGCGGCGACCAGCTGAACCTGCCTCCCGAGCAGGCCAACGTCTCGGAGTGGATCGACACCCGCCGCGTCGGCGCGAGCACCACGTGGGTCCACGGCGTCAACCCGTCGCTCGACTACCGGCTGACGCTCGCGGTGGCCGATACCCACCGCGACAGCTACTACGGGACCGGACAGGATCCGCACGCCTTCGGCGTCACGGACAACCTGCTGCTCGTCGCCGACTCGCAGGTCAACCAGTACGCCGGGCGGCACACCGTGACGTGGGGCGGGCAGGCGACGTGGGAGGACCTCCAGGACGAGCAGCCGGCCTACGCGCGCAGCACGGACGCCCTTTACCGGAACGTGGGCCTGTACCTGCAGGATGCCTGGGCGTTCGCGCCAGGCTGGGAGCTCGTCTACGGGCTCCGGGCCGACGCGCATTCGGCGATGGACCGCGTCATCGCCTCGCCGCGTCTGGCCCTGATGGCCTCGCCCGTCGAGAGCCTGACACTTCGCGCGTCGGCCGCGCGAGGGTTCCGCGCGCCCCAGGTGTTCGACGAGGACCTCCATCTGAGCTCCGTCGGCGGCGAGGTGCGCATCATTCACCTCGACCCGGGGCTCGGCGAGGAGCGGTCCACCAACTACATGCTGGGCGCGGAGTGGCGGCCGCAGGCCGGACGCGGGCAGGCACTGTTCGAGCTCAACGGCTTCCACACCGGATTGCACGATCTGTTCTTCGCCCGGGAGAACGACGACCCGGCCACCGGCGCCTTCGAGTTCCTCAAGGTCAACCAGGGTGACGCCGCCGTCTACGGCGTGGAGGCCAATGCCGGCTGGGGGATTGGCGACGACTTTGTCCTGCAGGGCGGCGTGGTGTTCCAGCGTGCCCGCTTCTCCGAGCCGGAGCCCGACTTCGGCAGCCGCGACTTCTTCCGGACGCCCAACCGCTACGGCAACCTCACGCTGACGTGGACGAGCCGGCATCTGGGCACCATGTTCACCGGCCTCCGCTACACCGGCCCCATGCGGGCGCCGCACTACGCCGGCTACATCGACGCGGATCGCCTCGACATCACACCGAGCTTCGTCACGCTCGATGCGAGCATCGCGTATCCGGTGTACGCGAACGGGACGCGCCGGCTGACGGCAACGCTGGCGGGACGGAACCTGACCAACGCGTTCCAGCGGGATCTCGACCAGGGCATGTTCCGGGATGCGAACTACGTCTACGGCCCGCGCTTCCCCCGCACCGTGAGCCTGGGCCTGCGCGTGGAGTTCTGACGTGCGCCCCCGCTCCCCGTGGTCCGCGGTGCTCGGCCTGGTGCTCGCGGCAGTACTGGTCCCGACCGCCCTGGCCCGGGCCGCATCGTCAATCACCGCGCCGCACCCCGCGCCGCACCCCGCGCCGCACCCCGCGCCGCACGCCGCGCGGCCCGCCACGCCGCACCTCGCAGCGCACTCCGCGCCGTCCTCCGCGCCGTATCCCGCGCCGCACCCCGCGTCGCCCGCCACGCCGTACACCGCGCCGTATCCCGCACCGCACCCCGC
>CAZUGF010000002.1:86309-123424 GCA_964619705.1 uncultured Bifidobacteriaceae bacterium
CACCGCGCCGTATCCCGCACCGCACCCCGCGTCGCCCGCCACGCCGCCCCTCGCGTCGCCCCTCGCGCCGCACCCCGCCTCACACCCCGTAGAGGCGACCCTTCAGGGTCGCCTGGACGCCAGCCATGACGGCGACGCTCACGATCGCCTGGCTGTCCTCACCGACGCGTTCGCCGCCCTGGACGTCCGGGACATGAACGGGCGCCGGTGGACAGCGGAGAACCTCCGTGGCCGCGTCGTGGTCCTCGACTTCTGGGCCACGTGGTGCCCGCCCTGCTGGGAGGAGATCCCATGGCTGCGCCGGGTCCAGGACGGCCTCGACCCCGCTCGCGTCCAGGTGCTCGGCATCACGCTGGACGTGACGGACCGGCGGACGCTCGTCGCGTGGCTCAATCGCCGGCGGGTCGACTGGCCGCAGGTTCGCGAGCCGCACGGGTACGACGGCGTGCTCGCCGCGCGGTTCGGCGTCAGCGCGCTCCCGGCGTCCGTGCTTGTCGCGCCCGACGGCCGCGTGGTGGCGGTCAACCTCCGCGGCGCGCAGCTCGTGTCGGCCGTCGAGGCGCTGCTCGCCGGTGCCGGGGACCCGCGGATCGTGGAACGCGCGAGGCCGCCCCGGCGCTGATCAGTCAAACCCCGCCGAGGCCGCTCCATCCCGGCGGCAATCAGGGCACACAGGTCCCCGGGCCCCGGCACCCCGCGCGGGTGCTTCCCGCGGCTGAACTGGTATACTGCCGACCTCCCCCCAGCGGAACGTCTGTCACGCTCGATTCGCGGCCGATTCCCAGCGGTCAGCGTCTCTCCGAGCGCCAAGGGTTGTGACCATGCATCTGTTCTGGGCCGAGTTCAAGACCACCATCCTGCCGTGGCTGCTGGCCGCCGGCGTCGTCACCTTTCTGATCGCGGAGCACCGCCGAACCACCGAGGCGCTGGTGGCGGCCAACGCGCGCCTGGCCGAGGCCGTCGAGACACAGGGGCGGGCGCTGGAGGGCGTCCGGCAACTGCTGGCCTCGCAGGGCTATACGCTCCCCCCTTTCAACGCTCAGCAGTAATCCGCGGCCTGCGTGAGCGCGTTCGGTTGACATCGCGGGAGGCCCTGCGCATATTCGACCTGGCCGATATCTGGGCCCGGCGGACGGGTAACTCCGTCCGGATGGTCTCGGCGAACGATCACATCCACGCCCGGCGTTCCGCGCACTACGCGGGGTTCGCGGTGGACCTGCACTCGTCGGACCTGCCGCGCCTGGCCGAGACCATGCGGAGCGCGGGCTACCGCGTGCTCTGGAACGTGCCGGGCCACTACGGCCACGTGCACGTGGAGGATCCCGGCTTCCAGCAGCGCGAGGTGGCGCGCACGCTGGGACCGCCGGCCCGTCCCACGGCCGACTGACGGCGCGATATGCTCAGGCAGCGAGGGGCGCGTTGACCGCTGATACGGCGGGGAAGCCGCTTCCGATCGTGAACGCCTGTCTCGGAAAGCGGCCACCCTCTCGGCTGGTACACGCTTCCGCCGGAATCCCGCCGCCCGAGGTGTGGAGGTCCGCAATCAGGGGGCTGGCGAGATGGCCTCGATCGATAGCTCGTCGAGCAGTCGTGCGCCGTCGTGGCGGGGCCACCTCGCTTCTCTGCGCAATGCTCGGACGTCTTCGAGCTATCGACAGCAGGCTAATGGATCCCCCACGCCGCGCTGACGCGGCGCGGGCGTCAACCCCCACGCGGGTGCGCGACCGGGTGCCTGTTCGGCCGCCGCTATACTGGGCGTGAGCCTCCGGTCAGGCTCCGCACGAACATGCCGACAGGCGATCGGACAGGGCCACGGACGGTCAGGCGGATCTCGCGGCGCCGGATGCTCCTCGAAGCGAGCGCCCTCCCGCTGGCGATCTCGACGGTGGCCCGGGCACAGGGCGGCCCGGGCGTGTCCTGGATGTGGTCGGGCAACGTGACCGGCACGACCGCCACCGTCAAGGCACGCGTCTCCGGTACGCCATCGGACCTGCACCTGCTGATCTCACCCGACAGCGACTGGAGCCAGGCCCGGCGTGTGGCGCCGCTGGCGCCGCCCACGGCGGACACCGGCCGCGTGGCGGCCTTTGCGATCGACGCCCTGCAGCCGGATACGCCGTACTTCTACGCCGTGGCGGACGGCGAGCGCCGGCTGGCCGCTGGTGAGTTCAGGACCTTCGGCGACGGGCCGCTGTCCTTCCAGTTTGCCTTCGCGTCCTGTTCCGGCGGCAATCCCCTGCTCCTCCGATCGATCTCGAACCACGCGATCTTCTCGGTCATCGACGCCCGGCGGCCGCGCTTCATGCTGCACATGGGCGACCTCCACTACCGGAACATCCGGGACAACGACATCCGCCGGTACCGGGATGCCTACGACGCGGTCCTGACCCGATCCCGGCCGGCCGCGCTCTTCCGCCGCACGCCGGTGGTCTACATGTGGGACGACCACGACTACGGCGCAAACAACAGCGATCGCACGTCGCCCTCGCGCGATGCGGCGCGCCGCGCATACGCGGAGCACGTCCCGCACTACCCGCTCACGTGGCCCGACGGCGGCACCGCGACGATCCAGCAGGAGTTCTCCATCGGCCGCACGCGGTTCATCGTCTCGGACCTGCGATCCGCGCGCGACCCGGACCACCTGCCGGACGGGCCGTCCAAGTCGATGCTCGGCGAGGCGCAGCGCGCGTGGCTGGACGCGGCCTTCACGCGCGCGGCGGCCGACGAGGTCCCGCTCGTGTTCTGGGTGAGCAGCGTGCCCTGGATCACGGGACCCGCGGACACGGAAGGATGGCAGCCCTACGCCTGGGAACGCCGGTGGCTGGCCGATCGCCTGGCGTCGCTGGGGCTGATGGAACGCATCGTGATGCTGAGCGGAGACGCGCACATGGTGGCCATCGATGACGGCACCCACAACACCTTCACGAGCGGCGCACAGCCCGGGTCACGCGGCTTCCCGGTCATACAGGCCGCGCCGCTCGATCGCCAGCCGAACCGCAAGGGCGGGCCGTACACGCACGGGATCTCGACCAGGCGCCACCAGTTCGGGTGGGCCGACGTGCAGGATGACGGCACCACCGTGCGCGTGACGCTGAGCGGACACGATGAGGAGGGCCGGCAACTGCCGGGGATGCGACTCGAGGTCGCCTGCCGCGGCGGCCGGTGCGAGATCGTGTCCTGACCGACGGCGGCGCGCGGCGTCGTCCGCCGGGTACTAGACCATCAGCGCGGGCACTTCCATCTCGCCCTTCTGCAGGGCCACCACGAACGCGTTGACCACGTCCGGGTCGAAGTCGCTGCCCGATCCCTTGACCAGCACGTCCTTGGCTTCGTACGGGGACATCGCCTTGCGGTAGGGCCTGTCGCTCGTCATCGCGTCGTAGGCATCCGCGACCGCGATGACGCGGGCCTCGATGGGGATCTCGTTGCCGCGCAGCGGGTGATAGCCGGTGCCGTCGAACTTGTCGTGGTGCGACAGGACGATGGGCAGCACGCGGCGCAGCGATCCCCCCACGGTCTCGAGGATCTCGACGCCCTTGTCCACGTGCTTCTGCATCTGCTCGAACTCGTCCTTGGTCAGCCGCGCCGCCTTGTAGAGCAGCTCGCGGCTGATGTCGAGCTTCCCGATGTCGTGCAGCAGGGCCGCGGCCCGCACGTCCTCGATCCGCTCGTGGCCCAGGTCCAGCCGCGCGGCAATCCGCGCGGCGTACACCGATACGCGGTAGGAGTGGTTCTCGGTGTACTTGTCCTTGGAGATAAAGTGCCGGAGCAGCATCAGCACGCCGTGATACGTCTCGCGCAGTTCGTCGAGCTGCGCGTTCCGATGCTCGTACAGCGTCCCCATCAGGTAGCCCGTGACGATGAGGGTGCAGCCCCACGCGAGCATGTCCATCCAGATCTCGGGCGAGGCCATCAGGGATCCCGCCGGGAAGATGGCGGGATTGTAGACGGCCATCAGGCCGACGAGCAGGACGCTGGCCAGGGCCGTGAGCGTCGCGTGGCGGCGCCCGTAGGCGTAGGCGGAGATGAGGGTCGGGAAGGTGTAGAAGCTCAGCACCATCCGCTGCGACGCCACGAGGTAGTTCAGGAGCAGACAGACCAGGAAGAGGGTCAGGACGACCCACAGCTCCTTGTTCACCTCCTCGAGGCGCCCGAAACTCGGCACCTTCACGCGATCAGGACCTTGCGCGGGTGCTGGGAGTTGTCCTCGAGGAACGTCTTCTTGACCTCCAGATCCTCGAGCGTCGGCTGCACCCGGCCCGTCGCGTCCGTGACGCGCGAGATGATGGTGTGCTCACCGGGCGTGGCGCCCGTCCAGTCCCACGTGAAGAGCTTCCACGAGTACGTGTCGGAGGTGGCCGGGTCCATCGCCGCCGCCTGCCACGGCCCATCGTCCACACGGACTTCGACGGAACGGATGGGCGTGCCGTCGTTCAGGACGATGCCGACGACCTTGTGGGCGCTGCCGGCCTTCGTGACGCGGGCCACGAAGGACTTGAGCTGCAGGTGCGTGATGGCGGTCTCGACCCACTTGAGCTCGCCGTTGATCATCTCGCCCTTGAGCGTGCGGTACCAGCGCGCCTGGAACTTGCCCAGGTACTGATCCTCCTGGGCGTGGATGGTCGTGAGCCACTTGACGTTCGGCGCCCCGTACCAGCCGGGGACGACGAGGCGGAGCGGCGCGCCCTGGTGCTTCGTGAGCGGCTCGCCGTTCAGCGCGTAGGCGAGAAAGGGCTCGGGCGAGAGGGCCTTGTCGCGCGTCAGGCTGCGGCCGTACTGCTGCTCCACGTCGAATGACTGCGCCCGGAACTCGACCTTCTCGGGACCCCTGTCCGCGCCGAAGAACACGAACTCCCGCGCGTTGGGCTTGACCCCGGCCGCCTTGAGCACCGTCTCGAGCGGAACGCCGGTCCAGCGGCCGTTGCCGATGAGCCCCTGCAGCGGCCGGCGGTTCCCGGAGCACTCGAACCCGGCGACCAGGTCCACGCTGCCCATCGTTCGCAGGTCCGCGATCGAGAGGGACTGGGGCCGGTCCACGAGGCCGGAGACCTGCAGCCGGAACGTGTCCGCGTCCACGTCCGGGTGGCCGTAGTGCTGGGTGGTGAAGAACTGGTTCGCCGGCGTCAGCGGGCTGGTCAGCGTCCGCGTGTCGAACAGGCGGCGATCGACGGCGGGGTTGGGGTTGAAGTTTTCGGGGAAGTCCGTGAAGGGGACAACGGTCTCGCCCTGCGCGAGCACCGGCAGCCCCCACTCCGGGAATCCCAGCATGCCCAATCCGGCCATCGCGAGACCGCCCTTGAGTACTTCCCGCCGCGTTGTCTGGTTCGTCATGGTCGGTCCCCTCTGAACAGAGGTTTTTACCACGACGCGGTCACGTTCGGGAAACGGGCCTGTTCGATTCCGGCCCGATTCTCGGCCTTTCCTTCGACCGGGACACAGGCCTAGCTGGCCTGCGCGTACCCCGCATCCTCCCGCCGCCAGGAAACCGGCGCGGCGACCGACAGCGTCGGCTGGGGCCGGACGCGGATGGCTCGGAATGCATGGAACGGCACATGGCAGTCGTAGGCGCGGAGGAACGCGAGGAAGCGCTTGTAGTCCCCGGGCGTCATGTTGAAGAGCTCGACCAGCAGCCGGTAGTTGCCCATGGTCCGCTCCAGCCCCGCGCGGATGACGGCCCGGAGCTGGTCGCGCGAGAGGTCGCGGCCCATGAACGGCGCGTGGACGGCCGCCCAGAACGACTCGCCCTCGTCCACCATCCGGCCGACGAGTTCCGCGATGGCGTCGCCGGCGGTGGCGTCGGACCGCGCGGGCCCGGTGGACGACATTCCGGTCGCCGGGATGAGTTCCAGCGGCAGGTCGTGGAGCCCGATGGGCGCGCCGGGCGCCTTGACGACGAGCTGCTCGACGATGTTCTTCAGCTCGCGGACGTTGCCCGGCCAGCGGTAGTCCCGGATGACGATGGCGGCTTCCGGCGTCAGCATGCGCGACGCGACGCCGTACTCGCGGCTGTACGCCTCGAGGAAGTGCTCGAAGAGGACCAGGATGTCCTCCCGGCGCTCGCGCAGCGGCGGGACGTGGATGCGGATGACGTTGAGGCGGTAGTAGAGGTCCTCGCGGAACGTCCCGGCGGCCATCTCCTTCTGGAGATCGCGGTTCGTGGCGGTGATGACGCGGACGTTGACCCGGCGGAGGCTCCGCTCCGCGCCCACGCGCTGCAGCTCGCCGGTCTCCAGGAAGCGGAGGAGGACGCCCTGCATCCGCGTCGTCATCTCCCCGGCCTCGTCCAGGAACGCCGTGCCGCGATCGGCCGCCTCGAAGAGGCCGGCCTTGTCCCGATAGGCGCCCGTGAAGCTGCCGCGGACGTGGCCGAAGAGCTCGGATTCGAGGAGGCTGTCTGGCATGCCGGCGCAGTTGATGGTGGACAGCGCGGCGGACCGGCGGGCGCTCCGCTGGTGGATGAGCCGGGCCACCACGTCCTTGCCCACGCCGGTTTCACCCGTGATCAGCACCTTGGCGTCGGAGTGGGCTGCCGCGTCGATCTGGTTGACGATCTCGCGGCTGGCGGCACTCGTGCCGATGAACTGGAGTGCGGGGAACTGGAGTGCGGAAAGTGCTGCTGTCCTCATGACCTGTGCCTCTGGTGGGGTCCCGAACCGGCGGCCCGGGAGCCCGAAGTCCGGTCCTGGCGGGGGGCCGACCGGTGCTCACTCTTCCATCGCGTCAACCGACGCGCGATTCCGTCACCGCTCTAGTGGCGGGCCGTCCCGGACCGTTACACGGCAGCTCGGCACGGCCGTACACGGCAGCCAGCGAGCCCGGCCTGTGCCGGGCGTGTAACGCCCGGCCGGGGACCGTCACCAGTTCGATGGAAGGACGCTCCGGGCCGGACGGCACGGGGCACCAGCGCTCGGGGAGGGCAGGTTGCGCGGCAGCACAGGCGGGACTACGATCGCCCACTTGCAACTGCAGCGCTACGATTTCGACCGGCAGTACATCGACCGGCTCGTTGCCGAGGACCCCGAGACGGAGCAGCACTTCGCCCGGTACTTCGGCGATCTGCTGTCCCTCAAGCTGCGCTCGCGGCTGCGCTCCCCGGCTCTGGTCGAGGATGCGCGGCAGGAGACCTTCCGGCGGGTGCTGACGACCCTCAAGCAGAAAGGAGGGCTGGCCACCGCCGAGAGCCTGGGCGCCTTCGTCAACGGCGTCTGCAACAACGTGCTCTTCGAGTTGTATCGGGCCGGATCCCGGACGCAGGCGCTGCCCGAGGATCACGACCCGGAGGACACGCGGCGGGTGAGCGCCGAGTCCGGGTTGATGGCGTCCGAGGATCGGGAACGCGTCCGGAAGGCGCTGGCGACGCTGCCGCAGAAGGACAAGGACATCCTCCGCTGGCTGTTCTTCGAGGAACGGGACAAGGACGAGATTTGCCGGGACCTCAATGTGGATCGCAACTACCTCCGCGTGCTGCTCCACCGGGCCAAGGCGCAGTTCCGGAACGCTTACGAGGAAGGATCGGAGTAGACCGATGAATCATGCCCAGGCGGTGGAGGCCGGAGCCGTCGAGCGCTACCTGCTGGACGAGATGACGGAGCTCGAACGCCACCGGTTCGAGGCGCACTTCTTCGATTGCCTGGAGTGTGCCGGCGACCTCCGTGCCGCGAGCCTGCTCCGCGACGGCGTACGTGCCGGCCTCGCCAACACCGGGACGGCCCCGCGCGGCCTCATGGCCGATGCGGCCGATGCGGATCGTGATGCGGCCGCCGGGAGCGCCGGCGACCCCGCGGGCGCGACGGTCGTGGCGTTCCGCCCGCGCCGGATCTGGAGCCCGTCGGTCGTCCTGCCCTGGGCGGCCGCCGCCGTGCTCGCCCTTGCCGTCGGCTACCAGTCGCTCTTCGTGGTGCCCGGCCTGCGCGACCAGATGGGTCCGCAGGTCCTGACGCCCGTGACGCTCCGTGCGGCCAGCCGCGGCGCGGAGCCGGCGGTGCCCGCCCCCGCATCCGGCCCGATCACCCTGGCCGTGGAAGTGTCCGGCGTCCAGGCAGGCACGCGTCTGTCGTATGATTTGCGCACGGCTGGCGGCCAGGTGGCCGTGTCCGGAGCGGCGGAGGCACCCTCCCCTGGCGTCCCGCTGCTGCTCATGGTTCCCGGATCCGCCGTCGCGTCCGCGGGAAGTTACGTGCTGTCCATTCGGCCGGATGCCGGCCCGGCGACGATCGACTATCGCTTCAGCGTCACGGAACACTAGGGCGATGCCGCCACGCGGTATCGCGTGGAGACATCGATGGATGCCAATCGCCGATTCATTTTCAACGGGAGCGCCTCGGCTTACGGAGGCCATTTCGTCCGTCCCGAGGACGTGGTCCTCGCCTCGAACGGGGCGAGCGCGCTCTCGGAGGCCGGCGGACGCTGCGTCTGGACCGACACGAACATCCGCATCGGCAAGGCGTTCCGGCTGAGCTCGGCCTACACCTCCGCCGAAGGTCTCTTCGACAATCGCGAGGACGCGATTGCCGTCAGCTACGGGAAGAAGCCCGCCGACTCCCTGACGGCCACGACCTCCGTGCGCGCCGAGGTGCGCGATCTCGCGGTCGGCGGCGCTCCGCCGCTCAAGCCGTCGGATGCGCGCGAACCGCTTTTCATGGCCAAGCGTGTGACCGGGGCGCTGACATCCCGCAGCCAGCCTCCCGGCCGGGAGACCCTGGTCTCCCTCGACGAGGCCGCCTGTGACGGCGTCTCCATCGACGGCCACGTCCTCATCGTCGAACTGAACGCCGGCGTCCTGCGGGAGCAGGATACGTACGCGAAGCTCGTCAGGAGCCTGTCGAACCAGGCGTTCGTGACGGCGCAGGGCGCGCACTTCGGGCGGACGCGGGCGCTGGCGCGCAAGGCCAAGGCCTCCCCGCGAGCCGGGTCCGGCGGGACCATCCGCGGGACCATCGTCCGCGAGCTGCGCTGGGCCGGGAAGCCCTATCCCGGCGCGACGTTCGAGGGCACGAACGGGGTGAAGATCCCGAACCTCGGACGCATCCACTTCGGCGAGGTGGCCGTCAAGATGCACGCCCGGCGGCTGACGATGATCCGGTTCACGCTGGGGTCGCCGACCGGCGGCGACGCGGTGTGCGTGGACGTGGACACCAACGGAGGCTGGTCGATCTAGCGGCGCCCGGCCATGGACGTCCGTGCGGTTCGCGAGAGGTCGCGCCCGATGCGCATCCTTGCCCTGTTGCTCTCGCTCGCCGCTGCCGGCGCGTGCGGCTGGCGATCCGGGCCGTCGGTGGATGCGCTCGTCGCCGATGCGCAGGCGGCCCTCCGCGGCGGCCGTGTCTCGGTGGCGGCCGATCTCGTCGAGAAGGGTCTGGCGGCCACGGCCTCCACGCCGGAGTCCGTGCCCGCGTGGCGCGTGCGCCTGCTCGATGCCGAGGTCCGGCTCTCGCGCCTGCAGATCCCCGAGGCGCTGGCGATCCTCGAAGCGCCGGTTCCCGAGGGGCCGGAGTTCGCGCCTGTCCGCGGGCGGCAGCTCCTGCTGCTGGCCCGCTCGCTGACCCAGCAGCGGGACTTCGACGGCGCACAGTCCGCGCTCGAACGGGCGTCCGGCATTGCCGGCGGCGATCGCGGGTTGCTGCTGGATGTCGAGCTGCTCTCCGGACAGATCGAGTTCCGCCGGGGTCGCTGGTCCGCCGGGGAGTCCAGGCTCCGGGCGGCGGCCGCCGCGGCCGCGGGCGAGCACGACGACCACCGGCAGGCGCGCGCGTTGAACGATCTCGGCATGAGCTACGTCGTGCGCAACCGGTACGACGAGGCCCTGTCCTGGTTCGAGCAGGTGCTGGCGCTTCATTCGATCGAAGGGGACAGCATCTACGGCACGAGCCTGTACAACGCCGGCCTGAGCCTCGCCAGGCTCGGGCAGTTCGACAGGGCCGAGGCCCTCCAGCGCCGGGCCATCGAGATTCACAAGGACGGGGAAGTCCAGAACCAGTTGCAGGCGCTCGGCGAGCTCGGCAACACCTACCTCCTGCAGAACGACGCGGCACGTGCGCTGCCGCTGCTCCAGCAGGCGTTCGACACGGCGCTGAGTGGCGGCCTGTCGGCAGAGGCCGCGCTGTGGGCGCGCAACCTGGCCATCGCCCACACGCGCTTCGGGGGATGGGACGAGGCCGCTCGGTTCGTTGCCGAAGCGCGCCGGCTGGAGCCGTCGGCGCGGCCCGCGTCGGCGCTCGTGGCCGAGGTGACCGACGCGCAGATTGCCGCCGGGCGCGGCGAACGCGAAGAGGCGCGACGGCGCTTCGAGGCGGTGCTGGAGAAGTCCGAGCCGGAACCGAGCGTCCGCTTCATCGCCTACGACGGCCTGAGCCGGCTCGCGATCGACGATGAGCGGCCGCAGGAGGCCGCGCGGTACTTCGAGGCGGCGCTGGCGGAGGTGGAGCGCACGCGGGCGGATCTGGTCCGGCCGGACTTCAGGTTGTCGTTCCTCGTCCGGCGAATCAGCTTCTACCAGTCGTACGTCGATCTGCTGATCGAGCAGGGCCGCGTCGACCGCGCCCTGGAAGTGGCGGACTCGAGCCGGGGGCGCGTGCTGGCCGAGGGCCATGGCGTGGAGGCGCCGGCCCGGGCGGCGGCGGCCTCGTTCCGCGCCCTGGCGCGGAACACGGACAGCGTGTTGTTGTTCTACTGGCTGGCCCCGCGCGCGTCGCGCGTCTGGGCCGTCACCGGCGGCGGTGTCCACACCGCGACGCTCCCCCCGGCCGCGGAGATCGAGGCACTCGTCGCCGATCACCAGGCGGTGATGCAGAACGCCGTGGCCGACCCGCTCGCACCGGGGCCGACGACGGGCGATCGTCTCTACCAGACGCTCGTCGCGCCGGTCCAGTCGCGGGTTCCTCCGGGCGCCTCCGTTGTCGTGGTCCCCGACGGCATGCTGGGGCGCATCAACTTCGAGACGCTGACGGCCGGTGAGGGCACCGCGCGCGGCAAGCACTACTGGATCGAGGACGTGACCGTGCAGATTGCGCCGGCCCTGGCCCTCCTGCAACGGCGGGATGCCCGGCGCGCGCCGGCATCGCTGCTGCTGGTCGGCGACCCGTCGCCACGGGATCCGGAGTTCCCGGCGCTCAGCTACGCGTCGGCGGAGATGACGGGCATTGCCCGCCACTTCGGACAGGGGCGCGTCACCGCGCTGGCGGGGGCGGATGCCACGCCGGCGGCGTTTCGCGAGGCCGGGCCGGAGCGCTTTGCGGTCATTCACTTCACGTCGCACGCGGTGGCCAGCCTCGAGAGCCCGCTGGACTCCGCGGTGATCCTGTCGGGCCCGGACCCGGGGTACAAGCTCTACGCGCGGGAGGTCGCGGCCATGCCGCTGGCCGCGGATCTCGTCACCGTGTCGGCGTGCCGCAGCGCGGGCGAGCGCGCGTACTCCGGCGAGGGTCTTGTCGGGTTCGCGTGGGCCTTCCTCCGCGCGGGATCCCAGCGCGTGGTCGCGGGGCTGTGGGACGTCGATGATCGGTCGACGGCGACGCTCATGGACGAGGTCTACGCGCGGATCGCCCGCGGTGTCCCGCCCGCGGTAGCGCTGAGGGAGTCGAAGCTGGAGCTCATCCGGCAGGGGTTTCCCAAGCCGTACTACTGGGCGCCGTTCCAGCTCTTCACAGTAGTGCTGTAGGGCGGGTCTTCAGACCCGCCTTGGGGGCGGTTAGATCCGCCCTACGGGTTCTTCAACAGCAGCCGGCCCTGCGCGGTCACCACCTCGTCCTCGGTGAACGCCGCGGCGATGAAGTCCTGCGACTCCAGGAACGTGGCGATGTCCTTCAACGACACGCCGAGCGTGCGCAGGCGGTCCCTGTCGAGATAGAGCTGGCTGTTCGCCGTGTCGTTCGCGTAGAGGCGCACGAGGCGGGCCTCCTTGTCGAAGCGATCGTGCACGAGCTTCACGACGTCCTCACCGAGGTGCCTCCGTCCCGGCGGCGGCTCGGCCGGCATGCCGTGATCGGCGGTGATGGCGACGACGCTGCGATTGGGGCCGGCCTTTCTGTCCAGCAGCTCGAGCAGTCGCGCCATCTGTCGATCGAGCTCGGCGAGCGTCGTCCGGATCTCCGCCGAGTCCGGGCCGTAGGCGTGGCCCGTGTAGTCCGGGCCCTTCATGTTCACCACCACGAGATCCGTCGTCTCGTCGGCGCCGATCGGCTCCTGCTCGAGGATGGCCATCAGCGCATCGCCTTCGAACTCCTGGAAGATGCTCGAGGCGCGGAACGTCGTGGGCGAGGCGATGTCGTGCCCCATCCACGTGCCGCCCGCCTTCTCCCAGTACGGCCGTGCGTTGATCGGCTCCAGCGCCGGCGACAACCGGTAGCAGGTCGGGTTCGTCTCCCATCCGCCCGTGCGGGCGTCGTAGCTGGCTGCAATCACCATCCGCCCGTTGACAATGCAGGCCCCGTGGCCGACGAGGCCGGCGGTGGCGCGGATGGCGCCGCCCTGGCCGATGATGATCGCCCGGCCCTCGGAGGCGATGTTCCAGAGGTCGCCGATGGCCAGCGCGGTCAGCTCCGACGGATCGAGGTCGCGATACGCGGCCTGCGGCCGTCCCGTCACGTAGTTGAAGACCGTGTTCGACGGCTGGCCGTGGAAGCGCGGCTCGCTGCCGGTGCCGATGTTGGCGTGGCCCACGCTCGTCACCGTCGGGAGCACCGTCGTGTGCGTGTCGGCAAACCACGCGCCGGTGCGGCGCATCCTGGTGAGCGTCGGCATGACGTCGGCATAGCGATCGAAGTAGTCCGCGCGCGTCCCGTCGAAGACGAGCAGCACGACCACGCGCGGCCGGCCGGCGCCGGGCACCAGCGCCTCGGAGCGGCTGGTGCCGGTCATGGTCGGCGCGGGCGGCGTGCCGAGCACCGTTGCCAGCGTCGGCGCCACGTCCTGCTGCGCCACGCGGTAGTCCCACTCGCCCGTCCGGATGAACCCTGGACCGTAGAGCAGGAAGGGAATGTGCGTGTCGTAGGCCCAGGGGGAGCCGTGCATGAACGCGTAGAGCGGATCCGCGCTCGTGATGACATCCCCTTCGCGCGGCACGACGAAGACCTGGCCGCTCCTCCCCGGGAAGAAGCCGCGGGCGAACATCGTGATCCACTGCTCGCGGCCGGACGCCTCCGCCCGTGTCGTCGGATTCGCCGGAGCCGCGGATGCGGCCGCCGTCGGTGCCGGCTGCGGCCTCCCCCCGGTTCGTGCCGCCGGAGATCCACATGCGGACGCCAGCGCGCACGCGCAGGCCCACGTCGTCAGCTTCAGGACAGTCATGCGCATGCCGTTCATCTTAGTGTCGTACCTCTTCCGCGGTGAGGTCGGCGCCATGGCCGTCGTCCACCCGGGACAACAGCGCCGCGCCGGCGATGAAGAACACGAGGATCACCAGCACCGCGGACCGGCTCGAACCGGTGACGGCGACGCTGATCGTGAAGACCAGGGGACCGAGAATCGTGGCAAACCGCTCGGCGACGGCGAAGAAACCGAAGAACTCCGACGAGCGCTCCGCGGGAATGAGCCGCGAGAACAACGCGCGGCTGAGCGCCTGGGCGCCGCCCTGCACCGTGGCGATGAGCGCCGCCAGGATGAAGAAGTGCGTCACCGTCGTCATGAAGTACCCGAGGATCGTGGCCAGCGAGTACACGGCGAGCGCGATGAAGATGGCGCGCCGGGTGCCGATACGCGCGCCGAGCGATCCGAACAGGAACGCGAACGGAATACCGAGGAACTGCACGAGGACGAAGGCGCCAATCTGCGCCGTCTGCGCGATGCCGATCTCCGCCCCGTAGACGGCGGCCATCCGGATGATGGTCTGGATGCCGTCCTGGTACAGGAGCATGGCCAGGAACAGCGTGAACGCGTTGCGGTACTGGCGGATGTCGCGGAACGTGGCGCCCAGGCGCGCGAACGCGCGGCCGATGGCCGCCAGCCCGGTAGGCTCGCCGGGCCGCCGCGTGTCCGGCGGCTCCGGCACGCGCCGGAAGAGTGGGATGGAGAAGACCGCCCACCACACCGCGACGGAGATGAACGTGGCCTTGATGGCCCCGGAGGCGCTCGCGAAGCCGAACGTGGCCGGCTGCAGGATCCACGCGAGGTTGAGCAGGAGGAGGAGCCCGCCGCCGAGGTACCCGAGCGCGTAGCCGCTGGCCGAGACGCGATCCGTCTCCTCCGGGCGCGCGACGTGCGGCAGCAGCGAGTCGTAGAACACGAGCGACCCGGACACGCCGATGTTGCCGATGAAGAAGAGCGTCGAGGCCAGGGCCACGTCCCCTTCGCCGATGAGCGCCATCGCGGCGCACGCCGTGACGCCGACCATCATGAACGACGCGAGCAGCCGCTTGCGGATGCCGGTGTAGTCCGCGAGCGCGCCGAGGATGGGCGAGATGACCGCCACCGCGGCGACCGAGACCGTGGTGAGCATCGCAAAGCGCGCGGTGGCCTGCGCGGGCGCCATGCCGGCGGCGGCGTAGGTGGCGAAGAAGCTCGGGAAGACCGCCGTGATGACGGTCGTGAAGTACGCCGAGTTGGCCCAGTCGTACCAGGCCCAGGCCCGCTGCTCCGGGGTCCTGAGCCCGACGCGGGCCAGCACGCGCGCCATCATGCGAGCGCCCCGGTCAGTTCCAGGACCGACAGCGCCAGCACCTTCGTCGCGTTGACGAGATCCTCCACGCGGCAGTACTCGTCGGGCTGGTGCGCCAGTTCCAGCTCGCCCGGGCCATAGGCGACGCAGTGCGGGATCCCGGCCATGCGCGCCACGTGCTTGTGATCGTAGGTGCCGGGGCTCGCCACGCGCGAGGCCGGGCGGCCGAGCACGCGGGCAATGCCCGCCTCCACCGCCGCAATCACTGGGGAGTCGTCCGGCGTCCGCGTGGGGTGGACCACCATCAGGTCGCGGAGCGTGTACTCCACGCGCGGCGAGCCGCGGCGCACTCCGTCCAGCAGGTCCTCGATCTCCCGGCGCGCGGCGTCGAATCCCTCCTCGATCAGGAACCGTCGATCGAACACCGCCCGGCACACGTCCGCGACGCACGGAGTCTGGATGCCGTCCACGGGCTGGCCGCCGGCGACGCCGTTGATGTTGATGGTGGCATGGCGGGCGCCGTCCGGCACGACGGGCACGCTCGTCCGCCGCCCGTCGAGCGCCGGCCGCAGGTCGTCCTCCACGGCCTGAAGGAACCGTGTCATGCCGTCGATGGCGCTGACGCCGAGAAACGGCATGCTGCCGTGCGCGATGTGGCCGTAGGCAGACACCTCGAACCAGTAGACGCCGCGATGGCCCACGCACACGCGGTCCACGTTGAGCGGCTCGGGGATGATGCAGCAGCTCGTTCGTGCCGCGGAGATGCGGCCGTGCTCCGCCAGCCAGGCGACGCCCGCGAACCCGCCGCTCTCCTCGTCCACCGTCCCGCTGATCTCCACCGTCCCGGGCAGGTCGATGCCGGCCCGGCGGACGGCCTCCACCGCGAACACGGCGGCGGCAATGCCGGCCTTCATGTCGCAGGCCCCGCGGCCGAAGATCTTCCCATCCCGGACGCCGCCGCCGAACGGGTCCATCGTCCAGCCCTCCCCCGCGGGGACGACGTCGAAGTGGCCGTTGAGGTGGACCGCGGGCATCGCGCGGGCGCCGGCGCGTGTGCCGACGACGTTCAGGCGGGGATAGCGCGTGGTGTGCTCCGGCCGGCCCTCGGCTGCGAAGTACTCGACCGCCATGCCGAAGCGGTCCAGCGTGCCGCCGATGAAGCGCGCGCAGGCCTCGTAGTGCTCGCCGGGCGGGTTGACGGTCGGGATGCGGATGAGGTCCGACGTGAACGCCGTCGCCTCGCCGGCGGCCGCGTCCACCTCCGCCAGGACGCGATCGATGGCCGCGGCGGACAACATGGGCTGCATTATAGGACCCGCGTGTCCCGGATGTTCGACGGCCGCACCGAACGTGTGCAGCGGTGCACGCCGATGGCGGCCCGCGTGTCCGCCGTCACACGCGCGCGTGAGGGTTTGGGTATGATGCGACGAGAGAGGCTGGCCGACCGGAGGCAGCACGGAGGATCCCTGATGCGTCTGGCGTTTACGATTCCCGCCGCGGCCGGCCTGGCCATCGCGTCCGTGCTCCATGCGCAGACGCCGGCCCCTGCCCCTTCGACCAACCAGACGCTGACCGCCGTGACGGGGCTGTCGGTGGGACATCACACGCTGACGGAGCGGCCCACGGGCTGCACGGTGATCCTCGTCGAAGGCGACGGTGCCGTCGGCGGCGTATCGCAGCGCGGCGGCGCGCCCGGCACGCGTGAGACGGACCTGCTCGATCCCTCGAACATGGTGGACAAGGTGAACGCCGTCGTCCTGGCGGGCGGCAGCGCGTTCGGCCTGGACGCGGCAACGGGGACGGTGCGCTGGCTGGAGGAACACGGCATCGGGTGGGACGTGCGCATCGCGAAGGTGCCGATTGTCCCGGCCGCGATCCTGTTCGACCTGCCGGTGGGCGGCAACCCGAAGGTGCGTCCGACGGCGGACTGCGGCTACCGTGCGGCATCGGACGCGTCGAGCGCGCCGGTGAGGGAAGGGACGATCGGCGCCGGTGCGGGCGCGACGGTGGGCAAGAGCGGCGGGCCCAACCGCTCGATGAAGGCCGGTGTCGGCAGCTACGCCGTGACGCTCCCCAGCGGCCTGACGGTGGGCGCCATTGTGGCCGTGAACGCCGTCGGGGACATCATCGATCCCGACACGGGGACGGTCGTGGCGGGCGTGCGCAACCCGGACGGGACGTTTGCGGATGCCAGGACGCTCCTGCGGACCGGGCAGACCGGGCCGCGCCCGCGCGCGGGTGAGAACACCACGATCGGCCTGGTGGCCACCAACGCACGGCTGACGAAGGCGCAGGCGCACCGCATGGCGCTCATGGCCGATGACGGCTTCGCGCGCGCGATCTTTCCCGCGCACACGCAGGGCGACGGCGACACGGTGTTCTCGCTGGCGACGGGACGCTGGGATGGCGAAGTCGAGATCTCGCAGATTGGCGCGCTGGCGGCCGACGTGATGGCGCGGGCCATCGTCCGGGCTGCGACCGAGGCGACCGGGCTTCCCAACCTGCCGGCCGTCAGGGATCTCCGGCGGCCCTGACGTGCCGCGGGCAGCGTGACGGGACGACACAGGACGGAGGCCGGGGTGCGGCGCCCGGGTCCGGATCGGAGACGAGACGCGATGTTCAGACTGGACGGGAAGGTCGTGGCGGTCGTGGGTGCCGGCGGAGGCATCGGCGAGGCGGTGGCGCGGGCCGCAGGCGCGCAGGGCGCGCACGTGGCCTGCCTCGACATCAACGCGGACGCCGCGTCGGCGGTGGCGGCCGCGATCGCGGCGGCCGGCGGCACGGCGGAATCGGGTGTGCTGGACCTGACGGACGAGGCCCGTGTGCAGGCCGCCTTCGACGGCCTGGCGCAGCAGCACGGGCGATTCGACGGCCTGGTGTGTACGCCGGCGATCAACGTGCGGAAGCCGATCCTGAAGTACTCGCTGGCCGAGTTCGACAAGGTCGTGCACCTCAACCTCCGCGGGAACTTCTCCGCCCTGATGACGGCCGGCCGCATCATGACCGCGCAGCGCTCCGGGAGCATCGTCCTGTTCTCGTCGATCAGGTCCATCGTGACGGAGCCGGGGCAGGCCGTGTACTCGATGACCAAGGCAGGTATCCTGCAGCTGGCCAAGACGGCGGCGACCGAGTGGGGCACGCTCGGCGTGCGCGTCAACGCCGTGGGCCCCGGTGTGGTCGAGACGCCGCTGACGGCGCCGATCAAGGCCAACGCCGAGTGGTACGACGCGTACGCGCGGAAGAATCCCATGCAGCGGTGGGCGCAGCCGTCGGAGATGGCGGGGCCGACGGTGTTCCTGCTCTCCGACGCGGCCAGCTACGTGACAGGCACGATCATCTACGCGGACGGCGGCTGGCTGGCCGCCGACGGCCGGTTCACGCCGCCCGGCATGTGACGGCGGTCCACTCCGGATAGCGCGCCCCATGGCCCTGCGGATTGCGGTCATTCCCGGCGACGGCATCGGCCGCGAGGTGACGCCCGCGGCGCTGGCCGTCCTCGACGTCGTCTCGCGGCGCGCGGGCCTTGGCGTGGAGGTGGTCGAGTACCCGTGGGGGTGCGACTTCTACCGCGAGACCGGACGGATGATGGCGGCCGACGCGCTGGACCGGCTGCGCGAAGCCGATGCCATCTTCCTCGGCGCCATCGGCCATCCCTCGGTCCCTGATCACATCTCGGTGTGGGAACTCATCCTCCCGATCCGCCAGCGCTTCGACCAGTACATCAACCTGCGCCCCATGCGGCTGCTGCCGGGCATCGCGACGCCGCTCGCCGGCCGGACGCTGGCGGACATCGACATGGTGTGCGTGCGGGAGAACAGCGAGGGCGAGTACGCGGGCGTGGGCGGCCGCGTCCACAGGGGCACGCCGCACGAGGTGGCCGAGCAGTCCGGCATCTTCACGCGGTCCGGCATCGAGCGGACCGTCCGCCATGCCCTGGCCATCGCGCAGGCGCGCCCCCGGCGGCTGCTGGCCAGCGCGACGAAGTCCAATGCGCTCCAGCACTCGATGGTGTTGTGGGACGAGGTCGTGGACCTGGCGGCGCGGGACTTCCCGGACGTGACCGTGCGCCGCTACCACGTGGACGCACTCGCGGCGCGCATGGTCACGCACCCGGAGACGCTCGACGTGATCGTCGCCTCCAACCTGTTCGGCGACATCCTGACGGACCTCGGCGCGGCCGTGTCCGGGAGCCTGGGCGTCGCGCCGGGAGCCAACCTCAACCCGGAGCGCACCTGCCCCTCGATGTTCGAGCCCATCCACGGCTCCGCGCCGGACATTGCCGGCACGGGCACGGCCAACCCCATCGGCGCCATCTGGGCCGGGGCGCTGATGCTCGATCACCTCGGGCACCGGGATCTGCACGATCGGATCGTTGCGGCGATCGAGGAGGTGCTGACGGCCGGCCGGGTGCGGACACCGGATCTCGGCGGGACGGCGACGACGGGCGAGATGGCGTCGGCGATTGCGGCGGTGGTCTCATGAGCACGTAGCGGCACGGAACGTCCTGACAGGAGGGCGACATGACTTCGAAGGTGTTGGCGTGCGCGAGCGCCTTGCTGATGGCGCTGACCTTTTCTCCACGAGCAGAGGCACAGGCAACGGGTCAGATGACCGGCAGCGTCGTGGACGCATCCGGCGCGGTCCTGCCCGGCGTGACGGTGGAGGCCACGAGCCGGGCCACCGGCGCGGTGCGCGTGGCGGTGACCGGGTCGGACGGGCTGTTCACGATTCCCCTCGTGCAGCCGGGTGACTACGACGTGCGGGCGTCGCTGGCCGGCTTCCGCGCGGCCGTGCGGGAGGGCGTGCGCGTCACCGTGTCGGAGACGGCGCGTGTGGCCTTCGAGCTGGAGGTCGGCCAGATCTCGGAGACGATCACCGTGGTGGCGGAGGCGACGCTCGTCGAGACGGCGAACGCCACGCACGGCATCGTGATCACCGAGGACAAGGTGGTGGACCTGCCGCTCAACGGGCGCAACTTCACGCAGCTCGGCACGCTCATTCCGGGCGTCGTCGCGCCGCCGGGCGGCCTGGGCGGGCAGGGCGGCGACGCCACGCCCGGCGGGTTCGGCAACGTGACGGGCGGGTTCAACGTGAACGGCATGCGCAACCAGTCCAACAACTTCCTGCTGGACGGCGCGACCAACAACGACACGTTCAACACCGGGTTCGTGCTGCGGCCCCCGCCGGACGCGATCGAGGAGTTCAAGATTTTGACGCACGCGTTCGGTGCGGAGTACGGGCGCAATGCCGGGTCGGTGGTCAACGTGGTGACCAAGTCCGGCAGCAACACGGTGCGCGGGAGCCTCTGGGCGTTCAACCGCGACGACTCGATGATGGCGCGCAACTACTTCGCGCCGGCCGACCAGCCCAAGCCGGAGCTCAGGCAGAACCAGTTCGGCGGCGCCGTCGGCGGGCCCCTCGTGCGCAACCGGCTGTTCGGGTTCGGGTACTACGAGGGCTACCGCAACGACAGCGGCGTCACCAACAACGTGATCGTCCTGTCGGAGGCGCAGCGGCGCGGCGACTTCTCCGCGCTGGCCACGCCAATCCGAAACCCCGCGACCGGGCAGCCCTTCCCGGGGAACATCATCCCCGCCGAGCTGATCTCGCCGGCGGCCGCACGGCTCCTGAGCGAGTTCGTGCCGCTCCCGAACTCGCCCGGCAACCGCTACATCGTGTCGCCCACGGTGAACGACGTGCGGGACCAGTTCGGGATGCGCTTCGACTACCGGCTCTCCGGCAGCCAGTCGCTGCTCGGCCGCTGGATGCGCAGCGACACGGATCGGACGACGCCGCGGGTCATCGCGGCCGTGGACCAGAAGGCGCTCGCGACGCTCCAGGACTTCATGGTGTCGCACAACTACGTCATCAGCTCCACGGTGATCAACCAGGCGCGCTTCTCGATCAATCGGATCACCGCCAACCCGGCCGTGACGAGCGGACTCAGCCCGCGCGACTACGGGATCAACTTCGTCAACACCAACCCGGCCGCGCCAGGCCTGCCATCCTTCGCGATCCAGGGCTTCTTCGGGGGCGGGGTCTCCGCGCTCGGCGACCCGCAGCAGCCCTTCGTCGATCGCGTCAACCACGTCTGGCAGGCGGCCAACGACCTCACCTGGATCCGCGGCCGGCACTCGCTCAAGTTCGGCGTGGACATCCGCCGCGAGGCCATGCGCATCGCGTTCATCAACCGCCCGAACGGCGACCTCACCTTCAACGGCGCGTTGAGCGGCAACGCGGCGGCGGACTTCCTGCTCGGCTTCCCGTCCCAGGCGCGCGCCACGACGACGCAGACCGCGCAGGACGGGTACGGCTGGCTGTTTGCCGGCTACGCGCAGGACGAGTTCCGCCTGACGCCGAACCTGACGCTCAACCTCGGGCTGCGCTACGAACTGCCGACGCCGTTCATCGACAGGAACGACGCGATCACGGGGTTCGTCACGGGCCAGCAGTCCACCGTGTACCCGGACGCGCCGACCGGGCTGGTGTATGCGGGGGACGCGGGCATCCCGCGCGGGATCGTCCCGACGGACAAGAACAACTTCGCGCCCCGGTTCTCCGCGGCGTGGGATCCGTTCGGCGACGGCAGGACCAGCGTGCGCGGGGCCTTCGGCGTGTTCTACGACGCGCTGGCGGGGCAGGGTGACTTCTTCCAGAGCGGCGTGCTGTCGCCGCCCTTCACGCCGCTGGTGGAGCTCAACACGCCCACGCCCATCACGCTGGCGGATCCGCTGGCGGCCGTCGCGGGTCCGCCGAACCCGTTCCCGCCCGCGCTCACCATCATCGGCTGGGGCGACGGCTTCAAGTCGCCGTACGCGTATCACTTCAACATCGGCGTCCAGCGCCAGGTCGGCGCGCGGATCGGCACGGAAGTGGCCTACGTCGGATCGCGCGGCTACAACCTGCCGATCTTCATGGAGGTCAACCCCGGCCTGTTCCAGCCAGGGCAGACCACACGCGGCGCCCGGCTGATGCCGGCGTTCTCCCTGGTGCGGCCCACGTTCTCCGCGGCGCGATCCTGGTTCGACTCACTCCAGATGAGCGCACGGCTGCTCCCGACGCGCGGCCTCAACTTCCTGGCGTCCTACACACTGGGCAAGACATCGGATCACGTGTCCGGCCTCAACATCGGCGGGGAAGCACGGCCCGTCCTGCCCGTGGTGCAGGGCGACGAGGCCAGCCTCGACCGCGCGCTGGCGGCGGAGAAGGGTCCGGCCCTTTTCGATGCGCGCCACCGCTTCGTCCTGAGCTTCGGCTACGAGCTGCCGCGGCTGTCCGACCATGCGACGGCGGTCCGCTTCGTGGCGGGCGGCTGGCAGGTGAACGGCATCTACCAGGCGCAGACGGGGTTCCCGCTCTCCATCACGCAGGGATCGGTGCTGGACATCCGGTACATGACGTCACGGCCGGACATCACCTGCGATCCGAACAACGGACCGAAGACGACGGCACAGTACTTCGACACGAGCTGCTTCGCGGCGCTGACCCTGGCCCAGACGGGCGAGCGGCCGGGGAACGCCGGGCGGAACTCCGTGCGCGGGCCGGGCTTCCAGCGGACGGACCTCTCCATCTTCAAGAACTTCGACTTCGCCGCGCACCATCGGATCCAGATCCGGATCGAGACGTTCAACCTGTTCAACCAGGCGCGGTTCTCGCAGCCGGCCGGCACGTTCGGCGCGACGAACTTCGGGCAGATCACGACGGCCGAGGACGGACGCGTGATGCAGTTGGCGATCAAGTACAGTTTCTGATCGGACGGAAGGCAACCCTGACGGAAGGCACCCTGAAGGGTTGCCTCTACACGGACCGGATTCCATGCCCGTAGAGGCGACCCTTCAGGGTCGCCTTCCGTCAGGGTCGCCTTCCTTCAGGGTCGCCTGGTTCACCATGATCACTCGACGCGCGTTCCTCCACCGCACCCTCGGCGCCGCCGTGCTCACGCAGGCGCCCGCCATCATCACCTCGGATCGGGCACGCCCCGTCATCGACTACGGCGTCGGGGCCGGCGACGTCTCGCACGGCCGCGCGGTCGTGTGGGCGCACGTGGACCGTCCGGCCCGCATGCTCGTCGAGTACGCGACCACCGACAGGTTCGAGAACGTCCGGCGCGTGCAGGGAGCGCTGGCCACACCGGAGACGGGCCTGACGGCAAAGGCGGTCCTCACCGGCGTCCCGGCCGGGCAGGACATCTTCTATCGCGTGCACTTCGAGGATCCGGGAACAGGCCGTGCCGTGAGCGAGGCGGCGGCCGGCCGATTCCGATCCGCGCCTGCGGATCTGCGCCCCGTGCGGCTGGCGTGGTCCGCCGACACCTGCGGCCAGGGGTGGGGCATCGACACGGCGCGCGGCGGCATGCGCCTCTTCGAGACGATGCGCCGGGCGTCGCCGGACCTGTTCCTCAACGTGGGCGATACCATCTACGCGGATCAGCCGCTGCTCGAGACCGTCACCCTCGACGACGGCACCGCGTGGCGGAACCTGGTGACGCCGGCCAAGGCTCGCGTGGCCGAGACGCTCGACGAGTTCCGCGGCGCCCATCTCTACAACCGGCTGGACGAGCACTACCGGCGCTTCGCGGCGGAGGTCGGGCAGGTGGCGATGTGGGACGACCACGAGGTGCGTGACAACTGGTACCACGAGCAGGTGCTGGGACCCGCGACGCCGTACGGCGAGAAGCGGATGGCGGTGCTCGTGCCGCGGGCGCGGCAGGCGTTCCTGGAGCACTACCCGATCGACACGCCGCGCGGCGTCGACACGCGCATCCATCGCACGGTGTCCTTCGGCCCGCTGGTGGACGTCTTCGCGCTCGACATGCGCAGCTACCGCGGGGCCAACTCGCCCAACGTGCAGGCCGCGCCGGGCCCCGAGACGGCGTTCCTCGGCAGCGAGCAGGTGCGCTGGCTGGCCGACAGCCTGGCGGCCTCGACGGCGGTCTGGAAGATCGTCGCGGCGGACATGCCGCTCGGCCTCGTGGTGCCCGCGCCGCCGGGCCTGCACGAGGCGGTCTCCAACGGCGATCCGGGTCCGCCGAAGGGCCGCGAGCTCGAGATCGCCGGACTCCTGAAGGAGTTGCGCGCTCGGAAGGTGCGGAACATCGTCTGGGTGACGGCCGACGTCCACTACTGCGCCGCGCACCACTACGATCCCGCGCGTGCGGCGTTCACGGACTTCGATCCGTTCTGGGAATTCGTCGCCGGCCCCGCACACGCAGGGACGTTTGCGCCGCCCCCGCTCGATGCCACGTTCGGCCCCGAGGTGCGCTTCTGCGGCGTGCCGCCGGACCTGCCCCCGAACCGCCCGCCGGACGCGGGCCTCCAGTTCTTCGGCACGCTCGACATATCCCCGGTCTCGCGCGTGCTGACGGTCGGCCTGCAGAACCTCGCGGGGGAACGGATCTATTCGCAGGATCTGGACCCGGGACACTGGTGACCAGATCGTTGTGCTGGCAGTCCACCGCCGCCAGGACCCGAAGCGGTGGCAGTTGAGGTCGCAGGCCGACGGCCTGGCAGGCTCAGCGACGTACCGCGCGTGTGCGGTCGAGACGTCTCTGTGATCGCTGAGGCTCTGTGTCTCCCCCTGCCTTGCGTGGGTGCGAAGGTGGCGCGGCAGTGGATCGTCTGCGGCAGCGCAAGCGATCGCCGAAGCACTTGAGTACGTTTCAGAACTTCCGCGTCCACTCCTGCGGCCAGCGCTCCACGACCACCTTCTTCTGCGTGTAGAAGTCGATGGCGTCGTGCCCCTGGGCGTGCAGGTCGCCGAAGAAGCTCTCTTTCCACCCGGAGAACGGGAAGAATGCCATGGGTGCGGCGACGCCCACGTTGATGCCGACGTTCCCGACCTCGGCTTCGTAGCGGAACTTCCGCGCGGCGAGCCCGCTCTGCGTGAAGAGGCACGCCATGTTGCCGTAGGCCTGCCGGTTCACGTACGCAATGGCGTCGTCGATCGTGTCGGCGCGCATGAGGCTCAGCACGGGGCCGAAGATCTCCGTCGTGGCAATCGTGCTGCCGTCCGGCACGTTGTCGAGCACCGTCGGGCCGACGAAGTGTCCCTGTTCTCCACCCTTGATGGCAACAGACCGGCCGTCGACGACGGCCGTGGCGCCGTCGCGCAGACCGGCGGCAATCAGGCTGCCGATGCGCGCACGACTGTCCCCCGAGATGACGGGACCCATCTCGATGCCCGCATCGAGGCCGTTGCCGACCTTGCGCGCCGCGGCGGCGTCGGCGATGAGGCCGCGGAAGCGGTCGTGGGCATCGCCGACGGTGATGGCCACCGACGCGGCCAGGCAGCGCTGGCCCGCGCAGCCGAACGCGGAGTCCGCCGCGATCCGCGTGGTCATCTCCATGTCGGCGTCAGGCAGGATCACGATGGGGTTCTTCGCGCCGCCCTGGCACTGCGCACGCTTGCCGGCGGCCGTGGCGCGGGCATAGACGGCCCGTGCCACCGCTGTCGATCCCACGAAGGAGACGGCGCGCACATCGGGGTGATCGCAGAGCGCCTCCACCGCGTCGCGCGAACCGTGCACCAGGTTGACGACGCCGGCAGGCAGGGCGGTCTCGTCGATGAGGCGCATCACGGCCGCCAGGGTGCGCGGCGTCTTCTCCGAGGGCTTGAGGACGACTGTGTTGCCGCACGCGATGGCGTAGGGCAGGAACCAGAGCGGGATCATGCCGGGGAAGTTGAACGGCGTGATGATGGCGACCACGCCGACCGGCTGGCGGATCATCAGCTCGTCGACGCCGCTCGCGATGTCCTCGCTGAGGACGCCCTGCATCAGCATCGGGATGCCCGCCGCCACCTCCACGTTCTCGATACCCCGGCGGAACTCGGCTTCGGCCTCGCCGAGCGTCTTGCCGTTCTCCTCGGTGATGGTGCGGGCGAGCTCGGGCAGGGCCGCTTCGAGCTTCTGCTTGAGCTTGAAAAGGTACTGGACGCGTTCGAGGGGCGGCGTGCGCCGCCACGCGGGCAGCGCCGCGGCGGCCGCACGAACGGCGGTGTCCACCTCGCGCGCGGCGGACAGCGGCACGTCGCCGAGGCCGGTGCCGGTCGCGGGGTTGACCACGGGGAGGCGGTCACGCGTGTCCGGTCGCTGCCACGATCCGCCCACGTAGTTGAGAAGTTCGGTGTCGCTGCTCATGGGATACCTTCGACCGGAGCGTCAGGACCGCGGTCCATCGGCAAGCATACTCAATGGGTGCAGGGCCTGCACGTCGGCGAGCGTCGGCACGCTCCTGAGGGCGCCGTGCCGCGTGCAGCTGACGGCCGCTGCCGCGTTGGCCCAGCGGAGGCGCGTCTCGACGTCCAGCCCGTGCAGCACGCCGAAAATGTAGGCGCCGCGGAAGACGTCGCCGGAGCCGGTCGTGTCCACCGCGCGCACGTCGAAGGCCTCGACGTGGACGAAGCGATCGCCGTCGAGCGTGACGGAGCCGCGCGCGCCGATGGTGACGGTCAGCGGGCCCGGGTTGAGGCGGCGGAGCTTCCTCAGCGCGCGTTCGAGATCCGCCTCGCCCGTGAGGGCCTCCGGGACGTGCTCGGCGACGATCGGGTGCGACACGAGGCGGATGAGCGGCTCCGTTTCGTCCGTGAGGTGGTCCAGGTCCGTCGCCGTCGGCACACCGGCGGCGGCAGCCATCTGCGCGGCCCGGAGGCTCGCGCGCGGGTCCACATCGTCCACGAGCAGCATACGTGCCGCGGTGATGGCCGGCGCAGGCAGGTCCGCCTCGGTCAGCGCCAGCTCGCCGGGGCGGTCCCAGAGGACGATGCGCTCACCGGTCCTGTCGTCCAGGAGGATGGCGGCGAACTGGTTGGGGGCGTGCCTGCGGACCACGTGCGACAGGTCCACGCCCTGCGTCTGCAGCGCGCTCATCACGCGGCGTCCGTTGTCATCGTCGCCGACGGCGCCGACGTACGCCGCGCGGAGGCCGAAGCGCGCGCACGTCGCCAGGGCCGTGGCCACCTGCCCGCCGCACGACACGGAGTGGGCCGTGACCCTGAGCTTGGCGTCCGCGCCCTGCAGGCTCGGAAGTCCCGGCAGGCGATACACGAAGTCAACGGAGTTCGCCCCGACCCCGACCACGTCAAACACGCGTCGATTGTAAGGGGTCAAAAGGTGGACTGGCCAGGCCGCGTGTGCGGGCAACGTACAATGCCCGGACATGTCGTCGACGCGCGTGCCCTCCACCGACACCTCCACTGCATCCGATCGAATCGGCGCCGCCGGCTGGCGCATCGTGCTCCTGGCGAGCCTGGGCGGCACGCTGGAGTTCTACGACTTCGTCATCTTCGGCATCTTCGCCCGGGACATTGCCGACGCGGTCTTCCCCAGTTCCAACCCGCTCGTGTCCCTGATGGCGTCCTTCGCGGCGTTTGCGGCGGGCTATCTGGTGCGCCCGATCGGCGGCGTCGTCCTTGCGCACTACGGCGATCGCTACGGGCGCCGGCGCGTCTTTCTCCTGTCCGTCTTCGTGATGTCCGGCGCCACGCTCGGCATGGGGCTGGTCCCCACCTACGCCGCCTGGGGCGTGTTCGCGAGCATCCTGATGGTCACGCTCCGCCTGGTGCAGGGCTTCTGCCTGGGTGGGGAACTGCCGGGCGCGCTCACCTACGTCGTGGAGACGGCCCCGCGCATTGCGCCGCTGGTCTGCGGTGTGGTGTTCGCGTGCGTGACGATGGGCGTGGCCGTGGCGACGGGCGTGAGCCTCTCCGTACGGACGCTGCTCGATCCGGCCGACGTGGCGTTCTACGGATGGCGCATCGCGTTCGTACTCGGCGGGCTCGGCGGCGTGCTCAGCTTCTGGCTGCGGCGCTCGATGGAGGAGTCGCCGGAGTTTGCGCGGATGAAGAACCTGGCCTCGCGCCAGCCGTTCCGGGATCTCCTCAAGACGCACGGCACGCACGTCTTCGTGGGTTGCGCGATCCTCGCGGGCACGGCCACCTTCAACGGCCTGTTCTTCTCCCACCTGCCGGCGTACCTGTCCACCGTGCTGCAGTACGACCCGCGTCAGGCCGTCTTCGCCCAGACGATCGGCGTGCTGGCGTCGGCGGCGGGCATCCTCTTCGCGGGATGGGTGGGCGATCGCGTGCCGCCCCGGTACCTCCTCCGCGCGGGCGTCGGGCTGCTGCTCGTCTTCGCGTACCCGTTCTACACCGCGCTCGAGACCCGCTCCGTGGACCTGACGACGCTCCTCGTGGTCGCCGGCCTCTGCGCCGGACTCACGAACGGATCCTTCGCGGTCCTGCTGACGGACCTCTTCCCGACGCGCATCCGTTTCACGGGCGTGGCGCTCGTCTTCAACGTGGCCTTCACCCTCTTCAGCGGCACGGCGCCACTGGCCGCAACGACGCTCATTCGCGATACCGGGTCCAACCAATCGCCGGCGCTGCTGATGATCGGGAGCGCCCTCCTGGCGTTCGTGGGGAGCCTCTGGGTTGAGCGGTACGGCGGCAACGTGATGCGTCGGTCACGCAGCGAGACGACGTAGGGGCGTCCCTTCCGTCTTCGCGAGACGCTTCGGCGGGTTCGCCGCAGCCTTGGCGGAGACGACGCAGTGTCGCTTTGGAACCCGAGACGATGTAGGGGCGACCCTTCCGCCCTCGCGAGACGCTTCGGCGGACTCGCCGCGGCCTTGGCGGAGACGACGTAGTGTCGCTTTTGGAACCCGAGACGATGTAGGGGCGACCCTTCAGGGTCGCCCTCGGCTCGCGCGTTGCGGAGGTAACGGGCATGACGAACGGACCGGACGACAGCGGCGGCAAGACGCAGCACGCCGTGGCCATTGCGGCGGGCCTCCTGATCTCCGGCGCCATCAGTGCCGTGAGTGGCCGCCGTGAAGCATGGGACTCCGGCCTCTACTTCGTCGCCGGCATCCCGCTCATGTGCCTGGTCGTCGCGTGGCTGGCCTATCACCATCCCCGTCGCGCGTGGCGGTGGACGGTGAGCATGGCCATCGGCCAGTCGCTGGCGATGGCCCTGGCCGGCAGTTCGCTCACGCTCTGGCCGCTCGCCCTCATTGCGACAGTCGTTGTTTCGCTGCCACAGTTCCTGACCGGGCTCGTCGCATCGTGGATGGCAGCGAGGGGCGCGGGACCACGCCGCCCCGCGCCGTAGAAGGTCGAATCAATCTCTGACCCCGGGCGTTCCCCGAAAGCGCCCTGCGAACGGATCGCGCCCCGGTTGGAGCGTTGTCGTCATCCGAACGAGCGGTCGTCGGCCGACGGGCCGTAGACGGAGGGCACGGGCTGCCCCGTCAACCTCAGGTACACCGTCAACTGCCCCCGGTGATGGGCCAGATGCGTGAAGGTGTCGGCAATGACGACGTGTCGCGGCTGGGTCATGACGACCTGGCCGGCGACCAGCAGCTTCCACGCGGTGGCGAGGTGCGCCTCGTCCGTGCCGGCAAGCGCCTGCCGCGCCTGCTCCACTGCCTCGTCGTGCATCTGCTGCAGGTCCGCGACCGTGTCCCACGTCCTTGCAGCTGGCGCGGTGCCGTCCACCGGATGGAGATCCAGCTCGTCCCTGGTCACGGCCATGGCGATCCACGACGGCATCGTGGCCACGAGCGTGGACAGGTAGCCGAGCGCCATCGACTTGTCGTGCGGCCGCCAGTCGGGCTGGCCTTCGGGGGCGCGGGCGAGGGTCCGGCGCGAGATCGCCGCCTCGCGATCGAGTTGCTCGCTAAAGAACGTGGTCAGGTTCACGATGGGTCTCCCTGGAGGTACCGGACGTTCCAGCGATCATCCCGGACGCCGGTGGCCCGCGGCTGTCGAAAAACAGACATCCCGCCCGGCCGCGCGTGACGCGACTGAAGCGCGTGTCCTACGAGACGGGCGCGAGGCGGGCGTTCGGACGATACGCGCGCCCCGCCTTGCCGATCGGCGCGCCGTCGACGAGGACGATGTCCGCGGTGAAGTCGAAGCGGCCCTGGAAGAGTGACGAGCCGACGCCGTAGGCGTCCACCGGCACGCCCTCCTCCTCGAAGCGGCGGACCTTGGCGGGGTCGAAGCCGCCGGACACGGTGATCTGCACGCGCTGGAAGCCCTCTCGATCGAGCGCCTCCCGGACGTTGCGGACCAGTTGCGGGTTGACGCCTCGCGGATCGAAGGCCCCCATGTGCGGCAGGATGGAGCGGTCCACCATCGCCTCCGACGTATCGAGCCGTACACCGGACAACCGATCGCCGAGGGCGCGCGCCACGGCCAGCGACGTCCCGACGCAATCGTTCTCGAAATCGACGAGCGCGATGATCCGGACGCTCTCATCCACGTGCGCGGCCAGCGCGAGCGTGGCCGCCACGGTGTCCCCGTCGAACGCGGCGATGAGCGCGTGCGGCACGGTGCCGATGCCGTGCGAGCCCCACCACGACGCCTGCGCATCCGTGGAGACGCCGATCGCCCCGGCAATGTGCGCGGCATACCCGTCGCCCGTCTGCACCAGCCAGTGATCGAACCGCGCGGGGAAGAACAGGACCGGCTTGGGCCATGCCGCCTCGACCACGCGCCGCGTGTTCGTGGCCACGCGGGTGCGCCGGGCCAGCACGCCGAGGTAGATCGTCTCGAGGTGCGCGAATGCCGCATAGGGCCCGGTGATGGTCATCACCGTTTCGCGCGGCTCCACGCGATCGCCGTCGTGGAGCGCGAGCACTTCCAGGTCCTTCCAGTCCGCGCCCTCCGTGAGGCACGTCCGGAGGACGGCCAGGGCCTCGTCCACGCCGCCCAGCCACGCCGCCTGCTTCTGGAACACCTGGACGGTGACGTGCGGGTTCCGTCCGGCCGCGGTGAGCACGTCGCGCGTGCGCACGAAGTACTTGTCCGAGTAGTAGCCCTCGCGCATGCGCGCCACGGGCAACTGGAAACGCTCGGGCGGTACGCGGGAGGCCGGGCGCAGTGGAGGGGGAGGGCCGCTCGTCGATGACGTCATGGGATCGCGGCTATCGTAGCGACAAGCGTCAGCCGACGTCGAGCAGTCCTGTGTAGATGGCCATGCCGACGACCGCATCGACGGCCATCGCGTGGAGCGCGTCGATCTCCTCGCGCGTGGTGATGCCGCCGGCGGCCGTCACGCGCCGCGCCGTGGCCTCCCGCACGGCGCGGATGGCGTCGGTGTCCGTCCCCTGCATCAGGCCTTCCTTGTCCACGATGGTGTACAGGAACTCGTCGCAACAGGCCTCGAGTTCCCGGATTGCCTGGATGGGCGTGACGGGGAGCGTCGTCTTCCACCCGTGGATGACCACGCGGCCGCCCCTGGCGTCCACGGCGGCGATGACGCGGTCCGGTCCGATGGTGTCGGCGAGCGCCTGCGCAAAGTCGTGGTTGACGACGTCCGACGGCAGCGGCGGGGGGCTGGCGGCCCATTGTCCCGGGCCGCGGAACAGTGCGGAGCCGGCGATGACGGCCTCGGCGCCGGCGGCCATCAACTCCTCCGCGCGGCCGACCGTGCGCACGCCGCCGCCGACGCGGCAGGGGAGACGCGCGGCAATGCGGCGGACGAGCGCGTCGTTGTGGCCCCGTGACAGGGCGGCATCGAGGTCGATGAGCTGCACCCGCGGGAAGCGTGTGAACTTCTCGATCCACGCGTCGATGTCGGTGGACTCGACGGCCAGCTTCTCGCCCTGCACGAGCTGGACGATGCGGCCGTTCTGGAGGTCGATGGAAGGGATCAGCATGGGACGCCGCCTATCGTCGCACCGGCACGTGCCGTTCGTGAAGAAACTGCTTGAGATCGGCCACGGCGTGCTCGTTGAAGTGGAGGATCGACGCGGCAAGGGCGGCGTCGGCCCGGCCCGCGGTGAAGACATCCGCGAAGTGCTCGAACGTGCCGGCGCCGCCCGACGCGATGACCGGGATGTCGACGGCGGAGGAGACGGCGGCCGTGAGCGGGCAGTCGAAGCCGGTGCGCGTGCCGTCACGATCGATGGACGTCAGCAGGATCTCGCCGGCGCCGCGGTCCGCGGCCTCGCGAGCCCAGTCCACCGCGTCGCGCGCGGTCCCGTTCCGGCCGCTCCGCCCGTAGACCGCAAGCCGTCCGTCCTCGCGTTTCGCGTCGATGGCCACGACCACTGCCTGGCTCCCGTAGCGTCGCGCCAGCGTCGTGATGAGCGCCGGGTGCTCCAGCGCCGCGGTGTTCAGGCTGACCTTGTCCGCCCCCGCCTCCATCGCCGCCGCGGCGGCGTCCTCCCCGCGAATGCCGCCGCCGACGCAGAGCGGGAGGAAGATCTCGCGCGCGACCGCCGCAATCGTCTGCGCCCGTGCCTGCCGGCTCTCGAGCGTGGCCGTCACGTCGAGCAGGACGATCTCGTCGATGCCGTCCGCGTTGTAGCGCCGGGCGAGCGCGGCCGGATCCCCGGCCTCGCGCAGGCCCTCGAAGTGGACGCCCTTGACGACACGGCCGTCGCGCACGTCGAGGCAGGCGATGATGCGCTTGGACAACATGACGGCGGCTAGCCTCCCGACCTGTCGGCGATGGTCCCGGCAGCCGGGCGCTGCCGGCCTTCCTGGTCCGTGACGACGCCCATCCAGTTCCGCAGCACGCGCAGCCCCGCCGCACCGGACTTCTCCGGGTGGAACTGCACGCCGGAGACGAGACCGTCCTCGACGGCGGCGCTGAACGGCACGCCGTAGCTCGCGACGGCCGACGTGGCGGCCACGAGCGGTGCCGCGTAGGCGTGCGTGAAGTAGACCTGCGTGCCTCCGGGGATGCCGTCGAAGAGCCGCGAGGCGCGCGGGAAGGCGAGGTCGTTCCAGCCGACGTGCGGCACCTTCTGCCCGGCGGACGGCAGCCGATCGCAGATGCCCGCGCACGCGCCGTATCCGCGGACGTCCGGCGCCTCGGTGGATCCGTCGAACAGCCATTGCAGGCCGACGCAGATGCCGAGCAGCGGCACACCCCGGTCGAGCGCGCGGGCGATCGCCGATCGCCAGTCGTCGGACAGGGCGGCCGTGGACTGGAAATGGCCCACGCCGGGCACGATGATCCCGGACGCGCGCGCGAGATCCGCGGCCGTCCCCGGCGTCCACACCTCCGCACCGATGGCCGCCAGCGCCTTCCGCACGGAGGCGAGGTTGCCGGCGCCGTAGTCGACGAGCGCAATCACAGCAGCCCCTTCGTGCTCGGCAGCATCTTCTTCATCCGCGCATCGGTTGAACAGGCCACGCGCAGCGCGCGGGCGAACGCCTTGAAGCAGGCCTCGATCTTGTGGTGATTCGATCGGCCGTAGAGCACCTTGACGTGGACGTTCGCACGGGCCCCCATGGCAACGCCCTCGAAGAAATCGTGAACGAGCTCGCTCTGCAGATCGCCGACGAGCCGCACGCGGACCTTCGTGTCCACCACGGTGTGGGGACGTCCGCCGAGATCCACGGCCGCCACCGCCAGCGTCTCGTCCATCGGCATGACGAAGTAGCCGGCCCTGTTGATGCCGCGCCGGCTGCCCAGCGCCTGTGCCACCGCCTCGCCGAAGGCGATGCCCACGTCCTCGACCGTATGGTGCTGATCCACGTCGAGGTCGCCATCCGCGCGGATCGTGAGATCGAAGGCGCCGTGACGCGAGACGAGCTCGAGCATGTGATCGAGGAAGCGGATACCCGTATGGACGTCGTACGTCCCGCGGCCGTCGAGCACGAGCCTGACGTCAATCCTGGTCTCGGTCGTGTCCCGCTGGACTACCCCGCGGCGCATCCGGCCTCCAGCGCTTCCACGGCGGTGCGCGTGTGCTCCACGACGCCCGTCGTCAGTCGGAAGCAGTTGGGTGAGGACGGATCGGCCGTCCTGTCCCGGACCAGTACCCCGCGGGCGATCAGCGCGTCCACGAGCCGGCGCGCATCCGCCCCGCCGTCGATGAGCACGAAGTTGGCGGCGCTCGGCCAGTACTTCAGCCCGAGGCGATCGCAGGCGTCGTACACCAGTTGCTTCGACTGGCGCGCCTGATCCACATACCACTCCCGGAACGCCGGATCGCCGATGGCCGCGCGCAGGGCGGCCACGGCCACGACGCTGAGGTTGAAGAGCGGCATGCACGCGCGAATCGGTTCCAGCACGCCCGGTGAGGCCACGAGCGCGCCCACGCGCAGGCCCGCCAGGCCGAAGGCCTTGGAAAACGTGCGCCCCACGATGACGTTGGGGAACGCCCCGGCATCATCCAGGAAGTGCTCGCCGAGGAAGTCGTGATATGCCTCGTCCACGAACACGATCGCGTGACCGGCCTCCTGCGCGACGCGGCGGATATCTTCCGTCGGGATGGGCCGGCCCGTCGGGTTGTTGGGGTTGTTCACGTAGATGATCCGCGTGCTTGGCGTGACCGCGCGCAGCACGGCATCGACAGGAAAGGCGTAGTCCGGCGCCGGGGGGACCGTCACCACGCGCGCGCCCATGGCGCGTGCGGCCTGGATGTAGGGGTCGAAGGTCGGGAGCGCGACGAGGATCTCCGGTCCTGCCGTCCCGGCGAACGGCGCGCCAAGCTCGACGAGCGGCGCCGGCGTGCGCGGCGCCAGGTAGGCGATGGAGGTGAGCAGGATACCCTCGTCCAGGCCGTTGGTCAGGACCACGCGCCCGGGATCGACCTGGAGGAACCGCGCGGTCTCGAGGACCGCGTCGGTAAAGTCCGGATAGGTGGCCAGCCGCGCCGCATCGAACGCCCGGACGGCGTCCACGACGGCCGGCGAGCAGCCGCCGGTGTTCTCGTTGAGGTGGAGCCGCAGCCCCGGCCCGAGGTCGGGTGCTCCCTGGATGCGTGTCATCGAATCCCCCTGTCCGCGTGTTTCCGGCCGCCCGGACCGCCCCGGCCGCCGGCCACTCTCACCGCTATCGATCGGGCGTGCTGGTCCAGACCCTCGGCGCGCGCCAGCGTCATGACCGTGGGCGCCAGCGCACGGAGCCCGCGCTCCGTGGCCCGCTGCACGGCAACGAGCTTGACGAAGTCCGCGGTGTTGAGGCCTCCACGGAACCGCGCGGCGCCCGCCGTCGGCAGCACGTGATTCGATCCCATCGCGTAGTCGCCCGCCACCTGCGCCGTCCATGGTCCCACGAAGATCGCGCCCGCGTTGACGATCCCGGCCGCCGTGGCCTCGTCATCGACCACGACGTGCTCGGCGGCGGCACGGTTGGCGAGGTCCATCGCCTCGCGCCGGCTCCGCGCCACCACGATCGCGCCGTGCCGGGAGAGTGCCGTCCGCGCCGGTCCCTCGCCGGGCACGGCCGCCGCGACCGCTCGCGCGATGCGATCCGCCAGCCTGCGGCTGGTGGTCACGCACAGCGCGCGCGCGTCGGGATCGTGCTCCGCCTGCGCCACGAGATCCGCCGCGACCCACTCCGGGGGCGCCGTCCACGTGACGATGAGGATCTCCGTCGGGCCGGCGTGGAAGTCGATGGCACAGTCCGCGGCCACCAGGGCCTTGGCGGCCGAGACCCATCGATTGCCGGGCCCGACGATCTTGTCGACGCGCGGGATGGCGCGCGTGCCGTACGCCATGGCGGCGACCGCGTGAGCGCCCCCGATGCGGAACAGCCGATCCGCGCCGCACTCGATGGCCGCCGCGAACACGGCGGCATCCGGCCGCGGACAACAGACGACGATCTCGGCCACGCCGGCCGCGCGGGCGGGGATGGCCGTCATCAGCAGGGAGGAGGGCAGCGGATACCGCCCCGCCGGCACGTAGCAGCCGACGCGCGACAGCGGGATGACCCGCTGCTCGACGGTGACGCCAGGGGTCACCGCCAGCCGCCAGGCCCGCGGCGTCTGGGCGCGCGACACGCGCCGGATATTGCGCGCCGCGGATCGGATGGCCCGGCGGACGTGGGCCGGAAGCGCGCGGGCCTCGTCTGCCCACGCGGCCGCCGGCACCTCGATGGGTCCGGCGTGACCGTCGAGCAGCCGCGCGAGCTCCCGCACGACACGATCGCCGCCGGTCCTCACGCGTTCGACGATGGCCGCGGCCTTCCGCTCGGTGGAGCGGTCCCGGAGGCGCGCGGCCGAGAGCAGCGCGTGGACCGTCTTCCGGTCACGCGACGACACGATACGAATCATCGGGACCCTCGTGATGATGGACGTCGGATGTGGCAGGTGGACACGGCTAGATCACGATCTTGTTGAGCGGGTATTCGACGATGCCCTGGCCGCCGGCGGCCTTGAGGCGGGGAATCAGGGAGCGGACGGCGCGCTCCTCGATGACGGTGTTGACCGCGACCCATCCGGGGTCCGCGAGCGACGAGATCGTCGGCCCCTGCAGGGCGGGGAGCATCCCGATCACCTGGTCCATGTCCGTCCGGCGCACGTTCAGCATCAGGCCCACGCGGCTCTGCGCATCGATCGCGGCCTTGAGCAGCAGGGCAATGTCCTCGATCTTCCGGCGCACGCCCTCGTCCGCCATGGCGGCCGCGTTGGCGACGAGCCGCGTGTTGGACTCGAGGATGGTGTCCAGGATTCTCAGCCGGTTGGCGCGCAGCGTGGACCCGGTCTCCGTGGCTTCCACGATGCCATCCGCCAGGATGGGCGGCTTGACCTCGGTGGCGCCCCACGAGAACTCGACGTCCACCGTGACGCCCTGCCGCGCGAAGTAGTCGCGGGTGACGCGCACCAGCTCCGTCGCGATCCGCCGGCCCTCGAAGTCCCGTGCCGTCCTGAACGGCGAGTCCTCGGGGGCGGCCAGGACCCAGCGGACCTTGCCGAAGCTCTGCTTGGAGTAGACGAGGTCGGCGACCGGCACGAGCGGCGCCTGTTCCGGATGGCCGATCTCGTGCTCGCGGATCCAGTCCAGGCCCGTCAGGCCCGCATCGATGACGCCGTCCGCCACGTAGCGCGCCATCTCCTGCGCGCGGATGAGCATGCACTCGATGTCCGGGTCGTCGATGGTCGGGTAGTAGGACCGCGAGCTGACAATCAACCGGTAGCCGGCCCGCTGGAACAACTGGACGGTCGCCTGCTCCAGGGATCCCTTGGGAATGCCGAGCTTGAGCCGCCTCACGGTTCCACCTTCGCTGCCGGCGCCACCAGGATCTCGGTGAAACACGTGCGCTGCCCGGTGTGGCAGACGTTGCCGTCGCCCTCGCGGTCCACCATGACGAGTACGGTGTCCTCGTCGCAATCGACGAGGATCTGCCGGACGGCCAGGCGGTTGCCGGACGTCTCGCCCTTCGTCCACAGTGTGTCGCGCGTGCGGCTGAAGAACGTGACGTAGCCCGTCTGCCTGGTGGCGGCCCAGGCCGCCTCGTTCATGAAGCCGAGCATCAGGACCTCGCGGCTCGTGCGGTCCTGCACCACGGCGGGCACGAGCCCGCCCATCTTGCTGAAGTTCATTGGCACCCCTGGTCTCCCATCTGGCGTGGCCGGCGGGAGACAGGCGGGCCCACAAACACAAACGGCCCGTCGGTGTCCCGACGGGCCGTTGCGTCAATTCACGTATCTGGTGATCTCGTGCTACACGCGCAGTCCTGCCGGTCCATTCGAGGAATGGTGGTGATGGAGCCGGTGGGCGCGATGGACGAAGGTCACAGGCTGATAAGCGTAATCGGAAGCGCGCGTGAAATGCAAACGGC
>CAZUGF010000002.1:123524-132387 GCA_964619705.1 uncultured Bifidobacteriaceae bacterium
CGAGCCCGGTCAGGGTTGCCTGGACCGCGGGATCTTCTCCGGCCAGTTGGCCGCGTACCACGCGAAGACCGCGGCGACCGCGCCCTGCTGCGTCAGATCCTCGCGCTGGATGTGATCGAACGTGTCCATGTTGGAGTGGTGCGTGCGCGAGTTGTACTCGAGCCGCTCCTGGATGAACTGGAAGCCCGGGAGCCCCACGCTGTCGAACGCCACGTGGTCCGTTGCGCCGACGCTGCGCGGGCTGGCGGCCTGCCAGCCGATGTCGCGGAGCGCCTCGCCCCACTGGTCGAAGATCTGCTGCGCGCCGAGGTTGCCCTGGCTCCAGATCCCGCGGATGCGGCCGGTGCCGTTGTCGAGGTTGAAGTACGCCGCGACGCTGCCGTGTTCCGGCCTGGCAGAACCGGCGGCCGTGTCGTAGTAGTGCCGCTGGACGTACGCGCGCGACCCGAGCAGGCCCTGCTCCTCGGCCGCCCAGAGCGCGACGCGGATGGTCCGCCGCGGCACGAGCCCCAGCGCACGGATGGCGCGGACCGCTTCCATCATCGCCGCCGACCCGGTCGCGTTGTCCGTGGCGCCGCCCGCATACGGGTAGCTGTCCAGGTGCGCCCCGAGGATCACCACCTCGTGCGAGAGATCGCTGCCGGGAATCTCCGCGATGGTGTTGATGGCGCTGCCCTCCGGATGGGTCTCGGGATGGAACGTCGTCGCGATGTTCACTTCCATCCGCACCGGAATCTCGCGCTCGAGGAGCCGGACGATGCGGTTGTAGTGTTCGACGGCCAGGGTGGCGGAGGGGACCGGGGCGGGCGCGTCGGGGTCGCGGCTGCCGCCGTTGGCCGGGAAGATCGTGCCGCCATCCACGCGCTGCGTCTGCCAGGAGAGATCGCTGCCGCCCGCGGACATGTCGTTGTCGCTGCCGCGCTCGAGGAGGACCGCGGCACCCTCCTCGACCAGGAACCCGTCGATCCGCGCCGCAAGCGCCCGCGCGGCCCGCACGGCCTCACTGACCTGCGGCGGCCCCGCCGGCGCCGGTGCGAGCGGTGACTGCATGGCCTCCGCCCACTCCTCATCGCCCATGCGCAGCACGAGGCGATCTTCGAGCATGCGAACGGCGCGCGCCGGCTGCACGACGACGATCCGGCCGCGCAGGCGCCCGGCATAGGCGGCCAGGTCCGCCTCCGTTCGCGCGCGGAGGTAGACGACCTCCGCGAGCACGGGACCGTTGGTCGACGGCGAGTTCCAGCGCGGCTGCCCGACGAAGACCTGCGTCTGCGGCTCCACGAGGTGCGCGGAGAACCGATCGATGGTCCAGCCCCGGCCGAAGCGGAAGCGCTCCTGGTGGACGTTGGCCAGGCCCCACTCCGTGAAGCGCGACATGGCCCAGGCGCTGGCCGCCTCGAAGGCCGGCGTCCCCGTCGCCCGCGGCCCATGGACCTCGGACAGCCACCAGGCGTGGTCCATCGCCTGCGATCGCTGGATGGCCTCCGTGCGGATGCGGCCGATCGTCGCGAGACTCAGGGCGTCGGGCGGCGCCTGCGCGGAGAGGGTCAGCGCCGCACAGGACAGCGCGAGGCAGGTGAGGGCACGTCGTGTCATCAGGAAGCTCCGGGTCGGTTGTTCTTGCGCTGCGCGGCCGGGCCGTGCGCGCGCGTCAGGTTGTAGGCCGTGTCCACCAGGGCCAGGTGCGAGAAGGCCTGCGGAAAGTTGCCGACCAGGCGGCCGGCCACGGCATCGTACTCTTCCGACAACAGACCGAGGTCGTTGCGGATGGCCAGGAGCCGCTCGAAGAGCGCCACGGCCTCGTCGTACCGGCCCATGAGGGCGAGGTTGTCCACGAGCCAGAAGGAGCAGGGCAGGAAGGCGCCCTCGCCCGAGGGCAGCCCGTCCACGCGTCCGTCACGGTGCGTGGGGTAGCGCAGGAGGAAGCCGTCGTGCGCGAGCTCGGACTGGATGGCGTCGACCGTGCCGACCACGCGCGGGTCCGTCGGCGGCAGGAACCCGACGAGGGCAATCATCAGCAGGCTCGCGTCGAGGTCCTTCGAGCCGTAGTACTGCGTGAAGGTCCCCCGCGTGCTGTCGTAGCCGTCGCTGCAGATCTCGCCGTGGATCTCGGTCCGGAGCCGCCGCCACCTGTCGACGGGGCCGTCCTTGCCGCTGTGCTCCACGGCCTTGACCGCGCGATCGAACGCGACCCACGCCATCACCTTCGAGTGCGTGAAGTGCCGCCGGGGCCCGCGCACTTCCCAGATACCCTCGTCCGGCTCGCGCCAGGTGGACTCGAGGAACTCCATGAGGGCGCGCTGCAGGTCCCACGAGTACTCGTCGGGCTCGATGCCGATGGTCCGCGCGTAGTGGAAGGCGTCCATCACCTCGCCGAAGACGTCGAGCTGGAACTGCGTGGAGGCGGCGTTGCCGATGCGCACCGGGGCCGCCCCTTCGTACCCGGGCAGCCATGGCAGCACCATTTCCGGAAGCCGCCGTTCCCCGCTCACGCCGTACATGATCTGCATGTCGGCGGGCGCGCCCGCCACGGCCCGCAGGAGCCAGTCGCGCCACGCTTCGGCCTCCTGCTGGTAGCCGGCCGTCATCAGCGCGTAGAGCGTGAACGTGGCGTCCCGCAGCCAGCAGTAGCGATAGTCCCAGTTGCGCACGCCGCCGAGCTGTTCCGGCAGCGACGTCGTGGGCGCCGCCACGATGCCGCCGGTGGGCGCGTAGGTCAGCGCCTTGAGCGTGATGAGCGATCGGACGACCGCTTCGTGCCACGGCGCCGCGCCCGTGCAGTGCCCGGCCCACTCCTGCCACCAGGCCTCGGTGCCGGCCAGGGCCTCCATCGGATCGAGGTGATTCGGTGCCGGGTCCGTGGGACCGTGCCAGGCCAGCACGAACGGGATGTGCTGCCCCGCCGTCACGTCGAACTCCGCCGCCGTCGTCATGCCCTCGCCACGGAGGGGGACATCGGTGTCGAGGGTCAGCGCGTCGGGCCCGGCAATGGCGATGAGGCGGCCGTCCACGCGCCGCACCCACGGCAGCGTCCGTCCGTAGTCGAAGCGGATGACGAGCTCCATCTGCATCCGCACGCGCCCCCGGAGCCCCTGCACGATGCGGACGACGTCGGGCTCGCGGCCACGGATGGGCATGAAGTCGATGATCCGCACCGCGCCCTCGTCCGTCTCGAAGTCCGTCTCCACGATGAGGGTCCGCTCGCGGTAGCGGCGTGCGGAGGTCCGTACGGGCTGCGCGGGGGCGATGAGCCAGCGCCCGTGCTCCGGCCCGCCCAGCAGCGCCGCGAAGCAGGCCGGCGAATCGAACCGCGGCAGGCAGAGCCAGTCGATGGATCCGTTCCGGCCGACGAGCGCGGCGCCCTGCGTATCGCCGATGAGGGCATAGTCCTCGAGTGGGAGGGGCATGAGGGAAGGATAGCGGACGGGCCCGTGCTGCGGGTCAGGGTTCCATGAACGCGGCCGACGCGCCGACCCACCGGAGGCCCTTGTTGTGATCGACGCCCATCATCCGGCCGCGGCCCAGGCGGAGGAGCGGGATGACCGGGCGCAGCTCGTCCGTCCAGACGTACATGATGCGGATCTCGACCTGCGTGGCGCCATCGGGCGTCTCGATGAGCGGGACGAAGTCCATGCGCTCCTGCAGGATGAAGTTCGACCGTTCCTCGTCGGGAATGGCGGCGATGTCGGCGTCGGTGGGCGCGAAGATGATGCCGCCGCCGGCAAACGAGAAGAGCGGCTTGAGCAGGTAGCGCTCGCGGTCATCCGGCAGCCGGTCGATCTCGTGGAGGAACCACGTCTTCGGGACGACGGGGTCCTTCAGCCACGGCGTCGAGAACTTGCTGATGCGGAAGTACCACGCCGGGTGCCCCGCCCACTCGACGTCCAGGTCGTCGCGGTAGTCGAAGGGCAGCTCGATCCCCTTGCGCTCCAGCTCGTCGGGGATCACGCGGTTGTAGATCCGGCGGATCGGGAACCAGCGGCCGTCGCGATCGTAGAACAGGCGGCGGCCATCACGGCGGATGTCCATCACGTCCACGGCACGGACGCCCCAGGTGGCTTCGGTGACGGCGAAGTCCGCCCAGGTCTTCTGGCGCCGCGGGTCGATCTCCATGAGCACGACCTCCACCGGATCGTGCTCGCCGCGGATGGCGCTCCCGACCACGACGTCGTAGGTCTCCGCGTCGAGGCCGCCGAGGTAGATGTCCAGCGAATCGGGCAGGGCGAACGCCTCGCGGTAGGCCTCTGCCATCGTGCGCTGGAAGCCGTACAGCGACGCGAACGCCTGCATCTCGACGAGCCGCGGCTCGATGCGCCCGTCCGCGCCCCGCACCAGGCCGAAGTCCGCCTGGAGGAAGTGCGGGTGGACCCCTTCGTTGGGACCGCGGAACCTGAGGGGCACGGCGGCGTCCGCGGCCTCGACGGCGGCGGGGTTGTCGTCGATCTGCCGGAGGAGGCGCTTGCCGGTCTCGGCAAGGTCGTCGATGAAGGCGCGCGTGAAGAAGCACGGCGTCTCCGCCACGGGGAAGGGCAGCGGCTCGCCCGCGTGCTGTGCGAGCGCGAACTGGAGCGTCTGGTAGCGGTCCGGTGACCACCGGTCGTTGAACGGCGCGCGCAGGTGTCGCAGCATAGGCTCGCCTCAGCGGACGCAGCGCCGCGCAGCGCCCGTCACTCCCCGATCCGGAAGTGCCCGTCTTCCATGATCGGCATGTCGTCCACCCAGATATCGAACCGTGTCCCCACCACATCGATGTGCGTGGACGAGAACCAGTCGGCGCCGGTGTGGGCGCCGTACGGGTTGCCGAACGCGATGTGGATGCCGGGGAACTTCTCGTCCTGCAGGATGTTCCCGATGAGGCCGGTCAGCTCGATGTTGGTGCCGATGGCAAACTCGCCCACGCGATCGGAGTTCTCGTCCGTGTGCGTGTAGTTCCAGAACGCCTCGCGCAGCTCGCGGTTGTCGCTGTGGGCCTCGACGAGCCGGTTCCCCTTGACGACCACCGTCAGCGGGTGCTCCGTGAGCAGGCCGAACCGCTCGCACAGGTAGTCGCCCACGACGCCGTCGATGACGAAGGTGCCGTTGACCTCGCCCGGCGTGGTGAAGATCTCGCCGCCCGGCAGGTTGCCCCACTTGTCGCGGCTGATGATGCCGCTGGTCTTGACCCAGCGATAGCCGGGGTTGAGGTCGGCCACGAGATCCGTGCCGGCCGCGGAGCGGGCGCGGACGCGCCGGGCCCTGGAGACGAGGCTCATCACCGCCGCACTCAGCCGGTCCACCTTGTGGAAGTCCGCCCGCATGCCTTCCAGCATGATCTGCCGGGTGATGTTGACCATGTGCGCGTGCCGCATGCGCCGCCGGTTGACGATGTCCGTCATCTGCATGCGGGAGCGGAGTTCGTCCGTCTGCACGTGCACGGCGAAGATGCTGACGTCGCTGCGCTCCATGTCCGCCGCGACGACGGCGGGCAGGTCCCGCAGCGGGCGGGCGGCCACGTCCTCGAGCACGAACGCCCGATGGGCGGCGCCCACCTCCTCCACCTCGTGGACGAGGCTGGCCGCAATCTCCTCGCACGCCCGGTCCGTGATGATCGTCACCCGCTCGGAGGGCTGCACGTCGAGGCACACGCGGACGGCATTCCTGGCGCCCGGGGCCAGCTCGGCATCGAATGTCGTAATCATGTCCTCCCTATCTTATCCACCGGCCCGGCGGGCCGGCGAGGGGCCCGGCCCGGGCGGCCGCGGGCTCACAGTCCGGCCCGCGTCTCCTCCACCATGTAGGCCACCACCTGCCGCAGGTCCCCGGTGCGCGCGAAGACCTCCAGCTGCCGATCCGCCCCGGTCCCGCGATCCAGCATCGTCGCGATGTACTCGACTTCCGCGCGGCAGTCCAGCTCGTCCAGCACGTCGTCGACGAAGTCGACGTACTCGAGGATGAGCGCGCGCTCGTCCACTTCCCGCTGCAGGCCGAAGTCGATCAGCGTGCCGTCGATCCCGTAGCGCGAGGCGCGCCACTTGTTCTCCATGATGAGGGACCGGCTGTACTCGCGGTAGCCCTGGTTGCGTGCGTGGAGCTTGTAGAGCTTGGCGACGGTCGCCTGGATGAGCGCCGCGATGGCCAGGGACTCGTCGGCGCGCAGGGGGATGTCGCAGATGCGCACTTCCAGCGTGTTGAAGAACGGGTGCGGCCGGACGTCCCACCAGATCTTCTTGGCGTTGTCGATGCACTTCGTACGGACGAGCAGGTTGACGAAGTTGTCGTACTCCGCCCAGCTCGTGAACGTGTCCGGGATGTTCGTGCGGGGGAACTTGTCGAAGACCTTGCAGCGGTAGGACTTGAGGCCGGTGTTCATGCCCAGCCAGAAGGGGGAGTTCGTGGAGAGCGCGAGCAGGTGCGGGAGGAAGTAGCGCACCTGGTTCATCATGTGGATCGTCGTCTCCCGATCCTCGATGCCCACGTGCACGTGCAGGCCGAAGATCAGGTTGGACCGCGCGACGAGCTGCATGTCCTGGACGACCTGCATGTAGCGCTCATCCGGGTAGATGTCCTGGGCCCGCCAGTCGGCAAAGGGGTGCGTGGCGCCCGCGACGAGGAGCAGCCCGTTGCTCTGCGCGAGGTCGACCATGCAGCGCCGCAGGTTCACGATGTCGCTCCGGGCCTCCTTGATGGTCCGGCAGACGCCCGTCCCGACCTCCACCACCGACTGGTGCATCTCGGACTTGACCCGCTCGTCGAGCTGCCGCTTCCCCTTGTCGATGATCTGCGCGTTGATGTGGGACCGGAGGTCGAACGTCTCCGGGTCGATGGTCTGGTACTCCTCTTCGATCCCGATCGTGAAGGACGGTTTCATCTGGAGCCCCTGGATGCGGTCGTGGTATCAACCCTCGAGCAGCGCGGACCAGCGATAGTCCGCGGGCGGACCGGACTCGGCGGCCCGCTTGACGCAGAGGCTGGCCACCGCGTTCACGACCCAGTCGAAGTTGACCTGCCCGACGGAGTGGAGGTCCGCGTCCGGCGCCGGGTTCATGAAGTCGATGGCGTACGGCACGCCGTCCTCGACGGCGAACTCCACGGTGTTGAAGTCGTAGCCGAGCGCGCGGCAGAGCGTGAGGCAGTCCCGCTCCACGCGGGCCAGCAGCGCGGGATCGTAGGCCGGCGGATCCTTCAGGTAGCGCTCGTGGAACGGCACGCGCGGATCGTAGGGCATGATGCGCACGTGCTCCTGCCCGACCACGTAGCAGCGGAAGTACTCCTTGAAGTTGACGCCGCGCTGCAGCGTCATGCACAGATCGCGCGTCTGGTCGTAGGCGCGGAACAGCTCCTCCGGGTTGTCCACCTTGTGGACATCGCGCCACCCGCCGCCGTCGAACGGCTTGAGGAACGCGGGGAACCCCACGTAGCGGTACACCTCCTCCCAGTCGAGCGGGTAGGCCAGGTTCCGCATCGAGCGATCCGTCGTGCCCGCCGGGTGCTCCTTGTGCGGGAGGATGACGGTCGGCGGAATCGCCACGCCGAGCTTCGTCGCCAGCGCGTAGTTGAAGAACTTGTCGTCCGCGCTCCACCAGAACGGGTTGTTGATGACCCGCGTGCCGCAGAGGACCGCGTTCTTGAGCCACGTCCGATAGAACGGGATGTCGTGCGAGATGCGATCGACGATGACCGCGTACCCCGAGGGCTCGGCCATCTTCGCCGCACCCATGCGGACAAACTCCGCCGTCACGTCCGGCACGCCGAGGGCGTTGATGCGCTCGACCAGCGCGCCGGGGAACGTGTTCTCCATGCCGAACAGGATGCCGATCGTCTTCATAGGCTCGGGGCTCCGCGCGTCGTGGTTCTGGCTGCGTGCTCAGCTTATCGCGATCACGGACGCAGGCACGGCCACATTCCCGGCGCCGCTCCGCCGCTCACGGCATCCTATACTGAAGTCTCGTACCCGCATGCACATGACCGGGCCGATCCCGCCGCCGCCGACCCCGAGCCCGATGCCGACACTGCGCCGCCACGCGCAGTTTCATTCCGCCCACCTGCCGGACGACCGCGACGTGGTGGTCTACCTGCCGCCGGGGTACGACGAGGCGCACCCCGGATATCCCGTCCTGTACCTGCACGACGGCCAGAACCTCTTCGACCCGGAGACCGCGTTCCAGAAGGACGAGCACTGGCGCGTCGGCGAGACGGCGGATGCCCTGATTGCCGCCGGCCGCCTGACCCCCCTCATCATCGTCGGCATCGCGAACACCGGCCCGCGGCGGATTCACGAGTACACGCCCACGCACGACGAGCGGCTGGGCGGCGGGCTCGCCGATGCATACGGACGGCTGATCGCCGAGGAGCTCAAGCCGTTCATCGACGCCACGTACCGCACCAGCCCGGGACGGGCCTCCACGGGGCTCGGCGGCTCCTCGCTCGGCGGGCTCGTCACCCTGTACCTCGGCATGGGCTACCCGGACGTGTACGGCGCGCTGGCCGTGATGTCGCCCTCCGTCTGGTGGGACCGGCGCGTCATCCTCAAGACCGTGCGGGCCGTCCGGCCGCGGCCGCCTGTCCGGATCTGGGTGGACATGGGCACGGCCGAAGGCCGCCGCGGACTGCAGGATGCCCGCATGCTCAAGGCGGCGCTCGTCGGCGCCGGATGGGTCGCCGGCCGGGACCTTCACTACGCAGAGTACGAGGGCGGCACCCACAGCGAGGGTGCCTGGGCCGCCCGGACCGGCGAGATGCTCGAGTGGTTGTTCCCGGGAGAGGCCCGGCCCAAAGCCTAGAGCCCAAAGCCTAGAGCCCAGAGCCCAGAGCCCAGAGCCTGAAGCCCCGAAGCCCCGAAGCCCTTCGGCCCCCCACGGGTGATACGATCCCGCCGACACTCTCC
>CAZUGF010000002.1:132487-144617 GCA_964619705.1 uncultured Bifidobacteriaceae bacterium
AAGCCCCGAAGCCCTTCGGCCCCCCACGGGTGATACGATCCCGCCGACACTCTCCACCAGAGGAGCCGGATGGTCACCAGAATCGCGATCTTTGTCCTGGCGCTCGGCCTCGCGCCCGTCTTTTCCCAGCCGCAGCCCGTTCCGCAGCCGGTGCCCGACCCGGCGCTGCCGACCGTCCTCGTGATTGCCACGGGCGGCACCATTGCGGGCGTGCAGGACGCGCCGGGGACGCTCGGCGCCTATCGGGCCGGCACGCGCAGCGTGAGCGAGATCGTACGGAGCGTGCCCGAGTTGGAGCGCTTCGCGCAGATCGAGACCGAGCAGTTCCTGAACGTGGCCAGCCCGGAGATCCTGCCCTCCCACTGGCTCGGCCTGTCGAAGCGGATCAACCAGCTCTTTGCCGAGCGCGAGGAACTGGCCGGCGTGGTCGTGACGCACGGCACGGACCGCCTCGAGGAGACGGCGTTCTTCCTGTACCTGACGGTCAAGTCCGACAAGCCGGTGGTGGTGGTCGGCGCGCAGCGGCCGGCGACGGGCATCAGCCCGGACGGCCCGATCAACCTGCTGTCCGCCGTCCGCACCGCGGGGTCGCCCGACGCGCGGGGCATGGGCGTGATGGTCGTGATGGACGACCGGATCATCTCCGCGCGCGAGAACCGCAAGCTCTACCCGCGCACCGGGGGCTTTTCCGGCGGCGAGATGGGCATGCTCGGCGTCGTCGCGGGCGGCGGGCCCGAGTTCTTCTTCAAGCCCGTGCGGCGGCACGGCGTGGACACGGAGTTCGACGTGGCCGCGATCGACGCGCTGCCGAAGGTGGAGCTGGCGTTCTCGTATCCCGGGGGCGAGGGCCATCGCGTGAGCGACGGCACCGCGGGCGTCGTCCTGGCCACGACCGGATCATCGCCGGGCGAGCGCGAGTCGTTCGCCGACATCCGGCGCAAGGGCATCGTCCTGGTGCAGGCGTTTCCGAGCGGCGAGCACGTCGCGAGCAGCGGCGGTGCGCCGGCGGCGGCACGGGCCGCGGCGGCGCGTGGACAGGGCGCCCCGGGAGCCCCGGCGGCGTTTGGCGCCGGGCTGCCGCCCACCGTCAACGTGCACCACCTGCTGCCGCAGAAGGCGCGCATCCTGCTGATGCTGGCGCTGACGAAGACGAAGGACCCGCGGGAAGTGCAGAGGTACTTCGATGAGTACTGAGGCACGGCGCCTGGCGGTGCTGGCCTGCGTCCTGGTGGTCGGCGTGGGGCTGGCGGCGCAGGCCGGGCCGCCCGTGGATCCGAAGGCGACGCGGACGGCGGATCTCGTGGAGCTGGTGGCGCTGGACCCGTCCATCAAGCTGGACATCCGCTATGCGGGGACCGACAACTTCCTCGGCAAGCCCGTCTACCCCGAGGCGCGGGCGTTCCTTCAGCGTCCGGCGGCCGAGGCCCTGGCGGCCGCGCACCGCGACCTGGCGCGCGACGGGTACGGCCTGCTGATTCACGACGGCTATCGGCCGTGGGCGATCACGAAGCTCTTCTGGGACATGACCAGCGGAACGCAGCGCGAGTTCGTGGCGGATCCGGCCACCGGATCCAAGCACAATCGCGGCTGCGCGGTGGACCTGACGCTGTACGACCTGGCGACGGGGCGCGTGGTGGAAATGCCCGGCGGCTACGACGAGATGACGCGGCGCTCCTATCCCGACTACCGCGGCGGCCCGCCCGACGCCCGCGCCCGCCGCGACCTGCTGCGGCGAGCGATGGAGAACCACGGCTTCACCGTGGAGCCGAACGAGTGGTGGCACTTCAACTACCGGGACTGGGAGCAGTACCCCATTCTCGACGTCCCGTTTGCGGAGATCGGGTAGACGGGCTCTGGGCTTTGGGCTTCGTGCCCTTCGCGCCTTCGTGTCCAGCCGTGTCCCAAAGCCCAAAGCCCGTCCTCAGAACTCATACCTCAGCGCGAACTGCATGCAGCGCCCGGCCTGGGCGTCGCACGTGGCCAGCGAGCCGTCGTAGCGGCCGAAGCCGGCACGGTCGGGGAAGTTGTTGAGCATCCCGACGTCGAAGCGGACCGTGTTGGTCACGTTGAACACGGACCACAGGAACCGCAGGCGATGGTCGGCGATGCCGAGCCGGAAGGACTTCGCCACGTTCAGGTCGATGACGAAGTAGCCGTCGCCGCGGAGCATGTTACGGATGCCGACCTCGCCGGGCAGGGCCGAGCGGAAGTAGGAGAGCGCGTCCTCCGCGTCGGCGAAGGGGCTCGGACGGCCGTCCACGGCGTCCCGGACCGTCTTCGTCTCCGGGAGCCGGTTCGGGTCCACCAGCATCGTGTTCCCCTGCAGGTTCCAGTTCGTCGTCCAGCAGGAGCGGCAGTTGTAGACGTTGAACGGGAAGCCGCTCGTCCACCGCCACAACCCCGCGACGGACCAGTCGCCGATGATCGCGTTCATGGCGTTGCCGACGCCGCCGCCGTAGCGCCGGCCCTGGCCGAACGGCAGGTCGGCCAGCCAGTTGACGTTCAACTGATGGCGCACGTCGAAGTCGGACGTCCCGTAGTTGGAGTCCGGATCGAACGAGTTGATCAGGAACCCGGAGTACCCGCCGTTCGCGAAGTTGCCGAAGGCGCTTCCGCGCTCGACCTGTGACCCGAGGTCCTTGGACTGCGACAGCGTGTAGTTGATGTCGTACTGCAGCCCGCCGGCGTAGCGTCTCCGGAGCGTCAGCAGCATCGCGTTGTAGTTGGAGCGGCCGATCGAGCTGATGCCCGCCAGCGAGTCGTACTGCTCCGAGAAGTAGGAGTAGGGCCCGAACCTGCTGCAGGCCGGGCTGCACGCGGTATCGAGGTCGTAGAAGGCCGTGATCCAGTCCGGGCCGTTCTGCATGTAGCTGTGGGCGATCGCCTGCGTGGCGGTCAACCCGCCGCCCGCCGCGTCCGGGAACATGTTCTGCCAGTAGGGCATGTTGGCCAGGGCCTGGTAGGCGGCGGCCGGGGAACTGCTGGTGAGCCCCGCGGCCTGCGCCGCGCGAATCAGCCCCTGGACGGACGAGAAGTAGTCCGTGCCGGACTGCGTGTCCACCAGGTTGAGCGGCATCGCCATGTCACGGCGGATGAGCAGGTCCCGCCCGAACCGTCCGAGGTAGCCCACCTCGAACGCGTAGTTCTGGCCCAGGTCCCGGCCGATCGTGAAGCTGGCCATGTGCGCCGACGGCGTCACGAGCGTGTCGTCGATGCTCTGCGTGATGATCCCCGCGCGGATGGGCGGCGTCTGCGGGAAGCCCCCCGGAGGTGCCGCGGGCACTGTCGGCGGCATCGTCGTGTTGTCCACGAAGCGCACGCGCGGGTCGCTCTCGTACGCGCCGCCGAACGGGCTGCTGATGCTCGTGGACATCCCGAAGGCGAAGCCCTCGTCGAAGTTCGTGGCCAGGCCCACGCCCACGCGGTCGAACACCTTGGTGTAGCCGCCGCGGATCACCGTCTTGTTCTCGCCCGTGAGCTTCCGCCAGAAGCTGCCCTCGGAGCCCGTCGGGCTCCAGGCAAACGCCACGCGCGGCGCGACGTTGTTCTTGTCCCACGCGTAGAAGCCGGGCCGGTTGTTCTTCGGCCCCGACAGGTCGAAGGTCACGATCTCGCTCGCGTGAGACGGGATGCCGTTCTTCGCGTTCTCGACGCGCTGGTTGAACCACTCGCCCATGCTGATCGTCGGCTGGACCTGGAAGCCGTTCACTTCGTACGGCGGCGAGTAGAGGCTGTAACGCAGGCCCGCCGTCAGCGTGAAGTTGGACCGGAGCTGCCAGCTGTCCTGCACGTAGAACTCGTACTCGTCGCTGGCGATCTCCCGCGAGACGGGTGCGCCCACGGGCTGGAGCGATCCATCCGGGTTGTAGTTGGCCCGGAGCGTGGACTGCGACAGCACGCCGAGGATGTTGAGCCACGCGTCGGCATAGCCGGCCTGTCCGGCCGTCGCGACGGCCGGAAGGTCGCACCCCGGCACCGTGCAGAAGCTGCTGCCCGGCATGTTCCGGCGCCCCACGCCGGCCACCCACGACGGGTTGACCGTCGCACTCAGGAACGCGCTCTGGTAGCGGTCCTTCGGCACGCGGGTGAAGCGGATGTTGGTGCCGGTCTTGAGCGTGTGACGGCCCTGCACCCAGGTGAGGTCGTTCACGATGTTCTGGGTCGGCGTGGCCCGCGTGCTCGTGAACGTGTCACCGGCCGCATCGAACGGCGACATGAACCGGAAGACGACGTAGTTGTTGTTCGTCAGCCCGACGTTCGCCTCGTCGATCCGTGTCAGCCCGTAGCGGAAGCTGTTCATCAGGTTGGACGAGAGCACGCTGTCGTACCCGAGCGCGAGCCCGTAATTGGTGAAGCGGCGCTGGAGCCGGGCGTCCTGGTCCGGGAACTGCGACGGGTTGTTGATGGTGTCTCTCTGCTGGCCGTACCGCCCGAAGAACTTGTGGTTGCCCGACTCCGTGACGTTGTAGTCCACGCGCATGATGAACGGGTTGAACCGGTTCTCGATGGGCGCGGAGAACGTGTAGTCCATGATGTTGCGGCCGTCGAGCCCGGGTGCGTTCGGCGACGGGTACTGCCGGAAGTACTGCATCGCGGCCTGGCTCGGGCCGATGCCCAGCGGATCGATGGCCGCGATCTGCGCCGGTGTCATGCCGTAGAAGCCGGGCGCCACCGAGTGGGCGCCCGTGAAGCCCTGCACCGAGCCGCCCGGGCAGGCGCCGGCCGACGCGCACTGGTAGATGAGCACGCCGTCGCGCAGCGAGTTGGACGGCACGCCGCGCGTGACGGGCGTCTCGCTCTTCTCGCGCATGCCCTCGTAGTTGGCAAAGAAGAACATGCGGTTCCGCATGATCGGGCCGCCGAGCGACCCGCCGAAGATGTCCTTGTCCAGCTTCGGCGGCTTGCTCTCCTGGCCCTGGCTGAGCTGCGTCAGCTTGAGGAAGTACTCGTTGCTCGAGGTCGCCGTCCGCCGGAACATCCAGTAGCCCGAGCCGTCGAACTGGTTGGTCCCGCTGCGCGTGACGAGCGTCACCTGCGGTCCGCTGGACCGGCCCTGATCCGCGTTGTAGCTGGACGTGCTGACGCGGAATTCCTGGAGCGCCTCCTGCGTCAGGCGGATGGCCGAGGTGTACGCCGTCTGGTTCTGCGGATCGTTCACGTCGACGCCGTCGAGCGTCACGTTCTGCTGGTCCGAGCGTGCGCCGGCCACCGAGCCATACCGCGCATCCTCCGGGTCCGAGTTGATGTTGACCGGGATGAAGACCGCGCCGGGCTGGAGGCTGAGCAGGTGCACCACGTTCTGCGCCTCGACGGGGAGTGAGCGGATCTGCTCGCGCGACAGCGCGTTCCCCGTGCTCGCATCCGTCGTGTTGAGCTGCGTCGTCGCGGCCACGACGTTCACCGTCTCGGTGAGGCCGCCGACCGACAGGATCACGTCCTGCCGGGATGTGCTGTCCACGCGCAGCACCAGGCCCTCGACCGTGGTCGTCCGGAACCCCGTCAGCTCGACCGTCAGGGTGTAGGTCCCGGGCGAGACGCCGATGAAGCGATACGCGCCGCGCTCGTCGCTGACAGTCGTCTGCGACGTGCCCGCGAGGCTGTGCGTGAGCGTCACGCTCACACCGGGGATGAAGGCCTTCTGATCATCGGTGACCTCGCCGATCAGCGAGGCCGTGCCCGTCTGGGCCCATGCCGGCGTGCCGATCATCCCGATGAACCCGAAGAGCAGGACGACGGACGCCGCCCGCGCAACGATGGTGAACCGACCCACAAGCCACCTCCTCTTCCGAGAGTGTCAAGTCAACCGAACCGGGCGATCCAGCACGATGAGAGGTCGTTTCGTCCCCGAAAACCCTCGTGTGGTCCCGGCGACATGGTCTTGATAGACTCGCGCGGGGTATAAGTCAAGTACCATCGGGCCGGATCGTCGGGCCGTACGATCGGCTGAGTTACAGGTGAACACGATCTGCCGGCGGGGACTCGTCGCGTCGTGGCTGCTGGCCGCCGCCCTGCTACCGGTTCGTGCGCAGGAAGCGGTCTTCCGATCCGGCGTGGACCTCGTGACCGTCGATGCCACCGTCATCACGCCGGACGGGCACCCCGTCACCACGCTGACCGCCGATGACTTCGTCCTGACCGTCGACGGCGTCCGCCGCCCCGTCGCCTCCGTCCAGTTCGTGTCCGAACGCCCCGTTGCCGGTCGCGTTGTCCCGCTGCCGTCGCACCACTTCGCCAGCAACGAGACCGCAGACCCCGGACGCACCGTCGTCGTCGCCGTGGACGATGCGCACATCCGGCCGCTCGAGGGTCGCATGGCGATGGACGCGGCGGCGAGATTCATCGACTCGCTGGATCGGCAGGATCGGGTGGCCGTGACCGGCCTGCTCCGGGACAGCGTCCTGCGGTTCACGACGGATCGCTTTGCCGCGCGGCGGCGCCTGGAGACGTTGGTCGGCCGGGGGGACCCGGTGTTCCTGCAGTTCAACCTCGGCACGGTGGAGTCGCTGGAGATTGCCGATGGCAACCGCTCGCGCCTTGCCGAGGTGGTCCAGCGCGTGTGCGGACGCGCGCTCACCGAGTACCTGAACCCCGCCCGGGCGGCGGACGACATCGCCGGCGGACGCGACGCGTGTCCGGAGCAGGTGGAGCAGGAGGCGCGGGCGTCCGCCCAGTTCGTGCGCGGGCAGGCCCGCATGTCCCTCGGCGCCCTCGAAGCCATCGTGGCCGGCCTCGCGCGTCTCGATGGCCACAAGACCGTCGTCCTGCTCTCCGAGGGTCTGGTGGCGGAGCCGCGCTACATCGACTTCGGCGCGCTGGCCGAGGCGGCGGAGCGGGCGCGGGTCACGATCTACGCGCTTCACATGGAGGCGCCGGCGTTCGAAGCGGCCGATCGGCTCATCTCGCCCACGGGCACACTCGATCGGCAGATGCGTGAGGACGGCCTGGCCAGGCTGGCCGGCTCGGCGCGCGGCGCGATGTTCCGCCTTGTCGGCAGCGACCCGGCGCCGTTCGATCGCATCCGGCGCGAGACGACGGGCTATTACCTGATCGGGTTCGAGCCGGCGTCTGCCGACCGCGACGGGCGCTCGCACCGGATTGGCGTGCAACTGAACAGGCGCCCGGGCACGGTGCGCGCACGTCCCGCCTTCTCGCTGCCGGTCGTGGCCGCGTCCCCGCGGGCGCGCGAGGATCAACTGGTGAGGCTCCTCCGCGCATCGGAGACCGTACGCGACCTCCCGCTTCGCGTGGCGACGTATACGTACGCCGAGCCGGACTCGAACGACCTGCGCGTGGTGGTCAGCACCGAGGCGGAACCGGCGGGCGGCGGCCGCGACGTCGTCATCGGCTACGTGCTCATCGACGGCGCCGGCGTCATCGTCTCCAGCGCCGCGCACCGGCTGTCCTCGGGCCGGCACACCTTCAGCGCCGTCGTGCCGCCGGGCGCGTATACCCTGCGTGCGGCCGCCATAGACGCCCTCGGCCGGCGCGGCAGCCTCGCGAGACCGTTTGCCGCCGCCGTGCACGCCGTGCCGTCTCTCCGGATCAGCGACCTCATCGTCGCCCCCGAGCCCGAGACGGAGGCTCAGCCGCTGGAGCCCATCGTCGAGCGTCTCGACGGCGAGCGGGCCGTTGTCTACATGGAGATGTATGCGGTGGCCGGGGCGCCGCTGGCCGGCGCGTCGGCCGTGATGGAGATCGGGAGGCCGGACACGGAGGTGGCGTTGCTGAGCGGCACGGCAGTGATCGTGCAACCGGGCGAGCGGTGGGCCTCCGCGCGATCGATCCTCCCCGTAGGGACGCTGGCGCCGGGCCGCTACGTCGCGCGCGCGATCATCACCCCGCCGGACGGCCCGCCCATCCGCCTGGAGCGCCCGTTCGTCATCGCGGGGGGCAGGCAACCCTGAGGGTTGCCTCTACAGGTGGGTGGTGGAGATGCCTTGCATAACTCCTTCGTGCCCTTCGCGTCTTCGTGTCGATCGTACGGATCGTCGCCACGCCCGGTCCTTCACTGAATCCGGGCGGGCCTTCCCCCCACGAAGACGTGCCTGATCGTGCGCTTCTCCCCGAAGAGATCGCCCTCGGTGATCACCAGGTTCGCGATCTTCCCCGTCTCGATTGAACCCAGGCGGTCCGCGGCACCGGCGATCGTGGCGGCGTCCAGGGTCAGTGCCTTCAGCACGGCGTCCGGTGACAGGCCGCCCGCGGCAACCTTCGATGCGTTCTCCAGGAACGTCTTCGGATCGTCCAGGCCGCCGGACTCGAAGCCGAAAGTGACGCCCGCCCTGGCGAGCGCCTGCGGGCCCACCGGCGCGTGCGCGCGCGCGCGGAGCGTCCGCAGCGGCTCGTCGGCATCCGGCGCCAGCGACACGGGCCGTGTCGGGAAGTTCAGGCTGTAGATGACGCGGGCCCCCGCCGTCGCGAGCGCGGGCGCCACCTCGTCCACCTCGACCGCGCCGGTGATGATGGGATCCAGCGAGAACTCCGCGGCCATGTCGAGGGCACGGCGGATCTCGCGATCCGTGGACGCGCGGAACGCCACGGGCATCGTGCGCGCCAGCGCGGCGGCCATGCTGTTGAGCGCCGCCGAGTACGGACGCCCGCCGCTGGCCTGGTAGTGCTGCGCATCGAGGAACGCCTGGCGGTTGAACGCGATGATGCCCATCAGCGAGTTGGGATACGCGCTGCCGCCCGCCGGACGGTTGGCCACGCCCACGTGCAGGGCCACCGGCGTGCGGACCACGAGCGGCCCGCGCCTGTCGTCCGCCAGCGCACTGATCTGCGGGACGTCCGGCGGCAGGCCGGCCAGGATGAGGGCGCTCTGCCCGCGCAGTCCGTCGCCTCCCGGCGTCGCCAGGACGGCGGTGATGCCCGCGGCCGCGGCCCTGGCGAGGGCGGGCGCCGTGGGACTGACGTGATCCGCCGCCTCGATGTGCGGCCGGAGCAGCGTGTCACGCTTGACGCGCTCCACGTCCTCCGTCGTCTGCGGGTTGTCGGCGCCGGGGACGGCCGGCACGTTCAGGCCCGCCGTGCTCCCCAGATCGATGAGGCCGGGGTAGACGGTGAGGCCCGTGCCGTCCACGAGCTGCGCCCCCGGCGGCGCGGACACGCCCGCACCCACCGCGGTGATGATGCCGTCCTCGATCACGACGGTGGTGTTGTCCATGGGCGCAGACGAGACAGGCACGACGCGTGCGCCGGTAATGGCGTACCGGTAGTGCGCCTCCTGCTGCGCGGAGAGCACGGCCGCGGCCGACACGGCACACGCGGCAATCACGAGCGCACGCAGCGCAGTCATCGGACCCCCTTCGCAGCCGGGCGGCTCGAGAACCGCTCGTACAACTCGAGGTGCTTGTTGGCCGGTCCGACGTCCCGGCCGTTGATGAAGACGCGCGAGATGCGCGTCCGCAGGTCGAGCGGATCGCCGTTCGCCAGGAAGAAGTTGGCCGCCTTGCCCGGCTCGAGGCTGCCGACCCTGTCGCCGACCCCGAGGATCGCCGCCGCATCGAGCGTCAGCGCACGCAGCGCCCGCTCGCGGTCGAGGCCCCACGCCACGGAGATGGCCGCCTCGTAGGGCAGCAGGCGCACGTTCTGGTAGCTGCCGGTGCCGAACGCGAACTGCACGCCGGCCTCCGCGAGTTCGCCCGCCGCCCTGTAGGTGGCCGCATGATGCGCGTCATCCCGTGTCGGCGTCGTGAGCACGGAGCCCAGGATCACGGGCACCTTCTTCTCCGCCAGCAGCGGCGCCACGAGCGGCGCCTCGAGCCCGCCGGTGATGACGATGCGGATCTGGTTGTGGTCGGCGAAGGCGATGGCGTCACGGATGTCGGCGGCGTTGTTCGCGCGCACGAGGAGCGGCGCCTGTCCCGTGGCGACGGGCACGAGCGCTTCGAGGTTCCAGTCCGTCCGGCGGTCGGCGGCGGGCACCTTGCTGTACGCGCGGGCCCGTGCGATCTCGTCGGACACGATCTGCACCCGGGCATCCCGATCCTTCCGGAGGTCCTCGTACTTGCGCGCCGCATCCGGGCTGGCGCCGCCAAAGCCGCCGCCGCGCATCAGCGGCGGGAACTGGAACGTGACGCCGGCCGCCGGCGTGAGCGTGGCCTCTTCCCAGGTCCACCCGTCCAGGTTCATGACCGCGGCCTGTCCGCCGATCAGTCCGCCCGAGGGCAGCACGGCGACCGACGTGATGCCGTTGACGCGCGCGACGGGGATGGCGTCGCTGTCCGCCTGGTAGGCCACCTGGGCCCTGACGGCCGCGTTGATGTCCAGCATCTCGTTCGTGTCGTCGAAGCCGCGCGGGCCCGGCTCGCTGAGGCCGATGGTCGTCCGCGCGTCGATGAAGCCGGGGTAGACGTCCTGGCCTCCGGCGTCCACGACCTCGGCGCCGGCGGGCACGGCCACGTTCGCGCCGACCGCCTCGATCCGTCCGTCCCGTACGACCATGGTGCCGCGCTCGATCGGGGCGCCGCTGATGGGGAAGAACCGCGCGTTGGTGATGGCGATGACGCCGGACGCGACCGGCTGTGATGCCTGGAATGACGGCGCCGGGGGACGCGCCACCTGCCGCGATGCGGGCGCCGGAGCGCTCCAGGCCGCGTAGGACTCATCGCTGCGCGGACCGCCGGCGGTGGACGCGTCATTACGGCCGTCCGGCTGTGGCGCCGCGTTGGGCCGGGGGCTCGCCTGCGGCGCCGTCGATCCGTCACGGCCCTCCGCCGCGGCCAGGCGCGACTTCTCCTGCTGCGCATCGGTCAACCGCCGCTCCTCGACCAGGCGGTCGTAGTAGACCTGCCCGTCGATGTAGACGCGGTCGGCGATGGCGTAGGTCGAGAGCGGATGGCGGTTCCAGATGACGACGTCCGCGTCCTTGCCGGGCTCGAGCGAACCGATGCGCGCGTCGAGGCGGAGCTGGCGGGCGGGGTTGATCGTCACGAGCGAGAACGCCTCGTCTTCCGTGAGGTCGCCCCAGTGCATGGCCTTGGCCGCTTCGGTGTTGAGCCGCCGGGCGTGCTCGGCGCTGTCCGAGTTGATCGAGACCAGGACGCCGCGGCGGAGCATCAGCGCCGCGTTGTACGGGATCGCGTCCTCCGCTTCCACCTTGTAGGCCCACCAGTCGGAGAAGGTCGAGGCGCCGGCGCCGTGCGCGGCAATCTCGTCCGCGACCTTGTAGCCCTCCAGCACGTGCTGCAGCGTCGCGATCTTGAAGCCCATCTCGTCCGCCAGGCGGATCAGCATCAGGATCTCGTCGGCGCGGTAGCTGTGCGCGTGTACGAGGCGGCGGCCTTCCAGGATCTCGACGAGCGGTTCCAGTTGCAGATCCCGCCGCGGCGCCACCACCGTCTCGCCGGCCTTCGAACGCCGGTCGTAGTCCTGCCAGTCCTTCTGGTAGGTCTTCGCGCGCGTGAACGCGTCGCGGATCACGTACTCGACGCCGGCGCGCGTCACGGGATAGCGGCGCGGGCCTGTCTGCCCGAACTGCCGCATGTCCTTCGGGTTCTCGCCGAGGGCGAACTTGATCCCGGGCATCGCGCCCTCGAACTCGAGCCCCCTGGCGTCCTTGCCCCACCGCAGCTTGATGACCTGGTTCTTGCCGCCGATCGGGTTGGCCGACCCGTGCAGGACGTTCGCGGTCGTCAGCCCGCCCGCAAGATCGCGATAGATGTTGATGTCGGTCGGGTCGAGCACGTCGTGCATCCCGGTCATGGAGCTGACCGTCGTCCCGCCCTCGTTGATCGAGTCCGCGGCGATGTGCGAGTGCGCGTCGATGATGCCGGGCGAGACGAATCGCCCCGTCGCATCCACGGTTTCCGCGCCGGCCGGGATCGCGGTGTCCGCACCACCGACGGCGGCGATCTTGCCGTCGCGCAGCACCACCACGCCGTTGGGGATGGTGCCGTTGGTGACGGTCAGCACCGTGCCCCCGCGGATCGCGACAGGCGCGGACGGTGTCTGCGCCTGCGACGACGAACGGGTCACAGAGACGCAGAGACACAGAGCCATCAGAGCCAGTGTTTTCTTCATGGTCGCACCTTGCTCATCATCACCTCAGGGACCCGCACGATGAACCACAGATTACACAGATCCGGCGGGTTTGGATCACGCCGTCATGGGGGATGTCCGGCGGGTCGGG
>CAZUGF010000002.1:144717-149028 GCA_964619705.1 uncultured Bifidobacteriaceae bacterium
GCTACGGCTGGCTTCCAGCCGCCTCGTCCCAGATGTACTTCCCGAACCACTCCCAGTTCTGCTCCATCGCGGCGCGGTTGGCCTTCGGCTTGTTGAGGCCGTGGCCGAAGCCGCGGAAGACGGACAGGCGGACGGGCACGTTCACGTCCCGCAGGCCCTGGTAGAGCTGGAACGCGTTCGGGATCGGCACGCGCGCGTCCTGGTCGCCGTGCTGGATGAGCGTCGGTGTCTTCGCCTGCTTGATATAGGTCATCGGCGAGGTGTCGGCGTAGATCTTCGGATCGTCCCACGGCGTCGCCTTCAAGTACTGGCGCGTGAACGGGTGGATGTCGGTGTTGACGTAATAGGTCATCCAGTCGGAGATGCCCGCGCCGACGGAGATGGCGCGGAAGCGATCGGCGTGCTTCGTGGTGAGGAACGCGGAGATGTAGCCGCCCTGGCTCCAGCCCATGCTGCCCACGCGATTGCGATCCACGAGACCGAGCGCGACCAGGTGATCGATGCCCGAGAGCACGTCCCACGCATCGCCGATTCCCAGGTTGCGCACGTTCAGCGACCGGAACTGCTCGCCGTACCCGGCGCTGCCCCGGTAGTTGGGCTCCAGCACGAGCGCGCCCCGCGAGAGGAAGCGCTCGATCGGGTACGCCGTGGTGCTCGCGTACGGCTGCGGCCGGGAAATGCCCGTCGGCCCGCCGTGGATGACGACGAGCAGCGGATACCGCCGGCCCGCTTCGAACGCCGCGGGCTTGTGGAGCACGCCCTCGATCTCCGCGCCGTCCTGGCTCTTCCAGCGCACGACCTCCTGCGTGTGCGCGGGCCACGACGCCACCTGTGCACGCGTGTCGCTCACGCGCCGGGCGTCGGCGAGCGCGGATGTCGGCCCCGCGTAGACGTCCGGGAACTCGCCCGGTCCCGCCCCCACGAACGCCGTCGTGCTGCCGTCGGCCGACAGCGAGAACTGCGAGCCGATCCAGTCCGGGCTCCGCTGCATCCGCGTGATGGCGCGCGTCTCCGGGTCCAGGCGGAACAGCGCGGTTGCCGTCTTCTGTGAGGCGGAGAACATCAGGCCCTGCGGCGTCCACGCGATGAGCCCGGGGTTCTCGTCGAAGGCGTCCGTCAGGCTCACCGGCGTTCCGCCGGCGGCCGGCACGACCGCGATGACGCTGTTCTGGAAGAAGAAGAACGGCTTGGCCATCGCGGACGAGAACGCGATGCGCGTGCCGTCCGGCGACCAGCGCGGGTTGGAATCGGGGCCGTCCTGTCCGACGAGCACGCGGCGCTCGCCCGAGGCGACGTCCACGACGGAGATGTCCGCCGAATGGCTGTCGGCGGCGTCGCTGCTCCGGCGGTGGTCGAACGCAATCCGCGCGCTGTCGGGCGACCAGGCGAACCCGCCGACCACGAACGCGCCGGAGGTCAGCGCCCGGGAGTCCCTCGTCGCGAGGTTCACGACGTGCAGGTGCGTGTAGCGCTGGTCCTCGTCCTCGATGCGCACCGTGCCCCAGCGCGCGTCGCGATCCTTCATCGGCTGCGCCACGGGGTCGATGCGCGTGAACGCGATGGACGCGCCATCCGGCGCCCAGGCGAACGCGCTCACGTCCTCGCTGCCGTCCGTCAGCCGCTCGGCTTCTCCTCCATCCAGCGACAGGCGGTAGATCCGGCGCGTGCCGTCACGGTCCGAGACGAACGCGAGCGTGCGTCCATCGGGCGACCACATCGGCTGCTGGCTGGACTTCGCGGCGCTGGTGATCGGCCGGGCCTCGCCGCCGGAGACGGCGGCCAGCCAGATCTCCGTCTCGTAGGTGTTGTCGTCCCAGTTCGTTTCGCGAATGGTAAACGCCACCTGGCGGCCGTCCGGCGAGATGGCCGGCGCGCCGACGCGCCGGAGCGTGATGAGGTCGTCGATGGTCGGGGTGTCCGGCACCTGGGCTGCGGATCCCGCGACGAGCGTCAGGGCGGCAATCGCAAGGGTCGTGATGAAGCGCGGCATGTGGCGGGTCCTCCGGGAAACGAGGCGATTGTATAGCCATCACCCGCGCGAGACGAGCCCGGCGGCACACGGACAGAACTTTGCCCCGCGGCCGGTGTCTAACTCAATCAACCACGCGTCGTCGGCCGAACACGCGCAGACTGGACCATGTGTCCTCCAGTGAAGGGAGACCCGCATGCCTCGCGATCTGTTCGGCGACGTCAGCGATCCGTCCGTACGTGTCTCGGCGCACAGCCGCTACACCGTCCCGATCTCGTGTGCCGCGCACGCGGTGATCGTCGCGGCCCTCGTGGCCGTTCCCATCCTCGCACCGGCCGTCCTGCCGCAGCTCCGCGGATCGGACCTGGTGTATGCCGAGGTGTACGTGCCGCCCGTGCCACCGCCGCCGCCTCCGCCCGCGCCGCGCGTGGTCGAGCCATCGGCCCCTCCGCCGGATCCCTCGGCTGCACCGGTCACGGCGCCGGACTCGATCCTGCCGGAGCCCGAACGCCTGCCGGACATGACCGTGCCGTCCACGGCGGACGTGGGCATCGTGGGCGTGACGGGGGACATCGAGACGGTCATCACCGCGGCCCCGCCGGCGCCTCCCGCGCCGCCGCAAGGCCCCGTGCGTCCGGGCGGCCAGGTACGGACGCCGGCCAAGGTGCACGACGTGGCGCCGGTGTATCCGGCGATTGCGCAGGCGGCGCGCGTGGAGGGGCTCGTGGTGCTGGAGGCGATCATCGACACGGACGGCCGGGTGCGATCGGTGGCCGTGCTCAAGTCCGTGCCGCTCCTGGACGCCGCGGCGCAGGAGGCGGTGAGGCAGTGGGTCTACACGCCGACGCTGCTGAACGGCGTGCCGGTGCCGGTCGTGATGACGGTGACGGTGATGTTCCGGTTGAACTGAGGGGCCGCGGGGCGCGAAGGACACGCGGTGTGTCCTTCGTGCCCTGAGGCTCGAGCGCGTGCAGGGGACGACGCGCGGTCTATCGCGCGGCGACCGCCACCGTCTTCTCCCACGGCAGGCCGGGGCGGCCGAAGTGGCCGTAGTTGGTGGTCTGGCGGTAGATCGGGCGGAGCATGTCGAACGTCTCGATGATGGCGCGGGGACGGAAGTCGAAGTTCGCCTTCACGTAGCTCTCCGCCGCCGCCTCGTCGCCGGTGCCGAACGTATCCACCTTGATCGACACGGGCTGCGCCATGCCGATGGCGTAGGCCGCCTGCAGTTCGGCGCGCTTGGCGAGGCCCGCGGCCACGATGTTCCGGGCGACGAACCGGCAGAAGTACGCGCTGCTGCGGTCCACCTTGGACGGGTCCTTGCCGCTGAACGCGCCGCCGCCGTGCCGGCCCCAGCCGCCGTAGCTGTCGACGATGATCTTGCGGCCGGTGACGCCGGCGTCCGCGGACGGGCCGCCGTGGATGAAGCTGCCGGTCGGGTTGACGAAGAGCGGCGCCGACGCGCTCCACCACTGGCCGAGCGCGCGCGGGCCGAGGTCCTCGCGCACGTACTCGGTGATCTTCTTCTGGTCCGCGGCCGGCGTGTGCTGCGTGGACACGACGATGGCCGAGACGAACTTCGGCTCGTTGTCCTCGTAGACGACCGACACCTGCGACTTGCTGTCCGGGCGGAGGAAGTCCACCTTGCCGCTCTTGCGGTCCTGGGCCAGCGCGTAGGTGAGCTTGTGCGCGAGCAGGATCGGCAGCGGCATCATCTCCTCCGACTCGCTCGTGGCGTAGCCGAACATGATGCCCTGGTCGCCGGCGCCCTGGTCGCCGCTCTGGCTGGTCTCCGCCGTCACACCCTGGCTGATCTCGTTCGACTGCGTCGTGATGAGCGAGAAGATCTTGAGCGTCGTGTCGCAGAACGGCTCGGCCGTGTCGCAGTACCCGATCTCCTTCACCGCCTGGCGGACGATGGCCTCGTAGTCGAGCGCGGCCTTCGTGGAAATCTCGCCCGCGAGCACGACGTGGTCGTTCTTCACCAGCGTTTCGCACGCGACCCGGCTGGCGGGGTCCGCGGCCAGGCACGCGTCGAGGATGGAGTCGGAAACGTAATCACACACCTTGTCGGGATGGCCTTCGGAGACCGACTCGGACGAGAACGTGAACTGCGACATGGATGTCCTCTCGGAAGGGACGGACGAGCACGACCGGTCTCTTCGCAAAAAAATAGCCCGCTGACCATCGGTCGCGAGCTTTTGGGGCGCGACTTAGATAGAGATCATCGCCGGGTGTCCCCGGCGAGCGCGGCCCATCAAGTCAGCGAAATCGCCGCGCAAACGACTAGACAGTATCGCTTGGCGGCGGGGGGCAAGTCAACGGGGCGGGGAGGTGGGGCT
>CAZUGF010000002.1:149128-165962 GCA_964619705.1 uncultured Bifidobacteriaceae bacterium
GAGCTGAAGCTCCGCCCTACGGCCCAGAGCCCGCACTCTCAGAACCCGATCGACACCCCCGCCGAGGCCCGCCAGAACGAGAAGTCCCCGAGCTCGAGGTTGCGCAGCGGCGTCAGGTCGGACAGCTGGCGGAAGTAGCGCACGTCGCCGCGCACGCCGAAGCGTCCGGTGCCGGCCCGGAGGCCCGCCCCGGCGTTCACGCCGAACCCGTTGTCCGTGTACTCGAAGAGATCCAGCGGCGCCTCGATGCTCGTGCGGATCAAGCCGAAGCCGCCCGACACATACGGCTGCACGCCGCCGCCGGTCCGCCCGAACACCAGGTTGCCCATGAGCGTGGTGAGGTTGCCGTCGCCCCCGTCGAGATCGAAGAACGAGTCGTCACCCGGCTCGAAGAAGGTGGGCGAGTAGCCGAGGTCCACCTCGAAGCCGAGCCCGCTCTGTCCGAGCCACGTGAGCGCGAGACCGTAGGTGAGCTTGCTGCCGAAGTCGTCGTAGCCATCGAACGACGAGTTGAAGGTGGTGCCGATGTACGGCGTCAGGAAGCCGTCCGCGCGCGCCGCGCGCGGCATGGCCAGGACCGCGATCAGGGCAACGACTGGAATAAACAGGGTACGAAACCGCATAAATGTCCTCCCGCGTGTTCGGAAACACGACGATCATCGGGGGCAGGCGCCCCTCTGCGGGAGACAGAGCAGAAGTGATGCCAGGCGGCCGCCAGCGGTCCCGCTGGCGGCACATCCGGCCCCGCTTCGTGGGCTACTTCCTGTGCGCGGCGATGTAGTCGAGCGCAAACTTCTCGAGGGCGGGCATCGTCAGCCCGATGGCGCGGGCTTCCGTCGTGGCCTTCTCGACCGGCCAGTCATCCTGCATCACGCGCTTGACGAGCCACACCGCGCCCACGCGATTGGCCGATCCGCAGTGGATGTAGACCGGCTGGTTCGCGGTGTTCGAGACGACGGCCAGGAACTGATCGATGATCGCGGGATCCGGATCGGAGCCGGACATCGGCAGGTGGAAGTAGTTCAACCCGAGCTGCTTCGCCCGCGCCTGGTTCTCCTCGATGTTGGCGCCGTTCTCGGAGGCCAGCCGCAGGTTGATGACGGACTTGAAGCCGTCATCCTTGAGCCCGTTCAGCGCGGCCGTCGTGGTGGCGCCGCCGCAGGCGACAACGGCGTCGACGCGCGTGAAGTTGGTGATGCCCTCACGCGCCTGCTTCTCCTGGGCGGCGGCGACTGCGGTGACGGCAAGGGCGGCGGCGAGTGCGAGCACGGCAATACGCATGGGGACCCCTCCTCGGATGGACGAGGCGTCCATCATACCCGTGCGTCGGCCGTCTCCTGACTGCCTGGCCAATCCCCGGCTGTCGTGACCGCTATTCCTTGGTCACCGTGACGGTCACGGGCTGCTGCACGCGGACGGTGACGCTCGTGCCGGCGGGCAGCGTGGCCGGGTTGCGGTCGTTGGTCATCGCGGCCGCCGTGCCGGCACCGGCGCCGACGCCGGCGCCAATCGCCGCGCCCTTGCCGCCGCCGAGGATGGCGCCCAGGATGGCCCCGCCAATCGCCGCACCGCCGACCTTGGCCGCCGTCTCGCCGCCGGGCGACTCGCCCTCGCGGATCACGGCATCCGTGCGGATGGGCACCTGCGTGCCGTCGGCGAGCGTGATGGTGTGGAACCGCACCGCCAGGCGCGCCTTCCCCTTCATCTTCCCGCCGCGATCGACCTCCGTCACGGACCCGCCGACGATGGAGCCGGCCGGGATGGCGACGCGGTTGCCGACGCGGACGTCACGCGTCACGCGGGCGCTGACCTTGTCTTCCACGCGGGCCAGCTCGCTCGTCACGGTCCGTTCGATCTGGATGCCGAGCACCGCGTCCGACGGGACGGTCAGGTCGACGTACTCCGGCGCCGGGGGAGGCGGTGGTTCCACGGGCACGTCCGGCGGCCGCTCCGCGTACACCGGCGCACGGGTTTCCCACATCGAGCCGGAATTGGACGCGACGGATGGCGCCGGGGCGGCCTCGACGGGGGCGTTCGCCCGGGCGGGCGCCTGCGGGGCCGGCGTGCGTGCCGGGGCCGGGCGGGGGGCGGCCGGTGCCTCGCGGCGTGCGACAGCGCGCGGTTCGGGCGCGGCCTGGCGCGGCAGGTCGGCGTCCGCGCGCGGCGCGGGCAGGGCAGGCGGAGTGGCGGCCGGTGCGGGCTCAGGGAGGATTACTCCTTCCGACTCGGACACCGGTGCCGCAGGGGGCACGCTGGCGGCGGCCGCCGGCGTGCTCTGGCGCACGGCCAGGTAGCCGCCCAGGCCGGCCGCCGTCAGGCAGCCGATGACGAGCGCCGTGAACACCAGCTTGTTGATACCCATCGCCGTGAACTCCTTCATCCGGGTGCAGAGCAAGCACCATGCCGGACAGATCGGCCGGAACGGCCCATTTTATGGGACTCCAGGCGCTCCGGCCAGCGTGCGTGTCCCCTCCAGTGGAGGCCCCGCCGGCAGATCTGTCACCGGAAGGGGGCTGGGGGCGTCCGGACGTGACATTCACAGTCAACACGGATTGCACAGGAAGCGTAAGATCGGCAAGGCTTCATGCCTTTTGTCTTGCACCCGCACGACCGACGTTGCACCCGTTGATTTCCCGAGGAGGGACTATGAAAACGACCGCCTCTCGCACGACCACGGCGGCCCTGACGGCGCTGGCACTGGCCGCGGCCATGACCGCCGGCACCGGTGTCCAGGCGCAGCGCGCGGCCCAGCCGCAGCCTGTCGACGCCGAGTACACGGCCAAGATCAAGGAATACCTGCAGGACCCGCGCATCACGACGGAGCTGGTCGATCACCTGCCTGCGTCGAACACGGTCCCCACGCCGCTCAAGTTCCACGGCCGGATTGTGGGCACGCCCGGCGAGCTGACCTACGCGAAGGATATCCACCGCTACTACGAGGCGCTCGATCAGGCATCCGACCGCGCCAAGCTCTGGACCATCGGCACGAGCGAAGAGGGCCGCGACATCGTCATGCTGGCCATCGCGGACGAGGCCACGATCAAGCAGCTCGACAAGTACAAGGACATGCTCACGCGGCTCACCGATCCGCGGAAGACGACCGAGGCCGAGGCGCAGGCGCTGTTGAAGACGGCCAAGCCGATCTACTGGCTGACGAGCGGCATCCACTCGCCGGAGAACGGCGGCCCGGAGATGCTGCAGGAGCTGGCCTATCGGCTGATCGTCCAGGAGACGCCCTTCGTCCAGCAGATCCGGAACAACGTGATCACGTTCATCACGCCCGTCATCGAGGTGGACGGCCGCGAGAAGCAGGTGGACACGTACTACTTCAACAAGCAGCGCCCGCAGGGCGAGTCGCGCCTGCCGCTGATGTACTGGGGCCAGTACGTCGCGCACGACAACAACCGCGACGGCATGGGGCAGTTCCTGGCGCTGACGCGCGCGGTGACCAAGGTGCAGAACGAGTGGAAGCCCACCGTCATGCACGACCTGCACGAGATGCAGACCTATCTCTACGCGTCGACCGGCACCGGGCCCTACAACGAGGCGCTGGACCCGATCACCGTGGACGAGTGGTGGCTCATCGCCAAGACCGAAGTGATGGAGATGACCAAGCGCGGCGTGCCCGGCGTCTGGACCTACGGGTTCTACGACGGCTGGACCCCGAACTACATGTTCTTCATCGCCAACTCGCACAACGCCATCGGGCGCTTCTACGAGGTGCAGAGCTACGGTCCGGATAACTACGAGGCCCGCGCCGGCGCGACCACCACGAGCCGCGAGTGGTTCCGTCCCAACCCGCCGCTGCCCTCCATCAAGTGGGGACCGCGTAACAACACCAACATCCAGCAGTCGGGCGTGCTCATCGCGCTCAACCACTTCGCCAAGAACCGCGAGATGTACCTCGAGAACTACTGGCTGAAGAACAAGCGCAGCATCGAGGAGGGCCGGACCGGCCCGACCAACGCGTGGGTGATCCCGGCCGGCCAGTATCGCAAGGCCGAGGCGGTCGATGCCGTCAACGAGCTCCGGCGCCAGGGCCTGGAGATTCATCGCGCGTCGAGCGCGTTCAAGGCCGGGGACGTGAACGTGGCCGCCGGCGACTACATCATCCGCGGCGACCAGCCGTACCGGACGATGGCCGAGATGTACTTCTCGGTGCAGAACTTCGCGCCGGCCAACCCGCGTCCGTACGACGACACGGGCTGGACGTTCCAGTTCATGCGCAACGTGAAGCTGCAGGCCGTGAAGGACACGGGCATCTTCAACCAGCCCATGACGCCGCTCACCGCCGACGCGACGACGCCCGGCGGCATCCAGGGCACCGGCGACACCATCATCGTCGAGCACACGACGGACAACAACCTGATGAAGTTCCGCTTCACGCACGCCGGCGTGAAGATGCTGGCGGCGGAAGAGGACTTCAGCGCGGCGGGGAAGACGTTCCGTGCCGGCGCCTTCATCGTGTCGGGGTCGGACCGCGCGGCGATTGAGCCGACACTGACCGCGCTCGGCCTGTCGGCCTGGGCCGTGGCGAGCGCGCCCACCGTCAAGACGCACGACCTGGACGTGCCGCGCATCGGCTACGTCCATGCGTGGCAGCGGACGCAGGACGAGGGCTGGGTGCGCGCGGCCCTCGACACCTACAGCGTGCCCTACACCTACTTCGGCGACATCCGGCTCAGGGAGGGCAACCTCCGCTCGAAGTACGACGTGATCATCTACCCGCACGTCGGCGGGTCGGCACAGGCGCAGATCAACGGCCTGGCGAAGACCGGCAACCTGCCGCTGCCGTACAGGAAGACCGACGCGACGCCGAACCTCGGCGCGCTCGAGGAGTCGGACGACATCCGCGGCGGCATGGGCATGGAAGGGCTGCTCGAGCTGGTGAAGTTCGTCCGCGAGGGCGGCACGCTCATCACCGAGGGGTCCACCAGCATCATCCTGCCGGAGTTCGGCGCCACGGCCGGCGTCACGGTCGAGCGCCCGACGGGCCTCTTCGCACGCGGCTCCATCATGCGGAGCGCCTGGACCGACCGGAAGAGCCCGATTGCCTACGGCTTCGAGGACGCGACCCTGCCGGTCTACTTCAACCAGGATCCCGTGATCAACGCGGGCGGCAGCGGCATCCCGGCCGAGTTTGCCGGGTTCTTCGGCGGAGGCAACCAGATCCCCGGCGTGGGCCAGAACACCACGCCGATGGCCAACTCGCCCGTGCACCTCTCGCCGCTCGAGCCGGGCGAGGAGCCGGCCGACGCGCGGCCGCAGGAAGACGCGGCCGCCGAATTCCGGGCCATGGCGCGCGCCTTCGGCGTGAACGTGGATCAGTCGCGTCCGCGCGTCGTGCTCTCGTTCCCGCAGAACCCGAACGACATGCTGCTCTCCGGCACGCTCGTCGGCGGGCAGTTCCTCTCCGGCCGTGCCCAGGTGGTCGACGCGGCCATCGGGGACGGCCACGTGGTGATGTTCGCCATCCGGCCGTTCTGGCGGTGGCAGACACAGGGCACGTTCTTCCTCGGCTTCAACGCCATCCTGAACTGGAACGACCTGGATGCGGGGAAGGCAGCGCCCCGGAGCGAGACGTCGCAGCCGTAACCGTGCGATAAGATAGTGCGCCTGACGGGCGGCCCGGAGATTCCGGGTCGCCCGGCCAGGACAGACCTACCCCGAGCTCATCAATCGTCCACAGAGCCCACGCCACCCAGCATGACCGCCAGGACGACGGCCTCCAGCAGGAGGGATCTGCCCAACCTCGATCTGCTGCGCGCCATTGCCGTGTTGCTCGTGCTGGCGAACCACGTGCTCGAGACCATCGACGACCTGACCGAGCGCTCGTTTCATCCCTACGACTGGTACGCGGGCCGTCTCGGCGTGCTGCTCTTCTTCGTGCACACCAGCCTGGTGCTCATGGCCTCGATGGAGCGGCTGCACCTGAGGGGCTGGGAGCTGTTGCGCTCCTTCTACATCCGGCGCGCGTTCCGGATCTACCCGCTGAGCATCTTCTGCGTCCTCATCGTCATGGCCTTCGACGTGCCGGTGCTGCCCTGGCTGCAGGCGTCCCCGCACGACGCGATGACCGTGGCGTCCAACCTGCTCCTGACGACCAACCTCACGCAGTCGCCGCTGCTCCTGGGCCCGCTGTGGAGCCTGCCCCTCGAAGTGCAGATGTACCTGCTGCTGCCGGTGATGTACCTGTTCCTCGGGGACCGCTATCGCGTGCCGAAGGCCCTCGGGCTGTTCGCCGCGGCGGTGGCGGTGGCGTCGCAGATGCCGACCCAGGCCGGCACGCCCGTGGCGGTCCTGTTCTTTGCGCCGTGCTTCGCGGCCGGCGTGGTGGCCTACACCTTGCGTGATGTGCCGATGCGGGTCCTGCCGGGGTACCTGTGGCCCGCGGCGCTCGCGGTGGTGATCGCCGCGTACTTCGTCGCCGACGATCTGATTCCGGGCATTCATCCCGGCCCGCTCCAGTGGTTCGCCTGCCTCGTCGTCGGCCTGATGATCCCGGCGTTCCACCAGATCGCCGCCCCGTCGCTCAACGCCTTCGCGCACCACGTGGCCAAGTACTCCTACGGCATCTACCTGTTCCACTGCGTGGCCTTGTGGGTGGGCTGCTACGCCATCGACCAGCCGCCCGTGCTGCAGGGCCTCGTCGTCGTGAGCCTGATCGTCGTGATGTCCGTGCTCAGCTTCCACCTGCTCGAGCAGCCGCTCATCCGGTACGGTGCACGCGTGGCGGCCGGCGCGCCGCGCGCGGACCGGGCGTCAGCCGGCGCAAGCTGACCGCAGCCTGACGGCCGGCGCGGGCCCCTGTGACCCCGCCTGACGCACGGCCTCGTATATCCTCGCTCGATGTCCCGCGTCGTCATGGCCGACCCCGCCGCGTCGGTGCGGCTGTCCGCGGCGCGTACCTTCGTCCGCCGGCAGGTGGCCGAGGGCCGCGGAGCGCTGGTGGTGGGCGTGTCGCGAGCGGCCGCCGACGAACTGGTGGCGGCGGTGGCGGCCGAGCAGGGCGGGCTTGTGGGCGTGGCGCGCGCGGGAGTCGGCGAACTGGCGCTGCGCCTGGCGATGCCGTCGCTCGTGGCGCGCGGCCTGAGGCCCACGCCTGCGCTCGGCGCGGAGGCACTGGCGGCGCGCGCGGTGTTCGAGTGCCGCGATGATCTCCGCTACTTCGGGCCGGTGTCCGACATGCCGGGCTTCGCCCGCGCGCTGGCCCGTACGCTGGGCGAACTCAGGCTGGCGGAGGTCGGTCCGGATGCGCTGCAGGGCGACGCCGCGATGGAGGATCTCGCGCGCCTGCTCACCCGCATCCGGGAGGAGGAGGCGCATGCCGGCGCCGTGGATCACGCGGCCCTGCTGGCGGCCGCTGCCGGCGCGGCGCCGGATGCCGTGGCGAGCCTGGGCCTGCTGCTGCTGGACGTGCCCCTGCACTCGGTGGCCGAAGGGCGGTTCCTGCGCGCGCTTGCCGGCGGCGCGGCCGACGCGCTCGTGACGCTGCCATCGGGAGACGCGCGCACGCGCGAGGCCTGGCGGGCGGCCGCGATGGACGCCGACTGGGTCGACGCCGGACCCGCGCCCGCGGCAACCGCGCTCCAGCGGCTCCAGCAGCACCTGTTTGCCGAGGCCATGCCGCCCGAGGGCGCCGCGGACGAGAGCGTGCGCCTGTTCTCCGCCCCCGGCGAAGGGCGCGAGGCCGTGGAGATCGCGCGCCGTGTGCTGGCCGAGGCCGCGAGCGGCGTGCCGTTCGACGAGATGGCGATCCTCGTGCGTGCGCCGCAGACCTACCTGAGCCTCTTCGAGCACGCGCTCGAGCGCGCCGGTGTGCCGGCCTGGTTCCACCGCGGCACTCGCCGTCCCGACCCGGCGGGCCGCGCGCTGCTCGCCCTGCTGACCTGCGCGGAGGAAGGGCTCTCCGCGAGACGGTTCGCGGAGTACGTGTCGCTGGGACAGGTACCGGGCGTGGCGGCGGCGTCCGAGCCGGCGCCCGAGGAACCCTGGCAGCCCGCGCTCGACGAGGTGGTGGACGCCGTTGTGCCCGATCGCGATCGCGTGGACGAGATGCAGCCCGAGGAGGAGCAGGCGCAGCAGGCGGAGCGTCCCGCAACAGACAGCCAGGTGGCCGGCACGCTGCGCGCCCCGTGGCGCTGGGAAGATCTCATTGTCGAAGCCGCGGTGATCGGCGGGCTGGAACGCTGGCGCCGGCGTCTGTCGGGGCTGGAGCGCGACTACCGGACGCGCCTGCGCGAGCTCGAGTCCGAGGATGCGCAGTCCTCGCGGGCGCGCGCCATCCGGCGCGACATGGACCAGCTTCGCGCGCTCCAGGCGTTTGCGCTGCCGGTGCTGGCGCAACTCGCGGCGTGGCCCGACCGGCAGTCCTGGGGCGACTGGCTGGGCGCGCTGAACGCGCTCGCGCCCGCGGTGCTGGTCCGGCCCGCCCGCGTGCTCCGCGTGCTGCAGGAGATCGCGCCGCTCTCGGCGATTGGTCCCGTGAGCCTCCGCGAAGTGCGTGACGTCCTGGCGCCCAGACTGGGCACCTTGACCCACGAACCGCCGCGCCGCCGCTTCGGGAGGGTGTTTGTCGGCACGCCGCACGCCGCGCGCGGCCGATCGTTCCGGGTGGTCTTCGTGCCGGGCCTGGCCGAGCGCGTGTTTCCGCAGCGCATCCGCGAGGATGCGCTGCTGCTCGACGATCGGCGGGCGGCCATTGCCGGCGCGCTGACGCGGCAGGCATCGCGCGCCGCGGACGAGCGGCTGCTGCTCTCACTGGCCGCCGGTGCCGCGCGCGAGCGGCTCTACCTCTCGTACCCCCGCGTGGAGCTGAACGAGTCGCGCCCGCGCGTGCCGTCGTTCTACGTCCTCGACGCGGTGCGGGCGATGGAAGGGGCCATCCCGCCGTCCGCCCGCATTGCGGACCGGGCCTACCAGGAAGGCGGCTCGCGTCTCGCGTGGCCCGCGCCAGACGATGCCGCCCGGGCGATCGACGCGTTCGAGCACGACCTGTCCACCATTGGCGGGCTGCTGGGGCCGCGTGACGCGGGAGAGGTCAAGGGCCGTGCGCGCTACCTGTACGAGCTCAGCCCCGAGCTCCAGCGGTCGCTGACCGCCAGGTGGATGCGCTGGCATCACCGCCAGTGGGGTGTCGCCGACGGCCTCGTGCGAAGCGTTCCGGAGCGAACGGCGCCCGCGCTGGCGCGCCAGCGGCTGGGCGGCCGCCCGTATTCGCTGACGGCGCTCCAGCGCTTCGCCGCGTGCCCGTACCAGTTCGTGCTGGCCTCGATGTTCCGCCTGGCCCCGCTCGACGAGCCGTCGCCGCTCCAGAAGCTGGACCCGCTCACGCGCGGCGACCTGTTCCATCGCATCCAGGCGCACGTGCTCCGCCGCCTCCAGTCCGACGGCCTCCTGCCGCTCACCGGCGAGCGCCTGCCGCACGCGCAGAAGCTGCTCGAATGGTCGGTGACCGAGGTGGCCCAGGCGGCCTACGACGAGCTGGCGCCGGCGATCGATCGCGTCTGGCACGACGAGCTGGCCGCGATGAGCCGGGACCTCAAGATCTGGCTGGAGATGCTGGCGGTCGAAGGCGCGGAGTGGACCCCGGAGCGCTTCGAGCTGTCGTTCGGGCTCGAGGCCGGCGACACGCACGATCCGCGCAGCTCGCCGCAGCCTGCCGGCGTCGACGGACGCTTCCTCCTCCGCGGCTCCATCGACATGGTCGAGCGCCACCGCCAGACCGGCCTGCTGCGCGTGACCGACCACAAGACCGGGCGGAACCGCATGGAGCGCGGCCGCACGATCGTCGGCGGAGGCCGCGTGCTGCAGCCGGTGCTGTACGGGCTGGCGCTCGAAGCGCTCTCGCCGGAGGATCGCGTCTACTCCGGGCGCCTGTCGTTCTGCACGGCGGCCGGCGACTTCAGCGAGCACGAGATCCCGCTGCTCGATGCGGCGCGGTCGACGGCGCTCGAGGTGCTCACGATTGTCGATCGGAGTATCGAGCAGGGCCTGCTTGCCGCGCGGCCCGAGCGTGACGCCTGCACGTATTGCGACTTCACCGCGGTCTGCGGACGCGAGGAGGAGACGCGCACGCGCCGGAAGGATCCCGGCCTGTTCGCCGACCTCGACGCGTTGAGGGACCTGCCGTGACGCGCCGCACCACGGCGGCGGACGGCTCGACGGAGAACCGCCACCTGATCGCCAGCGCGCTGGATCAGACGCTGGTCGTGGAGGCGGCCGCCGGCACCGGCAAGACGACCGAGCTGGTCGGCCGGATTGTCCGGCTGCTGGAGCACGGGTCGGCCACGATCGATCAGGTGGTGGCCGTGACCTTCAGCGAGAAGGCCGCCGGCGAGCTCAAGCTCCGCCTGAGGGAAGAGCTCGAACGCGCGCGCGGCCGTCATGCGGCCGGTGCACCCGAGAGCACGCGCCTCTCGCGCGCGGTGTACGACTTCGAGGAAGCGCATGTCAGCACCATTCACGGGTTCTGCGCGGACCTGCTGCGCGCGCGGCCGGTGGAGTCGCGCGTGGACCCGGCCTTTGCCGTGCTCACGGAGTCCCAGGCCGGCGCGCTCTTCGACGAGGCGTTTACCACCTGGCTCCATGCGACGCTCGCCGCGCCTGGTGAAGGCGTCCGGCGATCGCTCCGCCGCCCCGTGCGCTGGAGCCGCGGCGATGACGACGAGAACGGTCCGATCGATCGGCTGCGCCGCGCGGCGTGGGAGCTGAAGGAGTGGCGGGATCACGAGGCGGCCTGGACGCGGCCCGCCTGGGACCGCCGCACGAGCCTGCTCGCGCTCGTGGACGAACTGCGCGAGTTCGCGCGCATGACGGGGCATCCGCTCAAGAAGGGGGACAACTTCTCCGTCGACACGCTGCCCGCGCGCAGGGTCAGTGCCGAGATCGAGCGCCTCCGGCGCATCGACGGCGAGGATCTCGACGCGTGGGAGGCCGCGCTGGTCGTCCTGCTGGACAACTGGAAGTTCACGCACGCCAGGAAGGGCTCCGGGGCGGCCTTTGCCCAGGGCGTGTCGCGCGATCAGGCGCGTGCCGCCTACGACAACCTCCTGCTCGGCCTGGAGCGCTTCCGTGAGACGGCCAATGCGGACATCGCGGCCCTGCTGCGCGAGGAGATGCGCGACGGCCTGCACGAGTACGAAGCGCGCAAGCAGAAGGCCGGCGCGCTGGACTTCCTGGACCTGCTGATCAAGGCGCGCGACCTGGTGCGGGACAACGCCGATGTGCGCGCCGCCTTCCAGCAGCGGTTCCGGTTCCTGCTCGTGGACGAGTTCCAGGACACCGATCCGCTGCAGGCGGAGTTGCTCCGTCTCCTCGCCTCGATCGGCGATGGCACCTCGACGCGTCCCGGCGCCCTCTTCATCGTCGGGGATCCCAAGCAGTCCATCTACCGGTTCCGGCGGGCGGACGTCGGCGCGTATGCACGGATTGCCGGACAGTTGTCGGGCGAGGGCGCGCAGTCCGTCCAGTTGCAGACCTCCTATCGCGCGGTGCCCGGCATCCAGCGTTTCGTGAACGCCGCGTTTGCCGCGGAGATGGACGGCAATCGCGCGACGCTGCAGGCCAGCTACGTCCCGCTCCGGCCGCATCGGGAGGACCATCCGGACCAGCCGTCCGTGATTGCGCTGCCCGCGCCGCGGCCCTTCGGCCGGCGTGGCGAGGTCACGCAGCAGGCGCTCCTCGAATGCCAGCCGAAGGCCGTGGGCGAGCTCGTGCGATGGCTGACGTCGTCCGAGTGTCCGTGGACCGTCGACGTCCCGGATCCGGAGAGGCCGGACCGCCGCACGAGGCGCCGCATCGCCCCGCGCGACATCTGCCTGCTCTTCCGCCGCTTCCTGCACTACGGGAGCGACATCACGCGCGCGTACGTGGATGCGCTCGAAGCGCGCGGCGTGCCGCACCTGCTCGTCGGGGGCAAGACCTTCCACGAACGGGAGGAAGTGGACGCGATTCGCACGGCGCTCACGGCCATCGAGTGGCCGGAGGACGAGCTCTCCGTCTTCGCGACCCTGCACGGCCCGCTGTTCGCCCTTGGCGACGAGGAACTGCTGGAATACCACGCCATCGGCAGCGGGTTCCACCCCTTCCGCACGCCCGCCGAGGTCCCCGATCGCCTCGCGCCCATCGTCGGCGCGCTGCAGACGCTGCGCGATCTCCACGCCTCCCGCAACTATCGGCCCGTGGCCGACACCATCGGCCGGCTGCTGGCCGCCACGCGCGCCCACGCCGGGTTCATCCTGTGGCGGGGCGGCGAGCAGGTCCTGGCCAACGTCCTGCACATCTCGGATCTCGCGCGGCGCTACGAGAGCGAGGGCGGCATGTCCTTCCGGGGCTTCGTCGACGTGCTGCGGGAGGCTGCCGGGAGCACCGATGCGCCGGAGGCGCCGATCCTGGAGGAGGGCAGCGAGGGCGTGCGGCTGATGACCGTGCACAAGGCGAAGGGGCTGGAGTTCCCCATCGTGATCCTGGCGGACATCGGATGCCGGCTCAGCCAGGACGCCGCGTCGCGTCATCTGGATCCGGATCGGAACCTGTGCGCAATCCGGCTCGGCGGCTGGGCGCCGATGGACCTGATCGATCACAACGCGGAGGAGGCCGCGCGTGACGCCGCGGAGGGCGTCCGCCTGGCCTATGTCGCGGCGACACGGGCGCGCGATCTGCTCGTGGTCCCTGCGGTCGGCGATGGTCCGTACAGCAAGGGATGGCTGCGGCCCCTCAACGCCGCGCTCTATCCGCCGGTGGCCGACAGACAGAATCCACGGCGCGCGCCTGGCGTCCCCGCGTTCAAGGGCACGGACACGATCCTGGATCGGCCCGATGGACAGCAGGCGGATGCCTCCACCGTCCGTCCCGGCGCCTACGAGATGCACGACCCGGCCACGGGAGAGCCCTACACAGTGGTCTGGTGGGATCCGCAGCTGCTCGATCGCGAGTCCGCCGAGGGGCGCGGGTTGCGGCGCGAGGATCTCATCGCCAGGGACGCGGCGCCGGACGTGGTGGCGGCGGACAGGGCCCGCTTCGATGCCTGGTCGGCCTGGCGTGCGCAGGCACGTGACAGGGGCAGCGCACCCTCGCTCGTCATTCGCACCGCGACCGAGTTTGCCCTGGACCCGGCGTCCACGGCGATGCCGGGAGAGGACGACGTCTCCATCGACGATGCGGGCGGGCTCGACCAGCGCCCGTCGGGCCGGCGTTTCGGCGTCCTCGTGCACGCCATGCTCGCCAGGGTCGCGCTCGACGCGCAGGCAGGCGAGGTCGAACGGGCCGCAGAGTTTCACGCGCGCCTCCTTGACGCACCGGATGACGAGCGGGCCGCGGCGGCGATGGCCGTCAGTCGCGCGCTCGCGCACCCGCGGCTTGCCGAGGCCCGCCACGCAGGCGCGTCGGGGCGCCGCGTGCTGCGGGAGGCGCCGCTCTCCATCGTCGTCGACGGCACGCTCGTGGATGGGCAGGCGGACCTCGCCTACGAGACGGGTGAGGGATGGGTCGTGCTGGACTTCAAGACCGATGCCGCGCTGGTGTCCGACGCGGCGTACCGGCGGCAGGTGGCGCTCTACGCGGAGGCGCTGGCCCACGCGACCGGACGTCCCGCGCGCGGCGTGCTGCTGCGCGTCTGACGCGCGCGGCCGGCAGCCCTGCGCCGGCTGTAACGTTCACGGCGCTCGCGGATATACATCCCCGACGCGATGATCGACTTCGACACGCTCTACCGTGAGCACGCGCCGGCTGTCCGTCGATTCGTCCTCGGCCTCTCCGGCGACGCGGCCGTGGCGGACGATGTGACGGCGGAGACGTTCGTGCGCGTGTGGTCCACGCGGGATCGCGTGCGGCACGAGAGGCCGGGCTTTGGGCTCTGGGCTCTGGGCTCTAGGCTCTGGGCTTCAAGCTTTGGATCGCGCCTTGCTGGTCAGGACGCATGCGCGACTACCGGAAGCTGACGGTGTTTCAGCAAGCCGAGGGCCTCGTCATCGACCTGTACCGTTGGACCGCCACGCTGCCCGCTGCGGAACGCTACGTTCTGCAGTCGCAGATCCGTCGTGCGGCAGTGTCGATTCCTTCGAACATCGTGGAGGGAAGTGCGAGGCTCACCGAGGGCGAGTACGTGAACTTCCTCAACATCGCGCTTGGGTCGGCCGCGGAACTGGCCTACCTGCTCGACCTGACGGGAAGACTCTACCCGTCGGTCGCATCCGACGGAACGAAATGCCCGAGCGTGCCAATCAAGTCGCCAGGCAACTGGTCGGACTGATCAAGGTGTTCCGGCCCCGGCCGAACCGGTAGGGGAGCCGGGGTGCATCACCGCCCGCGCTAAGATCGACAGGATGAAGCGTATCTGTGTGTTCTGCGGGTCGGCCGCGGGCGGGAACTCCGCCTATGCGGACGCGGCCCGAGAGATGGGCCGCGTGATGGCCGCCAACGGCATCGGCCTCGTCTTCGGCGGGGGCCATGTGGGGTTGATGGGCGTGATTGCGGACGCGGTCATGGCGGCGGGCGGCGAGGCCATCGGCGTCATCCCGCACGGGCTGGCCGTCCGGGAAGTGGCACACACGCGGCTGACGACGCTCCACGTCGTTGGGTCCATGCACGAACGCAAGGCCATGATGGCCGGCCTGTCCGATGCCTTTGTCGCCATGCCGGGCGGCTTCGGGACGTGCGAGGAGTTCTTCGAAGCCGTGACCTGGAACCAGATTGGCGTCCACCACAAGCCGTGCGGCCTGCTGAACATCGAGGGGTTCTTCGACCCGCTGATTGCGTTCCTGGATCTGGCGGCGGCGGAGCGCTTCGTGAAACCGGAGCACCGCGCTGCCATCCTAGTAGACAGGGATCCCGCGCGGCTCGTGGAGGCGCTGGGCACGGTGGTCTTGCCGGAGGTGCCCCGCTGGGTTGAACTGGCACGGTCGTAGGGCGGCCGTTGCAGGGCGGCGACAATCGTAGGGCGGAACTTTAGTTCCGCCTGAGGCGGGTCTGAAGACCCGCCCTACCTGACCGGGGCCGCCCCTGCGCGGAACTCCGGCACCCTCCGTGTACTATTCGAAGACTGACGATGGCAAACACCGTGATTCGCATCCTGATCGCTGCGGCCATCCTGGCGCTCCCGGCCTCGCCGGGGAACGCGCAACTGCGCCGGATCCCCGCTGAGGTGACGCCTCTCGTCGAGAGCGACGGCGTCCGGCCGGGCTCGACGGTGCGCGGCGCGCTGCAGGTGTCCCTGCCCGAAGGGTTCCACGTCCAGTCCAACAAGCCGCGCGATCCCCTTCTCATCCCGACGGAACTCAACATCGATGCGCCGGCCGGCGTGCGCGCGGTCGAGCTGGTGTTTCCGGAAGCGTCCGACTTCAACCAGGAAGGGCTGGACGAGCCGCTCCTCGTCTTCGATCGTCAGTTTGTCATCGGCGTCCAGTTCGAGATGGATGCCGGCCTGGCGCCCGGGGACGTGGCCGTGCCGGCGCGCTTCCGGTACCAGGCGTGCGACGACACGATGTGCTTCGCGCCTGCCAACGTCGACCTGCAGTGGACGCTCCGCGTCGTGGGTGCGGACGCGCCGGTCACGGCGCAGCACGCGGATCTGCTGGCCGGTATCCCGTTCGGAACCGGCCTCGCGCCGGGCGCGGATCCCGGAACGCCGGCCGTCCCCGCGGCGCCGGTGGCGGAGGGCGTCGATCAGGCGCTCGCGCGGCTCGACGGGTTCGAGATGATGGCCAGCACGGGCGGCTACCTGGGCACCGCAGACTTCCTCACGTTCATCCGCAATGCGGAGGCCGGCGTCAAGGAGACGGGGTGGTTCGAGGGGCGTGGTCCGTTCGCCATCCTGCTGATCGTCTTCCTCGGCGGCCTGGCGCTCAACCTCACGCCGTGCGTGCTGCCGATGATCCCGATCAACCTCGCCATCATCGGCGCGGGCGCACAGGCCGGCTCGCGCCGCCGCGGCTTCCTCCTCGGGCTCACCTATGGCGGCGCCATGGCCGTCGTCTACGGCGCACTCGGCCTCATCGTCGTGCTGACGGCCAGCACGTTCGGGACGATCAACGCCTCGCCGTGGTTCAACCTCGGGATTGCCGTGCTCTTCGTGGCGCTCGCGCTGGCGATGTTCGACGTCTTCGAGATCGACTTTTCCCGGTTTGCCGGATCGATTGGCAGCGGCGGCGGCCGCGGGACGTTCCTGCTCGCGTTCACGATGGGGACGGTGGCGGCGCTCCTGGCCGGTGCGTGCGTCGCGCCGGTGGTCATCCAGGTCGTGCTCTTCTCCAGCAACCTCTACGCCGCGGGGACGACGCTGGCGCTTGCGCTGCCGTTCTTCCTGGGCATCGGCATGGCGGTGCCGTGGCCCATTGCCGGCGCGGGCCTCGCGTCGCTGCCAAAGCCCGGCCCGTGGATGGTGCGCGTCAAGCAGGCCTTCGGCGTCCTGATTCTCGCCACGGCGGCCTACTACGGGTACCTGTCTTACGAGCTGTTTGCGAACCGCTGGGTGGATGCGACAGAGGTGTCGTCCAGCGTCGAGGAGAAGCTGAAGGAAGGCTGGCACTCATCGCTCGCCGCCGGCCTGGCCGCCGCGGAGCGCGAGGGCAAGCCCGTGCTCGTGGACATGTGGGCGACGTGGTGCAAGAACTGCCTGACGATGGACAAGACGACGCTGGCGGATCCCGCCGTGATCGCGGCGCTCGACGGCTACGTGAAGATCAAGTTCCAGGCGGAGCAGCCGGACGAGGCGCCGACGAGCGACGTGATGCGACGCTTCAACGCGGTGGGGCTGCCGGCGTATGTGATTCTGAGGGCGGCGGGATCGAGTGGGGAGTAGGACTTTGGGGACTTCGGGGACTTTGGGCTTTAGGCT
>CAZUGF010000003.1:0-4073 GCA_964619705.1 uncultured Bifidobacteriaceae bacterium
CTGGTGCAGCACCTGTCCGTACGCCCGCTCGCGCCGGGCACGCCGGGACGCCTGCCGGCGTGTGTTGGGTAGGTGCTGGGGAGGTGCTGGGGTGGTGCTGGGGTGGTGCTGGGGAGGTTCGGGGGAGGTTCTGGGGAGGTTCGGGGGTGGTTCGGGGAAGGTTCGGGGAGGTTCGGGGAGGTTCTGGGGGCCCAGCACCACCCCCGCACCTTGCCAGAACCTTCGCAGCACCTCCCAGCACCACCCCCGCACCTTCCCAGCACCTCCCAGCACCGCCCCGAACCTCCCCCGAACCTCCCCAGAACCTCCCCAGAACCACCCCAGCACCTCCCCTGCTACCTCCCCACAGGCGAATACGTGACCCCGTCCGGGCTGTTCTGCACTTCCACGCGCGCGAGCGTCTCGCCCGTTACCAGGTCCAGCACGAGCATCGAGTTGTCGTTCCGCACCGTCACGAACGCGTGGCGATTGTCCGGGTGCGGGAAGACGCCCGCCGTCGACGGCTGCGCCACCTTCGTCAGCCCGAGCGGAATGGACTTGACGAGGGACTGGCTCGCCACGTCCGCGATGACGAGCGACGCTGCCTGCGCGTGCGGGATGAGCGCCAGCCTGCCATCCGGCGTGAACTGCACGCGGTAGGGGAACCCGGGAGACGGGATCCGCTTCGTCACCTCCAGCGTGCGCGTGTCGATGATGGAGATGGTGTCCTCCGCACGATTGCCGGCCCAGACCCAGCGACCGTCCGGCGTGACGCCCACACCTTCGCACTCCTTCCCGGTGCTGATGTCCTTGATCTTCTCCCCGGTCCGGAAGTCGAACGCGCTCACGCTGCCGTCCCGCATGTTGGAACAGTAGAGGCGCGTGCGATCCGTGGAGAGGGCCAGCATGTGCGAGACGCCGGCCTCGGTCCGGAACACGCGCTCGATGGCGCTCGTCTCGACGTTGACGACGAGCAGCGCCTGGTTGGCCTCGGACGTCACCACGACGCGCGCGTCGTCCACCCATCGCACGTCGTGCGGCGCACGGTACTCACCGAGATCAATCGTCCGGACGATGTCCCCGCCCGGCAGCGCGAGCACGCTGAGCGTCTTCTGCTGGCCCGCGCCCTGCTTGTTGTAGTTCGTCACGACCACGGTGCGCCCGTCGGGGGACACCGCCGCCTCGTGCGGTCCGCCGACGACAGCCACGTGCCGGTACGCCTCCATCGTCTTCAGGTCGATGAGCGTCACGGAGTCCGATTGCTGGTTCACCGCAATCACGGTGCCCGTGAGGTTCACGCGGCCGGCGGGGGCCTGCGCGAGCAGTGCCGTCACGCCCGCTGCAAGCGCCGCCAGCGCCGTCCCGCCTGCCAGAGAGAGGTGTCTCGCCATGGGGACACCGTAGCGTCCGCCTCGCGGTGCTGGCAAGCCCCTTGTGACGAGCGCCCGCCGGGAGGGACCAAATTGCCGCTTCCACCGGCGAACGGAGTGATCAATAGTTCCGCTGCAGCCCAGGCGCGTTTCCCTCGCGCGGGCCTCACCGGATGGTGGAGGCTGGATGAAGAACGTACTCTCGGCCGTTGTCGCCGCGACCCTCGTGCTCCAGGCCGGCGCCGCCTCTCTCGGCGCACAGGCGCCGCCCCTCACGCACTTCAAGAATTTCTTCCTCACGGGTGACTACATCGTCGGAGGCACGAGCCTCTGGCGCAAGGGCGCCGGTGGCATGGCCGTCGAGAAGGTCGTCATCAGCGGCGTGCCGGCAGGCGCCGACATCGTCGCGGCGTATCTGTACGTGCAGACCGCGGAGAAGATCCAGTGGTCCGGCATCGACCGCGCGCGGTTCAACGGCCACGACCTCGGCGCCGGCCCGGCGTCGGTGGCCAAGGCGCTCAACTGGGGCCTGGCCACGCCGCCCTGCTGGAGCGTCGGGCTCGGCGGCGGCCGCCGGCTGGTCACTTATCGCGCGGACGTCCTCCGCTTCCTGCCGATCGGGCAGGACGGCAAGACGAGCGTCAACGGCGCGCACGTCGTGCAGGTGCCGGACCACGGCGTCGCGTTCCCGGACACGGACGAGGGCGGCCACGAGGGGAACGGCACCGGCCCGCGGGCCGTCGGCGCCAGCCTCGTCATCGTCTACCGGGACTCGAGCCTGCCCTTCCGCGGCATCGTCATCCAGGACGGCGGCGCGACCAAGCAGGCGTTCGCGACGCTCAACCTCTCGATCCCCGGGTTCTACCAGGCGTCGATGACGCCCAACGCACGCATGACGACGCTCGTCGGCGACGGGCGCCCCTTCCTGTCCGAGCGCCTCCGCTTCAACGGGCAGGTGATTGCCACCAACCCGTTCAACAGCGGCAGCGGCCCCAAGTGGGACAACCCGACGTTCAAGAACCTGCCCCTCGCGCCGGGCGCCTCGTCGGCCGCGGTGCAGGTGGCGCCGAACGGCCTGCTGTCGGACTGCGTGTCGCTGAGCGCCGTCGTGCTCAGCACGGAGGTGCAGGACTCGGACGGCGACGGGCTGCTCGACATCTGGGAGTCCTCCACGACGGACATCCTGGATCCGCACGGCCAGCCCCTCCCGCGCCTGAGCGCGATGGGCGCGGACCCCAACCAGCCGGATCTCTTCGTCGAGGTCGGCTACATGTTCACGACGGCAGACCCGGAGGTGGGTGCGCCCTCCTACGGCGGCGTGCCGAAGCCCGCGCACTCGCACCTGCCGTCGCACGCGGCGCTCAAGCTGGTCGGGGATGCGTTCGCCAACGCGCCGACGGGACGCATCAACGTCCACTTCGACGTGGGCGCCGGGTACCCGCCGGGCGAGGCGGACCCCTACATCATCCGCGGCGCCGGCCTCGCGCGCGGAGGAGAGGGCATCAACGAGCTCGTCACCGTCTGCGCACCCGCACCGGGCGATCCGCCGGACACCTGCCAGTTCTCGGACTATCCCGGCACCGTCGGCTGGAAGACCGGCTTCCAGTTCATCCGCGATGCCGTCGTCAGCGGGCCGCCGCCGGGGCCGAACGGGGAGGACCCGTGCGATGCGCCAGGATCGACGTGCCTGCGCGTGTTCGACAGGAACCGCAAGGACACGTTCCGCTACGCGCTCTTCGCGCACGCGGTGGGCCTGCCGAAGTCGGAGGAACCGGACGACGCGGACTTCCACGTGCCGCGGACCAATACGGGCGTCGGGGACTTCCCGGGCGGGGACTTCATGGTGACGCTCGGCGCCTTCGACGATGCCGGCGGGATGCCCGTGGGGACGCCGTTCATGCAGGCGTCCACGATGATGCACGAGATGGGGCACGGCTTCGAGCGGCGCCACGGCGGCGACGCGTTGGAGCCCAACTGCAAGCCCGTCTACTTCAGCACGATGAACTACCTGTATCAGTTGCGCGGGCTGCTGGACGACGGCGGCGTGCCGCACCTGGACTACTCGCGCGAGGACTACACCGGCATCGCGATCAACGAGCGATCGCTTTTCGACGGATCGCTGAGCCTCCTGCCCTACCGCATCGGCTGGTACGCGCCGCTGGCGACGAGCTACCTGAACGGCATCGGGACGCCCGTCGCCAGGCACTGCAACGGATCGCCGCTCCTCCCGACGGACGCCCCAATGGTCCGCATCGACGCGCGCACGGCCGCGGGGCCCATCGACTGGAAGGCGGACGGCACGCCGGAGTCCACGCCGTTCCCGCAGGACGTCAACTTCAACGGCCGGACGACCACGCTGGCGGGCACGCCGGAGATTCTCGCCGGCTCGAACGACTGGGCACGCCTTGTCCTCAACCAGGTCGGCGCGAGGCGCAGTGCCGGCGGGCTGTTCCGGGACCGGTTCAATCGTCCCGCCGTGGGCCCGCTCTCGCTCGATGCGGGGCGCGGGGATCTGGGCCGCGGCGACCTCGGGCGCGGGGACCTGGGGCGCGGCGACCTCGGACGTGGCGACCTCGGCCGCGGCGACCTGGGACGTGGCGATCTCGGACGCGGCGACCTGGGCACCGTCCTCGGACGCGGGGATCTCGGGCGCGGCGACCTGGGCGGCGGGGACCTCTTCGTCGGCAACCCGAGTGAACCCTTCGGCGAGCTGGACTTCGAGAC
>CAZUGF010000003.1:4173-14142 GCA_964619705.1 uncultured Bifidobacteriaceae bacterium
GATTGATCAGTCGCCGCTCGTCAACGGCCAGGCCTACACCTACTTCGCCCGGGCCTCCTACGCGGACGGCACCCTCAGCGACCCGTCCAACATCGTCACCATCATCGCCGTCAACGATCCGCCGGTGGCCGTGGACGATGCGTACGAGACGGACAAGGGGACGGCGCTCGATGTCGCGGCGCCGGGCGTGCTCGCCAACGACACGGACGCGGACGGCGGCGGCCCGCTGCAGGCCGTCCTCGTCACCGGTCCCGCGCACGGCACGCTCACGCTCCACGCCAACGGCGCGTTCCGTTACGTGCCCGCGGGCAGCTACACGGGACCGGACTCGTTCACCTACCGTGCCGCAGACGGCGCCAGCCAGGGCGCGCCGGCCACGGTCGCCATCACCGTCAAGGCCGTGGCCCAGGCCCCGGCAAAGTTCAAGAACGTCAAGAACGCACCGCCGTCGAAGAACACGACGTTCAAGGGCGGCAGCACCATCCCGATGTCGTGGTCGTACGAGCAGCACGCGAAGGTGGTGAACAGCAGCCACGTGGAACACGCGGTCACCGTCGCCGGGCCGCTCCCCGGCGGCACCGTGCGAACGTTCACCGGCCCCGCGCCGTTCAAGTACGCGGCGGGCAAGTGGAGCTTCGACCTGAAGACGAAGGAGACGAACGGCAAGGCCTACAAGCCCGGCACGTATCGCGTGACGATCCAGCCGGTGACGCCGGGCTTCGAGGGGGCGGTGTTCGAGCTGAGGGTGAAGTAGGGCTTTGGGCTTTGGGCTCTACCGCCCCGCGCGTCGGCGGACGTCCGGCAGCATCGGGTCGTCGGTGGACGTGCCGCGGATGGCGAGGTACTCGCGATAGGAGTCCGCGAAGCTGGTGCTGTTCAGCCCCTCGCGCGCGCGGCCCTGGTAGTAGTAGATCGGCGGGAACAGGCCGGCCGTGGGCTCCTCGTCCAGGAACAGCGCCAGCACCTCGCCCCGGCGCTTGAGGCAGCGGTCGAACTCCGAGTCGGCCTGCGTGAACGCGCCCGCTTCGAGGTACGCGCGGCCGAGCTCGAAGTGGCCGATCCACGTGTCGAACAGCGTGTTGGCGTCGGTGAGAATCGTGATCGCCTGCCGTGCGCTCCCCTGCCGGATGGCCACCATCCCGTCGACGATGCGCGCGTAGGCGCGGGGCTCGGCCTGCAACTCGCTGGCGAGACTGGCTGAGAGCCCCTTGGCCCGTTCGAAGGCGTTGGTCTCCGCCAGGACGCGTGCGGCCATGAATCGGATCTTGACGGCGTCACTGTGGACCAGCGCCTGCTCGGCCGCCGCGGCGGCCGCGGCCGCGTTTCCCCGCAGCGCGTGGACCGACGCGAGCGCCACCAGCTTGTTCGCCGCCCGGTCCGCGTCCTTCGTCTTCAGGTCCGCGGCGGCGCCGGCCTCGAAGATGCGCGCGGCATCCCCGAAGCGGCCCTCGTACATCGCCAGGTCGCCCAGGCCCGACGCGGCATAGGACGCGCCCAGGTCCTCGAACTGCGTGAGGGACTGGTACGTCCCCGCCGCGGACGCAATCTGCCCCTCGCCGACATGCGCAAACGCGAGCGCCAGGTTGCCGAAGAGGCCGGGCTCCGCCATCGCCTGCACCTCCTGCTCCGCCGCCGGGAAGTCCCCGGCGTAGGCCGCGTAGAGCGCGAGGTTCTCGCGGTACAGCGCGCGGTTCGGCAGGATCTTCACGACCGCCCGCATCTCCTCCACCGCCCGCGGCATCTCGCGCAGGTAGGTCAGGCACAACGCCAGGTTGTTGCGCGCCGCCGCGTCCGCCGAGAAGCGCGCGATGAGATCCCCGTACTCCCGGACGCACGCCTGGTAGTCGTTCGTCAGGTAGTAGAACAGCCCGCGTGTCCGGTACCGCTCGCGCTCCGTCATCCCGTCGATGTGGCGGACGGCTTCCCGGACGTACTTCTCCGCCTCCTGCTGGTTGTCCAGGTTGCGCGAGGCGATGGCCATGCCGGCGTACGCCAGGCCGAACGTCGGGTCGCGCTCGACGGCCCTCGCAAAGCCCTGCCGCGCGTCCTCGAAGCGGCTGCGCGAGAGCGCGTCCATGGCCGCGGCGTAGTCGCGGACGACCTCGATGGACGTGGCGGAGAGCGTTTCCATCGCGAAGCGCTGCGCGGCGTCCGACTCGTCGTCGCCGAGCGCCTGGCGGACGGTCGTCGCCAGCCGCGTGATGGCGCCGAGCACCTGCTCCTTGCCCGACGCGGTCTCGGTGGCTTCCGCCACCACGTCGCCGGTGACGGCGCGCACGGCCTTGACCGACACGGCGTAGAGATCGCCCTGCCGCTCCAGGGCGCCGGAGAGGACGATGCCCACGCCCTGCTTGACGGCCACTTCGAGGGCGGCGCGCTCGTCGAGCACCTCCGGCGGGCGCACGCCGAGGCTCCGCGCGATGCCGAGCCTGTCGTAGGCGCTGATGAAGTCCGCGCCCTCCAGCGCGAGCTTGAGCACGGGCTCCAGTGCGTGATCGAACGTGGGGTCGCCGAGGCCGTTCCGGAAGTCCGCAATCAGGACCGACATCGGCGGCCTCACCACGGGTGCGGCCGGCGTGGACGTCCGCCGCGCCGCCAGCCACGTCCCCGCGGCAACGCCGATGACGACGAGGAGGACGGCGGCGCGCGTCAGCCACCGGGCGAGCGGGGTGGATGTGGACACGGGGACCGGCGCGGCAGCCGAGGGCTTCGGGTTGCCGCTCTCGTCGAGGTCCGCCAGCGCCGCATCGAGCGCGGCCGTGGTCTGGAACCGCGCGGCGGGATCGACCTGGAGGCAGGTGACGATGATCCGCTCCACCGCCTCCGGTACCTCGGGCACCATCGATCGCACGGGCTGCGGCGGCTCCGAGAGCCGGCGCATCATGTCGCCGAGCGCGTTGCCGGAGTTGGGGCGCGCGGAGCGCCCGGCGATCATGTCCTGGAGGATCAGTCCCAGCGCGTAGACGTCCGCGCGCTGGTCGACGGTGCGCCCCTCGGCCTGCTCGGGGGCCATGTAGTCCAGCGTGCCCACGACCGCGCCCGCCATGGTCATCAGCGTCCCGCCCTCGACCTGCCGGGCGATGCCGAAGTCCATGACGTAGGCCACGTCATCCTCGATCATGATGTTGGCGGGCTTCAGGTCGCGATGGACGACGTCCTTCTCGTGCGCCGCGCGCATGCCGGAGACGACCTGCCGGAAGAGGGCGAGCGCACGCGCCACCGGCATCCGTCCCTCGCGCGCGAGGACCTCGCCCAGCGTCGCGCCGTTCACGAACGGCATCGTGATGTACTTGATGCCGTCGATCTCGCCCAGGTCGTGAATCCGGACGACGTTCGGGTGCGTGATCTGGCGGGCCAGCACCAGCTCGCGCTTGAAGCGCCGTTCGGCGTCGTGCGCGGTGACGGGGTCCGTGCCGATGCCGGGCCGGATCGTCTTGATGGCCACCGCCACGCCCAGCTCATCGTCCCAGGCCTGGTAGACGGCGCCCATGCCGCCCATGCCGAGCAGCCTGATGATGTGGTACCGCTGGCCGAACGCCTCGCCAGGCTGGAGCGTGTCGGCGCGATCCGCCGGTGAGGGACGCAATCCGGCCGCACCGTCCGCCGCGGGCGCCCGCGTCGCCCCCTCGTCCGCCAGGGACGTCGCGAGCGGATCGAGCGGGCCGGTGGCCAGGGGCCCCGTGCGATCGCCGGGGTCGGCACGAGGCGGCACGACGGTGTGGTTCAGCGGCACACCGCAGGCGGCGCAGAACGCGTCGGCGGCCGACGCCTTCGCTCCGCAGGCTGGACAAGTGCTCGGCACGGGATTCGGGGGGTCCCGAGGGGAACCTGCCGCAGATTATGACGATCCCGCCGCCCAATCACAAACGCCCCTCGCGGCGTTCGCGCCCGCGGACGTCATCGGGGAGAATGGACCCGCGGACACACGAGGACTCCCATGACATCCTTTGACGCCATCATCATCGGGGCCGGCCAGGCCGGTCCTCCACTTGCAGGGCGGCTCACCGGCGTCGGCATGACCGTGGCCCTCGTCGAACGCCACCTCGTTGGCGGCACGTGCGTCAACACGGGCTGCATGCCGACCAAGACGCTCGTGGCCAGCGCCTACGCGGCACGGCTCGCGCGCCGCGCCGCGGACTACGGCGTCGTGCCGGCCGGCGACGTGCGCATGGACATGGTCAAGGTCCGGGCGCGTGCCGACGCCGTCGCCACGCGCGCGCGGACCGGCGTCGAGGAGTGGCTGCGCGGCATGGACGGGTGTACCGTGCTGCGGGGTCACGCGCGCTTCGAGTCGCCGGAGATCGTCCGCGTGGACGAGGCGCGGCTGACGGCGCCCCGCATCTTCATCAACGTGGGCGGACGCGCGCTCGTGCCCGACCTGCCGGGCGTCCGGGACGTGCCGTTCCTGACCAACACATCGATGGTGGCGCTCGACGAGCTGCCGCGGCACCTGGTGGTGGTGGGCGGCAGCTACATCGGCCTCGAGTTCGGCCAGATGTACCGCCGCTTCGGTGCGGACGTCACCATCGTCGAAAAGGGGCCGCGCCTCATCGCGCGTGAGGACGAGGACATCTCCGCATCCGTGCGCGAGATCATGGAGGCGGAGGGCATCACGGTGCGGACGAACGCGTCCTGCATCAGCCTGGCGCCGCACGCGGACGGCGTGGCGGTCGGCGTGGACTGCACGGACGGTCCGCCGGCGGCCATCGGATCGCACGTACTGCTCGCCGTCGGCCGGGTGCCGAACACCGGGGACCTGGACCTCGACCGTGCGGGCGTCGTCACCGACGCGCGCGGCTACATCACGGTGGACGACACGCTGGCCACGAACGTCCCCGGCATCTGGGCGCTCGGGGACTGCAACGGCCGCGGCGCCTTCACGCACACGGCCTACAACGACTTCGAGATCGTGGCCGCCAACCTGCTGGACGGCGCCGGCCGGTCACTGCGCCAGCGCGTGCCCGGCTATGCGCTGTACATCGATCCGCCGCTCGGCCGCGTGGGCGTCACCGAAGCGCAGGCGCGCGCCGGCGGACGGCCCGTGCTGGTGGGCACGCGCCCCATGACGAAGGTGGGCCGGGCCATCGAGAAGGACGAGACGCAGGGCTTCATGAAGATCGTCGCCGACGCGGAGACGCGCCGGATCCTCGGCGCGGCCATCCTCGGCACGGGCGGCGACGAGGCCATCCACGGGATCCTGGACATCATGAACGCGGACGTCCCGTTCGAGACGCTCCAGCACGCCGTCCCGATTCATCCGACGGTCTCGGAGCTGATTCCGACGGTGCTGGGGGAGATGAAGCCGGACGAGTAGCGCGGGGCAGGTGGAAGGAGTCGTGGAGGACGCCGCGAGGGCGTCGAGGCCAACCGGAGCAGGAGGCGTCACCCCGCCGCGCGCGTGTTCCGCGTCGTTCGCGGAGCGCCGGCGGGGCGCCGCCTTCGGGAAGGACCGGCTCCTAGCTGCCGGGGATCATGATGTGCGCGCTGCTCGTGCCCGCGCTCATGATCCACGCGCCGCCCTGCTTGTTGTTGTCGGGCAGACCCGTGGACGCGGAGGTCGCGCCGGGCAGGGCAATCGTGATGTGCGTGCGCGTGACGCTCGCGTCCTTGCCGCTGACCGTGATGAACGCGGAGCCGTACTCGGGCTTCACGCGGGAGCCGTCGGCTTCCGCCTTGGCCAGGGCCGCCTGCCGTTCCTTGGCATCGGCAATCGTCTCGAACTTGCGGTTCTGGACCACGCGCTCGAGGTTGGCCGCGCTGGTGCACTGCACGGAGTAGGGCTGCTCGGTGGGCAGGCCGGACTGGTCGTAGCAGATCCAGGTGTTGGTGCCCTTGCGGAGCGTCTCGTAGGTGTTGTCGGGATTCCACTTGATGACGGTGGCGCCCTCGCGCGCCTGCCGCGGCGCGGCAACCAGCGCCTTCTCGATCGCGTCGGCAGGAGCCTGCGCCAGCAGCATGCTGCCGGTGATCGCCACGGTTCCGAACACGAGCAGGACAGTACGTTTCATCTCGAAGCCTCCAATCCAGGGAGAGCGGGCTCTCTCTCCGGACTCGGAGCGCGCCCGCGCCACAGATCAGCTTACCTGATCCGTCCGGGGAGCACGCGGGAGGCCGCCGGGACGCGCACCGGCCGCCTGGATCAGGGGCCTCCCGCGCAGGCGACCCTGAAGGGTCGCCTCTACGGGAGCGGTGCTTCGTGCCTTCGTGACTCTCGTACGTCCGTGACGTTCGTCCCGAGCGAAATCGGGATGAGGCGATGGCCCGTCTCCGGCGCGAACCACGAGAGGAGGAGGCCGGACGGCGTCGGCACGAGGGCGGGGTGATCCGACGCGCGCGAGGCTTCGGCCACGTCGTGCGGCGTGTCGAACGTGTCGCCCCCGTCGCGCGAGACCATCACGACCACCGCGCTCCCGGTGCCGCGGCGCTCCTTCCACGCCACCACGACGTCGCGGCCCGCCGCGTGGATGGCGGCGTGCCCCGTGCCCGCATCCGGTGCGCCGAGACGCCGCGGCGTGCCCACGATCCGGCCGCCGCTGTCGAGCATCGCGTAGAAGGCGCCGGGGCCCTGCGGTCCCTCCCCGGTGAACCAGGCCAGGTGCATCCGGCCGGCCACTCCCATGGCCAGCGCCGGGCCGTGGTGCGGGCAGCCGTCGAGCACCCAGCCGTCCGTCGTCAGGCGCTGAACGCCTGTCACGGCGCCGTCCGCGGAGACGCGGACCATCGCGTGATCCCGGATGCTGCCCGGCATCACGTCCCGCCACGCGAGCACGAGCCGCCCCTGCGCATCGAACGCGTGCGCGATGCGGCAGCACTCGCAGATGTGGTCCTTGATCTTCCGGTTGGCGGCAAACGTCGCGCCCCGATCCCGGCTGACCGCCAGGTAGAGCGCCGCGCCGTCATAGGCCTCGGACTGCGCCTCCGCGCGATCCAGATCCCGCTTGTCGATCCAGACGAGGTAGAGCGCACCGTCGGGGCCGACGGTGAGCGCATCGAACCGGTGGCCGGTCTCCAGCCCGTCGTCGTTGACCGTGCGCGGCGCGTCGAAGGTACGGCCGCCGTCCACGGAGCGCGCGAAGCGGATGTCGCCCGTATACGGCAGGCGGCCCAGGCGCGTGTACGACACGTAGACGTCGCCGGACGGCCCGAGCGCAATCTTGGGCCGGGACTCGCCGTTGGCGTCGATGGGCTCCGGCTCGCGCGTGACGCGGACCGGCGCCGCGTAAGACGCACCGCGATCGCCCGACCGGCTGACGAGGACGTGTTCACCCTCGACCCACACGCGCCACAGGGTCCCGTCCGCGGCGACGGCCACCGTCGGCGTCCTGGTTCCGTTCTCCGCGACGGGCTCGGGCGCGTGGCCGGCATGCTGTGCCGCCGCGGGCGTGACGGCAAGCAGCCAGACGAACAGCAGTCCCAGGGCGGATCTCACGGACGCCTCCATTCCACCTCGGCGCCCGCAAACACCGTGCGGGGCCGGCCCGGCGCGAACTCACGGCCGCGCTGCAGGGTGTAGGACCCGCTCTCCGCGTAGGTCCGGTTGCCGACGTTGAGCACGCGGGCGAAGAGGCGCACGCCGGGCGCCACCTCGTACTGCCCGCGCAGGTTGACGAGCGTGTGGCCGCCGTAGCGCGTGGTGTTCGCCGCGTCCAGCCAGTAGGGTCCGAGGTAGACGAGTTCCATGCCCGCGCGGATCCGCCGTGCCGGGCTGAGGTTCCAGGACGCGGAGCCCATGTGGCGCGGGGCCATCTCCTGCTCGAAGCCGCTGTAGTCCACGCCGGCCAGCGGATCCACGACCCAGTCCTCGTAGGTGTGCTTCGCGTACGAGTACGCCACGTGCAGGCTCGCGCGCGAGAAGAGGCCGGCGTCGAGCGTGGCCTCGATGCCGCGGTGCCGCGTGTGCCCGGCGTTGACCGCCTCCGTGGCGCCGTCCACCGGATCGCGGAAGGACAGGATGTCGTTGCGCTTGTCGAGCTGGTACACGGACACGTCGAGCGAGACGCGGGGCCGGAGGGTGAACCGCGTGCCCGCCTCCACGTTGTCCGCGCGGACCGGGTCCAGGTCGATCGTATTGACCGCCGAGCCCTGGCGGAACAACTGCCCTTCCGAGGGCGCGCGGAACGCATGGCGATAGGACGCGAAGACATTGGCCCTGTCGCTCACCTGGTAGGTCCACCCCAGCTTGGGGCTGAGGTGCGTGAACGTGCGCCCGCCGTCCTGCGGCCGCCGGTGCCGGGCCGTCTCCGGCGTCGTCAGGTGATCGTCGTAGTCGTAGCGCATCCGATCCGCGCGAAGCCCCGCGCTCACGCGCGTGCGCGCGGACGGCGAGAACTCCACCTGCACGTAGGGCGACGCGGACCAGAACGTCACGTCGTAGTCGTAGATCCGGTCGCCGAGCGTGTAGGAGGTGAAGATGGACCGGCCGCTCGGCAGGTCCGACGGCGTCGACTGCGCCCGGACGATGTCCTCCACGCGGCCGCCGGGGCTGTAGTCCACGTCCAGGCCGGCGAGCACGGACGTGCGCATCGGCGCCAGCTCGCGCTGCACGCGCGCCAGGAGGCCATAGGACGCATTGTCCGTGGTGTAGATGGTCGGGTCGTAGGTGAGCGACCAGTTGGCCAGCAGGTCCATCGTGTCGTACCGGAAGTACGGGACGACGTTCCAGGTGGTCCGCGCCCCGGCGCGCTGGTAGTCCACCGACGCGCGGTAGGCCTGCACGGCGCGGAGGGAGATGGGCGTCAGGTTGGCCTGCGGCACGCGGAGGAAATCGATCTCGGAGAGCGCGGAGCTGCCCGCCGTCTGCTGATCGATGTTGTTCAGCGAGACCAGGGTCTTCGTCAGCGATCCCGGGCGCGCGCGGTCCCACCGGACCGATCCGCTCTGCCTGTCGTAGGCCGTCCGTTCGCGCCAGCCGTCCGAGTGCGTCAGGTTCAGCGTGCCGCGCACACCGTCGGTCCCGGAGGACCAGTTCCCGCCGACGAGGGCGCGCCGCCAGCCGAACTCCCCGCCTTCCGCCGTGACGTCCACGCCGGACCGGTCGAGCGACGACCGCGTCACCACGTTGACGACGCCGCCGATGGCATCGCTGCCGTAGGAGGCGGAGCCGGGGCCCTTGGTCACCTCGATGCCGTCCGCCGCGGGCACGTTGATCTCGTAGAGCGCGTTGTGGTTGAAGAAGCCCGTGGAGCGCGTGGGGACGCCATCCTCCAGGTACAGGTAGACGGGGTTGGTCGTCAGCGGCTGGCGGATGGCCGTCTGATGGCCCTCGCCGCCGGTGATGTTGACCCACACGCCCGCAATCTGCGCCATCACCTCGCTCGGGTGCGAGGGGCGGGCCTCGAGCAGCGTCTCGCGCGACACCGCACCCACCGTGGCGGGCGTCTCGCGCCTGAGCCGCGCGCCGCGCGAGTCGGTGACCGTGACGGCTTCCGACAGGCCAATCCGCAGCGGCAGCGTCACCGTGGCCGTGGCGCCGGGCTCCACGCGCGCGCCCACCGTGCCCTCCGCGAGGCCGTCGTCCGACCGCGACACGATGCGCCATGTGCCCGGCGCCACGCCGGCAAATGCAAAGCGCCCATCGTCGGACGAGCGCACCTCGGCCACCGGCTCCTGCGTCCCGCCCTCGCGCAGCAGGAGGACGCGCACGTAGGGGATCCCCTCACCCGCCTGCCCGATCACGCGGCCCTCGATGGCGCCGGAGGCCCGGGCCTCAACCGGCGATGCCGGCGGGGACTGGGCGAAAACGGGCTGGACGGGCAGGGTCAGCAGGCAGGCCAGGGAAAGGGCGGCCGCCAGGGCAAGGCAGGCATCACGATGTCGCACACTCAGCAGTGTAGGGGCCGGGACCGCGCTGCCGCGTGTGGCATGTTGTCGCGGGCCCGGGTCCTGCAGGCCGGGTCTTCAGACCCGGCTCACGGCGGCTCTGAAGAGCCGCCCTACACATGTAGGACGGGCCTTCAGGCCCGTCTCGAG
>CAZUGF010000003.1:14242-23116 GCA_964619705.1 uncultured Bifidobacteriaceae bacterium
CGGACTCGCCGTAGCCTTGGCGGAGGCGGTCAGACCCGGCTCACGGCGGCTCTGACGAGCCGCCCTGCATCGTGCCGCGTCTACTGCTGGTCGGTCGCCGCGGCGGAGTACTGCAGTTCCCTGGCCGTGAGCGGCTCGGCGCCATCGCCGAGGTTCGCCACGACGCGCAGGCCGGCCTTGAGGTCGGCGGCCTCGCCCTTGCGCTTGTCCCGCATCAGCTTCGTCGTGTCGGTGATGGCGAAGGTGACGTCCTTGCCGTCCGTGGTCTTGATCGTGATACGGCGGCCGTCGACGGCGGCAATGGTGCCCATGACCTTGTGGTCGTGTCCGGGATGCGCAAGCGCGGCCGACGGAACGATCGTGGCGCCCAGGGCGGCAGCACCGGCGAGGAGCAGGGATCGGCGAGTCATCGGAACCTCCAGTGGCCCTACTCTAGCGGAAACCGGCCCGTCCTCGCGACGACGACGGTCGTAGGGCTAGAATCGACCCGCGCGGGGGGACGTCTGCCCGCCGCCATCACCTCCTGGGAGAGACGAAATGGGCTTCCGCTTCCTGCCGGTGCTTGCCGTCCTTGTCCTGATTCCGGCCGCGCGTCCCGCCGCGGACGTCAACGTCCGCGACACCCGGTTCCTCCAGCAGCCGGCCACGTCCGGCACCGAGGTCGCGTTTGTCTACGCGGAGGACCTGTGGGTGGCACGCCTCGACGGCACCGCCCTGCGGCGCCTGACCACGGACGACGGCGTGGAGTCGAACCCGGCGTTTTCGCCGGACGGGACGCTCATCGCGTTCAGCGCGCAGTACGACGGCAACACCGACGTCTACGTGGTGCCGGCCGCGGGCGGCGTGCCGAAGCGGCTGACGTGGCACCCGGGCGTGGACACGGTGCAGGGCTTCACGCCGGACGGGCGCCAGGTGCTCTTCACCTCCGGCCGCGCGGTGTTCACCACGCGGTATACGCAGCTCTTCACGGTCCCGCTCGACGGCGGCATGCCGGAAGCGCTGCCCATCCCCAACGCCGACAGCGGGACGTTCTCCGCCGACGGCGGACGGCTCGCCTACAACCCGATCGCGCCGCGCTTCGAGCAGTGGAAACAGTATCGCGGCGGCACGGTCTCCCGCATCTGGGTGTACGACACGGCCAGCCGGGACATCGTCAAGCTGCCGCAGCCGGCGGCGCGCGCCAACGACGTGGACCCGATGTGGGTCGGCGACGCGGTGTACTTCCGCTCCGACCGCGACGGCGAGTTCAACCTCTACGCGTGGACGCCCGGGAGCGACGCCGTCCGCCGCCTGACCACGCACGCGGACTTCCCCGTGCTGAGCGCCTCCGCCGGCGGCGGGGTCATCGTCTACGAGCAGGCGGGGTACCTGCACCGGTTCGATCCCGCATCCGGCGCCGACGCGCGGATCACGATCGGCGTGCCATCGGACCTGCGGGAAACGCGCCCGCGCTTCGCGAAGGGTGCCAACTGGATCCGCAACGCCGCCATCTCCCCGACCGGCGCCCGCGCCGTGTTCGAATTCCGCGGCGAGATCGTCACCGTGCCGGCGGAGAAGGGCGATGCGCGCAACCTGACCAACGCGCCCGGCTCGCACGAGCGGTCCCCGGCCTGGTCCCCGGACGGCGCCCGCGTGGCGTACTTCTCCGATGCCTCCGGCGAGTACGCGCTGCACATCGCGCCGCACGACGGCAAGGGCCCGGTGAAGACGGTGGCGCTCGGCGGCGCCGGCTTCTACGGCGGCCTCGAGTGGTCGCCGGACAGCCGCAAGGTGGCCTACACCGACAACTCGCAGGCGCTCTACGTGCTGGACCTGGAGAAGGGCACGCCGAAGAAGGTGGCGGCGGCCAAAGTGTACAGCCCGCTCAGCTCCGTCACGTTCGGCTGGTCGCCGGACTCGCAGTGGGTCGCCTACACGGCGAACACCCAGGCGCTGGTGATGACGCTCTCCGCCTACTCCCTGGCGCAGGACCGGTCTTTCGCGATCAGCGACGGCCTGGCCGAGGTGAGCGATCCCGTCTTCGACCGCAGCGGCAAGTACCTCTACCTCTTCGGGTCCACCGATGCCGGGCCGGTGCTGGACTGGTTCGCGCAGTCCACGGCGGACAACCGCCGTACGCGCAACGTGTACGTCGTGGTCCTGCGAAACGACCTGCCCTCGCCGCTTGCGAAGGAGAGCGACGAGGAGAAGCCCGGGGCCGCGCCCGCCGCCGCGGCGGAGGCGTCGAAGGACGAGGCGGGGGCCGCCGGCAGGAAGGCCGAGGCCCCGCCCGACGTCCGCATCGACTTCGAGGACATCGAGTACCGCATCCTGGACCTGCCCATTCCGGCCGGGGACCTGGACAACCTGCAGGCCGGCACGGAGGGCCTGCTCTACTACCTGCGCGCGAGCACGGACGCGCAGCCGGCGCCGGGGGCGCCGCCGATGCCGGCGCTCCACCGGTTCACGCTCGCCACGCGCAAGGACGATCGGATCCTCGACCAGGCGCGCGACTACCGGGTGTCGGCCGACGGCAGGAAGCTGCTCTACGCGGGGCGCGACACGTGGTCCATCACGGCACTGCCGGCCGGCCAGCGCGTGGACGCGTCCAACGGGCGGCTCGCGGTCGCCGACATCGAGGTGCGCATCGACCCGCGCGCGGAGTGGGCGCAGATCTTCGACGAGGCGTGGCGCATCAACCGGGACTACTTCTACGCGCCCAACATGCACGGCGTGGACTGGAAGGCGATGCGCGCGAAGTACGAGGCGCTGCTGCCGGAGGTCGGCGCGCGGAGCGACCTGAACCGCGTCATCCAGTGGATGTCGAGCGAGCTCTCGGTCGGTCACCATCGCGGCGGCGGCGGGGATCGCCTGGAGCGTGCGCGGACGGTGCCGGGCGGGCTCCTGGGCGCGGACTTCGCCGTCGAGAACGGACGCTACCGGTTCACGCGGGTGTACGGCGGCCTCAACTGGAACCCGCGCCTCCGCGCGCCGCTCACCGAGCCGGGCGTCAACGTGCGCGCCGGCGAGTACCTCCTCGCGGTCCGCGGGCGCGACGTCGCCCCGCCGGCCAACGTCTACAGCTTCTTCGAGAACACGGCGGGCAAGATCGTGGAGCTGACGGTCGGCCCGAATGCCGACGGCACCGGCTCGCGCACCGTGCAGGTGGTGCCCGTCGAGAGCGAGAGCGCACTGCGGAACCGCGACTGGGTCGAGGGCAACCTGCGCAAGGTCGATGAGGCCACGGACGGGCGCGTCGCGTACGTCTACGTGCCGAACACCGCGCAGCCGGGCTATGACTACTTCAAGCGCTACTTCTATCCGCAGGCCCACAAGGACGCCGTGATCGTGGACGAGCGGTTCAACGGCGGCGGACAGGTGGCGGACTACTACATCGACATGCTGCGGCGGCCGCTCATCAGCTACTGGGCCATGCGCTACGGCGACGACCTGAAGACGCCGACCGCGTCCATCCAGGGGCCGAAGGTGATGATCATCGACGAGACGGCCGGCTCCGGCGGCGATCTCCTCCCCTGGATGTTCCGCAAGTTCGAACTCGGCACCATCGTCGGGCAGCGCACGTGGGGCGGCCTCGTCGGCGTGCTCGGCTTCCCCACGCTGATGGATGGCGGCACGATCACGGCGCCGAACCTCGCCATCTGGACACCGGAGGAGGGCTGGGTGGTCGAGAACGAGGGCGTGCCGCCGGACATCGAGGTGGAACAGACACCGAAGGACGTGATGGCCGGCCGCGACCCGCAGTTGGAACGCGCCATCGCGGTGGCGATGGAGGAGTTGAAGAAGAACCCGCCCACGCACCCCGTCCGCCCGGCCTACCCGGTGCGCGGGAAGACGCTGAGGGGGACGGGGGGATAGGTGGTTCTGAGGACCTGAGCCGCCTTCGTGCGAGGCGGTTCAATCCTCTTTCCACGGGTTCGTCGCGAAGACCGCCAGCTCCGGCCACAGCGCGCGGCGGGGCATGTCGAGCGCGGCCATGATCGTGGCGGCAATGTCCTGCGCGTAGAGCTTGTTCGGGTTGTTGCGTCCCGACTGTCCGCCCCAGTTGGTCTGCACTTCCGACGGGCACACGCACACCACGCGGATGCCGTGCGGGCGCAGTTCCGCCTGCCAGCACTGGCTGATGCCGCGGACGGCCCACTTGCTGGCCGAGTACGGCGTCCCGCGGCTCCCGCCCTTCATGCCCGACGTGGACGCCAGGTTGATGATGTCCCCGCTGCCCTGGGCCTTGAGGAGGGGCACGACGCGGTTGGTGAGGTCCACCATGCCGAACACGTTGGTGTCGAAGAGCGCCCGCATCCGCGCCATGTCCAGGTCGCCGATCTCCGCGCCGTACCCGAACGCCGCGTTGTTGACGAGCACGTCGATCCCGCCCATGTGCGTCCGGCACGCCTCGACGGCCGCCGCGTTGTCGTCGCCGGACGAGACGTCCAGGCGCAGCCCGTGGGCGCCGGTCTCGGCGGCCACCTGCTGGATGAGTGCCTCGTTGCGGCCCGTGAAGACCACCGCATGCCCGGCGGCCCGCGCCTGCGCGACCACTGCCGCGCCAATGCCCTGGCTCCCGCCGGTAATCAGAAAACGCCGTGATGACATCTGCCTGCCTCCCGTAAGAACTCCCCATCGCTCGATGCGATGCTCTCCCAAGTGTAGCGGCGGACGGCGCGAACCTCCCCGACGCCTCCCCTGACAACTCTTGTCCCCTATCCGCCCGCCCTCGTGACCTCTGCTGCGGATGACTCACCAAAACAGGCGCAATCCCGTGCGGCGTCAACGGCACACGACTTGCTGCTTACCTGAGCAGAGGGTGTTCGGCAGCACGACGGGCAAGGCAGACCACTTCGCGGGAGGGCGCCATGGGCACGCTGCGAGAACTGCTGGCAAGCGATCATCGGCAGACGCTGGAATTCTTCTTCCTCGGGCTCCAGGAGCTCTCGGATCCGGACGTCGATCGGCAGGAGCTGCTCTACAACGCGAGCGTGCTCGCGCACTTCGCGCAGACGTCCACGCGGGCCGGGACCGACGTGCCCGCGCCGCGCACGCTGGCCGAGGTGTTCGATACCTTCGTCGTGGATACGAGCCTGCTCAACGACAGCGCGATGATGGAGACGGCCGGCGCGCAGTGCCTGCTGCTCGCCGGGTTCTTCGCGGACCAGATGCGCGGGCGGCACAACATCCGGTGGTACGCCGACCTCGGCGCGAGCTTCTATCATCGGGCGGCGGCCCAGGCGCCCACGGTGCCGAAGGCGCGCCTCCTCGACGGGATCGCGCGGCACTTCGAACCGTGGCGCCAGCGCCACGTCCAGTTGAGCCGTGAGCTGCGCGACCAGCCGTTCCTGCTCCCGCCGCCGGAGTGAGGCGGGCTCGTCGCCGGGTGCACGACGGATGGACACGAAGGGCACGAAGGGAGTATCGGAAGGCGACCCTGAAGGGTCGCCTCTACAGAATCCGATCCGTCATCGTGCTTCGGCTCTCGGTGGGACGATCCTCCCACGACGCGAAGCGTCGCCCACCGCAGGCCCACGCGGCGCCGGTTCGGGCTCGAAGTGTGGGCGCGACCTCCGTTCCCACGACGCGAAGCGTCGCCCACTGCGCCGCAGGCGCCGCCCACCGCAGGCCTGCCCGTAACGCCTCCCTCCCATCCGTCACTACACTGGTGCGCCACCCCCGCGCACGTGACCCGTGTCCCTGATGACGGTTCCGATAGGAGGAGCACCATGGCGTTCCACCCGTGTACCTGTTCGTTCGTCCCTCCCGATGTCATCGACAAGCTGGCCCGCCGGGGCGACGAGGGCGTCCGCCTCCGGGCGCGCGCGACGGCGCACCAGGGGAAGCTCGTGCGCGACCGGCGTGCCGCGCAGGTGCTGCCGATGGTGCCGTTCCTCGCTGGTACCGCGCTCGCGGGGCCCGCGGTCTCGCCGCCCGCCGCCGGCGCCGCCCCGCGCGAGACCTACGACTGCCAGACGCAGTGGGTCCAGCGCGTCGCCCTCGTCCGCGCCGAAGGCGACCCCGCCACCGGCGATTCCTCCGCCGACGCCGCCTACGCCAACGCCGGCATCGTCCGGGACTACTTCCAGGCCGAGCTCGGGCGGAACTCCATCGACAACGCGGGCCTGACGCTGATCCTCAACGTCCACTTCGGCGTGGACTACCTGAACGCGTTCTGGGACGGCGACGAGATGACGTTCGGCGACGGCGACGGCGCCATCTTCACGGACTTCGCGAGCTCCCTCGACGTGGTGGCGCACGAGCTGGCGCACGGCGTCACGCAGCACACCGCCAACCTGGACTACTACAGCCAGTCCGGCGCGCTGAACGAGCACTTCTCCGACGTGTTCGGCAGCGTGATCACGCAGGCGCACCTCGGCCAGGACGCGGGCACCGCCGACTGGCTCATCGGCGACGAGATCATGGGCCCGACGCTCTTCGGGGAGGCGCTCCGGTCCATGAAGGCGCCGGGCTCCGCGTACGACAACGCGCTCCTCGGCAAGGACCCGCAGCCCGATCACATGTCGGGCTACTACGCCGGGCCCGGGGACAACCAGGGCGTGCACATCAACAGCGGTATCCCCAACAAGGCGTTCTACCTGGTGGCGACGCACATCGGCACGCCGAAGGCGGCGCAGATCTGGTACCACGCGCTGCAGAACCTCTGGTTCAACGCGGACTTCGCCGACGCGGTGGACGTCATCGTGGAGTCCGCGCGCATCCTGACCAAGAACGGCGCGGTGCCGATCGGGTCCACTCAGGTCGTGCGGATGGCGTTCAAGGCCGTGGGCCTCTGACGGCCGCACGGACAACGTCCACGATGGCCAGGAGCCGGCGGACGACCGGGTCGCCGCCCGGCTCCACCGTCTCCGGGCCGGGCGGGAGGATGAGCGTCACCGTCCGGCCGTCCACGGTGAGGGAGATCTCCCGCGGGTTGGCCACCGGCCGGCCGCCGAGCCGCGGCGGCAGCGTCGCGAAGGCGTGCGCCTCGATGGCACGCGCGATGGCCGCCTGCGCGTCCGGCTCGACGCGCCCGCGGCTGCGCGCCTCGCGGACCCGCTCGTTGATGAACGGCGCCACGTCGTAGGTGCCATCGGGCGCGATGGTCGTCACCGTACCCGTGGTGCCGACGACCCCGCCTTGACTCTCGCGAAGGACGATGGCCGGCATGAGGTGACCTCCCCCGGGCTGCGGTGGTGGCTGTGGCAGCAAGGCGCTGACGAGCGGGACGAGGACGAGCCAGCGCATCCCTGGATGGGGATTCTACTCCGCCACAACCTTTGGTGTCGGCGGAAGACCCGCCCTACGAGCCCGGCGGCGGGTCTGAAGACCCGCCCTACAGCAGGGCGCGCAATGTAGGGCGGACCTTCAGGTCCGCCTCGAGGCAGCAGGCGGGTCTAAAGACCCGCCCTACAGACCCGCCCTGCATCACCCTCGCATGAACCCGAGATCGGCTGTCGGGAACTGGCCGAGGTTCGGGAACGCGAAGTGCAGCTCCGCCGGCGAGGCGCCGAACCAGCGGCCCAGCGTGGCGCCGAACTGCGCGTTGCCGAGGAACGGCAGCCAGACGCCGCGGTCGCTCACGCTGTGGTCGCCGTTCAGGACGAAGTTGGGCATCGCGCCGTAGATGCCTCCGCGTACGGCGCCGCCCACGACAAGCTGGTGGCTGCCCCACGCGTGGTCCGTGCCGTTCAGGTTCGGATCGGCCGTCCGGTTGAACTCGGACTGCGTGAACGTCGTCACCTGGCCGGCCAGGCCGAGATCCAGCGTGGCGTAGGCAAACGCGGAGATCGCCTGCGACAGGTCCCGCATCAGGTTGGAGTGCTGCCCGAGCTGATCGGCGTGCGTGTCGAAGCCGCCGATGGAGCAGAAGAACACCTGCCGGCCCGCGCCCATCTGCGAGCGGACGCGGATGAGGCGCGCCACTTCCTGCATCTGCCGGCCGAGCGACGTGTTCGGGAACGACAACGTCGTCGGTGGCAGGCCGCCGCTCGCGGTGAGCGTGTCCGCAAGCTGGAGGCCGTCGGCAAACGCCTGGTTGGCCGCCTCGCGGATCGGGTTGCCGGCATCCATCAGGACCATCGCGTTCACCGCCTGCCGCCGCGCGTCACTCGCGGCGGTGGAGCCGGCGTTCATGCCCTGCAGCCCGAGGTTCGCACCCGGCGGCACGACATTGCTGCGCACGTCCGCGCCGTCGAGGAAGACGGCCGGCGAGGAGACGGAGACGGAGGACAGCGAGTCCGTGGCGCCGAAGATGTCCAGCAGCCGCCCGCCCCATCCCGTGTAGAGGTCCGACGAGCCCGTCTGCGCCTGCGTGGTCTGGTCCGAGTGGGAGAACAGGTTGGGCGGACGCGACACGCCGCCCTGGTACTGCGCCTTGGTCAGCGGCCGGTTGAGCGCGCCGACGTTGAGCGTCCACGCCAGGTAGCCGGCGTTGTAGATGGGCACGAGATCGCCCATGGACGGGTGGAGGCCGTAGGTGGCGCCGCCCGGCCCGCCGATCGGCAGCAGGGCGCCATCGTCGAGAAACACGGCGTTCGGACGGAGGGCCCGGTAGTCCCTGTACGCGACGCGGTTGCGGTCGTTCGCCGCCGGCGTCGGCACGTTGTCGATCGGCAGGATCATGTTGTTGGCGTCATTGCCGCCGAACATGTAGATGCAGACCAGCGCCTTGTAGTCCGTGACCCGGCGCTGCGCCTGCACCTCGCGGACGAAGAAGGAGCGGGCCGGCTGGACGCCGAGGCTGGTGAGCCCCAGCGCCGCCAGGCGGGCGCTCATCTTCAGGAAGTTGCGGCGTGCGGGAACGTTGTGTGAGTGACCCATTGTCCTGCTCCTAGTCGTCCACCGTGACTTCCCGCCAGCCCGTAAAGCTGGAGGTGGTGTTGCCCTGAT
>CAZUGF010000003.1:23216-33153 GCA_964619705.1 uncultured Bifidobacteriaceae bacterium
TCGTCCACCGTGACTTCCCGCCAGCCCGTAAAGCTGGAGGTGGTGTTGCCCTGATTGCAGATGTTCTCGGACCGCACGCGGACGCGGTAGCGACCCGCCCCGATCGGGCTGCCGACCATCGTTCCCGTCACGGGGAAGTTTCCGAGCTGTTCCCACACATTCTGGTTGTTCCTTCGAACCCGCACCTCCGCTTGCACCGTGTAGTGCGTCGGTGTGGTGCCGCTCGTCGGCGCCAGCCAGTGGGCAGAAATGTACCGAGCTCCCGGCACAACCGAGAACGCCTGCGGCGCGCTCGGGTTGTTGCATTGGCTCAGCGGGAAGCTGAGCGTCACGCTGTTCGACGACCCGCTGGTGCCCGATGCGTTGGTGGCCCGCACGGTGAAGGAGAACTGCCCGGTAGGCACGCCGCTGATGCTCCACCGATCGGTGACCGGCAGGGCGAAGCTGGTGACGCGCGAGCCGTTCTGGGCGACGTCAATCGCCACACCTGTCGGCTCGCCGCCGCCGAACGTGTTGCGCCACTGGAGCACGACGGAGTCGCCACGCCCGTAGGCCGTGAGCGACCGCGGGGCCGTCGGGCCGGATGTCCCTCCAACGTACACGCGGACCTCGCTGGACGGCCGGCTCACCGCCCCGCCGGAGATCGTCCGGAGGCGGATGTAGAACGCGCCCGGCGGCGCCTGGAACGTGAACGCCGTGGCCGGACCGGCAATCGGGATCTGCGCCAGCACCTCACCGGGCCGGACGCCGCCTTCGAGGATGTAGCCGGTCGGGGCCGGGCCGATGAGCGGCGCGCGCCAGTCGATGGACACGGTGCTCCCGGCCAGGAACGAGGCCGCCAGGCCCGTCGGCGGCTGCACGGTGGCCGCCCCCGTCACGGACGTGTCGGAGTAGACCGAGTACTCGCTGGAGATCGCCGCCAGGTAGAGAGCGCCGAGAGCCCGCTGGCGCATGTCGCTCGGGATGGCGGCCGTCGCGGCCGCGATCAGTTCGCGAAGCTCGGAGGACATCCGGCCGAACATGAGCCGCTGGTTCACGAGCTCGACGACGTCCCCCACGTTGCCCGCGGCGGCAATGAACGGTTCCAGCGCCGACGTGACCGGAAGAGACGACGAGAACTGGTTGTCCAGGATGCGGTAGATGAAGTTGGCGCGCTGCACGGCGAGCGCCGGCGGGTAGATCCCGAACTCGGGACCGAAGAGCGAGAGGTTGCCGGGAACCGGCGTCAGCAGGTTGTAGAACGAGAACACCGTGCTCGGCGTCAGCAGCTGCTGCTGGAGGCTGGAGAAGTTCCCCTGCAGGTTGCCCGGGTTGGCCAGCGTCACGCCGAGCGCGCGGACCAGGCCAAGCACGTGGAGGACGGGATCCTTCAGCCGGCCGTCGGTGCTCGTGAACGCACGCGCCTCGGGGTCCAGCAGGATCGCCCGCAGCGTCGTCCGCATGTCGCCGTCCGAGGCGGCAAACGCGGTCGCCACGCGCTGGACGTAGTTGAGGCTCGGGTTGCTGGTGACGAGCGACCGGATCAGGCGGCTCGCGACGAACGGCGCCAGGTTCTTGTGCCGCATGATGCTGTCGACGACGTAGCCGACGTCGTCGTACATCGCCGAGGTGCTGTTGCTGGACGGCTGGACATGAGAGCCCAGCAACCACTTCTCGCCGATGTGGTGGTACCGCGGAAAGCGTGGGCAGTCCGGGTTGTTGTTGGGGCAGGTGGTCAACGCGGGCACCATCTCGAGGCTGAAGTCGTTGGCGCCGTTGGTCCTGGCGTAGGTCCAGCCCGTCAGCGCGCGCGCGTACTCCACGAGCGTCTGCTGCGTGTACGTCGGCGTCGGCTGGCCGGCGTCGTCGAGGTGCACCGAGCCATTGATGTTGAGCTCCCACAGCCCGAGCGTGAAGAGCTGCAGCAGCTCGCGCGCGAAGTTCTCGTTGGGCGTGGAGTTGGCCTCACCATTCGGGCAGGTGCCGAACTCACCCGGTCGGTTCCGGTCACGCGTACACCGGTTGAGCCAGTTGTCCAGGTACTTGCCCATCGGCGCGCTGAGCACGACCTCGCGCAGGAACGTGCGGTAGCTGCCGAACGCGTTCCGCGACAGCAGCTCCATCCACGGCGCCATCTCCACACCGCGATCCACCTTGTTGGCGGACACCACGACGATCTGGCCCAGGGCGAAGATCACGCGCTGGCGCAACTGGTCCGGCGCGTTGGCCATGTTGAGGAGCATGGCGTTCCGGACGTCGTTGACGCTGAAGTCCGTCGTCGGCGGGAGGACAATCTCACTGGGCGGCAGCGCGAGCTGGCCTTCGAGCCACGCCTGGTAGCCCTGGGACATCACCAGGTTCACGTCCGCCTCGGTCGGCCCGAACGTGGACTGCTCCAGCAGGTGCGCCGCGGTGCGCCTGTCCAGGCCCGGTCCCTGTCCCTGGACGGGCGTGCCGCTGTCGAAGATCAGGACAAGCCCTGCCAGAAGTGCAAGGCCGCGGATCCCCATCCGGCCGGCACGATTCCGCCGCGTCCCCGCCGGCAACCCCCGTGTTTCCATCGAAACTGGCATGTCCATGGCCCCTACCCGGCTGAAGTACCGTGACCTGCGTGCGCGTTCCGGAACCCGTCCACTGGCAGGACACGTGCCAGGCGTCCGGCCGCAGCCGTACCTCTCGGCATGGGTTCACCGTGTCCGGGCATGCCGGACGCCGGGTCACCCACGCCGAGACGGACCAGAAGGTCCGCTCTGCGCGTGATCCGCCGCGACGCGGTAAATCTGTGAAACGGGAACGACGCAGCCGCACGCCCGGAGCCACTGGGCACCAGATGTGCGGCGGGCCGCCGGTGGGAGCGGGGGACGCTCGCCGGCGGCAGGCTCCCCTGCGGATCCGCCAAACCGAGGCCGGACGGACCGCGCGAGAACCGTGTCGAGCGGGAGGATATTACACCAGAGGCTGAGCTGGCGCGAACAATTCGGTACGACGCCGGCGTCACGCGCGCGTGACGCCCTGGTCCGCTGGCGTGCGCGCGGGGGTCCTCAGCTGCCCGGTGCGCCAAACGCCCGGGCAAACTCGCGGCGCTGCTCCAGGCTGCCGATCATCACGAACTCCCCGCCGGCGGGCAGGCTCGTGTTCGAGTGCAGCTCGGTCACGAACGTCTCGCCGTCCTGCAGGCCCAGGACGCACAGCCCGGTGAGGGATCCAATCTGGCCGTCCGCGAGCGTCCGTCCCTCGAGCTGCCGCGGCACGGGGACAGTGAAGAGGTCCACGCCCTCGGCCAGGATGACCAGCTCATGTCCCTTGAGGAGCGAGAACACCGCCTCGGCGCCGAGCGATGCGTAGCTCAGGACGAAGTCCGCGCCGGCGCGGTGGATGGCCTCCACGTTCCGCTCGTAGGTCACGCGGCTCACGATGCGCGCATCGGGCTTCAGCCGGCGGCAGTACACCGCCAGGTAGATGTTCATCGCATCGTCGTTGGTGGTGAGGAGGACGGAGGAGGCCGCGTCGAGGCCGGCGGCCGCCAGCACGCGGCGATCGGCCGCATCGCCCTCGATCAGCCGCTCCGCGATGCCGCGCATGGGCTCGAGCGAGCGCGCGTCACGATCGACGAGATGGGTGACGACGCCGGCGCGCTTGAGGAAGGTGGCGGCCGCGTAGCCGACGCTCCCGCTCCCGATGATGACGACGGGACGCGGCGGATCGTCGCGGGAGGGCAGCCGCTCGTTGAGCGCGGCGATCTGCTGGTCTGTGCCCGCGAGCACGAGGACGGAATCCGGGTCGATGGCCGTCAGCGGGTAGGCGGGCAGCAGCCGTCCGCGCTTCCACATCCCGAGGATGTTCATCCCGTTCGTCTCGCGGAGCCGCGTGTCCTTGACGGTCATCCCGGCAAAGGGCGTGTCGCGCGCGGGGACCTCCGCAATGGACAGCGTCCGGTAGCGGCCGACGATCCGGGCCTCCCGGCGTCCGGTATCCGCGCGGCTGGCCAGGAACTCGCCGAGCTGCTGCTTGAGCGGCAGCACGTGGGTGGCGCCGCTCAGCGCGAGGATGTCGACGGACTCCTCGTTCTCCGCGACGGCGGCAATGGGCACGGTGGCGGAGACCTCGCGCACGGTCAGCGTGATGTTGGTGTTGGTCGTATCCGCGCGGTTGGCGACGAGCATCCGCGCGCGGTCCACATCCAGCCGTCGATAGGTCTCGCTGCTGTCGATCTCCCCGGTGACGACGTGCACGCCGTCGGCGGCCAGCGCCGCGGCGGCGGCGGGGTCCGGCTCGACGAGGACGTACGGGATGGCGGCGGACTGGAGGCGTCCCATCAACCCGACGGCGATGGCGTCGTGCTCCACGATGATCACGTGGTCCTTCGTCCCCGCGGCCACGTCCCGCGGCGCGCGCATGCGCACCTGCGCCTCCAGCCACGGTGCGTAGAAGAGGCGGATGAAGAGGAACGGCAGCAGCACCAGCAGGAAGACGACGCCCGAGAGCAGGACGACGACGCTGAAGAGCCGGCCGATGTCGGAGGTAAAGGTAATGTCGCCGAACCCGAGCGTCGTCATGACGGTGAGGGTCCAGTAGAAGCCGGTGACCCACGAGTGGGTCTGCCCGTCCACGCGCGTCATGATCAGGTGGAAGACGGCGGTGTAGAGGGCGACGAGCGCGGCGAGAAAGAGCAGGTACTGGAAGAGCGCCCGGAGGTTGACCCGCGCGGCGCGGTCGGAGACGAAATAGCCGAGCTGACTGGCGAGGAACTTCATGCGAGGCCGGCGGGGCGGTCACGAGCATAGCAGAGTTGCCACACGGGCAAGACAATCGGAGACGCTCCGTTCGCCGTTCGTCGGTATACTCGATGGCACCTCCAGCGTTGGTATTCACCGACGGCGATACAGGTTTGAGCGAGCGCGAATCGGACGGCCCTGCCCCGGCCTTGTGCCGGCAGGTCCGCGGTGCTGCGCACGCATGTTCCAGGAAAGGTACGCGTATGGTTCCCCACACACATCGGCACGGCCCCATCACGGCCATTGCCGTGGTTCTACTTCTCCTTGCCGCCATGATCGGCACTCCGGCCGCCCAGGGCGGATCCGGGATCATCACGGGCACGGCCGTCGACGACCAGGGCGGGGTCCTGCCGGGCGTCACCGTGACATTGCGCAACCAGGCGAGCGGCGTGACCCGGACAACGGTCACCGAGGCCGACGGCACGTACCGGTTCCCGGCGCTCAACCCCGGGCGCTACACGGTGCTGGCCGAGCTGTCCGGCTTCTCCACCGTCGAGGTTCGTGACATCGAGATCACGATCGGCCTCGGATTGACGCAGAACTTCACCCTGCAGGTGCAGGCGCTGTCCGAGACCATCACGGTCACGGGCCTGGCACCCGTCGTCGACACGACGAAGTCCGAGGTCTCCGGCGTGATCACGCAGCAGCAGATCGAGACCCTGCCCATCAACTCGCGGCAGTACCTGTCGCTCGCGCTGCTGATGCCGGGCACGAGCATGGACTCCACACGCTCGTTCTTCGCGACGGTCAACGTCGGCGGCTCGATGACCTTCAACTCCACCGGCAACCTGGTCGACGGCGTCATCAACAACTTCGCCGAGGACGGCGAACCGCGGCAGAACATGCCCGAGGACGCGGTCGAGGAGTTCAAGGTCAGCAACGTCCAGTACAAGGCCGAGTTCGGCCTCGCGACGGGCGGGATCGTCCAGGTGGTGACCAAGTCCGGCACGAACAGCCTGCGCGGCACGGCGTTCGAGTACTTCCGGGACAAGTCGCTGAACGCCCGCGGCCCGTTCGAGGAGGAGAAGCCGGCGTACCGCCGCAACCAGTTCGGCGGCAGCGTCGGCGGTCCGCTGGTCCGCGACAAGGTCCACTACTTCGCGGCAGCCGAGCGGACGAAGATCGACGAGTTCTACACCGTGCAGACGGCATTTCCGGAGTTCTACTCGTCCCTGGAGGGCACCTTCGAGCGGCCGTTCACGCGGAACCTGTACTTCGGCCGCGTGGACGCGCAGTTGACGAACAACCAGAGCGTGTTCGCCCGCTACGCGCACGAGGACGAGCGCTCCACGTGTAACGGGTGCGGCGGCACCACGGCGTCAACGAACGGGTACGACCAGGAGACGCCGCGGCGGGCGGTGGTGATGGGCCACACATGGGTGCGCGGGACGCGCCAGCTGAATGACTTCCGGTTCCAGTACGCGCGAGCGGCGTATTACATCTCGCCGGCCGGCACGGAGGTCTGGCGGGACATCGGCAACACCTCGGCAGAGCGGCTCAACCGCCTGACGCGGCAGTTCTCGTTCCCGTCGGTGACCTACGGCAGCAGCAACGACCAGATCGGGCCGGAGAGCCGCTGGCAGTTCAAGAACACCTACACCATCAGCCTGAGCGACCACGACGTCAAGTTCGGCGCCGACATCAGCCACATGCCGTACAAGTACGAGAGCACGGGCAACCCGCTCGGCACGTACACGTTCTCGCGCGATCAGTACTTCAACCCGAACGATCCCGCATCCATCGCGGCCCTGACCGGCGCGGCGACCTTCTCCGCGAGCATTCCGCCCGTCGTGACCTCGCACCCCAACTCGTACTACGTGTTGTTCGCGCAGGACGACTGGAAGATTCGCGACAACCTGACGGTGAATCTCGGCCTGCGCTGGGAGCGCCTCTACGGCGCCGCCAACGAGGACCTCGATCCCACCATCTTCCCCGTGCCGATTCCCTACATCGACGTGAACGGCCGTGGGGACACGAACAACTTCGGGCCGCGCGCCGGCGTGGCGTGGGACGTCTTCGGTACGGGCCGCACCGTGGTGCGCGGCGGGTACGGCCTGTACTACGGCCACGTCCGGATTCTCGGCAACCTGAGCGAGTTCCGCAACTACCAGCAGTTCAGCGTCAACATCACCAACCCGACGTATCCGGACCCGTACGGCGGCCGCGACCCGGAGGACTTCATCGTCTCGGGGCCCGCGAACATCACGGTGGTCGACAACGATTACGTGCAGCCGTACTCCAACCAGTTCAATGGCGGCGTCTCGCACCAGCTCGTGGGCGACTACGCGGTCCACGTGGATCTCGTGGCAACCGATACACATCACGATCGCAAGATTCTGGACATCAACGCCCGCGTACCCGGGGAGACGTCCCGGCCGGATCCCGTGTTCGCACGCGTCGACCGGAACCAGTCCACCGGCAGCGTGCGCTATCGCGCGCTCTACGCGAAGCTCGAGAAGCGCTACAGCAACCGGCACCAGTTCATGGTGACCTACACCTACGCACGGGCCCGCGACAACGCGCCGCTCGGCCGCTATCTCGACCCGTTCGACCTGGACCTCGACTGGGGCCCCTCGAACGGCGAGCGCCGGCACGCCATTGTCGCCAGCGGCTCCGTGCTGCTGCCCCTGGACATCACCGCGGGCCTGGTCTGGACCGCGCGTACGCAGCTGCCCTGGAGCGCCACGGCCGGCCGCGACCTGAACGGCGATGGCTTCAACACGGACCTCGTGCCCGGCACCGAGCGCAACGCGGGGAGCCGCGACCTCGACCTGGCCACGGTCAACGCCTACCGCGCCAGCATCGGGCGGGACGCGATCCCCGAGAGCCAGTTGGAATCGTCGCGCATCAACCTGCTCGACATGCGTCTGAGCAAGGCTATTCGCTTCCACAACACGGCCAAGGTGGACCTGGTGGCGCAGTTGTTCAACGTGTTCAACACGAAGAATCTGCAGGGCCAGTACGGCGGCGGGAGGGTCACCAATGCGTCGTCCGACGCATTCGGGCGTATCCTGACGGCGCGTCCCGGCCGGCAGGCCGAGCTCGCGCTGCGCCTTTCGTGGTAACAGGAGCTGTCATGATCCCGAGCGTCACCTCTCGACTCGTCATCGCCGCCCTGGCGGTCCTGCTGGCCGCCCCCGCGGCCGCGCAGACCACCGGGCTGCAGGCGGCGGACATCTACCGCCTGCGCTCGGTCGGCGACGTCCGTGTCTCGCCCGACGGGCGCACGGCGGTCTACGCCGTCACCAACAACGACCGGCCGGAGCGCCCCTACTCGCAGGTGTGGCTGCTGGACGTCGCGGCCGGCACCAGCCGGCGCCTCGGGGAGGACGGCGACACGGCCGGCGAGCCGCACTTCTCGCCCGACGGCAGCCGGCTCGCCTTCATCGGACGTATCGCCGCCGGCTCCGGGCTCATCGTGGCCAACGCCGACGGGTCCGCGCCCGCGCTCATCGCGCCTGTCGAGGGCACCAACCATCCCCTGCCCTCCTCCGGCGACCGCCTCGCGTGGTCGCCGGACGGCACGCGGCTGGCCTTCATCTCCGCCACGCCGGGCCCGGAGGCCGACGCCAACGGCGATCCGATGGTCATCACGCGCTATCTCTACAAGCCGACCGCGTCGGAAGGCGGCACGCGCGCCAACGACAACAAGCGGCTGCACATCTTCGTCGCGGACGTCGCGTCCAGGACCGTGCGGCAGCTCACCGACGGCGTCTACTACGAGCACTCGATCGACTGGTCCCCGAAGGGCGACGAGATCCTGTTCGTTTCCAACCGCGGCCCGGACCCGGACCGCTTCTTCAACTACGACGTGTTCGCCGTCACCGTGGCCACCGGCGCCGTGCGGCGGATCACCGACACCAAGAGCGCGGAGTACTACCCGCGCTGGTCGCCCGACGGCCGGACCATCGCCTTCAGCGGCACCCGGCGTCCGCTCACCTCCTCCGAGACGACGATGGAGGATACGCATGTGTGGGTGATGGACGCGGACGGGAGCAACCGGCGTGAGGTCGGGACCGCCGACAACCGCCAGGGCCCGCCGCAGTGGTCGCACGACGGCCAGCACCTGTACTTCACCATCCAGGAGCGCGGCGACGTGTACCTGATGCGCGCGCCGCGGGACGGAGGCGCGCCCGAGCGGCTCGTCGCGGAACGCGGCACCGTGGGCCGGTGGGCGCTGGCCCGCGACGGCACGGTGGTCTACGGCTTCACCACGCCGGACGCACCCGCCGAGCTCTACGTCCGGACACCGGCGGGACAGGCGCGTGCCGCCACCCGCCTCAACCAGGAGGTGCTCGGCGCCCGCACGCTGGCACGCGTGGAAGCGCTGACCTTCCCGAGCTTCGACGGCCTCGAGGTCCAGGCGTTCCTCACGCACCCGGTGGGCCTGGCCGCGGGACAGAAGGCGCCGCTCGTGGCGATGATTCACGGCGGGCCGCACGGCCAGCAGGGCCCGGGCTTCAACCAGAAGGCCCAGATCTACGCGGCACACGGCATCGCCTCGTTGATGGTCAACTACCGCGGGTCCACCGGCTACGGACAGAAGCACGCGGACGCGATCTTCCAGGACCAGAACGGCGGCGAAGCGAAGGACGTGCTCGCCGGCGTGGACGCCGCGCTGGCGAAGTTCCCCTGGCTCGACGCCGCGCGCCTGGGGGTGGAGGGCGGCAGCTACGGCGGACAACTGGCGAACTGGCTCATCACGCAGACGGATCGCTTCAAGGCCGCGATTCCCGCCGCGGGAATCTCCAACCTCGTGAGCTTCAACTACATGGCGTATTACCACGACTACCTGGCCGTGGAGTTCGGCGGCTTCCCGCACGAGGCCTTCGCGCCGACAGACGAGGCACTCTGGCCCAAGGCGACCCGGCCCGCGACCATCATGGACGCGCTCTGGGAGCGCTCGCCCATCCGCTACGTGTCGCGCGTGAAGACGCCGACGCTCTTCCTGCACGGGGAGAACGACAACGATGTGCCGATTGCCGAGGCCGAGCAGTTCTTCATCGCGCTGCTCGACGTGGGCGTGGAGTCCGTGCTGGTCCGCTACCCGCGCGAAGGCCACGGCATCCGCGAGACGCGGCACGTGGAGGACACGATCACGCGCAGCCTGGCCTGGTACGCGAAGCACTTCGGGGACGGGCCGGCCACGCGACGCTGAACGAGGGACGGTTCAGGCGACCCTG
>CAZUGF010000003.1:33253-34785 GCA_964619705.1 uncultured Bifidobacteriaceae bacterium
CCCTGAAGGGTCGCCTCTACAGCAGGGTGCCGTGGAGGATCCACGCGGCCACGGAGAAGTAGATGACGAGCCCGGTCACGTCCACGAGCGTCGCCACGAACGGCGCTGAGGACGTCGCCGGATCGGCCCCAAGGCGCTTCATGACGAACGGCAGCATCGAGCCGCTCAATGTGCCCCACAACACCACGCCCAGGAGGGAAAGGCCGACCGTCAGTGCCACAAGAAACCAATGCTCGCCGTAGGTGTTGAACATGTGTCCCCACACCGCCACGCGTGCGAACCCGATGGCGCCGAGGATGCCGCCGAGGGCCAGGCCCGACAGGACCTCCCTGCGCATCACGCGCCACCAATCGCGGAGCGTCAGCTCGCCGACGGCGAGGGCCCGGATCATCAAGGACGCCGCCTGAGAGCCGCTGTTGCCGCCGGATGAAATGATCAGCGGCACGAACAAGGCCAGTACGACAGCGCTGGCGATCTCCTCCTCATAGTGCGCCATGGCCGTGGCCGTCAGCATCTCTCCAATGAACAGGACCACGAGCCACCGCGCCCGCTTCTTGATCAGCGTGCCGAATGGCGTCTCCGTATAGGGCTCGTCGAGCGCTTCGAGACCGCCGAGCTTCTGAATATCCTTGGTTGTCGCATCGTCGATCACGTCGATGACATCGTCGACCGTGATGGTCCCGACCAGCTTGTTGTGCCTGTCGACGACAGGAATCGCGAGCAGGTTGTAGGATGCGACGAGGCGCGCCGCCTCCTGCTGGTCGTCGTCCTCGGCGATACGCACGACGTCCGTCGCCATGATCTGACGAATGTGGGTGTCCGGCGAGACCATCAACAGCCGTCGCAACGACGTGACGCCGACCAGATGGCCATCGCCATCGATCACGTAGAGGTAGAAGACCGTCTCGGACTCCGGTCCCGCCGATCGTTGAAGCGCCGCCACGGCTTCGCCCGCTGTCGTGGTTTCGGACAGTGCAAAGACGTTGGGATTCATCATGCGGCCGGCGGTTCGGTCGGCGTGCTCCAGGAGACGGTCGGCTCCTCCCTTGCGCCCCATGAGATCACGAACGCGGGTCGAGAGCTCTTCAGGCAGCCGCTTGAGGATCGGTGCGGCGTCGTCTGCGGGAAGCGTCTCGAGCAGGCGAGACACGTCGTCGGCGGCGCGGTCCTCGAGCAGGGAGGCGCTCATCGCCGGGCCAAGTTCGGCCAGCCCCTGCATGGCCAACCGTCGATCGTGGGCCAGCAGCAGATCGAAGGTCGGCCGGCGGTGACGGTCCGCCAGCCGGCGCAGGATGCCCGCGATGTCGACCGGGTGTTGCTTCTGCAGCAGCTTCACCAGGTTGTCCGCGGCACCGGCTGCCAGAAGTCGCATGACGGCGTGCAGGATGAGTTCGTCTTTGCGCGTGGACGTCCGTGTCATGGCCGTTGCATGGAATGTGTCGAGGCCGACGAGGCCAGGGCAGCGTAGGGACAAGAACCAGTGTTGCTGACGCCCAAGCGGGCACAGCGGCGTCGAGGACAACTGACCCGCG
>CAZUGF010000003.1:34885-37261 GCA_964619705.1 uncultured Bifidobacteriaceae bacterium
AGGGTCGCCTCTACAATACGGGTGTAAGGGGGTAGGCGGCGAACCTGAAGGGGCTTAGGCGACCCTGAAGGGTCGCCTCTACAATACGGGTGCAAGGGGGTAGGCGGCGAACCTGAAGGGGCTCAGGCGACCCTGAAGGGTCGCCTCTACAGGCCGAGGAGCCTCACCACCTCCTGCCACACGTCCCGGGCGGCGCCCTCGAGGACGGTCAGCATCCGCGCGGGGCCGCCGATCACCATGATCGAGACGAGGGCCGCGGCGGTCACGGGGAGCAGGACCATCCAGCGCTCACGGCCGCCGCCGCCGATCGTCGGCGTCACTGCTGCGGCTCCTCGCGCCCGCTCCGCGCCGCCGCCGCGCGTGCCACGCCCGGTGCCGCGTAGCCGCCCGCGCTGTGGATGACCAGGTCCGCACCCGGCGCGCTGATCGTCACCTCCCGCCACCCGCCGTCGCGGCTGCCGTTCGTGGACGTGTAGGTGATCACGTAGCGGCGCCGCAGGTCGTCGATGACGCGCGCGTACTGCGCAGCCAGCAGCGTGACGTCCTCCGGGAAGTACGCGGTGCCGCCCGAGGCCGCCGTGACGCGCGTCAGCCCCTCGCGATCCACGTTCGGCCCGAGCCCGATCGCGTAGATCGTCGTCTCCGTATCCCGCACCTGCCGCAGCACATCGTCGAGCGTGTGCGCGCTGCCCGGCGCCGTGCCGGGGCCGTTCTCGTCGCGGCCGTCGGACATGACGACCACGGCCCGCCGGCCGGACTGCCGGGACAGGAACGCCATCGAGTCGTAGAGGGCGTCCCAGAGCGCGGTGCCCCCGGTGGCCTGCAGCGCGGTGATGGCGTTCAGCGTGGGATCGCGCCAGTGGCTCAGCTCCGACTCGAACACCACGCGATCGGAGAAGCGCACGAACGTGAGCGGATCGGTCGGCCGCAGCGCCCTGACGAACGTGCGCGCCGCGTCCTTCGCCTCCTCCAGCATCGGCCGCATGCTGCCGCTGCCGTCGAGCGCCAGGACGATGGAGATGGGCGCGCCGGCTTCCTGGAAGGACTCGATGGCCTGCGGCACGCCGTCCTCCAGCACTTCCAGGTCCGACGCGGCCAGCGCCTCCAGCGCGCCCGGATCGCCGTTCGCGCTGAACTCGATCGTCGGCCGAATGGGCGGCGGCTGCGGCGCGAAGTAGCCTTCCCGCGCCTTGACGCGCAGCGACGGGTCCGACGCGGCCAGCCGGATCGCGCGGTAGGAGCCGTCCATGTCCTGGTTCGTCGGCGTGTAGGTGATCACGTAGCGGCTGTAGACGTCCGCCGCGATGAGGCCATGGACGTCCGGCAGCTGCTCCTCGCGCGAGGGGAAGAAGGCGCGGCCGCCCATCTGCGCCGCCACCCTGCGCAGCAGCGTCTCCCCCTTGAGCGAGATGCCCGCGATGCCGCCGATGCCGATGGCGTAGACCGTGGCCTGCAGTTTCTGGAGGGACTTGAAGGTGTCCTCCATGCCGGTGAGGCTGTGCTCGTCGTACCCGTCGGTGACGAGGATGACCACCTGCCGGCCCTCGACGCGGGCAAAGCTCTCCGGCAGCTCCGCCAGCGAGTCCAGGATGGCCGTCCCGCCCGCGGCCCGGATGCCGGAGATGGCATCCGCGATGGTCGCCGCGTCGTTGGTCGGCCCGGTGACCGCCTCCACCCCGCGGCGGAACGGCGCCACCACCACCATGTCCCCGCGCCGCAGGCGGCTGGCCAGCCGCCGCGCCGTGGCCCGCACCAGGTCGATGCGGCGCGACATGCTCTGGCTGCCGTCCACGAGCAGCGTGAAGGTCGTCGGCAGCTCCTGCACCTGCACCATGTCCAGCACCTGCGGCTCGTCGTTCTCGAACAGGTGGAACGCGTCCTTCTCCAGCGTGGCGACCTGGCGCCCGTCCTCGTCCGTCACCGCTGCCTCGATCAGGACGGAGGCCACGGAGGCTTCCTCCGCGACCTCGAGCGGACGGAGTGCCACGACGTCCTCGACGATGCGGCCGCCGCCGGCCTGCACCTCCACGCGAATCTCGCGCGGCTCGTACGGGTTCTCGTCCACCCACTCCGTCACGTAGGGCGGGCCGTCCAGGTCCTCGCCGAGGAGCACGCCGTCCACGAAGAACCGGACGGGCACGACGCCTCCCGGCTCGGGCGTCACCACCTGCGCCACGACGCGAACGACGCCGGGGACGCCGTTGCGGCCGAGGGGAGAGGTCAGGCGGACGCTCGTCGGCGGCGCCTGAGCACGGACGGGCTCCTCCCCGGCGTAGGCGAGGAGCGCCAGGACGATGACGATGCAGGCAGGGATGCAGGCGGGGATGCGCGCAGGCACGGCGTCCTCAGGCTCCCTGCGGCCGCCCGCCCTGCTCG
>CAZUGF010000003.1:37361-59238 GCA_964619705.1 uncultured Bifidobacteriaceae bacterium
GGGATGCGCGCAGGCACGGCGTCCTCAGGCTCCCTGCGGCCGCCCGCCCTGCTCGTCGACGAAGTAGCCGTCGCAGGCAAGGCGCAGGAGGCGGCGCGTCAGGATCTCCGGCTCGCCCAGGTAGTCCGCGAGCGAGATGGCATGGTCGATGAGATCGCGTGGATGGCAGCCGCGCAAGGCGACGCCGCGGCGCGTGGTGATCTCGGCGATGAGCCCGTCGGCGACGTCCTCGTCGTACGGCAGCCCGCGCTGCTCGCAGCAGCGCTCGAAGATCCGCTTGAAGTCGGCGACGGTCGGGCTCTCCGCGAAGACCTTGTAGTGGATGCGGCGCAGGAACGCCTCGTCCACGAGGTCCGCGGGCTTGATGTTCGTGGCGAACACGATCAGGACGATGAACGGGATGGGGACCTTCTGGCCCGTCTGCAGCGTCAGGTAGTCCACGCGGCCCTCGAGCGGCGTGATCCACCGGTTGAGCAGCGCGACGGGCGAGCACTTCTGCCGGCCGAAGTCGTCGATGACCAGGACGCCGCCGTTGGCGGCCAGCTGGATGGGCGCCTGGTAGAACCGGGACGTCGAGCTGTAGGAGAGGTCCAGCGCCTCGAGCATCAGCTCGCCCCCGACGGTCACGAGCGGCCGCCGGCATCGGGTCCAGCGGGCATCCGGCGCAGGGGCATCCTCGATGGGGCCTTCGGGCACGGCCGGCTGCGGCAGCGCGCGGTGCACGACCGCGTCGTACACCTGCACGATGTGGCCGTCCGCGTCGATGGCGCCGGGGATGGCGATCTCGCCGTCGAGCAGGTTGCTGATGGCCTGGGCGATGACCGTCTTCCCGTTGCCGGGCGGGCCGTAGACGAAGATGGAGTGCGCGCCGTTGACGGCGGGCCCGAGCTGATCGAGGACCCGTTCGCTCAGCACGAGCTCGCGGAACGCCGTGCGGACGCGCTCGTGCGTCGCCGCGCGCGGGATGGCGCGCGCAAAGGCCTGCATATAGGCCTCGTACTGATCGAAGGGCACCGGCGCGGTGCCGACGTAGTGGCTCTGCTCGAGGAAGAGGTGCGCGCGTTCGCGGCCGGCGTCGGTGATCCGGTAGAGATAGGCCGGGCCGGCAATGAGGCCGCTGCCGGCGACCTCGACGAGGTGGACCTGCTTGAGGTGGTGGAGCACCGGCTCGATGACGGAGTAGAGCAGGCCGAGCTGCCGGCCGAGCTGCGCGCCCGTCAGGCCGCCGGAGAAGTGCAGCATCTTGAGCACGAGCTGCAGCACGAGATCGAACGAGAGGCCGGACTGCTCGAGCGTGTGCGGGGCGCGCGGGAACGGGACGATGGGCGCCTCCGGCACCGGCGGGGCCGTCATCATCGCCGGGGCTCCCGCGGATCCGCGGCCGGCGGACGCCGCCCCGCGCGCACGGCATCCGCCTGCCGGCACTGGACGATCGCGTCGCGCGTGCGCCCGTCCATCAGGCTGAGCCGGCACAGGTTGTCCAGCGCATACGCGGCGCCGGGGTCCAGCGCGACCACGCGCTCGAAGCGCGCGCGCGCCTCGTCCCGGAGGCCGAGCTTGTAGAGCAGGGTCCCGAGCGTGTTGTGCGCCGCGGGCCACTCCGGCGCGAGGTACACGGCGCGGTACGCATCCGCCAGCCCCAGGCCGGGGTTGCCCCAGTCCCGCCAGAGGCGGGCGAGCGCATCGTGGATGACCGGGTCCGGACCGTTCACCGTCAGGCTCCTCGTCAGGTAGTCGTGCGCCTGGTCCAGGATGCCGGCCCCGCGGTAGGCGCGGGCCACCTGGAGATGGTGCTCCGCCGTGGGCGCGAGCATTACGCGCAGGAGCGCGTCCCGCAGCGCGGGATCGGTCGCCTCCAGCGACGAGACCGTGGTCGACAGGCGCGACACGCCGTGCGCGATCGACGCGCCCTCGAGCGGCCGCGGCCTCTTGGTCTTCGGCGAATCGAGCGGCCGCGGACCGCCGAGGTCCACGGCCGGCGTGCCCTGCCTGACGAAGCGCGTGGCGAGTGTCGGCGAGCCGGCTGACGCGCAGCCGGCAGCCGACACCAGGGCCACGAGCCCGGCCAGGAGCCGTCTCCTCACGGCCGTCGGGCTACGACTCGCGACTGATGCGATCGCTGCGCCGCTTGAAGTAGAGCAGCAGCAGGATGCCACCGGCGACGAACATGCTGATTTGCCACGTTTCCACGAGAACCTCCTCATCAGAGACCGATTACCGACTTCCAGGACACCGCATCTCAGTTCTGGCCCATTCCCCAGACGAACTGCCTGAAGATCTGGACCATCGACGGGCCCAGCACCACGACGTAGAACGCCGGGAACAGGCAGAAGACCAGGGGGAACAGGAGCTTCACGCCCAGCTTGGCGGCCCGCTCTTCCGCGCGCTGCCGGCGCCTGGTCCGCGCCGTGTCCGCATGCGTCCGCAGCGCCTGGCCCACGCTCGTGCCAAAGCGATCCGTCTGCACGAGCATGGCGACGAGCGACCGCACATCGTCCACCTTCGTCCGCTCGGCGAAGTTCCGGAACGCCTCGATACGCGGCTTGCCGGCCCGGGTCTCCGACGCCACCAGGTCCAGCTCGCGGGCCAGCGCGGGATACGGCAGGGCGATCTCCTCGGCGACCTTGTTGAGCGCCTGATCGACGCCGGACCCGGACTCGATGCACACGATCAGGAGGTCGATGGCATCCGGCAGGCCGTTCCGGATCTCGCGCTTCCGTGCCTCGATCGCCCGGCCGAGCCACAGCGTCGGCACGAAGTAGACAATGGCGGCGGCCAGTACAGCCACGAGCAGCGTTGCGCCGGTGCCGAACCGGATGACGATCGCGAGGAACACCAGGACCGGCGCCGCCATCTGGGCCAGGCCGAAGAGGATGGCGGGCCACGGGCCGTGATAGCCGGCGCTGGCCATCATGCGCTCGATGCGCCCCATCTCCCGCGGCGACCTCGGCACGAAGGCGCGCACGCGTCTGGCCAGCGGGCTGACGTGCTCCCCCACCACGGACTCCGCGGGGGGGACGTAGACGCTCGGGCTCGCCGCCACGCGCGACAGGCGCCGCTGCAGCACCTGCGAGTCCGTGACGAGCCATGCGCCGGCCGCCGTCGCGCACGCGACGGAGACGAAGATGAGCAGCACGGGAAGCAGGATGGCCGCGTCCATGGCTAGTACTCGATCCGCACGAGGCGGGAGATGACAACGGTCCCGATGATCTGGAGCGTGACGGCAATCATCACGAGCCGGAGCCCGAGCGGGTCCTCCCAGAGCACGCGCATGAAGTCCGGCGACAGCACGAAGAGCACGGCGGCCAGGACGGGCGGCAGTCCGGAGAGCACCCAGGCGCTGATGCGCCCGTGCGCGGAGATGACGCGGATCTGCCGCTTGAGCTTGAAGCGCTCGCGCATCACGCTCGCGAGGTTGTCGAGCACCTCCGACAGGTTGCCGCCCGACTCACGCTGCGTCAGCACGGCCGTCACGAAGAACCGCGCGTCCAGCACGGGGACGCGCTGCGCCATCGCGCGCATCGCATCCGGCAGGGACATCCCGAAGTTCTGCTCGTCGTAGAGGCGCCGGAACTCCGCGCCCACCGGCGCCGGGATCTCCTCCGCCACCATGCCCAGGCCGGTCGTCAGGGCGTGGCCCGCGCGCAGGGCGCGGGAGATGAGGTCGATGGCCTCGGGAAACTGCTCCTCGAACAGGCGCAGGCGGACGGCCCGCCGGTGCCGCACGTAGAGCATGGGCAGGGCCGCGCACAGTACCGCCAGCGCCAGGGCGACGGCGAAGACGCCGGTGGCCATCACCCCGGCCACGAAGCCGGCCAGGGCACACACGACGGTCACCATGAGGAGCGCCCCGACCGTCAGGCTGAGCCCGGACTCCATGAGCGTGCGCTCCACCCCGGCCATCGCCGCGCCGCGCCGGCCGAGCACCTTGTCCAGCGCCTCGATGCTGCTCATGCGCCGCTGCTCGGCGACCACGCTCTCCGCGTGGCGTGCAACGCGGAGGGCGCGCAGCCGGCCGACGGCCGCCGACTTCAGGATGATCTCCGGCCTCGCCACCAGCAGCCAGTAGCTGCCGAAGATGACCGCCAGGGCGATGAGGAACGTCGCAACGGCAAAGACCATGGCTCGTCTCCCCTTCTAGCTCACGACCATGCGATGCTCGAAGAGCTCCGGCGACATCTCGAACCCGGCCGTCTGGAGCGCGGGCGCGCACTTCGGACGGATCCCGGTCGCCCGGAACACGCCCGACACGCGCCCGTCGGCGGTCAGGCCCGTCTTGTCGAACAGGTAGATGTCCTGCATGGTGATCACGTCCTGCTCCATGCCGGTGATCTCGGACACCGCCGTGACGCGCCGGCGCCCGTCGGAAAGCCGCGTGAGCTGCACCACGAGGTTGACGGCGGAGGCCACCTGCTGCCGCACCGCCTTGTCCGGAATGTTCAGGTCCGCCATCGCCACCATCGTGTCCAGGCGGTAGAGCGCATCTCGCGGGCTGTTGGCGTGAATCGTCGTCAGGCTGCCGTCGTGGCCGGTGTTCATGGCCTGGAGCATATCCAGCGCCTCCTCGCCGCGCACCTCGCCCACGACGATGCGATCCGGACGCATGCGGAGCGCGTTGATCACGAGCTGCCGCTGGTGCACGGCACCCTTGCCCTCGATGTTGGCCGGGCGCGTCTCCAGGCGCACGACATGGCGCTGGCGCAGGACCAGCTCCGCCGCGTCCTCGATGGTGACAATGCGCTCGCGGTCCGAGATGAAGCTGGACAGCACGTTGAGGAACGTCGTCTTCCCGGCGCCGGTGCCGCCGGAGACGAGGATGTTGAGGCGCGCGCCGACGGCGCCCTGCAGGAACTCGAGCATCGGCTGCGTGAGGGACTGGCGTTCCACCAGGTCCCGCGCGCCGAGCTTGTCCGTCCGGAAGCGGCGGATGGACAGCACCGGGCCGTCCAGGGCCAGCGGTGGGATGACGGCATTCACGCGCGATCCATCCGCGAGCCGCGCGTCCACCATCGGGCTGGACTCGTCGATGCGGCGGCCGACCGAGCTGACAATACGCTCGATGATGCGGAGCAGGTGCTGATCGTCCTTGAACACCAGCTCCGTCGGCTCGATGCGCCCCTCGCGCTCGACGAAAATCTGGTCCGCTCGGTTCACCAGGATGTCCGAGACGCTCGGGTCCGCGAGCAGCACCTCGAGCGGGCCGAGGCCGAACAGCTCGTGGAACACGTCCGTGATCAGCGACTCCCGCTCGAAGAGGCTGAGCGGCGTGCTGTGCGTCTCCGTATCCAGCAGGCCCATGATGAGGCCGCGGATCTCGGGCTCCGCCTGGGCGCGGCCCACGCGGTTGAGGCGATCCAGGTTCAGGCGATTGAGGAGCGTGCGATGGATCTTCTCCTTCAGGTCCTGGTACTGGGTTTGCCGCACGTCCACCGTGCCGCTGGTCCCCGCCGAGTGCTCCATCATCTGTGCCATCCCGTCAGTCCCGTCACGCCAGGCCGCCTCAACGGCGTCCGCCGAATCGCCCGAAGAGCCCGGTGCCCTTCGGGGCTTCCACCTTCGCCGGCAGCCCGCCCATGTCGCGCGCGCACGCGTCGAACGACGAGGCCAGGCGGCTGTGGTTCTGCAGGATCAGCGGCTCGCCCTTGTTGAGCGCGCCGATCGAGGTCCGGTAGTCGCTCGGGAACACGTACTTGACCACGCCGCCGAGCACGCGCTCGACGTCCGCGTGCGTGATATCCGACTGCGGATCGAATCGGCTGATGGCCAGCCTGACGCGTTCCGTGCCGCAGCGCTGGCGCAGGGTCGTGGCAATCCGGCTTGCGCTCCGCAGCGTCGTCAGTTCCTGGTTGGCGACGACGACAATGCTGGAGGCCGCGTCGATGGCCTCCACCATGGCCGCATCCGCGCGGGGGCAGTCCAGCACGACGAAGCGGTAGGCCGTGGACGCGAACTCGATGAGGCCGCGCACGCGGATGACGTCGACCGTGCCCTGGAGCGCGCGGTTGGACGACCCGAGCAGGTCCGGCCCGGCCTTGGTGGGCGTGACCAGGCCCTTGAAGTAGGTCTCGTCCAGGCGGTGGATGTTCTCCAGCGCATCGAGCACGGAGAACCGGGGCTCCACGCCCATGAAGACCGCCGCGTCGCCGTGCGCCAGGTGGAGATCCATCAGGAGCGTGGGCGCGCCGGAGGCCGCACGGAGGGCGGTGGCCAGGTTGACGGCGACCGTCGTGCTGCCGACGCCGCCCTTGGCGCCGAGCACGGCCAGCGTCCTCCCCATCAGCGGACGCGTGACGGCACGCGCCACGCGCTGCACCGCCGCACCGAGGTCCTCCATGGCCACGGGCTGCGCCACCCACTCGTTGACGCCCATCCGCATGCCCTCGAGCATCTCCGTGGGATCGAGCGCACGCGCCACGATCACGATGCCGGTCGACGGGAACCGGCGCTTGAGCTGCGCGATTTCGCGCGGGATGCGGTCCAGCCCGCGGACGTCCACCACGAACGCGTCCGGACCGGCCGAGCCAATCGGATGCGCGGTATCGAGCGCCTCCAGCGCGACGTGCGTCGTCCGGAACCCCCGCTCACGCAGGGCCAGCGACATGTCGCGATCGTCGGGTCCGACCAGGGAAACAGCAATCGGCACAGGGTTACCTCACCAACGCCACGCTGACGACGAACGCCGCGCCCGGAGTGGCGCTCGTGGTGCTGCGCGGCAGCGACGGGTAGGCCGTCAGGTACCCCACCACGTCGTTCCCCTGCATCCGATCCAGGAAGAAGCCCAGGACCTTGACCACGGTGATGTCCGAGCGTCCGTGCGGCGTGCCCGCCGTGTAGACGTCCGGGTCGTAGGCGGGTATCGCCACGAGCCGCGGGCTCCGCGCGCACGTGCCGGCGGCCGTGCACCCGCCCTGGATGCCGCCCTGGCCGTTGTTCAGGCCGGGGTTCCAACTCGCGCCGGGATCCTGCGCGATGAGCGCCTGGACGCCCTGCCGGGTCGGTCCGTTCATCATCCCCGGTTCCGTCTCCAGCACCGTGCCCGGGCCGATGACGGTCGGATTGCACGTGGCGATGTTGTTGCGATACGCGTTGGCACCGCGCTCGCCGGGCGTCAGGACGACCGCGCGGAACCAGCCGGGCGATACCTGCGGCTGCGGATTGCCCGGCCTGAGGACGATCCGCAGGCCGTGGTCCGATCCGCCGGGACCGGTGGACGCGCGGGTGAAGCCCGTGCCGTTGCCGTTGTTCATGGCGCCGGGGCCGTGCGGCTGGTAGTAGTCCGCCGGGCTCAGCAACTGGCCGCGGTTCGGGCCGTTCTGCGCATAGCGCTCGAACATGTCGTTGGGGCTCCACCCCGGGGGCGCCTGGTCGTTGCGGATCTCGATCCACTTGTCGGCAATCGCCCACGGCTTGACGCAGTCGGCCGACTCCCCGTACAGCACTTCCGCGGTGGCCGTGGCACGGACGCCCTGCTCGGCCACGCCGGCAATGCCGGCAAAGAACGTCGGCAGCGGGTTGCCGCCGGGGCGCTGGTTGCGGAACACGTCCACGCGGATGCACGCGTTGGTGCCGGCGCCCGGCGATCCCGTGGGGCAGGGCAGGAACGTCACGTCCGCCGGTGTCACGTCCGGCGCTTCGCCCCACACCAGGTTCTGCGCGGCAGCGGCCAGCGCGGCCTGGCGTGCGAGCGCCTGGTTGTCCGGGTCCACGAACGCCATCGAGATGGCGCCCGCCATGGCCGCCGCGTCCGCGGCGTTCTGCGCCTGGCGGCGCGACGCCCACAGCACGCCGTAGTCCACGACGAACGCACTGAACGCGATCAGCCCGACGAGCGCAATCGCCACGTGCACGAGCACGGCGCCGCGCTCCGACGACGGCCGGCGATCGGTACGCGTCAATGGTGCAGTCCCTGTCACGCCTGCCTACCGCTTCTCCCCCGCCGGCGGTTTCCGCACGGTGCCGGGCGTGGTGGGCGGCCGTCCGGTGATGGGACCATCCGGCGCGTCGGACATGTCCGGCGGCCTGATGGGGTCCCCGCTCGGGTCGATGAAGTCGCCGGGCCGCGTCGGGAGGAGCGGCACCTCGTCCGGATCCAGCGCGCGCACGAGGCGCGGCGTGATGAGCACCATCAGCTCGGTCTGCTCCGCACGCTCGGCCTTGCTCTTGAACAGGGCGCCGATGATGGGTAGCCGGCTCAGGATGGGAATCGCCTGTCGATCCGTCTGCGAGATGTTGTTCATCAGCCCGGCAATCGCGAACGACTGGCCGTCCCTCAGCTCCACGTCCGTCTCCGCGCGTCTGGTGTTGAGCGCCGGAATCCGGAAGCCGGACAGGATGATGCCGTTGTTGAAGTCCAGCGAGCTCACCTCGGGCCTGAGCTTCAGGCGGATCACGTCCCCCGCGATGGTCGGCCGGAACGTCAGGCGGATGCCGAACTCCTTGTACTGCACGCTCACCTGCCCGGTGTTCCCCTGCACGATGGGAATCGGGATCTCCCCGCCGGCCAGGAAGCTGGCCTCCTCGTTGTTGTAGGCAATCAGGTTGGGCTCGGCCAGGCTCTGGAGGAAGCCGCGGCCCTGCAGCGCCTTGAGGACGCCGCCGATGCCCTCGTCCCGCTGGAAGAAGAACAGGTTCAGGAAGTCCGTGAACTCCAGCCCGCCCACGCCGCCCTCATCGTCGAAGTCCGGGCCGCCGAACTGCTGCGTCGTGGACCGGGACGTGAAGTTGGCGCGCGTGGTGAAGAGCGTCAGGCCCGCCTGCAGCAGGGCGTTCCGGTTGACCTCCGCGAAGCGCACCTGGAGCATCACCTGCTTGCTCGGCGATCCCCCGGGAAGCTGCAGCATGTTGACGATGGAGGACTTGGGCATCGCCGCCCGCGACACCTCCGCCGCGCGCAGCATCACTTCGTTGCTGGACACGGCGCCGGACAGGATGACGGCCTCGTCCGTGACGCCGACGTTGATGTCCTCCCCCGGGAACAACTGCTGGAGGTTCTGCTGCAGGGTGCTGACGCCGCTGTCGACGACGATGTCGTAGTGCCGGCGGACGTTGTCGCCCCAGACAATCAGGCTGACGGTGCCGGCGCCCTTGCCGTCCACCAGGACCTCCGTGGGCCGGACGACCACCGCATCGGCAATCTCGGGATCCGTCACCGCGATGCGCGTGATCTCGAAGTCCGTGTTGAGGACGGTGGATCGGCCGGCGGTGAGCAGCACGCGCTCGGCGTTCTCGCCGGGCCGTGCGGACACCGGAGGCGCCTGCGCATGGACGGCGGAGGCGGAGACGGACGCGGCCGCCAGGAGCGCCGCAAGCGCGCGCGGGACGAGATCAGGCGCGGAACGGATCACTTGACGACCTCACTGGTCCGCTTGGCCGCGCGGATGGTTTCCACGGAGTAGACCGCCGGCGCCGTCGGCGGAGGCGGGGGCGGGTCCGCCCGGCGCACGCCCTGGACCACGCGCGTCACCGGCGCGGGATCCGGGGCGCCCATCAGGGACGCCATGCGCGTGCCCCTCGTCTCCGTGGGCTGCGTATCGAGCGGGTTGCGCAGCGTCAGCATGATGCTGCCCTCCGCGGAGGCCAGCGCGATGCGCTCGGCGTCCTCCGGCGTGACGAGGAGCGTCACGACCGTGCTCGGCACGGGCTTGCCGTCCCGCGCCTGCTCCTGATCGAACTTGGTGCCGGCCGTCAACACCTGGACGTTGCTGACGACCACGCGCGAGACGCTGTCGCCCTCGCGCCGGCTGATGGTGACCACCACGTCCACGCGGGTGCCCGGCACGACGAAGCCGGCCACGCCGATCACCTCGTTCACCTTGACGGAGATCGCCCGCATGCCGGCGGTAATGGTGGGAGGCAGGCCGGCGCCGGCTTCCGGTGCCGCCACCTTGCTCGACGTCAGCGGCTCGTTCTCGAGCACCGGCGCGACCAGGCCGCGGTTGACCACGTCCTCCACCGTCCCGTAGCCGCCCGCCACCGGGCTGCTCTCGGGCCAGGCGACGAGCTTCACGTCCCCCGCGGTGAGCATCTGGCCCACGGGCAGATTCCTGGACGCCACCGCCACCTGGTAGCTCCGGACCTCCACCTCGCGAACGGGGATGCGCTGGACGGCGCGGTAGACGAGCAGGCTGGCCACGCCGGCCACGAGCACCGACAGCGCGAACACGAGGAGCGTACGGTTGTTTCGGTTCATCGGTCTGTTCCCGGAGGTTACGGCGCGGTCTGGTGGCGCATGGTCGATCGCGCGGTGAGCGTGATCGTCGATGCGGACGTCCCGCCGACCAGCGCCATGATGGGCGCGATGTACTGGAGGGTGTACGGGTGCGTCACGGTCACCTGCATGCCGCGCCACGTCGTGCCGCCCGCGGCGGGCAGCGTCACGATCCGGGCGTCGGCATTCACGACGCCCGTCACGCCGCCGTTCACGGCGTACGCCTGGACGCGGGCCTCCGCATCGCCGGGACCGTAGCCGGGCAGCGTGCCGACACGCGCGCCCTCGGCGGCCGCGTTCGTCAACACGACGTACTGCTGGAAGAGGAACCCGAAGTCCACGATGCCCAGGACGAGGAGCAGCAGGACCGGCGTCACGAGGGCCATCTCGATGAGCTCGGCCCCGCGCTCGCACCCGAGCAGCCGGCGCGTCAGGCGTGCCACAGCGTCACCACCAGTCCGGCAAGAATCGGCACGGCATACGGCAGCCGCGGTCCCGTCCCGGCTTCCAGCGTCAGCGCCGGAAGCGGCCTGATACCCGTCAGCCACCAGTGCGCGAGGAGCGCGCGCACATTGCGAAACGCCTGTCCCACGTACCCGCGCCGGAGCGCGACAGCAATGGCCAGGACGCCGCCGGCCAGCGCGGCATAGAGCGCGACGTACAGGATGGGCTGCCAGCCGAGCCACGCACCGAGCGCGGCCATCAGCTTGACGTCGGCCGCACCCATCGCACCCAGCGCGAAGATCGGAAAGAAGACGAGGAGGCCGGCAAGCAGACCGAGCCCGCCGACCATGAGGCCGCCGCCCTGCGGCGCAACCGCGTGAAAGATCACGCCCGCGAGCATCGCGGCAAACGTCAGCACGTTCGGGATCCGTCCGCTGCGAACGTCCGTCACGCCGGCCAGGCCCGCCACGGCCAGGGCCGCCCACTCCGCACCGCTCACGAGCCCGCTCCCGTGCCCGCGCCCGGACTGGGGACTTCCCACAGTCCCTGCGAGCCGGCATCGAACGACTGGTACGTGGAACCGATCGCGGCCGTGATAGCCGGCCACGCGGCAAGACCCGCAAGGCCGACACCTGCCGTGAGCAGGGCGTACTCGATCAGATCCTGGCCATCGTCGTCTCGGATGAGCCGTGCGAGCAGTGTGCGCATGTTCGTGTGCCGACAAGAAAAGATTGCGACGCCCCCGGGGGGTAGCCGGGGACGTCGATGGCGATCTAGTTGCCGCCTCCACCGCCACCAATCGTGGTGACCTGACCGGTGATGTTGCCGTAGACACCCTGCAGCGCGTTGCCGAGCAGCGGGATGGTCGGAATCAACGCGACGCCGATGCCGGCCGCAAGCAGGGCGTACTCGATCACGTCCTGGCCCTGTTCCTCACGAACCAGACGCTTGAGAAGGTCCTTCATGTCGCTACTCCACGGTCAAGGGGGGGAGACATGCGTTCCGCAGCCGGTGCCCCTGTCACCGTGCCCGCGGATCCTGAACGACGGTTCAACCCCCGGCGCGCCGAGGGCTGATGCGTGACGCCGTTGTCAGCAAGCGAAGTGCCGCACGGCGGCCGGGCCGCCAGGATCGTCAGAACCCGTGATGAAACCGGCAGTTGGGCGGCCGGGTGCGATTGCACTTGCGTAGGTCGGCCGGGCAAGTCATCCCGCGGATTGACTTCTGTCATCGCGGGAGGCGTTACTTGACCATCGGGTGCGCGCGATCGTGTGCAGGGCCGGCTCGCCATCGTGCGCCACGGCGGCAAGGGACCCGCCGGCGCGCGGTGTCAGTCGGCAGCAGGGGGCTCGCTCAGCGGCGCCACCACGAGCCGGTCGCCCACGCGCAGCGAGGCGCGGCCGGCTTCTCCCGGCGGGATCTCCAGCATCGCGAACGCGGACCACGCGAACACGACGCGCCGCGGCTGGACGGCCGCCCGGCACGTGACGACGCGGCCATCGCGCGCGAGGCCGACGATGTCCAAGGCGAAGCGCATGCCGAAGGTGTGGATGCCCTGCGACGGCGCGATGACGAGACCGCTGCCCGGTGCGAGGCCGTCGCGGCCGAGCAGCCCGCGCGTGCGGCTGCGCGAGTCGAGCGCCGTCTCGAGGACGCGCACGAGCCACTCGCCCGTCCGCTCGATGCGGAGGCCAACCGGCCCGCGGCTCTCGAAGAGCGGCGTCAGGAAGTGAGGGCGCCCGCGGCGCTGTCCATCGTCCACACGGGTCACCGCGTCACGGGCAGGCGCAGCAGGTAGCGGACAGGGCGTCCGTCCCGCATGGCCGGCCGGAAGACCCAGGCCTTGGCCGCGGCCACCAGCATCCGGTCGTTGAGCGTGCTCGTGGTGGCCAGAAGGCGCACGCGCGCCACCTCGCCGCGTTCGTTGACCAGGATCTCGATGTAGGCGGAGCTGGGCTCGGTGTCGATCGGCGCCTCGCTGGCGAGTTGGGGGCGGACGAGTTCCGGCGGCTCGACGTCCGTGTCCGCCGGCGAGTACACGGCGTTCGCGCCGGCGTCGCGCGCGGGCAGGGCCTCCTCCGCTTCGGGGGCGGCGGGGGCCGGCGCGGGAGCTGGCGGCGCGGCGGACGTGAGAGAGGGCGTTGCCGGCCGCGACGCGTCGGTCGTCGCCGTGGACAGCGTGTCCGGATCTCCTGCGACGGCAATGGGGCCGCCAACGGAGGCGGCCGGCGGCACGAGGCCCGCGGCGGGCGACGGCGCGCGCGGAGCCGCTGGCGCCGTCTCGCGCGGAGCGGAGTTCGTTGCGCGGCGAGGCGGCGGGGCGGCGGCGGCCGGGCGCGGCGCTTCCGGTGCGGGCGGTCGCAGGATGGCGGGCTCCGTGGGACCCGAATCGACACCCGTCGGGCGGAGGTCAAGCTCCGATGGTCCGGCCGCGAGGGCGGCCTCGACGGGAGGCGCTGCCGGTTCGGCGGCCGCCACGGCCTCCCCGGGCTCGTGGGCCTCGACACCGGTGGCGTAGCCGGACGCGGCGACGCTCGCCAGCGCCTGCCAGATCCGCCCGGCCGTGGTGCCCAGGACGATCACGATGGCGCCCGCGGCCAGCCCGCGAAGCGCGAGCGGCCACCACCACTCGGCCGTGATGTCCCGCGGATGCTCGCGGGGCTCAGGCGGACGGACGGCAACGGCGGTGGCGGTCGTCGTCTGCTGGATGGAGGTACGAAGCCGGCCGATGTCCGTCCCGGCGCCGGCTTCCGCGGCAAGGGACCGGGCTGCGAGGGCGGCCACCTCCGCTTCGGGATTCGGACGGGCGAAGAATGCGAGATCGAGATGACGTTTGTCTGCCGGCGGAGTGTCTTCCTCCGACAGGAAATCCGCCAGGGCATCGTCGCTCGCGGCGGCCTGCTGGACCACGAACTCGCGGATCTCGGGCGGCGCCGACTGCCCGTCGATGAGCGCGGCCAGCAGCGCGTACGCGGCGCCGCGCGTCGGGATGTGGCCGTTGCGCCGGCCGTTCAGTTGGACGGTTCCGTCGGTGGTAATGAGGCAGTTTGCCGGCGTCGCGGAGATCCCCGTCGTCAGCGAGGCCTCGTCGGCGAGGCACGTCACCGCCACCGCCTCCTGCCAGGACACGGGCACGGACAGTTCGAGGATCCGGGCGAGCGAGATCGTGCTCGGTTGCATCACTCCTGTGCCGGACGCCCCTGCGGCGCCAGTCCGCGCAATGCAAAGCCCCTTCCAGTGCCGCCGCGCGTCACTTCATGAGGGTCGCTTTCGCCTCCACGGTGATGCGCCGGTCCGTGATGGGGTCGACCCCCTGCGAAACCAGCAGGGGTTGGCCGTCCCGCAGCAGGACGTTCAGGCTCTGCTGGAGTTCGGTCGGCCGCGCCGGGGAGGGACCGTCCCCCTGCTGATCGGCCCTGAGGGGCTGGTAGACCAGGGTCAGCTCGAGGCGAATCGCGCCGTTCTCTTCCAGCAGGGGCCTGGCGTCCACGTTGATGGTCGCCCCGGGCCCGTTGAAACCAGGGGCGACGGACGCGCGAATGCGGCCCGCGTGGCCGTCGCTGGCAATCAGCGACACGACCTTCTTCTCCGGCGTGCCGTCTCCCATCTGGTCGGTGATCGTCAGCTCCACCTGGATGTTGACGAGCTGGCGGGGCGGCGCGGGACGGAGCGGCGCGGACGGTTCCTGCGGAGCCGGCGGCGCCGGCGGCGTGGGCGGCGTGGGCGGCTTCGCCCCCCTGGGAACGGCGGGCTGGGCTTGAGCGGCAGGGGCCCGTGGCGGCGGCGCAAGGGGCGAGGGCGGCGCCTGAGGCGTCACGAGTACCTGGTCCGGAGGAGATGCCGGAGGCGGCGCAGGCAACTGGGACGCGGCGGGCGCCGGGGCGGCCGCGGCCGCCATGACCGGCACCGAGGGCGCACCGGCCGCCATCACGGCCGCGATCAACACCGTACGCGTGCGGAGCATGCTCATCATTCCCTCGATTCGCTCAGGGTCAGCAGACCCAGTGTCAGTTCGGGCAAAGTCAGGGCCGGGACGATCTCGGAGCCCAGCCCGGTGAGGTCGATCGGCGCCACGTCCAGGACGCCCAGGTCGAGCGGCGCCAGCTCCGTGAGCGACGCCAGCCCCCACTCGGGCTCCCTCTCCTCCACGGGCCCATCGTGGACAGCGGGCGGCCGTCGGGTGGCAATCGTGGAAGAACCGGCATCGAAAGCCGGGGCGTTGGGGATAGGCCCGGTGACCAGGGGCGCAGGAACGGCGATGTCGGGCCGCGCGGGGATCCGCGGCAGCGGAGCGGGACCGCTCAGGTAGGCGCCGGCGACCGCCATCGACACGACCACCACGGCCGTCTGCCAGAGGGGAAGGGGCCTCGACCACCACGCCGGAACGGGACGGGGCGGCAGCGCCTCGGCAACCCGTGAGGCCAGCGCATGCCCGTCTCCACGGGGCGTCAGGAGCATGCCGGCGGCGCGATCGATCGCCTCGTCGAGGCGGTCCAGGCGGTCAGGACGGACGTTCATGTGAAGTCCCCGAGGCCGAGCCGGGCGAGCTTGGCTCGGATCATCCGCCGCGCCTCGGAGACGCGCCACTTGACGCTCCCGACCGGCATCGACAGCAGCACGGCAATCTCTTCGTAGCGGTGGTCGCCGCTCGCGGCCAGCAGGAAGGGATCGCGGAGCCGCCGCGGCAGCGCCCGGATCACGCCCGCGGCCGCGCGCTCGAGCTCCGTCGCGAGGACGACCGCCTCGGGCCCGGCGTCCGCCGACGGGGGTTCCCACACGCGCGCACCGTCCTCACCGGCCTCGGAACGGAACCGTTCCATCCACGCACGGACCGACCGCCGCCGATCCAGCGCCTTGCGCCAGACGATCCGGAGAAACCACGCCCGGAACGCCGCGTCCGCGGCCAGCGAGTCCAGACGACGCCAGGCTGCGAGAGAGGCCTCCTGCACGGCCTCATCCGCGTCCGCGTGACGGCCGAGCGCGGCCAGCGCCAGGCGCCGTGCCGCAGGCAGGTGGCGCTCGAGGAGCTGGCCGAACGCGTCGCGCTCCCCCGCCCTGGCCCGCGCGATGAGCCGCGCGGCTTCCGCATCCTCCGCGGAGTCCGGCGCGGGCAGTGCCGCCAGGAGCGGCAGGCTCAGATCGGCCGTGGTCACGGTGATGAGACTGTCTCGCAGGGAGCCCGGTTGGGATTCGTTCCGCCTGCCGCACGTGGCATGGACTGGCGGTAGGATCGGCCCCGTGGACGCGGGCGTCAGCGTTCGGCCGGCGGCGGAGGCGGACATGGACGAGGTCCGGGGACTCGTCGCGGAGTATCGCGCGTGGATTGGCCTGGACCTCGCGTTCCAGGAGATCGACGAGGAGGTGGCGGGGCTGCCCGGGAAGTATGCCCCTCCGGCAGGGGCGCTGCTCGTCGGCCTGGTGAATGGCCGCCTGGCCGGGATGATTGCCTGCCGGCCGTTCTCGCCCGGCACCTGCGAGATGAAGCGCCTCTACGTGCACCCGTCGGCCCGCGGACGGGGACTCGCCCGGGCCCTCGTCGCCGCCCTGATCGCCAACGCCCGCGCCGCCGGCTACCGCCGGATGTACCTGGACACCCTGCCGATGATGGGCGATGCGCAGCGGATGTACGAGGCCCTCGGTTTCCGGGACATCCCGCCCTACTACGACACCCCCATCGCGGGGACCCGGTTCATGGCGCTGGACCTCATCCGGACGCCGAACTGAGAGTGCAGGGTTCGCCGTTCCCGCCAGTTATCATGTAGTCCTCTGATGCTGCGGACCGCGCCCGTCCTGCTCGTCCTGCTCGGCAGTGTGGCCACTGCCATGTGGGCCCAACCGGCCGCGCCATCCCTGACGATCCTCTCGCGGGAGGGACGCCAGGCGCTGGCGATCACCGTGATCAACAACCAGGACTACGTGGCCGTGGACGACCTGGCCGTGCCGTTCGCGACCGCCGCGCGCGACGTGGCCGGCGGGTTGACCCTCACGGCCCGCGGCCGGACGATCGTGGTGACCGCGGACCAGACGGTGGTCTCCGTGGGCGGACGCCTCGTGTCCCTGCCGGCGCCCGCGCTCCACCGCGACGGCCGCTGGTACGTCCCGCTGGACTTCCTGCCGCGCGCCCTGGGCCTGGCACTCGAGACGCGCCTGGAACTCCGCCGGCCGTCACGCCTGCTCATCAGCGGCGACCTGCGCGTGCCGCGCGTCGTCGGACGCGTGGAATCCGGCACCGTCGGCACGTCGGTGACCTTCGAGATCACGCCCGCCACGTCCGTGCGCGTGGACGCGCGGGACGGACGGCTTGTCGTGATCCTGGACGGCGATGCGCTGGATTTGACGCTCCCGTCCCTGCCCCCGCAGGGCTTCCTGGCCGCCCTCGGACCCGGCGAGGCGCCGAATACCATCGAGCTGCAGACGGGCCCGCGCTTCGCGACCTATCGATCGTCCTCATCACAGCCCGACGCGGGCTCCTCCCGCCTCACCGTCGAACTGCTCGCGGCCACCAGCGATCTCGCGGCCGCCGTGCCGGCGCCGGCCCCGCCGGACGCACGGCCGTCCATCACCCCGCTCGCGGCGCCCGCCGGGCTGCGGACGGTCGTCATCGACCCGGGACACGGCGGCGAGGAACTGGGCGCACAGGGCAGCCGCGGAACCCTGGAGAAGAACATCACGCTGTCGGTGTCCAAGCGCCTGCGCACGCTCATCGAGAGCCGCCTCGGGCTGCGCGTCTTCCTGACGCGGGAGGACGACCGCACGCTGGGCCTCGACGATCGCTCCGCGTACGCCAACAGCCAGCAGGCGGACGTCTTCCTGAGCATCCACGCCAACGCGGCCATCACGTCCGCGATGAAGGGCGCGGAAGTGTACTACCTGAGCGTCGAACGCGCAGACGCCGAGGCGCGCCGCCGTGCGGACGAGGCGGCGACGACGCTCCCGGCGCTCGGCGGCGGGACGCGGACCATCGACCTGATCCTGTGGGAGACCGCGCAGGCGCGCTTCATGGAGCAGTCCTTCGCGCTCGCCGATCTCATCGAGCAGTCGCTCTCGACACGCGTGGCCCTGAGCCCGCGCGCCGTGCAACAGGCGCCGTTCCGCGTGCTCGTCGGCGCCAACATGCCGGCGGCCCTGGTGGAGATCGGCTACCTCTCCAACCCGGCCCAGGAGCAGGAGCTGCTCTCGGCGGCCTATCAGGACGCCGTCGCCGAATCCCTGTTCGACGCGCTCGTCAAGTTCCGCGCGCTCGTGGACCGCACGGCGCAATGACACGCGTCCTCGCCGCGGTGGGTGCGGGCCTGGTGGCGGCCGCGCTGCTCGGATGGCTCCTGATGTCGGCACTCGGACAGTTCCTGCGCTCGCCCACCGAGCCACCGGCCCCGGAGGTGGTGGTGGACCTGCCGGCCGTAGCGCCGCAGGAACCGGGCCCGGAGGCCGCGGGGCCGCGTATCAAGGCAACGCTCTTCTTTGCCTCGGCGGACGGCCAGCGCCTGGTCGGCGTCGAGACCGAAGTACCGCTCGCGGAGGGCACCGTGGCGCAGGCCCGCGCCATCGTCGACGCGCTGCTGACCACGCCGCCGCCGGCGCCGCTCTCCTCCACGATCCCCGCCGGCACGACCTTGCGCGGGCTCTACGTCTCGCAGCGCAACGAGGTGTTCGTGGACCTGGACGGCACCGTGCGTGCGAAGCACCCCGGCGGTTCCATGCAGGAGCTGCTGACCGTCTACGGCGTGGTCAACACCGTGCTCGTCAACCTGCCGACGGTCGGCGAGGTGCAGATCCTCATCGACGGACAGGAGGCCGATACGCTCGCGGGTCATGTGGACTTGCGGCGGCCGTTGCGGAAGAATGAGGGATTGATCGCGACGCCGTCCACCAGTCCAGAGATACCACCGTCATGACCCGACAGTACGATCGCGCCCCCGGTGAGCTGCGTCCCACCCTCATCACGCCGCACTTCATGCTCCACGCCGAGGGCTCCGTCCTCATCGAGGTGGGACGCACACGCGTCATCTGCTCGGCGAGCGTGGAGGACCGCGTGCCGCCCTTCCTCCGCGGGAGCGGCAAGGGCTGGGTGACCGCCGAGTACGGCATGCTGCCCCGCGCAACCTCCACGCGCAACACGCGCGAGGCATCGAGCGGCAAGGTCGGCGGACGGACCATGGAGATCCAGCGGCTCATCGGCCGATCCATGCGGACCATCGTCCGGCTGAACGAGCTCGGCGAGCGAACGGTCTGGCTGGACTGCGACGTCATCCAGGCGGACGGCGGCACGCGCACGGCCGCCATCACCGGGGCGTTCGTCGCCCTCGTCCTCGCGCTGGACCGGCTGCGGCAGAGCGAGGTGCTCAAGACGATGCCGATCAGCGACTACGTGGCCGCCACGAGCGTGGGCATTGTCGGCGGGATGCCGCTGCTGGACCTGGCCTACGAGGAAGACTCCGCCGCCGACGTCGACATGAACATCGTCAAGACGGGCGACGGCCGGTTCATCGAAATCCAGGGCACCGCGGAGGCCGAGCCGTTCGGCCGGGATGCGCTCACCGGGCTCCTCGAGCTCGCGGACGCCGGCATCTCCCAACTGATCGACAAACAGAGGGACATCGTCGGCAAGATCCTCGGCCGATGAGGCTGCTCCTCGGCACGACGAACCCCGGCAAGATCCGCGAGGTCCGTCACATCATGACGGGCGCGCCGGTGACGCTCGTCACGCTGGACGAGATCGGCCCGGTGCCGGCGCCGGAGGAGACGGGCCGCACGTTCTGGGAGAACGCGCGGCACAAGGCGCTCGGCTACGCGCGCGCCACGGGGCTCCCGGCGATTGCTGAAGACTCCGGGCTCGAGATCGACGCGCTCGGCGGCGAGCCCGGCGTCCACTCCGCGCGCTATCTCGGGCCGTCGGCCGCCTATCCGGATCGCTTCGCGGACATCTTCCGCAGGCTGGACCAGGTGCCCAGTGCCGCGCGCGACGCGCGCTTCGTCACCGCGCTCGCCGTGGCCGACGGCGACGGCATCCTGTTCGAGACCGATGCGCGGATCGAGGGGATGATTGCCGCCGCCGCGTCCGGCACGGAGGGCTTCGGCTACGACCCGATCTTCCTCTACCCGCCCTTCGGCCGGACCACCGGCGCCCTCACGCTGGACGAGAAGGCCGCCGTCTCCCACCGCGCGCGTGCGTTCCGCGACCTCCGCCGCTGGCTCGCCGAGGCGGGAGGCGGACCGCGGCCCGATCACTGACATCGGCGCCGGACGTTTATACTGACGCCCAATCATGCTGCAGGAAGAGCGCTCCGAGCGGAGCCGCACCGCCCTCCTCGACGCGGCCCTCGCACTGTTCTCCAGCCGCGGGTACCGCGCCACGAGCGTCCGGGACATCGCCGAGCACGCCGGCGTCTCCACGGGCAGCGTCTACCACCACTTCCGCGACAAGGAAGCCATCTTCCAGACGCTGCTGGACCACTTCTGGACCGCCTCGTCCCAGCCGGAGTTCCCGCTGATGCGCGTCTTCGAGGAAGGCGCCTTCCCCGATCGCCTGACCGACATCGGCGACGCGGCACGCGAGGTGGCCGACACCTGGCGCCCGTACATCAGCCTCATTTTCGTGGACGTCGTGGAGTTCGAGGGCCGGCACATCCACCGCTTCTACTCCGAGATGGCGCAGCGCTTCGAGCACCTGCTCGCGCGGCGTCCGGACCTGGACATCCCCGGCCGCCTGCGGCCGGACGTCCCGCCCGTCCTCGCCATGATGATGACGATGCGGATCTTCTATTACTACTTCGTCGTGGAGCTGATCTTCGGCGTGCCCAACCACTACGGCATGGGCAGCGAGGAAGCCACGCGGATGATCGCGGACATCATCAGCGGCGGCATCCGGCGGACCTGACCCCTCATCGCTGACACCGGCCCACGGCGCCGCTGCATGTACCGCGGCCGCTCCCGTCAGGATACCGGACGCGATCGCCGCAGCAGGCGCAGCTCGTGCTCGATGGTCTGGTCCAGCCCCTCGTCGAGGGGCCGCGCGGCAAACCCGAGCTCGCGCACGGCCTTGTCGTTCGCGCCGAAGTACGTGGACCCCGCCAGCACGCGCAGCGATTCCGGGTTGAGCGCGGACGGCAGGTCCGTGAAGGCACCGAGGATCTCCATCAGCCAGGCCATGGCCCGCATGGTGCGCGGGCCGGGATGCAGGAGTGGCGCCCGCACGCGGGCGATCGCCGCGGCCCTGTCGAACGCCGCCTCGAAGGTGTGCGGCGGCCCGGTGATGATGTAGGTCTCCCCGGCACGGCCGCGTTCCATGGCCTGCAGGTGCCCGCGCGCCGTGTCCTCGATGTAGCCCCAGCAGAACGCCGTACGGCGCGGCGTCGCCGGCAGGCGCTGGCGGAGCAGGTCCACGAGCGCCGTGTGGAAACCGCTCGTGTCCCCCGGCCCGTACACGACGCCCGGCTGGACGATGACGAGCGGCAGCCCCCGGGCCATGAGCGGCAGCGCCACCTGGTAGTGCGCCAGCCACTTCGTGCGGTCGTACTCGCTCAGGTGGCGGCCCTCGTACCTGTAGGTCTCGTCCGGCATGCGCCCCTTCGTATCCGAGAACACGCCCACGGTGCTCGTGTACACGCCCTTCGGAATTCCGAGCTCGCGCATGGTCGTCAGGACGTTCCGGGTGCCCTCGACGTTGATGCGCTCCGCCATCGGCTCGGTGACGCCCACCTTGTACCAGGCGGCCACGTGGAAGACGCCGTCCACGCCCTCCATGGGCGCCCGCAGGCTCTCGCGATCGGTGATGTCGCCCTCGTGCAACTCGACGCCGAGCGTGCGCAGGAACGAAGCCGCCGGGGGCCGGCGGACGAGCGCGACGACGCGATGGCCGCCGCTGATCAGCTGCTTGACGATCTCGCCGCCGACGAACCCGGTGGCCCCCGTGACGAAGTACCGCATGGCGGAAGCTTACAGGAAGGTTCTGGGGAGGTTCTGGGGAGGTTCTGGGGAGGTGCGGGGAGGTGCGGGGAAGGTTCTGGGAAGGTGCGGGAAGGTTCGGGGGAGGTGCGGGGAGGAACGCCCGAGGCGGGTCTCGAGACCCGTCCGACTTCTTGTGCTGTGGTCGGGGCGACTGGATTCGAACCAGCGACATCCCGCTCCCAAAGCGGGCGCTCTACCAGGCTGAGCCACGCCCCGTCTCTTGCATTCTACAGGGGTTCAAAGCACGAAGGGGTTCAAAGCACGGGGGTTCAAAGCACG
>CAZUGF010000003.1:59338-72795 GCA_964619705.1 uncultured Bifidobacteriaceae bacterium
GGGTTCGAAGCACGGGGGTTCTATTCCGCCGCTCGTTCGCGGGCCGCTCTCAGCGCTGCCGTCCCGGGATGGTCCGCGATGCCCATCTCTCTCACCATGGCGGTGGCGCGCTCGAGGTAGGTCCTTGCCTCCTCCCGGCGTCCGGCGTCCAGCCTCAGCAGCCCCTGTTCGACGCAGATCTGCCACAGGAGCGACGCGTCGTCCTCGACGGCGCGCTCGGCGCGGTCCAGGAGGGTGGCGGCGGGCTCCAGCCTTCCGTGGCGGCGATTGACGAGGCCGGCTACGTAGAGGGGCCGCGGGAGTGTCTGGCCGGACTCGCGCATGTCGTCCAGCGTCCGCGTGATCTCCCCGTCCGCCTCCCTGCCGCGGCCCGCCAGCGCGAGTGCCATGGCGCGGCCGGCTCGGACGTTCAACGTGTTGGCGTGCTGCGGTCCGAACACGCGGACGGCGGTGTCGAGCGACCGCGTCAGGGGCGGCAGCGCGGCCAGCGCGCGGCCGGCGAAGAGGAGCGCGTGGCCGGCCGTGTTGTCGAACGCCGCGCGCGTCGGCGAGCCCGCCTCCGCATGACGTTCGATGATGGCCGCTCCCCGCGTGATGCTGTCGATGGCCGCGTCGACCCGCCCGAGGCGAATCTGGAGGTTGGCGAGACGCTGGAGGTAGAACCCGACCGTCCGCCCGTCGGGGCCGAACACCCGGCTCGCATCGGCCACGACCCGGTGCAACCCGTCGACGGCGCCCGCGATGTCACCCGTCCTGCCGAGCGCGTCCGCATGCCGGACCCGGGCACCCAGCACGTAGGGATGGTCCCCGCCCATGCCATAGGCGGCGTCCGCCACCTGCATCGCACGCTCGGCTATCGCGAGCGCCTCCGCGCTCTGGCCCGCCTGCGTGTGCGCCTCGCTCAAGGTCGTGAGCGCGGACAACGTCGAGGCTGTGCCCACACCGGCAGCACGCTCGATGAACTCCAGCGCCCGGACCGCGGCCGCGACGGCGTCCTCATAGCGGCCCGCGTCGATGGCGGCGCTGGCACGCAGCCGCCAGACATCCGAGAGCTCGCGCGCGAAGCGTCTGGTGTCGCGCTCCAGCGCGGGCGCGATCGCTTCGATCTCCGCCGTCATCGCATCGGGACGACCGCGGTACATGTGCGCCCACGCGGTCAGGACGCGCGCGCGGTACACCAGGGCGTCGTCGCCGACCGCGGCGGCCTCGGCCACGGCGCGCTCCGCCACGGCCTCGAGCGTCCCGGTGTCGCCCAGCGCGAGCAGCGCCTCACCGACGACGATGAGCAGCTCCGCCTTGACGGCGCCGCCCGGGAGCGCCGCGAGCCGGGCCTCCGCACGCGCCAGCAGGTCGCGCACCGAGACGGGGCCCGCACCCGCGGTGTCGAGATTGGCGTCCTGGAACATCGAGACGATGAACGCCTTCACGTCTTCCGCGCGCTGCTGCTCGGTCCGCGCCACGCCGGCCTGCCAGATGGCCATGCCGGCACCGGCGCACACGGCCGCGAGCACCGCAGCGGCGGCGCCCGCCACGACGCGATGACGCACGACGAACTTGCGGGCCCGGTACCAGCGGCTGTCCGGCCGCGCCTCGACCGCCCGCCCATCGAGATACCGCTCGAGATCCTCCCCCATGGCGGCGGCCGTCGTGTAGCGATCGGCCGGCGCCTTCTCGAGCGCCTGGAGCACAATCGTGTCCAGATCGCCGCGGATGGCCTTCCCGAGCGCACGGTCGGCGACCCTGTCGCTCGGGCGCCTGGGCTCGGCCGTCAGGATGGCCTCCTCGAGCGCCGCACTGGTGTCCCGCGCGGTCTCGTACGGACGCACGCCTGCCAGCAGCTCGTACAGCATCACGCCCAGGGAGTACACGTCGGTCGCGACGCCGAGCGGCGCGCGTGACACCTGCTCCGGAGACGCGTAGGCAAGCGTCATCGCGCGGCCGCCGAGCTCGGTGAGCGTGGAGTCCCCGGGCGCCGCGTCGTCCAGCATGCGGGCGATGCCGAAGTCGAGCAGCCGGACCTGGCCGTCGGGAGTGACGAGGACGTTGGACGGCTTGAGGTCGCGGTGGATGACGAGCTGGCCGTGCGCGTACGCGACGGCGCCGACCACCTGCAGGAAGAGCCGGACACGCGCGCGAACGTCCAGGTGATGATCCGCGCAGTACCGATCGATGGGCGTGCCCTCGACGTATTCCAGGGCGAGAAAGGGCGCGCCGTCCTGCGTCACGCCCGCGTCGTAGAGGCGCGCGATGTTCGGGTGCGTGAGGGTCGCCAGGATCTCACGCTCGCGTGCCATGCGGTCCCTGAGGCCGGGACGCACGGCAAGCCCGTGCGGCAGCTTGACCGCGACGGGCCGCCTGACCAACCCATCGGCACGCTCGGCCAGCCAGACCGCGCCCTGCCCGCCCGTCGCGAGCTGGCGCGTCAGGCGGAAGGGCCCCACGGTGACGCCCGGCGCCGGCCCGTCGTCAGGTTCGCCGCCCGCATCGGATGGCTCGAACCGCGGCAGCGTTGCGAGAAACGGGTCCTCTCCGAGCGACGACGCGCGTTCCAGCATCGCGCGCAGCCGCGGCTTGAAGCGCTCGTGCTCGTCGGCCAGGCCCTCGAGCCAGGCCGCCCGATCGGCCGGCGCCAGGTCGAGGGCGTCGTCGAGCAGCCGGCTCAGCGTGGTCCAGGTCCTGACATCCATGGCGCCTGTATACCAGAACGCGCGCGCGTCTTCGGTGCGTACTCGTGTGGCGAGACACGCTCGTACGCCGTCACGTAGCGGCCGGCGGCCACCGCCGTCAGGATGTCCGCCGCCGCGTCGATGTCGGCCGCCGTGTTGTACGCGCCCAGGCTGAGGCGCACCATGCCCGGCCGCAGGCGCCCGTCAGCCTCGCGCCAGTCCGACGGCGCGCCCACGCGCACGCCGAGCAGCGCCGACACGTACGGGTGAGCGCAGAAGCAGCCGTTCCTCACGCCGATACCCGCTTCATACCCGAGCACGGCCGCCACGAGCGCGTGATCCACCGACGCGAGGTTGAACGACAGGACGCCCACGCGATCCGCATTGTCACCGGCGGCATCTCCGTAGATCGTGAGGCCGGGCACGGCCCGCAGCCGCGCTCGCGCGTGAGCGGTCAGCGCCCGCTCGTGGGCCTCGACCGCGCTCATCGTCCAGCCGCTCAGGGTGCCGGCGGCCGCCGCCATGGCCACGGCCCCGACGGCATTGGGCGTACCGGCCTCCTCGCGATCGGGCAGGCCGGCCCACACAACCTCGTCCTCGGTCACGACGTCCACCGTGCCGCCTCCCACGACATCCGGCGCCCCGCGCAGGAACACGTCGCGCGGGCCGACGAGGACGCCGGCGCCGAACGGCGCGTACATCTTGTGTCCCGAGAACGCCACGAAATCCAGATGGCCGGGATCGGTCTCCGGCCTGACGTCGAGCCGCCGGTGTGCCACGAGCTGGGCCGCGTCCACGACAATGCGCGCGCCTGCCGCGTGCGCCTTGCGCGCGAGGCGGTGCACCGGCTGGACGAACCCGGTGACGTTGGAGGCGCCGCTCACGGCCACGATCGCGATCCGGCCGGCATACCGGGCCAGCGTGCGGTCGAAGTCCTCCTCGTCGAGCCGGCCGTCGGGCATGACACGGGTGCGCACGACCTCGGCCCGCCGCCGCCACGGCAGGTCGTTCGAGTGATGCTCCATCATGGTCGACAGCACGACGGCGTCCGGCGCGAACGCGAACCGGTTGGCCAGTTTGTTGAGCGCCTCGGTCGTGTTCCTGCCGAAGATGACGACGTGGGTCCGCGGGTCCGCCCCGGCGAAGCGCGCAATGGCCGCATGCGCGTCGTCGTACGCCGCCGTGCTCACCCGCGCCTTGTAACCCGCGCCCCGATGCACGCTGGCATACAGCCGGAGGCACTCGTCGACGGCATCGGCCACGGCCCGCAGCGGCGGCGTCGTCGCGGCGTTGTCGAGGTTCACGTACGGCACGTGCCGTCCGTCACGCACCGGCACTCGCGCCTCGGAGCCGAGGAACGCGTGGCGCCAGGGAGACCCGTCAGGCTGCGGCTGAGGATGCGGTGCGGCGGACATCGGCATCGTCTCGTGATGGTGCCGGGCGGTCATGGTTCGTATCACCACGGCCGGCTCCGCGACACGCCGCCTCGGAGTGCATCAATGGCGCGGCCCTGGGCCTCGACCAGGCGTTCGAGCTCGGCCACGCGCGCGGCCTCGCGCGCAAACGCCTTCTCGAGCCGCAGCCGCTCACGCTCGAGCCGCTGCACGTCCGACAGCAGCAGGGCCGGCAGCACGTGATACTTCACCGTCTCCGGCTGCCCGTCCGCGCCGGTCGCCACCAGGGCAGGCAGCACGTCCTGCACCTCTTCCGCGATGAGGCCGTACTCCAGGGGTGTCGTGCCGTCGGCAAAGGCCTGCCGGTAGCGGAACTGGACAGGGCGCAGCCGCTGGAGCGCCTCGGTGACCGGCGCGTCGAGGCTGGCGATGTCGAACTTGGTCCGGCGGCTCGACGAGACGGTCCCGAGTTGCCCCGCGCTGTCGATGACGACGCCGACGGCGTTGGCCTGGCCGGTCGTCGTTCCACGGATCCCCGCCACGAAGGCCCGCGTCTGCGCGTTGCTGCGGCCGATCCGGGTCGTGCCGGATTCGCTGTTCGTGCCCCCGCTGCTGGCCAGGTACACGTTGTCCACGCCGTCGGTGAGCAGCGCGCCGGCCATGTGCCCGACGGCGAGGTTCGAGCCCCCGGTTTCGAGATTCTGGAGCGCGTGGTTTCCCACGGCCGTATTGTTGGATCCGGCGTCGTTGTCCCGGAGCGCCGATACGCCGACGGCCAGGTTGCCGATGCCGTCGGTGTTGCTGGCGAGCGCGGATGCGCCAATGGCGGTGTTGGTGCGGCCCGTCGTGTTGAGCCGCAGGCTGTTCGCCCCGAACGCCGTGTTCTCGGTCCCTGACGTGTTGAGCTCGAGCACCGCGCTCCCGACGCCGGTGTTCCACGGGCCCGTCGTCCTGGAGAGCGCACCAGGACCCACCGCCACGTTGTGATCGTTGCCCGGGCGTTCGTGCGTGTGATCGCTCCTGGCGGCCGCGAACGCCGAGCCCGGCCCCTGGAAATCCACCGCGAGCATCACCGCGCCTGACGCACCGCCTCCCGACAGCCCCGCTCCGGCCGTCACGGCGGTGATGTCACCCGTGCCTGCCGCGGTCACGCAGTCCACGCTGCCGTCGATGCGGACGGCCGTCATCATCTGGTCCGCGGGACAGGCCGCAGAGATGCGCCGCTGGACCTCCGTCAGGTTGACGTCGATCGCGCGAATGCTGCCGTCGGCAATCTTCGCGCCGGTCACCGCGCCATCGGCCAGCTTGGCACTCGTGATCGAACCGTCAGGGATGTCGCCGGTGCCGAGCGGCCGCGGGCTGCCGCCCGGAGACGCGGGCGAGAACACGAGCGTGCCGCTGTTGCCGTGGCTGTCGTGCCACGCCCCTCCGAGAGCGATCGCGTCAATCGACGCCTCCAGGTGCACAGCCGTGCCGCCGGGAGCGGTGACCGTCGTCAGGCCGATGCCGACGGTGCCATCGGGGTTGAGAAAGGCGGTGCCCGACACCGCGGCACGCGCGGCCGTCCCACACTGGCTGTCGTACCCGTCCAGTGTGTACACTGCCCCGTCCTGGGCCACACTGACGGTGATCACGTTGCAGTACGGCGCCAACTGCCAGTTGAACGTGCCGAGCGGCTGGGCCGATACCGTGCCGTCGAGTGTCAACACCAGCGCCAGCGCGGCGAGCATCGTCGCCGTTCCGAACCGACAGGCCATGTTCTGCTCCTTGTGCGAGAAGGGCGGAACTGCCCTTCACCAGGAGCTACGCAAAACGGAGGAGGAATCCGGACATGGCCTGGGGCGGGATTCACTCCGAGCGGAGCATCTCGCCCAGGAGGAGGCGGGCCTTGTCCCAGTCGCGCCGAACGGTGCGCTCGTTGACGCCGAGGACGTCCGCGGCTTCGGCTTCGGTCATGCCGGCAAAGAAGCGCAACTCCACCAGGTGCGCCGCGCGAGGGTCCACGTCGGCGAACGCCTCCAGGGCTTCGTGCACCCGCAGGATGAAGTCCTCGCGGCCGGAGGCTTCCACGGGCAGGTCGCCGCTCAGCGTCACCCGGGCCAGCCGGCCGCCCCGCCGCTCGGCCTGCCGGCGGCGCGCCAGATCCACGATGACCGATCGCATGACGCGCGACGCCCAGCGGCGGAAGTGCGTGGCATCCTCGATGCGGAGCCTTCCGGCGGACACGAACCGCAGATAGGCCTCGTGGACGAGTGAGCCGGTGTCGAGCGTCGGCGTGCGCACGTGCGCCCGCAGCCGCGCGCGGGCGAGGCGCTGGAGAACGGGGTAGCTCTCCTCGAACAGCACACCGGCTGCTTCCGGGTCGCCGGCCTGCGCGCGGTGCAGGAGCCCCGTCAGCGATACGGCAGAGGCCATCGGCACATCATTGTAGTGTCGGCGCCGGCCGGCGCGTGACATCCGGTGTGCCCGGGGACATCCGCGATGCCCCGTGGCGACCATCGGCGGCGATCAGTCCAGGCGGACGAGCCCCCGCCGCGTCGCGACGCGCACGGCTTCGGTCCGGCTCGTCACGCCGAGCTTCTCGAACAGGTGTCCGAGGTGCGTCTTGACGGTGCGCTCGCTGATCCCGAGCGACTGCGCAATCTCCTTGTTGCTCTGGCCGTCGGCCATCAGCCGGAGGGCGGTGAGCTCGCGCGGGGTCAGCTGCACCTGCGTCACGCGCTCGGCCAGTTTGGCCGCGGCGGCCGGCGCGAGGTAGGTCCGGCCGTCCAGCACGTGGTGGATGCACGAGACCAGCGCCGCGGCGGCGATGTCCTTGAGGATGTAGGCCTTGGCCCCGGCCTCGAGCGCGCGGGCGATGTCCTCGTCGGCGTCGTAGGTGGTGAGCACGACGACCCGCGCCTGCGGATCAAAGGCCCGGATCTGCCGGATGGCCTCGACCCCCTCCATGACCGGCATCCGCAGGTCCATCAGCACGATGTCCGGCCGGAGCGCGCGATACGTCTCGACGGCCTCGCGGCCGTTGGCGGCCTCCGCGATCACCCGCAGGTCCGGCTCCTGGTTGATGATGTTGGCCACGCCCGTCCGCAGCAGCGCGTGATCGTCCACGACGAGCACGCGCGTCTTTGCCTGCGTCGCGTCCACGACGGGCCCCGCCGTGTCAGGCCACATCCGCCGGCCTCGGCACCGAGAACGACGGCGGCTCCCACGCGAGGACAACCTCGGTCCCGCCGCGCGGCGCCGTGACGATGGTCAGGGATGCGCCGATGCGTTCGGCGCGCTCGCGCATGCTCGTCATGCCGAACCCGTTGTGGCACCGGTCGGCGGCAAAGCCGCGCCCATCATCCTGCACGGACAGCCGGAACCCCACCGCGTGGATGCTCTCCGCGCGCACGTCGATGCGGCGCGCGCGCGAGTGGCGGACGGCGTTGGTCAGCGCCTCCTGTGCGATGCCGATGATCTCGCGCTCGACGCCCATGCCGAACGGCGGCAGCGCCTCGAGCGCGAGGGCCACGGGGACCTCCGTCGTCCGGCGGGCCATGTCGGTGATGCGCTGGAGGGCGGCGCCGACGTCCTCCTGGTCCGCGAACTGCGGACGGAGGGCGGAGACCGACCGCCGGGCCTCGATCATGTGCGTGCGCGCAAGCTCGACGGCCGTGTCCAGCGCGGCGCTCACCGGCACCGGGAGACCGCTGGCGCCGGCGCGCTGCGCCGCCTGCAGCTGCATCAGGATGGCCGCAAAGCCCTGCGCGAGCGTGTCGTGGATGTCGCGCGCAATCCGGTTGCGCTCCTGCAGCACGGCCTGCGCCCGTTCCTCGAGCCGGCTCTGCTCGATGAGCCGGCTGTGATGGAGCGCCAGCGTCGCCTGCCGGGCCATCGCGTCCACCAGCGCACGGCGCCATGACACCTCGCACGGCTGCTCGTGCGATGAGGCCAGCCCCACCCAGCCCATGGTCCCCGTCGGCAGCACAAGCGGCGAGACCACGATCGACGCCACGGCGTTCGCCTCGTTGAAATCGTGGACGCTGGCGGGCAGGCGCGGATCGCGTGCCTCGTAGACCGTCGTCTGCGTCCACCCGCGCTCGAAGGCCAGGAGGTGCGCACTCATCGCGTCGCGCGGGAGCGCCAATGAGCCCCAGTCGGGCAGGTCCCGGGAGTAGAACACGCCGCGGACGTTGGCCATCCACAGGTCGCACCGGACACGCTCGTCGTCCAGCAGCCACACGCCGCACGCGTGGCTCTCGCTCTCTTCCATCACGCGCTGCATGAAGGCGCGGAAGAAGCCGGTGATGTCGGGCTCGCGCACGAGCAGGTCGAGGGCGAGCTGTACCGAGTCGCCCTGGATCTCGGCCGCGCACTCGGCGCGGCGGCGCTGCGCCTGTTCAAGGGCCAGCGCTTCTCGCAGCGACTGGATGTCGGTGTCTGCCGGCAGCTCGGCCGCTGTCGGCGCGCCGGCGAACGGGCCGCAATTGCTTTCAGCCATGACGCCCATTATGAGGGCGCCCGCGCGGGAGCGCACTCCCCCGTCGGGACGACGCGGCCCTCGGTCGAAAGGATGAGAACAGCCTGTGCGGGAGGACGGATGCGCAGCTCGGGCATCCGAGGGACGCCGGCCTCGGCCTTGTGCTCGATTGTGGACAGGGGGCGGCGCGCGCGATCCTCGTGAGCATGAACGCTCGACTGCCCGCCCGCAACCATCGGTCCCTGCACCTCGCTCACCGCTGGCTCATCGTCTCGTTCGGCATCGCGCTGGGGCTGCTCGCCGCGTGCGCACGCCCTGCGGCCGACCTCCATCGCGAGGGGCCGCCCGCGGCCGTCTCGCACGGCACCGATGACCCGTCTTCACTGGAGCGCACGTCATGACCCGCCGCCTGATCGCACCCGTCCTCCTCCTCGTCGTCATCACGGCCGCCGGCCTCGGGCTCGGCGCGTGGAAGCACGCGTCGACGGAGGCCGCCGCCGCGGCGTCGCTCGACCAACCCGAGCCGGCGGAAGCCGTCACCGCCGCCGTGGCCGCCGCGCGGGAGCACCGGCAGACGATCACCGTCATCGGGACGGTCCTCGCGCTGCGCTCGGTCACGCTGCGCAACGAGCTGGCCGGCACGGTCCGGCACGTCCGCCTGACGCCCGGCGCCATCGTGGACGCCGGCACGGTCCTCGTCGCGCTGGACGTCTCGGTCGAGGAGGCCGAGCTCCAGGCGCTCGAAGCCCAGGCCGCGCTCGCCCGCACGACGCTCGAACGGCAGGAGCGCCTGCAGGCCGAGCAGGCGACGACGGGGATGGCCGTCGATCGCGCGCTCGCGGAGCGGGACGTCGCGGTCGCGCAGATCGCGCGGACCCGCGCCATCATCGGGCGCAAGACCATCCGCGCGCCCTTCCGCGCGCGCGTGGGCCTCGCCGACCTCCACCCCGGCCAGTACCTGAACGAGGGCACGGAGCTCACCACGCTCCAGAGCGTGGACGAGGCCCTGCACGTGGACTTCTCCATCCCGCAGGACATCGCCGCCGGGCTGCGGCGCGGGAACGCCGTCGACATCCTGGTCAACGGGGATGGCACGCCTATCCACGGACGCATCGAGGCGCTCGACGCCCGCGTGGACACCACGACGCGAAGCACGACGGTGCGCGCGCGGGTCGTCCGCGCACAGGGACCGCTGGCGCCCGGCGCCTCGGTCCGCGTCCGGGTGGCCGCCGGCGCCTCGCGCACGGTGGTGGCCATCCCCGGCAGCGCGCTCCGCAAGGGGCCGGATGGCGACCACGTCTTCGTCCTCGACGAGGACGCCGCCGGAGCGACGCGGGCACACCTCCGGCCCGTCGAGGCGGGCGCGATGCTCGGCGACGAGGTCCTGGTCCACGCGGGCCTGACGCCGGGCGAGCGCGTCGCGGCGTCCGGCTCCTTCAAGCTCCGGGACACCGCGCTGGTCGCGATTGCCGACACGCCGCGCACGCTGGCCCAGCGCGAGGCCGCGGCCCGGTGACGGCCGGCCCCGGCAGGTACCGGCGGGCTCGGCAGGCCCTGGCGGCACGGGAAGAGACGCGGCGCCCGACAGCAGCGGGGCACGCAGCAGAAGGACACGCACCATGACCTCGTTCACTGACACGTTCATCAAGCACCCCGTGCTGGCGGTGGTCGTCAACCTCGCGATCGTGCTCGTGGGAGCACGCGCGCTCACGACGCTGCCGGTGCAGCAGTACCCCAGCATCGACAGCTCGTCGGTCGTCATCACGACGGTCTACATCGGCGCGAGCGCGGACATCGTGCGGGGCTTCCTCACGACGCCGATCGAGCGTGCCGTGTCGTCCATCAGCGGCGTGGACTACGTCGAGTCCGCGAGCCGCGCGGGCATCAGCACGGTCACCGTGCGGTTGAAGCTGAACCACAGCGCCACGGCGGCCCTGTCGGAGGTCACGGCACGGCTCCAGCAGGTCCGCTCGGACCTCCCCGCCGAAGCCGAGCCGCCGTCGGCCGAAGTGCAGCGGACGGATCGGCCCTACGCGGCCTTCTACCTGAGCTTCACGTCGAAGACGCGCAGCGTGTCGGCCATCACGGACTGGCTGGGGCGCACCGTGCAGCCGCAACTGGCGACAATCGAAGGCGTTCAGCGCATCTCGAACAACGAGGGCGGGCGCAACATCGCGATGCGCGTGTGGCTGGACCCCGACCGCCTGGCGGCCCTCAACCTGACGCCCGGCGACGTGCAGGCGGCCCTGCAGCGCAACAACTTCCTGGCCGCCGTGGGACAGACCAAGGGCAGCCTGGTCCAGGTCAACCTCCTCGCCAACACGGACCTCCGTACGGTGGACGAGTTCTCCACGCTGATCGTCGCCGATCGGGGAGGCGCCGTGGTCCGGCTGAGCGACGTCGCCCGGGTCGAGCTCGGGGCGGAAGAGGCGGGACTGGTGGCCAAGTACAACGACGAGACGGGCGTCTACCTCGGCGTGTGGCCGGTGCCGGGCGCCAACGAGCTCGACGTCGCCGCACGCCTCCGCACGGCCATGGACACGCTCAGGCCGACGCTGCCGCCGGACATCGAGATGCGCCTGGTCTGGGACGGCACGGTCTTCATGCGCGACGCGCTGACCGAGATCAGCAAGACGCTCGTCGAGACCATCGGCATCGTGGCGCTCGTGGTGTTCCTGTTCATGGGGTCCGTGCGGACCGCCCTCGTGCCGCTCGTCGCGATGCCCGTCTCGCTCATCGGCGCGGGCCTCGTGATGGTCGCCCTCGGCTTCAGCCTGAACCTCCTGACCATCCTCGCCATCGTCCTCTCCGTCGGCCTGGTCGTCGACGATGCCATCGTGGTGGTGGAGAACGTGGAGCGGCACGTGCGGGAGGGGCGGACGCGGATCGAGGCGGCACTCGTCGGCGCACGGGAGCTGGTCGGCCCGATCATCGCCATGACCATCACCCTCGCCACGGTGTACGCGCCCATCGGCTTCCAGGGCGGGCTGAGCGGATCGCTCTTCCTGGAGTTTGCGATCACGCTCGCCGCGGCCGTCGTGGTGTCCGGCATCGTGGCGGTGACCCTGTCGCCCATCATGAGCGCCCGTCTCGTCCATCCGCACGGGCGGCAGGGACGCCTGACGCGGCTCGTCAACCGCGGGTTCGATCGCGTGCGTCAGGTGTATGGCCGGCTCCTCGATGCCGCGCTCGACATGCGCTGGGCCATCGCGGGGGCGGCGCTCGTCGTCGCGGCGTCCGCCTGGCCGCTCTACCAGTACTCGCGGCAGGAGCTGGCGCCCGTCGAGGACCAGCGTCACATCAGCCTGTTCTTCGAGTCCTCGCCGGACGCGTCACTCGAGGCGACCACGCGCGATCACCTGCAGGTGGTCGAGGCGATCCGGTCGTTTCCGGAGACCGAGTTCACCTGGTCGCTGACCGCCAACTGGGGCGGCTTCGGCGGCCTGGTCGCGAAGGACTGGCGCGAGCGGAGCCGCTCCACGGAGGAGATGTACGGCGAGGTGTTCGGCGCCGTCTCGCAGGTGCCGGGCCTGCGCGTCTTCCCGCGCCTCGATCCGCCGCTCCCCACGCCCGGGCAGTACGACGTGGAGCTCGTCCTCCAGAGCGCCGCGGCGCCCGAGCGCCTGCTCGAGACGGTGATGCGCGTGGTGGACGCCGGCTGGCGGAGCGGGCAGTTCCTGTATGTCGACACGGATCTCAAGATCGACCTCCCCGAGGCGCGTGTCGTCCTCGACCGTGACCGGCTGGCGGACCTCGGCCTCGATCTGGCCGGTGTCGGCCGCGAGCTCGGCACCTTGCTCGGCGGCGACTACGTGAACCGGTTCAACTTCTTCGACCGGAGCTACAAGGTGATCCCCCAGATCGGGGATGCGGGGCGCGCGACACTCGAACCCCTGCTCGACCTCAAGGTGCGGACGCCGAACGGCCGGCTCGTGCCCGTCTCGACCTTCGCGCACATCGACACGCAGGCCGCGCCGCGGACGCTGAACCGGTTCCAGCAGCAGGATGCGGTCCGCGTGTTCGGCGGCGTCAAGCCGGGCGTCACCAAGGCTGACGGCCTGCGCGTCCTGGAGGAAGCGGCGGCCGCACTCGGGGACAGCGGCCTGACCGTGGACTACGCCGGGGAGTCGCGGCAGATCCGCCACGAGGGCTCCACGCTGGCCGTGACCCTCGGCTTCTCGCTGGTGCTCATCTACCTGGTGCTCGCAGCACAGTTCCACAGCTTCCGCGATCCGCTGATCGTGCTGCTCGGGTCCGTGCCGCTGGCCATCTCCGGCGCGCTGCTCGTCAGCTTCCTGGACCTGACCACGATCAACATCTACTCGCAGGTCGGGCTGATCACGCTCGTCGGCCTGATTGCCAAGAACGGGATCCTGATCGTCGAGTTCGCCAACACGCTCCAATCCCGCGGCCTGCCGAAGCTCGACGCGCTGCGCGAGGCGGCGCAGACGCGGCTGCGGCCGGTGCTGATGACATCGGCGGCCACGGTCTTCGGCCACATGCCGCTCGTGTTCGTCGCCGGCCCGGGTGCCGAGGCGCGCAACAGCATCGGGATCGTCCTCGTGGCCGGGATGGTCATCGGCACGGTCTTCACCCTGTTTGTCGTGCCGGCCTTCTACGCGCTCATCGCCGACGTGCACGAGGCGGTGGGCGACGCTGAGGGGGCAGGCGACCCGGGAGGCGTAGGCGACCCTGAAGGGTCGCCTCTACGGGGACGGAGGAAGAGCGATTCGAAAGGGCCGGGCGGCCCGGGACCGGCAGGCGACTCTGAAGGGTCGCCTCTACAGCCTGTAGGACAGAACCCAGTAGGACAACTGACATGAGCCGACCGAATTCCGTTTCTCGTGCGCGACGCCGGGCAGGCGACCCGGGAGGCGTAGGCGACCCTGAAGGGTCGCCTCTACGGGAGCTCTTTCTCCGTCCCGGTCTCCCTCC
>CAZUGF010000003.1:72895-87496 GCA_964619705.1 uncultured Bifidobacteriaceae bacterium
GCGACCCTGAAGGGTCGCCTCTACGGGAGCTCTTTCTCCGTCCCGGTCTCCCTCCACGTCTCCGTCCCCCTCTGCGTCCTCGTAGAGGCGACCCTTCAGGGTCGCCTATCCGTTCAGGGTCGCCTATCCCTTCAGGGTCGCCTACCCCTCCCGGGTCGCCGGCGTCGCCTGTCGCACGCACGGGCCGGACCGCAGCGCTGACGCTCGTCGCGGGACTCGTGGCGCTTCTCTCCGCCGCGTGCGCGGCACGCATTCCGGCCGCTCCCGAGACCGCGCCCGCCGCCCTCACGCAGGCCGGCGATCCCGTCTTCGCCCCCGCGCAGGAGTACGACCCGCGCTGGTGGACACAGTTCGAGGACCCCGTCCTGGAGGAACTCGAGACAGCGGCGCTCGCGTCGAACCTCGACGTCGGCGTGGCCGTGGCGCGCCTCGATCAGTCGCGCGCGGTCTTCGACGATGTCAGGCGCGACAGGTACCCGCGGGTGACGGCCGGCGCGGCGGTGGAGGTGCGCGAACAGGTGGTGCCGGGCTTCACCGAGGATCCCATCCGCACGGAGACCTCCAGAGCGGGCTTCGACGCGTTCTGGGAAGTGGATCTCTTCGGGCGCGTCCGGTCGGCCGTGCAGGCGGCACGCGCAAACGCGGACAGCTTCGACGCGATGCTGCAGGACGTGCGCGTCAGCGTGGCGGCGGAGATGGCCCGCAACTACTTCGAGCTGCGCGGCCTGCAGCAGCAACTGGCCGTCCTCGAGCGGAGCCTGGCGAACCAGCGCGAGACGCTGCGGCTGACCGAGGTCCGGCGCGATGCGGGCTTCGGCGAGGAACAGGACGTGGCAAGCGCCGCGGCGCGCGTGGCCGCAATCGACGCGGAGGTGCCCGTCGTCCGCGCCGCCATCGCGCGGCGTGAGCACCGCATGGCCGTACTCGTCGGCGCACGGCCCGGTGAGCTCGGCGTGGACCTCGCGCCGCGTGCGTATCCCCCGCTGGCCAAGACGCTCCCGCTCGGCGACCTGTCCTCGCTGCTCAGCCGCCGGCCGGACGTGCGCGCCGCGGAACGGCGGCTGGCCGCCGCGGCGGCACGGGAAGGCATGGCCGCGGCAGACCTGTGGCCGCGCGTCACGCTGTCCGGGGTGCTGGGCCTGCTCGCGGGACGCGGCACGACGTTCGGCAGCGCGGACTCGCGAGCCTGGGCCGTCACGCCCGCCCTCAGTTGGGCGGCGTTCGACCTGGGCGGCGCGCGCGCACGGCTGCGTGGGGCCGAAGCCGGCACGCGCGAAGCCCTCGCGGCCTACGAGCAGGCCGTGCTGCTCGCGCTCGAGGAGACGGAGAACGCGCTCGTCGGCTACCGCGAGGCACAGCAGCGCCTCGTCCGGCTGTCCCTCCAGGCGCAGGAAAGCACGCGGGCCGCGTCGATCGCGCGCGTCCGCTACCGCGAGGGCGTCGTCGACTTCCTGGCACTCCTCGACGCCGAACGCACGCAGTTACAGGCGGAGGATGGGGTCGCGCAGGCCGAGGCCGGTGTCTTCACCGCCGTCGTCGCGCTCTACAAGACCTTGGGGGGCATTCCCGAGTGATGGCTGGAGCCCCGGCGCTCGTGCCTCGATTCGGTTTCCCGTGGGGACAGGGGTCATCCGAAACGACGGCACGGAGCAGGCCGGGGGCCCCAGCCTTCCCTCAGCCGGCGGTGCCGGCCAGCACGCGGAGGCGGTCCAGGGCCAGGCGGCCGGGCTCCTCGCGCACATCCCCTCCCGGGTAGTCCCAGATCACCATGTCGTGCTCGTCCACGATGGACGGGATGGTCAGGCCGCCCTCGATGAACCGGAGCGCCGTGCGCGCGGCCGTCTCGACCGTGCGGAACACGAGCCTCGGTTGAACGGGGCCAGGACGCCTGGCAATCAGAGACGCCTTCATGACGCGCTCTCCCTGCCCGCGGGGGAGCCGCGGGTCCGTCCGGGAATGCTGCACATCCCGTTCCACGTGCCGTGGCGGCGGCGTGAACAGGACTTCCGCGCGGTGTCGCGCGCTCGCGACCCGGCTCGGCCGCGGGTTGGGATCCGTGAGGGCGACTATTTTCCGCCGCGTGCGGGTGCGGAGGACTTCTCGCTCGTCGTCGCGGCGGGTGCAGGGCGGGACAGGATGCGCACGGCGGGGAGCGCGGCCCGATCGATCAGCCGGCCATCCCTGTAGATGGCGTGCAGCCTGCGGATGTTGGTGATGTCGGCCAGCGGGTCCGCGTCGAGGATCAGCACATCCGCGCGCTTGCCCACCTCGAGCGTGCCGAACGCCTCCAGTCCTCGCGAGGCCATCGCCCCGTTCCGCGTCGCCGCGACGATGGCCTGTGCCGGCGTCATGCCCAGCTCGACAAGGCCCTCGATGGCGATGATGCTGCCGATGCCGTGGTTCTGCGTGTCGACCTTCGGTGTCCGCATCAGCTCCGGCGCGGCCGCCCAGTAGTTGTCCGTGCCGATCGTCACGACGGCGCCGGCCGCAATCAGCGCCGCCGCGTTCCGACGGCGCATCTCGAGCTCCAGCCCCTCCTCGGACTCACGCTGCCGGCGCTCGGCGCCCGTCAACGGGCGCGGCGTCTCCTCCGTCTGCTTTGCTTCCGCCTCCGCCCGCTTCTTCGCCGCCGCCTCGCGGTCCTTGAGGTGCCGGGCCCACGCATCGCCCGTGACGGTGTTGACGAGCATGGAGCACACGATCCCCCGCTCGACGATGGTCCGGACCATGGCGTCGGGGAGCGCGCGCGTGCCGAGCAGTTCGGGGTGCTGGATGAGATCGATGCCCGCCTCGATGGACAGCCGCAGGCCGTCGACCGTCGTCGCGTGCGTCTCCGCCACGCGGTTGCGCCGGTGCGCCTCGTCGACGATGACGCGCTGCGCGTCGAGCGAGAAGCCGATGAAGGCGGGCCGCGCAAAGTGCGCGGTGCCGCCGTACTTGAGGAAGTCCGGCCCCTTGTCGAGATACGCGTTGATGGCCGTCCGCAGCTCGTCCAGGTCCATGTCCACGAGGTCCTCGCCGACGCCCTGCGACACCTCGTCGTTCATCTGCTCCTGGAACAGCGTCAACCCCAGCTCGCGGATCAGGCTGAAGCTGATCGAGTACGGCCCGCCCCAGCCGATGATGTTGCCCGCGGCCAGGATGCGCGGCCCCACCGCACGCCCCGCGGCAATTTCGTCGCGGACGTGGACGAGCGGCGGGAGCACGCCGTAGCTGTCCCGGACCGTGGTCACGCCATGGGCCAACTGCAACTGGGCAGCCTCGAGGACGATGTCCCGCTGGCGGGGGTGATAGCGGGCCAGGGTCTCGTACCGATCCGCGACGCCGCCGTACAGCGAGAGGTGGACGTTGGTGTCCACGAGCCCGGGGATCAGGAACCGGCCCCGGCCGTCCACGACGTCGGCGCCCGCCGGCACCGCCACCTCCGCGCGCGGCCCCACCGCGGTGATCCGCCCGTCGGCCACCACGAGCACGGCATCGGGCATGGCAGGACCACCATTGCCGTCGATGAGCGTGGCGCCGGTGATGGCCATCGTGCGGGCCTGCGCGTGGACGCGCACGTGCCCGTCGGTGACCGTGAAGAGCGAGACGGCAAGGATCGCAAGGACCGGCGTGACGCGCATGGGTGCCTGTTGTATACCCGACGGTGCGGCAGGTCAACGTGGAACGCGCGGCGGCGTCAAGGCGCGGACGCGCTGGATGGGCACACGGACGGGCGGTCGAGGACGGGACCGGGGCCGGTAGAATCGTGACGTGCCGCATCCACGTCTCCTCACCGCCGGCGAAGCCTTCGAGGACTTCGTCTTCGTCGGCCTCGACACGATTCCCCGCCCGGGCGAAGTAGCGCACGCGCGCGACTACGCCGCCACCATCGGCGGGGGTGCGGTGATCACCGCCGTCGCGGCGGCCCGCCTCGGCCTGCACGTCTCGGTGGCCAGCGGGCTGAGCCGGCCCGGGGCGCGGCGCCTGCGCGCGGAGGGCATCCGGCTCAGGAACCTGCGGCGGCACGGCGAGCCGCCGGCCGTGACCGCGGCCCTCTCCGTCGGGCACGAGCGCGCCCTCGTCACCTTTGCGGGCGTGAACAGGCACATCGAACACCGGCTGGCCGGCGTCCTCGCCCTGACCCGGGCCACGCACGTGCACCTCGCGTTCCGGCCGGGCAACTGCGCCCGATGGGCGGAGCGCCTGGCGCCCCTCCGCCGCCGCGGCATTACGCTCTCCGGCGACTTCGGCTGGAACGAGGCGCTCGCCGCCGATCCGGGGCTGACCGCCCTCTTCGATGTCCTGGACGTGGTCTTCGTCAACGAACGCGAGGCCAAGCTCTATGCCGGCGTGACGCGGTTCCCGTCGGCGCTGCCCTGGTGGCATGCACGCAAGGCGGTGGTCGTGATCAAGCGCGGGCCGGCCGGGTGCCTGTGGCTGTGGCGCGGCAAGGAGCAGAAGAGCCGCGGGCGTGCGAGGACGCCTGTCGACACGACGGGCGCGGGCGACTCGTTCAACGGCGGATTTCTGTGGGCGTGGCTGCAGGGCGGCACGGTGGCGCAGTGCCTGTCAGCCGGCAACGTGGTGGGAGCGGCGTCGACGAAGCGGGCGGGCGGCCTGGATGCACTGCCGCGGCGCGGCCAGTTACCCCGGAACCTCAGGGTGCTGCGCCCGCGGACGCGCGGACGGCAGGCCTGAACGAAGAATGGCCGGCGCCCGCCGCCGGCCATCCCACACCATCGAGCGCCTACGCGGGGCGAACGCTCTCGGCGCGCGGTCCCTTCGGACCCTGTCCTTTCTCGAACGTCACCTGCTGGCCTTCGCGCAGGTTGTCGAAGCGTGTGTCCACGCAGGCCGACTGGTGGAAGAAGTACTCAGTGCCGTCCTGAGCCGCGACGAAGCCAAAGCCCTTGTCGCTCACGATGCGCTTGATGGTGCCGGAGATAGGTGCCACTGCTAGTCCCTTCGAATCGGTCAACGACGAAATGTCCCGCCAGATGCGGGACCCTCCATTGTGCGCCATAACCGGAGGGGGCTGTCAATGGGGGCCCGGGCCTGCCTGTCCATCGGCGTCCCGGCCTCCATCCGTTCCCGCGTCTGGGTCAGCGACCGCGACAGGCCGTTCCTCGCCCGTCGCTGGACGATCGACCTCGACAGCGACCCCAGAAAGCTGTCCATCCGGCCGATGCGGGCGCGGTTGTGGTACAGCCAGTAGAACGCCGGGGACGCATCGGAGCGGTCCGGGAGGAGCACGTTGATCGCCACCTGCCCGTCCATGTAGTGGCTGGCATAGATCTGCGTCGTAACGATGAAGGTTTCGTCCGTGAAGGTGGTGTGGAGCGCCACGTGGTACAGGCCGACCACGGGCTTGAAGCCGAAGGCTTCCTTGGACCAGTAGTAGAAGCTCTCCGTGCGGGCCAGGGCGCCCGCCGGGTAGGCGTGCAGGTAATCCAGGAGCGCCGGCGCGCGCGCCAGCGGTGTCGGGGTCTGTTCCAGGATGGAGCCGATCTCCTCGCCGAGCGGGAGCGGCTCCGCCTGGTCCGCGTACACCGGGAGCCGTGACGCGCCGCCCGCGCGGTGTGCCATCACGTGCTCGAACAGCAGCATCTTGTACCGCGCGACGCGTTCCGTGTCCGCCTCACTACCGGTGCCGCCGGGCTGCATGCGCGCGATGCCCTCGCCCGTCAGGCGCACGCCGCAATCGCCGGGCCGGCACTTCGGCCAGGCCTTCACGTCGTCCTCGTCGATGGTGAGCGGCCCGAGGTCCTCCAGCGTGGGCGGCTCGCTGAAGCGCGCCACCTGGTGCACGAACTGGCTGGTCCGGAACCCTTCGAGCGTCCGGAACCGGCTGACGAACGCGGCGGCCTCCGCCTTGATCCGGATGGCGCCCGCCGTCGTGACCTCGCGCCGGTTGGCGGCCTCGAGCGTCTTGACCACCGCGCGTCCGCGCGCGATCGACGACAGGTCGGCCGCCGACGCCCCAATCACGCTCGCGATGTACGGCTGCACGCCGCCTGCCACCGGCTGGCGGGCCACGGACGGCCAGGCCGCCAGGGCGCAGAGAAGCGCGAGGGCCGCCACACGCCACAGCCGTGATACCGGGGTCTTCATCGGGGTAACCTGGCTCTCAGCGCCCGAACACGATCCGCTCGCGTTCCAGCAACCCGCGGGTCAACCGCACCAGCACGAGAGCAGCGGCCACGGTCGTGATGGCCGCCACGGCGAACATCGCCGCGCTCGGCATCTTGTTGCCGAGGACGTCCACCATGAGGACGTGCTGGGACAGCACCGGAATGGGATACATCCACCACTCGCTGGTGATCGGGTGGACGACGCCCACGATGCCGGGGACCATCGGGAGGAGGACGAGGAACCCCATGTAGGTCTGCGCTTCCTTGAAGGAGCGCGCGAACGTGGAGAGCCACGTCTGCAGCGCGCTCGAGAGCAGCGCGAGCGGCAGGACGCCGGCCAGGAGGCCCGCGACCTGCAGGGGGCCGATACGAAAACGGATCCCCAGGTCCTGCAGCGGGATGAACTGCAGGATCCCGAGGCACAGCACCGTCGTCACGCCGGCGCTGATCATCGCGGAGACGGCGGCCGCACCCCACTTGCCGGCCGCGAACGCCATGCGCGGCGCCGGGTTCACCAGCAGCGGCTCCAGCGACCCGCGCTCGCGCTCGCCCGCGGTGGAGTCCGTCGCCACCTGCATGCCGCCCGTGAACGCCGCCAGGACGATGAACAGCGGGATGAAGTTCAGGATGGCCGCGGCCCGCTGCTGGGCGCTCGAGACCTCCACCTCGCGCAGGTCCAGCGGGTTGACGATGGCCGGGCTGACGCCGCGACCCACGAGCCGGAGCGTGCCGACCTCCCCGTTGTAGCGCTGGAGCAGGCCCCGGACGCGCAGCACCGTCGGCCGCGACGCGGTACGCGACCCGTCGGAGATGATCCGGATCTCCACCGGCTTCGACGCCCGGAACCGCTCGCCGTAGTCCTCCGGAATCACGACCACGACCTCGTGGGCGCCGGCGCCCACCGCCTCCTCGGCGTTGGCGGGGCCCGGCACCACCTCGACGCCGGACTGCTGGCGCAGCCACGCGACCAGGGCCGGCGCGTGCTCCATGCCCACGACCGGCACCGTCACGTCCTCGATCTGCCGCTGCCGCTCGGCCAGGCTGTTCAGCATGAAGGCCACCATCAACGGCCCAAGGAGCGACCCGAACAGGATGGAGTAGATGGCGCGCCTGTCGCGCGCGGCATCCTTCAGTTCCTTGACGAGGACGACGCGCGTCTGCGCCGGGAGGCCGCCACGCGCGCTCATTCCACCGGCTCCGGCGCCAGGCCCGCCAGCGCGACGAACGCGTCCTCCAGGCTCTCGCGGCCCGTCTGCGTGCGGAGCGCCTCCGGCGTCCCCGACGCCACCACGCGCCCCCGCGCGATGACGATGATCGTGTCGCAGAGGGCGGAGACTTCCTGCATCACGTGGCTGGAGAACATCACCATGCGCCCCTCCTCCCGGAGGCGGCGGATGATGTCCCGGACCGCACGCGTGCTCATCACGTCGAGGCCGTTGGTCGGTTCGTCGAGCAGGATGTTCCGCGGGTCGTGCACGAGCGCGCGCGCCAGCGCCACCTTGGTCCGCTCGCCGTGCGAGAAGCCCGCGGTCCGGCGATCGGCAATGCCGTCCATGTCGAGCAGCTTGAGGAGCGCGTCGGTCCGCTGCCGCAGCGGCGCACCCGTCAGGCCGTGCAGCTGCCCGAAGTAGTGGATGTGCTCGCGCGCGGTCAGGCGCGGGTACAGGCCCGAGACGTCCGAGAGCACGCCGAGCCGCGCCTGGGCCTCCTGCGGCGCCGCCACCGCGTCCACATCGTCCACCTGAATGCTCCCGCCGTCCGGCCTCAGCAGCGCGTAGAGCATCCGCAGCGTGGTCGTCTTGCCGGCGCCGTTCGGGCCCAGCAGGCCCGTCACCGCGTTGTCCGGCGCGACGAAGCTGACGCCGTCCACCGCCGTCACCGGGCCGAACCGCTTCCGCAGGTCCGACACGCGAATCATGACGGGCCCCGCGCGCCGTCCGGCGCAGGCGTGCCGGCGTCAGGCGCTCCCGCGTCCGGGTCCGGTCCGGCGGGGCTCAGGAAGAACGCCGGCCGCCGGATGTCGGCGACACACGAGGTATCGAGCCCGTCCACGGTGCCGGCCTCCACGAACGCCTGGACCATCCGCTGCCCGCACCCGGTACCGAGAACGCCGTGCCCGGTCGCCGGCGCGACGACGTGCAGCGATTGCGAGAGGTGGCGGGCGACCTCCTCGCCCCACGACGGCGGGGTCACCGGGTCGTCCTCGCCGGACAGCACGAGCGCCGGCACGGCGGACACGACCGGCTCGTAGTAGCCCGGCGGCACCTCGCCCCTCGGCCAGAAATCGCACGGCTCACCACGCCCGATCACCAGGTGCGAACCGAAGATCGTCCCCGCGGACTCGCGCCGCACATCGTCGCGCGTATGGCGCGGGACGTCCTCCGCGCAGATCACCGAGAGCTGCATGCCGACGGACATGTTCTCCAGGCCGCCCTCGTTGAGCGCCGCCAGCGCCAGCATGCCCTGGAAGTCCCCGGCGTCCGCCCGCGTGATGAGCTCGGGGATCATCGACGAGATCAGCGGCGAGTAGAGGGCGCCGTGCAGGACGTTGGCGAGGAACCGCGCCTCGATGCGCACGTCCTCGGCCAGCCCGGTGCGCGGGTGAACGAGTCGCGTCCGCACGGGCGCGTGATCGAGCCGGGCAAACAGCGCGCGTGTGCGCGCCGCGAGGTCCGGGAAGCGCGCCGCGCAGGCGGCGTCCGCCGCGCAGTCCGCCAGCAACCGGTCCAGGGCGCGCTCCGCGTCACGGGCGACGTAGAGCGGGAGCCGCATGTCCGGCGGCGCCACGCCGTCGAGGACCACGGCGCGCACGCGGGCCTCGTGGCGTCGGATGTAGACGAGCGCCGCACGCGTGCCATAGGAGCCGCCGTAGAGGTTGATCGTGTCGTAACCCAGGTACGCGCGGACGTCGTCCAGGTCGTCCATCGCGATCGGCGTGGTGTAGAGGGACGGATCCGCGTCGTAACCCGCCAGGCACGCGCGCAGCCTGTCGAGCGCGGCTTCCTCAGGCTCATTGAGCGTCTGCAGGGAGTCATCGTCGGTCGTGCATTCCAGGGGGTTGGATCCGCCGGTGCCCCGCTGATCGACGAAGACGATGTCCCGATGGGATTGCAGTTGGCGGAAGGCGTCCCGGATGTGCCGGGCCAGCTTCGCGGCACCCTGACCGGGCCCGCCGGCCAGGAAGAACAGCGGATCCGCCTCGGCCCCCTGGCTCAGGGCCGGCAGCACCACGATGCGGAGGTCGATGGTGCGGCCCTGCCGGGTCTGCCGGTTCTCGAACACCGTCAGCGACCCGCAGTACGCATCCGTCGGCCCCTCGTCGCTCCCGCACACGTGCAGGCGATCGATGGCCCCCTCCCCGGACGCCATCCCGCACCCGGCCACGACCGTCGCGAGACACAGGAGCAGGACGGAACGGACGGAGACGGACGCCAGGCGCGCAGGACTCAACGGAAGCGTATGTTACTGCACCTCTCGCGCAGCTTCCCTAGAACCTCAACAACCTCGTCGCCTTCACCACGAATGCGCGGTTGCGAAGGCCGAGGCTGTTCGGCCGGGTGTCGTGCTCGTCCGTCCACACGACGAAGAGCTCGCTGCCGGGGATGTACTCCCAGCGGTAGCGGACGTTGCTGCTGAATGTGTGATCGGCCGAGTTGAACTGCAGCAGGGCGCTCAGGAACATCCGGGGCGAGAACCCGTAGTCCGTCCGCGCCCGGTACAACCGGGAGGTGACGGAGCCGCCGGCCAGTTCGAGGCGGTTGATCGAGAGGCTGGGCTCGATGGAGAACTGCTTGAGGATCGACACGCGGGCGCTGCTCACGTTCAGGGCGGTAATCCGCCCGTCGTAGAACTCGCCCGCCTGGATCCCCACGGTGCCGGACACGCGCCGCTGCTGCCCCATCGTGTAGGACAGGCTCACGTCCCGGAAGTCGTAGCCGCCCACGGGCACCGTGACGCCGTTGACCATGAACGGCACGAACAGCGCCTCGTAGCTGTCCGTCGCCTCGATCGAGAACTGATCGCTCGACTCGAGCTCGGTGTTGAACCGCACGCTCTGCTGGCGCGTCTCGACGGAACCGTTGCCGTTGACGAAGTACTCCACCGTGGCCTCGGTGGTGAACTTGCGCACGGCCTTCAGCCCGGCCGGCCGCGGGCTGAAGCGCACGGCGGCCAGCGTCTTCTCGAAGTTGCGGCGGCGCAGGAACCCCACTTCCGGGTTGAACGCGTCACCGACCTTGAGGAACTCCGCGCGCACGCCGTACCGATCCGGGGACCACTCGAACCGGCCCTGGTAGCTCTCATCGTCGCCCTCCAGCCCGGTGGTGCTGGTCCGCGCGTAGTAGGCGCCGGCCGTGACGTTCTGGTGGAACGCGAACGCCGCGTCGAGCCCATAGGCCTGGTTGCTGCCGGGGCGGTCTGTCGCAATCGAGCGGTTCGTGAAGATCGCGCCGATCGTGCTCCGCCGCAGGATGTCGCGCTTGACGCGCAGCACGGTGAAGTTCGTCACCTCCGTGCCGGAGACGTCCTCGTCGCCGGCCTGGATGTTGACGGCGCCGAAGCCCCAGCGCCCCGCCTTGCCCGTCAGGCGGCCGCCGACGTCCAGCGGGATCACGCGCCCGCGATTGAGGCCGATGCGCCGGCTGTAGAAGAGCGTGGGCGTGTCGCTGGCCCCGGCGCTGCCGCGCCCGAAGTCGAAGTTGCCGCGGCCTTCGAGGAAGAAGTCGCGCTTCTCGGGGAGGAACAGGCTGAACCGCGTCAGGTTCACCTGCTGCTCGTCCACCTCCACCTGCGCGAAGTCGGTGTTCACCGTGAGGTCCGCGGTGATGTTGGCCGTCACGCCGTACTTGAAGTCCCCGCCGATCTCCGGATCGATCTCGCGGCCGGCCCCCGGCGCGCCCACGCGATCCGTCGTGGCCCGCGCGAGGACGTACGGCTTGAGCTCCATGTTCCGGCTGGCCGGCGGCAGGTCCAGGCCGACGAGCGTGCCGTTGGACGAGACGCGGTTGAGCGCCTGCGGCCCGGCCAGGTTCTGCGGGACCGGGCTCAGGTAGGCCCATTCGTTCTTGCGGCGGATCGACCGGCGCATCTGGAAGCCCCAGACGCGATCCGGGCCTGAGGCGTACCGCAGGGACTTGAACGGGATGGCCATCTCGATGGTCCACCCGCCGTCGAAGCGGCCGGTGCGCGACGTCCACACCGGGTTCCAGTCCGTGTTCGACTGGCCCTCGTCGATGATCGAGTAGTCCGCGAAGCCGCCGACGGGGTTCGCGTAGAACATGAAGCCGCTGCGCCGATCGTAGTAGGTGTCGAAGCTGACACCGATGTGATCGGTGTTCCGCATCTGGTTCGTATCCCGCCTCAGCTCGTTGGCCACCCACTGCCCGGGCGGTGCGGAGTCGAAGACGCGCGCCGACACGTAGATGTGGGTCGTGTCGTACGTCACCCAGACGTCGGTCCGCTCCGACGCGGGCGCGCCCATCTGCGGCACCACCTGCACGAAGCCCCCGAACGGCTCGTTCTGTTCGTAGACACCCTCGTCGAGGACGCCGTCGAGCGTCAGCGGCTCGGCCAGCTTGATGGCCCGCACGGTGGGACGGTTGCGCGCATCGCGCGTGATGGACGCCGGCGCCACCGGCGCCGGCGAGCCGTCAATGACGATGGGCGGCTGGGACGGCGCCGACCCGCCGTCCGCCGACGGATCGGCATGCGGCGGCTGGCCGGCCGCCGCAGCCGGTGCGAGGACGACGAGGAGCAGGAGAAGGATCGGACGCCGAATGAGGCCGTACACGAACCCTAGCGGCCCGCCGCTGCCCGACCGGCCGTGATCATCTCGTCCGCCGACGCGCCCTGCCCGAGGAGCCCGAGGAACCCTTCCTTCACGCGCTGCTGCACATCCTGCGGGCTGGCCGTCAGCATGTTGGGCAGCTTCGTCCGCTTCGACTCGACGAGCACCTTCTGCGTGCCGGCCTCGCCGGCCGCGCGATCGCCGCCGAGCGCCTGCGTGAGGCTGCCGATGCCGCACGCCAGCACGGAGAAGCCGCCGAGGTCCGCAATCGCACCCGACGCCGCCACGGCATCCGGGTCCTCGACCATCAGCATCGCAATCGTCCGGCCCTTCGGGTTGGACGGCGTCCAGACGTCGGCGTTGGCCTCGCGGAAGAACCCGATGGCCGTCTTCGCCTCCTCCACCGACCGGATGTGCGGCAGCGTCACGCCGTCCGCGCCGGCGGCGAGGACCTCCCGGACGCGCGCCCGCGTGAGTTCCACGCCGTCACGCTCGATCGTCGGAATGCGGACGAGGAGGGTCTTGCGCGGGCCGGGGCCGCTGCGCAGTCCCTCGGCGAGCGTGCGGACGAACGCCGGATCGTAGCTCCCCTCCATGTTGAGGAACACGAAGTCGTACAACGGGTTGGCGGCCAGCTTCTCCGCCCCGGCGCGCGTGTAGATCGCCTTCGGCGGCGGCTGCCCGCGCACGAACCGCTCCGGGTTCTCGTTCGGCACGAACACGCCGAACGCCGGCTTCCCCTGCTCCCACAGATCCAGCACCGCGTGGCGGTCCTGCGCCTGCACACCACCACTCATACCCGCCAGCCCGATGGCGGCGAGCACCACGAATCCCCCGAACCTTGTCATGGATCTCCCGGCCGGAACACGGGTTCCGGCGACGAGCCGGGGCGGGATGCCCCGGCCTGCGACTAGTTGCACGTGACGCACTTGTGGTTGTTCGTGGCGCCGAGCTTCTCGAGCAGGGCCAGCGCTTCCGGGAACGGCTGCACGCGCTGCACGGGCCCGTTGGCCATGTCCGCCGTCGTGTTGCCCTCTCGGTTCACCTTCGTCACGTCGGCGCCCTTCGAGACGAGGTAAAGAATAGACTCCGTGTCCCCGCGCGACGCGGCCAGGTGGACCGGCGAGTTCCCCTCGTGATCCACGGCGTTCACGTCGGCGCCCAGTTCCTCGACCAGGTACTTGATGGCCGGCAGGAAGCCTGTCGGCGCGTAGCGATGGGCGTTGGCCGCAAAGCCCTCCCCGTAGCCCACGCCGGAGGCCGCGTGAATGGGCTGCACGGCGGGACCGCCCACCGGAATCGGCGGCACGCCGGAGAGGTCCTGGATCTGGCGCACGCCTTCGCCCGTGAACGGCCGGCCGGCCGGCTTGGCCGTCGGGATGTGCGGGTCCGCGCCATGGGCGACGAGCAGCTTCATCGCGTCCACGTCGCTCGCGTACGCCGCGCGCCAGAAGGGCGTGGCGCCGGTCTCGTCCACGCCGGCAAAGTCGGAGTTGTACGCCTGGTACCACACCTTGTACTTGACGCGCGCGTTGGGGTTGGCGCCCTTGTCGAGCAGCAGCCCCATCAGCTCCATGTAGCCGAGGTTCTGCTGCTGGTAGGTCTTCGGCCCCGGGTAGAGCGACTTGGGCGCCCAGACGACGTTGAGCGTCGCGTAGAGCGGCGTGACGCCGTTGGCGCTCTCGCGCGTCGGGTCCGCCCCCTGCTCGAGCAGGTACTTCGCCAGGTCGAAGTGCCCGTTGACGATGGCGATGAGCAGCGGCGTCATGCCGTCGCCGGGATTGGCCTGGTTGATGTCCGCGCCGCCCTCGACAAAGGCGGCGACCGTCTGCTGGAAGCCCTGGCGGGCGGCAAAGTGCAGCGCCGTCAGGCCGCCCTGCGTACCGATGATCTCGTTGTAGCGCAGCGGCCGGGTGAGGCCGGGCACCTCGCGCGGCCGCGCCGGCGGCGGCGGGGCGCCGCCGCTGACCTGGCGCCGCATGGACTCCTCCTCCGGCGCCGTCAGGGCGAAGAGATCCACGACCGTGGTGGTGGCATCCGGCTTCGCGCCGCGCTGGAGCAGCAGGCGGACGACGTCCGCACGATCGAAGGCAGCCGCGTACATGAGCGGCGTCTCGCCCTTGGCCGTGTCGGCGGCGTCCATGTCCGCGCCGCCCTCGACGAGCATGGTGACCGTGCGCGTGTCGCCGGCGGCCGCGGCCATCATCAGGGGCGTGGCGCCTGTCGCCGAGGCATCGTCGACGTCGGCCCCGGCCGTGATGAGGGTCGCCACGACCTCGGCGTGGCCGCCGCGCGCCGCCAGGAAGAGCGGTGTGTAGGCGCCGAGCCGCGTGGCCGCGCGCAGGTTGGCGCCCGCGTAGACGAGCATCCGCGCCGCCTCCGCATCGCCGTTCATCGCCGCCCAGTGCAGGGCGGTGGTGCCGTCTCCCTGCGCGGCGTTCACGTCCGCGCCGTCCTTGAGGAGCGTGCGCAGGACCTCGTGATCGCCGGTCTTCGCCGCGTCCGCTACCGGGGAGCGGCTCTGGCCCGCAGCCGCGGCGGGCAGCATCCACAGGGCCACGGCCATCGCGCACAGCAGGGGGCCGGTCTTCACGCGTGTGTGCATCGTCAGCATCCTCACTGCCAGAACGCAGGGCGGAATGTAGGGTGGACCTTCAGGTCCGCCCTCCCGGCGGCTCTAAAGAGCCGCCCTACGGTTCCGCC
>CAZUGF010000003.1:87596-91775 GCA_964619705.1 uncultured Bifidobacteriaceae bacterium
GGACCTTCAGGTCCGCCCTCCCGGCGGCTCTAAAGAGCCGCCCTACGGTTCCGCCCGAGGCGGACCTGAAGGTCCGCCCTACGGTCCTACCCTACCGGTTCTCCGCGATCGTCGTCTCGGTTGCCGAGTTCAGGTCCAGCGCGCCCGTGCTGTCGCCAAAGCTCGTCATGTCGTCGAGGCCCAGCGTGTGCATCACGCTCAGCATCGGGTTGGCCATGGGTGTCGCGTCCGCCGCCTTGATGTGCAGGCCGCCCTTGAGCCGGCCGCCGGCATGGCCGACCAGGAACAGCGGGCACTTCTTGTGGTTGTGGATGTTCGAGTTGCCCATCGGCGACCCGTACAGCACCAGCGTGTTGTCGAGCAGCGTCCCCTCGCCGTCGGGCGTCTCCGCGAGCTTCTTGAAGTAGTACGGCAGCAGCCCGATGTGGTAGCGGTTGATCTTCTCGAACTCGAGGATGCGCTCCTCGCGATCCTGGTGGTGCGAGGCCGGATGGAAGCCCGTGGACACGCCGCTCTCGGGATACACGCGGCTCGAGGCGTCGCGGCCCATCTTGAACGAGAACACCCGCGTCGTGTCGGACGCGAAGGCCAGCACCTGCAGGTCGAACATGAGCCGCACGTGCTCGTCGAAGGAGTCCGGCACGCCAATCGGTGCGCCCGGCAGTTCGCGCGCCTCGCCGCTGGCGTTGTACGCCTCCACCTTCTGGATGCGCCGCTCGATCTCGCGCACGTCGTCCAGGTAGAGCGCGAGCCGGCGCTGGTCCGCCGCGCCGAGCTCCCGGCGGAGCCGCCCGAGCTGATCGCTCATCAGGTCCAGGATGCTCTTGTCCTCGGCACGCCGCTCCCGCCGCTCGCCGGGCGTGGCGCCCACGCCGAAGAGCTGGTCGAAGGCCACGCGCGGATCGCGAATCATCGGCATCGGCGTGTTCGGCGCCGACCAGCTGATGCTGTCCGTGTAGACGCAGGAGTAGCCGTACGAGCAGCCGCCCGCCTGGTCCACGCTCTCGATGCAGAGCTGCATGGACGGGATGGGCGTCTCCTGGCCGAAGCGCTGCGCGTAGTACTGGTCCAGGGACGTCCCCGCCCGCACGTCGGAGCCCTGCGTCTGGCGTGGGTGCGCCTGCGTGAGGAACACGGCGCTCGAGCGGAAGTGATCCCCGCCGATCTCGGGCAGTTCGAAGGCCTCGGCGTTCCGGACGTCCGTGTTGCTGATGATCGTCAGGTGATCGCGGAACGGCTCGAGCGGCGCCAGGCTGCTCGGGCTCAGGTCGAAAGCGGTCCCGGTCGCCGCCGGGGACCACAGGTGCTTCTGGGCCCCGATCACGGTCGCGCCGGCCGAGCCGTGCACCATCTCGATGGCCGAGAGCCGCACCTTGCCGGCCGCCGCCTGCGCGTGCGCCGTGCGCGCGGGCACCATGGCCTCCAGCATCGGCAGTGCCATCGTCACGCCCATTCCGCGCAGCATCGTGCGACGGGAAATGTGCTTCCTGGTGATGAACATCGCTCGTCTCCTCCGAACACCGTCCCGGGCACCCGGCCCGGCGACATCAAGGCCCGCCGCTCCTGCCGCTACTGCTCCACCGCCGTCGTCAGTTCCGCCGACATCGCCCGGCTCATCTGGAAGGCCGGGCTCGTCACCACGCCCATGATGAACGACGACAGCCGGTCGCCGTGCTTCTCCGCATCCTGCACGATGCCGCGCACGGTCGGCATGTCGAACGGCTCGACGCGGCGCCCGAGCGCATAGGTCATCAGGCTCTCGGTGAAGCTCAGCTTGAGGACGTCCGCGTGCTTCAACAGGGCACGCCGGAGCCCGGCCGGCCCCTCCATGCGGGTCCCGTCGTAGAGGTCGCCCACCGAGTCGATGGCGACGCCATTGTCCTTGATCCGCCACATGCCTGTCGCGTCGAAGTTCTCGAGCGCGAGGCCCAGCGGATCGATGACGCGGTGGCACGACGTGCAGGCCGGGTTCTTCCGGTGCTCTTCCATCCGCTCGCGCACGGAGAGGAGCTTGCCACCCACGGTGCCGTCCGTGTCCTCGAGCGCGGGGACGTTCGGCGGCGGGGGCGGCGGCGGCGACCCGAGGAGCACCTCCATCACCCACTTGCCGCGCAGCACCGGCGAGGTGCGGTCGGCAATCGAGGTCAGCAGGAGGACGCTGCCGTGCCCGAGCACGCCGCGGCGATTCTCGTCCGTCACCTGGACGCGGCGGAACTCGTTGCCGAGCACGTTCGGGATCCGGTAGTGCTTGGCCAGCCGCTCGTTGACGAACGTGTAGTCGGCCGTCAGCAGTTCCAGCAGGCTCCGGTCCTCGCGGACCAGGCTGTTGAAGAAGAGCTGTGTCTCGCGGACGAAGGCCTGCGAGAGCGTCGTGTCCCAGTGCGAGTAGAAGTGGTGATCCGGACGCACCTGCGCGACGTCCTGCAGGCGGAGCCACTGGGACGCGAAACGCGTCGCGAGCGCCTCGGACCGGGGATCGTCCAGCAGGCGCCGGACCTGCTTCTCGAAGACCGCCGGCACGCGCAACTGATTCTGCGAGGCGAGGCGCAGCAACTCCGCGTCGGGCGCCGTCCCCCACAGGAAGAAGGAGAGGCGGGACGCGAGATCCCGATCCGCGATGCGGTAGGTCTCGCCCGCGCGGACGGTGGCCGGGACACGCTCCATGCGGAACAGGAAACGCGGGCTGCCGAGGACGGCCTGCACCGCCAGGCGCACACCGGACTCGAAGTCCCCGTTGTCGCGGCCCTGCTCGTAGAAGCCCATCAGCGCCGCAAAGTCCTCGGCGTCCACGGGCCCCCGATAGGCCTGGGAGGCGAGGCGCCGGACAATCTCCTCCGCGCACCCGCGCTCCTCCCCGGCCACGGTCGGCCGGCAGGAGAAGATGCGGCGGCGGCTCGTGGTGTCCGACACACCGGTGACGTTCGAGGGGCCGGTGACGGCAAAGTCTCGGATGTGGGGCAGCGCCGTCGTGCCGAACACCTCGCCGATGTTGGTGTCGGCCAGCGTGTGCTCGATCGGCATCATCAGGTCGTCCGCCGGGCCGTCGAAGCGGCTGACGAACGCCGCCGACACGCGCTGCGGGCCGGCCTTGACGTGAATGGGCGCCGTCGCGACGTTCAGGCCGTTCGGGTCCTGCTCGTTCATCCGCGGGTTGATGTTGACCAGCGCGACGCGCTCGCCGTTGATGGACACGTCGATCTGCTCGCCCGCGTACGGCCCGCCGAAGAGATCGCCCGTGGGGCCGGAGTGCAGCAGGATCTTGAAGACGTAGTCGCCGTCGGCGGGGAACACGTGCACGACCGAGAGCCCGCCGCGCGTCCCGAGCGGCGCGCCGTCCACGTGCCGCATCTGCGACGCCGTGCGGGGCACCTTCCAGGTCGTCGTGCTCGCCGAGGCATTCCGGTCGCCGACGGCCAGGCGGCTGATCTGGCTGGCCGCCCGGAGGTATCCCTCCATGAGCGCGGTGGAAATGGTCTGCGAGTCCGCGACGTTGTCGAACCCGTCGCTGATGGTGTCCGCCGGCAGGAACGCGGTGATGTCCACGTCGATGCCGAGCAGATCCTGGGCGGCCCGCTGGTACTCGGCGCGGTTGAGCCGCTGCGAGGGGCGCCAGCCGGGGTTGGGCTTCAGCGCCGCCGCGCGGTCGATACGCGCTTCGAACGCCTCCACCAGTGACGCGATGACGGCCGGCGCCGGCCGGCGCGCGCCGGCGGGCGGCATCATGCCGGCCCTGAGCTTGCGGATGATCTTCTCGGCTTCGGCGGGTTTGTCGAGAATCTCCGCGGCGTCGAAGCCGGCGAGCGACAGGCCGCCGGCCTTGCCCCGGTCGCTGTGACAGGTGGCGCAGTACTGCTTGACGGTGGCCGTCTGCTCGGCCGCACTCACAGGTAGAGGCGACCCTTCATGATCGCCTGCGGCCTGGTGCGACGCGACCGGCACCGGTTGCAGGGCAACGGGAACCGCTCGTAGAGGCAACCCTTGAGGGTTGCCTGCGCGGCCCCCGTGTACCACCTGTCGAGACGACCCTTCAGGGTCGCCTACCCCAGCCCCCTGCGCAGACGGCCCGGTACCGAGCCAGACCACCGCTCCGAGAACGCCGATCGCGCCAACCGCCGCTCGTCTCATCGATAGGTCCGTCCCAGGCAACCCTGAAGGGTTGCCTCTACGCGCGCCTTGTCT
>CAZUGF010000003.1:91875-104890 GCA_964619705.1 uncultured Bifidobacteriaceae bacterium
CAGGCAACCCTGAAGGGTTGCCTCTACGAGTCCCTTCCGAGGGTTGCCTCTACGAGTGCCTTCCGAGGGTTGCCTCTACGGGTTCCGTCCTAACAGGATACGCACTTCTGGTTGTTCTTCGCACCGAGGCTCTCGAGCAGCGCCACGGCATCGGGGAACGGCTGCGTGCGCTGGACGGGGCCGTTGGCCATGTCGGCGGTCGACTGGCCCTCGCGGTTGACCCGCGTCGGGTCGGCGCCCTTGGACACCAGGTACTTGATGGTCTCGACGTCGCCCCGCGCGGCCGCATGGTGGAGGGCCGTGTTCCCCTCGTGGTCCGCGGCGTTGACGTCCGCGCCGAGCTCCTCGACCAGGTAGGTCACCGCGGCCAGCAGGCCGGCCGGGGCAAACCGGTGGGAGTTGGCGGCAAAGCCCTCGCCGTAGCCGACGCCGGAGGCCGCCTGGAGGGGCGTGACCGCCGGGCCGCCGACGGGCACGGGCGGGATGCCGGACACGTCCTGCACGTTGAACCGATCGCCGTCACCCGTCCGCGGCCGGCCGGCCGGCTTGATGGTCGGGATGTTCGGGTCCGCACCGTAGGAGACGAGGAGCTTCATCGCGTCCACGTCGCCGCCGTAGGCGGCGCGCCAGAACGGCGTCGCGCCGATCTCGTCCACGCCGGCCAGGTCGAAGTTGTAGCCGGAGTACCACACCTTCCGCGAGAGCCGGACGTTCGGCTCCGCGCCCTTGTCCAGCAGCAGCTTCATGAAGTCCAGGTAGGTCAGGTCCTGCTGCAGGTAGGCGCGCGGCTGCGGGTAGAGCGCCTTCGGCGCCCACTGCACGTTGATGGCGGCAAAGAGCGGCGTCACGCCGTTGTCGCTGGCCAGGCGCGGATCCGCGCCGTGCTCCAGCAGGTACTGACCGATGTCGAAGTGGCCGTTGAGTGTGGCCACGACGAGCGGCGAGGAATGGTCCCCGGGATCCAGCTGGTTGACGTCCGCACCACCCTCGACGAGGGCCTTGACCACGTCCTCGTGGCCCTGGCGGGCGGCGAAGTGAAGGGCCGAGAATCCTCCGGATGTCCCGACGAGCTCGTTGTAGCGGAACTGCCGCGTGAGCCCCGGCACGTCCGGCGGCGGCGGGCCCGAGCCGGGCGGCGGCGGCGCCTGCGGACGGCCGAAGTCCCCGCGCCCGCTGCTGAGCTTGGCCAGGTCCACGACCTTGGACGTGGCGGCAATGTCCGCGCCGCGTGACAGGAGCAGCTTGACCGCATCCACGCGGTTGTAGGCGGCCGCGAACATCAGCGGCGTCTGCTCCATCGCCTTCTCGCGCGCCTCCACATCCGCCCCGCCTTCGATCAGCATCGTCAGCGTGCGCGTATCGCCCGATTCGGCGGCAAACATCAGCGGCGTCGTGCCCGTCGTGGACGTGGCGTTGACGTCGGCGCCGCCGGCGATCAGCGCGGCAACAGCGGCGGCGTGGCCGCCCTGGGCGGCCATCATGAGCGGCGTGTAGGAACCGAGGCGCGTGGTCGCCCGCACGTTGGCGCCCGCGTAGAGCAGCATCTGGACGAGTTCGCCCTGGCCGGCCCGTGCGGCCCAGTGCAGCGCGGTGGCGCCGTCACCCTGGGCGGCGTTGACGTCCGCGCCGTTCCGGATGAGCGTCCGCACCGCGTCGAGATCCCCTTGCCTGGCGGCGTCGACAATCGTCGGCGGCTGCGCCAGCAGGATGCCCGAGAGACCAACTGCCAGCGCGGCACTCAGGACCGCGCCGCCCGCAAGACGACGAACGTGCATCGTGTGCTCCCCTATCCGTGCAGGAACCCGCCGCCGAGAGGCCGTCGCCGGCCCTCGGGGCGGATTCGCGTCAGACCGCTGTCCCGCGCTAGAAGGCCGCGACCGTGCTGGTCGGGACCGCGTGGTTCAGGTTCATCGCCTCGGTGCTGTCCCCGAAGCTCGTCACGTCGTCGAGGCCCAGGATGTGCAGCATCGAGAGCATCGCGTTGGCCATCGGCGTGCCGTCGGCCGCCTTGATGTGCAGGTTGCCCTTGAGCGCGCCGCCGGCGCCGCCGGCGAGGAACAGCGGGCACCGCTTGTGGTTGTGCACGTTCGAGTTGCCCATCGGCGACCCGTAGATGACCATCGTGTGATCCAGCAGGTTCCCGTCGCCGTCCGGCGTGGTCTTGAGCTTCTCCAGGAAGTACGGGAGGAGCGACAGGTGGTACTTGTTGATCTTCGCGAAGTCCAGGATGCGATCCTCGCGGTCCTGGTGGTGCGACGCCGGGTGGAAGCCCGTCTTGACGCCGCTGTCCGGGTAGACGCGGCTCGAGCCGTCGCGGCCCATCTTGAACGAGAACACGCGCGTGATGTCGGACGCGAAGGCCACGGCCTGCAGGTCGAACATCAGCTTGACGTGCTCCTCGAAGGAGTCCGGCACGCCCATGGGCGCCATCGGCAGCTCGCGCGGCTCACCGCTCGCGTTGGAGGCCTCGACGCGCTGGATGCGCCGCTCGATCTCGCGGACGTCGTCCAGGTAGTCGCTGAGGCGCGCGCGGTCGCCCGGGCCCAGCTTGCTCTGGAGCTGCGCCACCTCGGCGGTGATCCAGTCCAGGATGCTCTTGTCGGCCTTGCGGCGCGCCGCCCGCTGCTCGGGCGTGGCGCCCACGCCGAAGAGCATGTCGAAGGCCGCGCGCGGGTCGCGCACCATCGGCAGCGGCGAGGTGGCCGAGGCCCAGCTCACCGTGTCCGTGTAGACGCACGCGTAGCCGTAGGCGCAGCCGCCGGCCTGGTCCACGTTCTCGATGCAGAGCTGCATCGAGGGGATGGGCGTGTCCTGCCCGTACTTCTGGGCGTACATCTGGTCCATCGACGTCGCGACGTGGACGTCGGAGCCCTGCGTCTGCTTGGGGTGCGCCTGGGTCAGGAACACGGCGCTCGAGCGGAAGTGGTCCCCGCCAATCTCGGGCGGCGTGAACGCCTCCGCATTCCGGACGTCGGTGTTGCTGATGATCGTCAGGTAGTCGCGGTAGGGCTCGAGGACCGCCAGGCTGCTCGGGCTGAGGTCGAATGCCGACCCGGCGGCCTCCGGCGACCAGAGGAACTTCTGCGCGCCGATCGCGGTGGCGCCGGCCGAGCCGTGCACCATCTCGATGGCGGCCAGGCGCACCTTCCCCGCGGAGGTCTTGGCCAGCGCGGTGCCTGCAGGCACCATCGCCTCCAGGAACGGCAGCGCCATGGTGACTCCCATGCCCCGCAGGACCGTGCGTCGGGACACGTGCTTCTTGGTGATGTACATCGCCTCTGCTCCTCAGTCGTCAATGGATCCAGGATCCAGGCACCAGGCGCCGGGGATCCTCACGATTCCCACCCGGCTGTCCGCCGGCCCTTACCGGCCCGCTTCCGTCGTTTCCGCCCGCTCTGCGCGGCTCATCTGGAAGGCGGGGCTCTTGACCACGCCCAGGATGAATGCCGACATGCGGTAGTCGGCCCTGGCGGCATCGCGCACGATGGCGCGCACCGTCGGCAGGTCGAAGTACTCGACGCGCCGTCCCAGGCCGTAGGTCATCAGGCTCTCGGTGAAGCTGAGGAGCACGACGTTCGAGTGCTGCATCAGCGCCGAGCGCAGCCCATTCGGGCCGTCCATCTTCGTCCCGTCGTAGAGGTCGCCCGTCGGGTCCACCGGGGTGTCGCCGTCACGGATGCGCCACGCGCCCGTCACGTCGTAGTTCTCCAGCGCCAGGCCCAGCGGGTCGATGACCTTGTGGCACGACGTGCACGCCGGGTTGGCCCGGTGCTCCTCCATGCGCTCGCGCACGGACAGCAGCCTGGACCCGGCCGAGCCGGCCGTCTCCTCGAGCAGCGGCACGTTGGGCGGTGGCGGCGGCGGCGGCGAGCCGAGCAGCACTTCCATGATCCACTTGCCGCGCTGCACGGGCGAGGTCCGGTCCGCCACCGAGGTCAGCGTCAGGATGCTGGCGTGGCCGAGAATCCCGCGGCGGTTCGTCCCCTCCAGGCTCACGCGCCGGAACTCCGGCCCGGTGACGTTCGCGATGCCGTAGTGCTGCGCCACGCGCTCGTTCACGAACGTGTAGTCGGCCGTCATCAGCTCCAGGACGCTGCGGTCGTCGCGCACGATGGCGTCGAAGAGCAGCTCCGTCTCGCGGCGCAGGGCCGTGGCGAGCGTCTGGTCGTACTGCGGGTAGAGCAGCGCATCGGGATGAATCTTGTCCAGGTCCTGGAGGCGCAGCCACTGGGACGCGAAGCGCTCGCTGAGCGCGGCCGACCGCGGATCCGCGAGCATGCGCGTGATCTGCTTCTCCATCACGCCAGGCTGCCGGAGCTGCTGCTGGCCCGCGAGCTTCAGAAGCTCCGCATCCGGCCCCGTGCCCCACAGGAAGAAGGACAGGCGCGACGCGAGGTCGTACTCGCCAATCCGGTAGTTCTGGCCCGCACGCACGGTGGCGGGACGCTCTTCCAGGCGGAAGAGGAACCGCGGGCTCGCGAGGAGCGCCTGGAGCGCCATGCGGACGCCGGTCTCGAAGTCGCCATCCGCGCGGCCCTGCTCGTAGAAGCCGAGCAGGCTGTCCACGTCCCTGGTCGTCAGCGGCCCGCGATACGCGCGGGACGCCAGGCCCTTGACGATCTCCGTCGCGCAGGCCGTTTCCTCCGCAGCGGTCGTCGGGCGGCACGTGAAGATCCGCCGGCGGCTCGGCGAGTCCGAGATGCCCGTGACCTTGACCGGCCCGGTGATGGCGAACTCGCGCAGGTGCGGCAGCGCCGTGATGCCGAAGCCCGCGCCGATCTGCGTGTCCGCGAGCGTGTGCTCGATGGGCGCGACCAGGTCGTCCAGCGGCGCGTCGAATCGCGAGATGAACGCGGCCGTGACACGCTGCGGGCCCGCCCGCACGTAGATGCGCGGCGTCACCAGGTTCATCCCGTTCGGATCCGACTCGCTCATCCGCGTGTTGATGTCCAGCAGCGCCTTCCGCTCGCCGTTGATCGACACCTCGATCTGCTCGCCCGGCACGCTGCTCCCGAAGAGCTGCCCCGTCGGGATGGAGTGCAGCAGCATGCGGAACGTGTACTCGCCGTCCGCCGGGAAGATGTGCACCGTCGACATGCCGCCGCGCGTGCCGAAGGGCGCGCCCTCGACCTGGCGCATCTGCGAGGCGGTGCGCGGCAGCTTGTAGGTCGCTTCCGTCGGGGACGCGTCCGGGTCGCCGATGGCCAGGGTGCTGATGGCGCTTGCCGCGCGCATGTAGCCTTCGAGCACCGTCGGCGAGAAGCCCTGCGCGTCGGCCACGTTGTCGAAGCCGTCGCTGATGGTATCCGGCGGCAGGTACGCCTCGACGTCCACGTCCAGACTCAGCAGGTCGCGGATCGCGTAGGTGTACTCGGCGCGGTTGAGGCGCTGGAACGGACGGGAGCCGGGATTCGGATTGGCGGCCGCCACCGTGTCGATGGTCCGCTCGAAGGTCGCGGCCAGGTCGTCAAGGACACCCACCGCCGGACGACGGGCGCCCGCAGGCGGCATCATCCCCGCGCGCAGCTTGCGAATGATCTGTTCCGCGAGTTGCGGGTGCTCGGCAACCGTGGAGGCGTCAAACGACGCCAGCGTCAGGCCGCCGGCCTTGCCGCGATCATTGTGGCACGTGGCGCAGTACTGCTTGACCACGGCGTTCTGCTGCTCGGCCGTCGCCACCGCGCTCGAGGCGCCCGCACGAGCCGGGGCCGTACGAGCCGGAGCCGTGTGCGACGAGGCCATGGCAGGCTGTGCCGCCGGCGCCTGCGCCGACTGAGCCGGCGCGGACGCGGATGCCGCTGCCGCCGGCACGACCGCCGCTCGAGGAGGTCGTCCCTGGTCGGCCGCAACCAGCAGGGTTACGCCCGCCAACACTGTTCCCGTCACCGCAAGGGTGTATCTGGTAAGTGGGGCCATGCTTCTGGGCGCGAGTATACGTGTATGACGATCAGGTGTTGTCAGGATTTGTCATTTCAATGGATGGCTTAACCCATACGGATCAACGAGTTGAGCCGAGTTGAGCCCTGACCGAACGTTCAAGAACCACCCGCCTGACCGATGCCGGGCGCCCCGCCTGTGACGTCCCACAGCCGGGCTGCCCCGCGGACCCCGCTGGCCGCCCCATGACGGGCCGGAACCAGCCGCGTCACCACCCGATCCGAGAAGACATACCGCCCCCAACGCTCCGGAACCCCCGTGTACAAGGCCTCAATCCCGGACAACCCGCCGCCCATGACGATGACCTCGGGGTCCAGGACGTTGATGATAGAGGCCAGAGCGCGGGCCATCCGGTCCATGTAACGGGCCATCGACCTCACGGCGGCGGGCTCCCCTGATGCGGCCGCTGCCGCAACCCCGGACGCATCCAGGACCAGACCATCACCGCCGGTACGCTCCCCGCCGTCCTCGGCCGCATCGCGCGCCAGCCCCGGGCCCGACAGGAAGGTCTCGATACACCCCGTCCGCCCGCAGTAGCACGGGGGCCCCGGCCACTCCCCGGCGGCCGGCCACGGCAGCGGGTTGTGTCCCCATTCCCCGGCAATCCGGTTGGCGCCCTCCAGGTGCCTCCCGCCGACGACCACGCCCGCGCCCACGCCGGTCCCGACAATCACGCCGAACACGACGCCCGCGCCCGCACCCGCGCCGTCGGCCGCCTCCGAGAGCGCGAAGCAGTTGGCATCGTTCGCGATACGCACGGGGCGGCCGAGCGCGGCGGCCAGGTCGCGGTCGAAGGCGCGGCCAATCAACCAGGTCGAGTTGGCGTTCTTGACGAGGCCGGTGGATGCGGAGAGGGCGCCGGGGATCCCCACACCCACGGAAGCCGGGCCGCCGTGGCGAGCCTCGAGGCGCGTGACGATCTGGCGGATGGCCGTCAGCGTGCCGTCGTAGTCGCGCCGCGGGGTCGGGGTCCGCTCCCGCCCCAGTTCCTGCCCATCGTCGGCCAGCGCGACGCCCTCGATTTTGGTGCCGCCGAGGTCGATGCCGATTTTCACTGGAAGGAAGGGGTGCTCATTGCGTCCGTGACACCTGTTGCAGTTCGGCAATCGCGGCGGCGAGCGCGGGACGCTGCGGACGGGGCGCCAGGTCGCGCGCGATCCAGAGCATCTTCGACGCCGCGTCCCAGTTGCCCGTCATCAGGGCGACGGACGCGAGGCCGATCGGCGCGCAACTATCCTTCGCATCCGCCTGCTGCAGCATCTGGAAGACCTGCTGCGCCAGGCCGGTCTGCTCGACGATGAGGGCAATCTGTCCGGCGGCGCATCGCTCGGCGGGAGCGGCGTCCGGCAGGAGGGCGCCGGACAGCAGTTGCACGGCCTCCGTGGCGCGACCCTCCAGTGCCAGCGATGCCGCCTGCTGCAGTCCCGGGTGCGCCGCGGCGGGAACGGCGGTCAGCGGCAGGTTCCACGACAACTGACCGCCCTGGGCGCTCTGCATCTGCCGCTGTGCGAACTTGATCGGCAGGACCACGACCACCGGCAGCGTGTCCGCGGCGTGGGCCGTGAACATCCAGACGCCGGCCGTCAGGCCGATCAGGTTCCACTCCCCTTTCTCGTTCGCGGACGTGGCGAGGTCCTTCTGCCCCACGAACTGGTCCCCGCGATACCCCGCGATCGCCTCCGCCGCGAGCGCCGCGCCGATGGGCGCGCCCTCCGCGGTCGTCACACTGCCCTTGAGGCGATAGATGGTCTGCGCGCCGGCAGCCGGCGCACCAACGACGATGACGAGAGCGGCGATGGCGAGAGCACGCATGCGGACCTCCACGACAGGAAGGAGCCGGTGATACGAGCGAACGACGCGTACGCGATCGGCGGCGATCAGGGCCGTGTCGCCGCGCGCGGCGGCGGCCCGGCGCTGTAGAGCACGGACGCGAACATCATCTCGTCCGTGGTCAGTCCGCCCCAGCCCACGGTCGCGGCCGGGTCGGGGTTGTCCTTGTTGCCCGTGGAATTGTCGAAGACCGCGTGCGCCAGGAGGCGCGTGCCGGCCGCCATCGCAATCGGCTCGGCGAAGGCGTAGTGAAGCTGCCAGTTGAAGTCGAAGCGAGGCACGCTCAGGATCGTGCGGCGCGTGCCGTCCGGCTCGATCAGCTCGAAGCGCCAGCTCTTGCCGCGCAGGTGCGCGTGCGGGCCGAGGCTCCAGAGCGTCGCGTCGGTCGTGAACCGGATGCTGCCCTCGACGACGTGGTTGGCCTCGCCGGGCGGGATGCTGAACCGTTCCTGCGCCAGCGAGATGTTCTTGAGCTCCACACGCGGCGGCTCCTTGGCAAAGACGAACGCCACCTGCGTCCTGTCGCTGGCCGGCTCGCCGATTGTCGTGTAGTGGATGTGCAGCGTCAGCACTGAGCCCGCCTTGAGCAGCTTGGCCGTGCCGGGCGGATACACCTCCGGGCGCGTGCCCACGGCAATCGAGGCGATGTTCGGTCCCCAGCCGACCAGGGGCGGCTCGAGGTCGCCGCACACTTCGCCGTCCAGGCACAGTTCCGCGCCGGGCGGCACCGTGCGGGGGTCCGGTCCCGGCGGCTGGGCGAACACGCGCAGGTGGTGGACCACGCGCCGGTCCCCGGGACGAATCTCCATGGCCTGCACCCAGCGGTCCTCGGCCAGGTGCGTCGGGATCTGGATGTACTGGTACTCGACAATGCCCGTCGCCGGCAGCTCGAACGGCTCGGCCATGGACACGACGAGGTCCGGTTCGCCGATCTGCCAGCCGTCGTTGTAGCGCGGCGGCTCGGGCGGCGGCGTCTCCCCTTTCGGGGCGCCCGCGTCCACCCACGCGCGCACGCGCGCAATCTCCTCCGCCGAGAGGCTCGGGTCGTGCGCGAAGGTGCCGATGGCCGGGTCCGCGCCCCACGGCGGCATGCTCCGCGACGTCACGGCCCTGGCCATGGCGCGGGCCCAGGGCCGGGCGAGCTCGTAGGTGAGGAGCGACATCGGCGCCATCTGCCCGGGGCGGTGGCATTCCGTGCAGTGGGCGTAGAGGATGGGAGCGATGTCCCGGGAGAACGTCGGGACGTCCGGCGCTCCGGGCGCCTCAGCCGTACCGGGCGCCTGCGCCAGGGCCGCGGCAGCCATCAGGGCGGCCGACACCACGATCGCGGCAGCAAGCTTCATCGGTCTCTATTCTAGCCCTCTGGCGCGCGCGCATCCCCCTTCACCGGGGTCTGTCCACCGGGTCGATCCGCAACTCGTATACCGCCACCGGCCAGACCGAGCGGCTCCTGGCCAGGGGCCCCGGCGGGCGCGTGTCGGCGGGATCCACGGGTACGACGCCCAGGCTGCGCAGCGCCACGCGATTGAACCCGCGCCGGAACAACCGGGCAGCCGCCTCGGCCGGCATGTCGATCACGCTCGTCGTCGCCTCCGGGACGCCCGCGTCGAAACGGCCGACCTCCGTGCCGTTGACGTCGAGCGCGAGCGAGGCACGCATCACCGGCTCCTCGAACCGCGTGCGGCTCCGCACGGTGATCCGCACGGCCCCCGCGGGAAGATCCAGCGGCACGGCGAGCACGGCCGGGCTGCGGCCTATCCACCACGCCGGCCCCCAGTCGTCGCCGCCCGGTACGTCCCAGCCGTCGAGCAGGTACTTCTCCACCGTCCTGTCGAACACGAGCGCAATCGAGGCCCCCGGCGTCTCCTGCGAGAGCACGTCGTACTTGCCGACGGGCAGGTCCTCACGCCACGCGAACCAGACGTTGGCGGGGAATGCGAACGGGTAGACATACGGCGGGCGCGTGAGCGCCTCCGCCTGCTGCCGGACGATGCGGCCGAACGCGACGGGCTCGTCCTTGGGCAGCATGCCGGCCGTGTACTGCACCATCAGCAGGTGGTTCCACCAGAGCGCGGCCACGACGAGCGGCGCCAGCGCGAGCACGGGACGGCGGAGGACGGCCTCGATGACGACAGCCAGGCCCGGCGCCAGCATCACGAGCGCGCTCGAGAACCGCCGGCCGCCGAACGACCAGCCGCCCGACCAGTCCTGCGTGGATCCGTTGACCCACGCCATCAGGAAGAGGATCAGCAGCGCCGACGCCGCCCATCGCCACTCGCGCCGGAGATACGCCAGCGTGCCGAGCACCGCGACATAGGCCACCGGCGTCCACGACAGGAACCCGTGCCACGACGAGAACAGCGTGTCCATCCACCGCGAGTGCAGCGGGTCGAAGTAGCCGCCCTGTCCGAGCAGGTTGTACTCGTAGCGCGCAAAGAGGACGTAGCTGTGCGCAAGCTGCAGGAGGATCCACGGGAGCGCGCCGAGGAACGCCCATCCGGCCAGCCGGGCCGCGTCACGCGCGCGCGCGGACCACGTGAGCGGACGCGACAGCACGAGGACCGCGGGAAAGAGCGCGAAGACCGCCTCCTGCGACCGCGTCACGAAGGCCAGGCCGATGAGCGTGCCGAGGATCACCGCCCGGCGTGCCGACGGCGACGGGGCGGGCGAGGCCGACGGCGAGACCCACACGGCGGAGGCGACCACGAACAACGCCACGAACCCGAACGACGCGGCGTGCGTCATCGACGGCTCGTACACCATGTACCAGTAGAGCGGCGTGGCGCCGAACAACAGGAGGACCGTGACGAACGCCACGGCCGCCGAGAACAACCGGCGGAGGTACCACTGGAGGGCGAGGAGCCCCGCCGCGCCGATCGCGAAGGAGGAGATCAGCGCGGCCCGGACGTACGGCAGGCCCAGGCCTATGGCCGTCGCGTCCGCGGGTGCCGCCCAGAGACCGATGCCGCGGCCGATGGCGTCCACGGCGGCCACCGTCAGGTAGAGCGGCAGCCAGACGAGGATGGGTCCGATGGGCACGACGTGGTTGGGACGCGCCGGCTGTCCGAGGATCGCGAACTCGCGGACGACGTCCAGGTCCCGATCGAAGATGACGCTGCGGAGCTGCGCGAAGTAGGTGACGCCGTCCGTGGTGATGCCGTGCGCGTCGGCCATCTGCACGCCGAGCGCGTACAGCAGCACGAGGCCCATGACGTGGAGGTCCCACGTGCGCGCAAGGAACCCGTGCCGGGGCTCGCCGGGGCGCCGCGCGAATCGCCGGGACACCAGCAGGAGCACCGGCAGCCCCGTCAGAACAGCCATCCACGGCGACGGACGCGCCGGCACGGACAGGAGTGCCCCCAGCCAGAGCACGATGAGCGTTGCGAGCACCGTCTGGGATGATACATTGTGCCCGCGCACGGTCACGGTGGCCGGGTTCGCGGTGTTCGCCGTCACATGCCGACGCGCCATCGTCGGTCCGCAGGGCGGAACTTCAGTTCCGCCTGTGGCGCGGGTGGGCGGGTCTGATGACCCGCCCTGCGACCGTGGGTCCCGCAGGGCGGAACTTCAGTTCCGCCTGTGGCGCGGGTGGGCGGGTCTGATGACCCGCCCTGCGACTGTGCGTTTTCCGCTCCCGACAATGGTGCCCGCAACCAACCGCCAGCCGGCCATCGCCCACGCCGCGCTCGCCGTGCTCATCATCACCGTAGCGGGCATCAGCGTGTGGCTCGGATGGCGCACGCAGCACTACCCGTTCCTGAACGACTTCTGGCCGCTCTTCTTCCAGGCGGGCACGCTCGACCTGTCGAACCCCGCGTCGCTGCGGAACGGGTTCTTCCCGCCGGGCTATGGCCTGTTCCTCGTGCTCGCGGGTGGGACCCGCGTCCTCGCGCACGCCTACTACGCCAACCTGCTCTTCGCGATCGGCACGCTGCTGGTCACGTTCGTCTGGACCGCGCGTCTGGCCACGCCAGGCGCGGCCGTGACGGCGGTCGCGTTGACGGCGTTCTTCCCCATCACCTTCTCGCTCACCATGACGACGGGCCCCGACATGGGGTGCGTGTTCATGCTGTGGTCCGGGTTCGCCCTGCTGCACGCGGCCGTGAGCGCCGGTGAGCCGCGATGGCGGACGCGATGCGGATGGGCGGCAGCCGTCCTCTTCGTCGTCGCAATCCTCTGGCGCTACCACGCGCTCGTGTTTGCCGTGGCGGCCCTCGCCGCCGTCTGCGTTACATCGCGCGGCCGCATCGTGTGGCGCGCCGCGGCGGGCGTGGGCGCGGCCCTCGCGATCCTCGCCGGTCTGTCCCTGCTTCCGGGCTTCTCCGATCAGCTCGCGAGAGCGCAGGCGTTCGGCGCGTGGGAAGCGCTGCACCCGGTCAACTGGTACCGCATGCCCACCGATGTCCCGCCGAGTGTGGCGGCTGTCATCCGTGCGGAGCCGTACGCGTTCCTGCAGGCCTACTGGACGTTCCACCAGCCGTACCTGTGGCTGCTGGCACCGCCGGCCATTGCGGCGATCGTGCTTCGGGGGGGGGGCGGACTGTCGCCCTCTCCGTGCTGACCCTTCAACTCCTCTACCTGCCCATCGTCGGGCTCGGGACCAGCCTCCGCGGCTTTGCTCCGGTCGTGCCCGGTACGATGTTGTGCGTCGGCCTGCTGCTGGGCGCGATTCGTCCGTCGATGACGGGACGCGTGCCGCGCGCCGCGGGGCTCCTCGCGGCCGTCCTGATCACGGCGCTCGCCTGGCGCTGGTGGTGGCCGGACGACCGCGCGTTCGTGCAGACATCGATCGCCGGCTACGAGTGGCGCCGCGCCGTCGAGATCGAGCTGCGCGCGCAGGGTGTCACCGCGCCGCTGCAGGTCTTCGGTGACGCGGGGTTCCACTTCGTCCTGCACCCGGGTCCCGGCTGGTACTCGTACCTGCCCCGCTCGAACGGTGGGTGGCCGCGTCTCGATCTCTACGGCCTGGACCGCCTCGCCCCGGAGATCCGCGCCGACAGCCTCGACGCGTTCGTCGAGGACTGCCGGCGGAACGGCATCACGCACATCGTCATCGGCGCGACGATCGGGGCCCTGCAGCCGGAGCTCGGCGAGCTCTTCGCCGGACAGCGCGCACACCCCGGCCTGACGCGCACGGCGACGGTCGCGGGGTTCGCGGTGTTCGCCGTCACGCGGTGACGCGCCATCGAACGGCGGGTCCGCGGGGCGACACTCCAGTTCCCGTAGGGCGGAACTTCAGTTCCGCCTG
>CAZUGF010000003.1:104990-117686 GCA_964619705.1 uncultured Bifidobacteriaceae bacterium
GGTGCGGGTGGGCGGGTCTGAGACCCGCCCTGCGAGTGTGGGTCACGGCCGCGTTGCACCCGCGCCGCGGACGACCTGTCCGGGCCGCGCCTCTGTGATCGCACCGTTCGAGACCACGGCCTCGCCGTTGACGAGCACGTGCTGGATGCCCTCGGAGTAGTGCGTGGGGTCCGCAAACGTCGATCGATCGCGGACGCGCGCGATGTCGAAGATCGTGATGTCCGCTTTCAGGCCGGGACGGATCAGGCCGCGATCGTGGATGCCCATGCGTGATGCCGGACGCGAGGTGAAGCGGCGAATGGCGTCCTCGAGCGGGATGAGTCCCTCGTCGCGGACGTAGGTCCCCAGGATCTTCGTGAAGGATCCCCACGCGCGCGGGTGGGACTTGGACACGGAGAGCGGCCCGTCCTCCGCCCGCGCCCCGGAGTCCGTCCCGATTGCGATCATCGGATCCGCGATCGCCGTCCGCACATCGTCTTCCCGCATGATGGAGATGATCACCGAGGCCTCGCCGCGATCCGCGATGACCAGGTCCATCACCGCATCGCGCGGGTCCTTGCCCATCTCGCGGCCGATCTCGTCCAGCGTCTTCCCCTCCCACATGCGCAGCGCGGGATCGAGGACGGAGGAGAGGAGGACGCCGGCGCCGCCGCCGGAGCCGTACCACTGGTTCTCCCAGTCCTTCGGCGCCGGGTCTTCCATGTCGCGCTTGATGCGCTCGCGGGCAGCCGGATCGTTCAGGCGCGCGAGCATGGCCTCCGTGCCGCCCTCACGGACCCAGAGCGGCAGGCACGCGTCGAGGCCGTTCGACGCGCGATCGTAGGGATACATGTTGGCCGTCACGTCCAGTCCGCGGGCCCGGGCCGCCCGGAAGTGCTGCAGCACCTCCGGCATGCGTCCCCAGTTGGCGCGGTAGGCGGTCTTGAGGTGCCAGACCTCCGTCGGGATGTTCGCGCGCTCGGCGACCGCAAAGGCCTCGTCGAGCGACGGGATGATCTGGTTGGACTCGGAGCGCTGGTGCGTCAGGTAGCGTCCGCCGTAGCGCGCGGCGACCGTGGCCAGCTCGACGATCTCGTCGGTGGACGCGAAGCGGTCCGGGACGTACTGGAGCGAGGTGCTCAGGCCGAGGGCGCCCTGCTCCATGGCCTCGGCCACGAGCGTCTTCATCTGCTCCAGTTCCGCGGGCGTGGCGGGGCGCTCGACGTCGCCGATGACGTAGGCGCGCACGCCGCCGGCGCCGACGAAGCTGCCGACGTTGATCGCCGGCCGGGAGCGCGTCTCGAGGCGCGTAAAGTAGTCACCGAGCGTCCGGAAGTCCAGCGCCACGCCGTACTGCTCGTACTGCGGCGTCGCCTCCGCGACAAGCCGGTCGTTCAGCGGCGCGATGGATCCGCCCTCGCCGGTGATCTCCGTCGTGATGCCCTGCGTGATCTTGGACGCGGCACGCGGGTCCACCAGGACGTTGAACTCGGACTGGCCGAGCATGTCGATGAAGCCCGGCGTCACGTACAGCCCGGTGGCGTCGATGGTCCTCGCGGCGCTCCGCTCCGCCAGCCGGCCCACCTCGGCAATCCGATCCCCGACGATGCCGATATCGCCCGCGAACCACGGGGCGCCGGTGCCGTCGATGATGCGGCCGCCGGTGATGAGGACGTCGAAGGCCTGCGTGCGCGTCGCGGCCGGCTCCGGCGGCGCGGCGGTGCAGGCGCCGAGCAGGGTCAGGGTGATGAGCAGGGTCAGTCTCACGCGGAAACCTCCGTTCGTGTCGAGTCAGAGTATGGACCGCCGGCCGCATGCGTCGAACCACGCGAGCGCCGTGATTGTACAATCGAGTCCCAATGCCCAGTGCCGCGCGTGTCTGGCCGATCCTGGCCGCTCTGGCGGCAGGCGCGGCGCTCTCTCTCACGCGGAGCGTGCTCGATCAGGTGGTGATCGACGGGCAGGCGGTACGCGTCGCGTTCCTGCCGCCGTGGGAGACGCTCGGCGCGTTCGTCGCACTCGCCCTCATCGCCCTCCAGCTCGTCTACGCCCTCAATCGCGCCGCTCATCGCGTGCCGCCGCGTGCGTCCGTCGGCCGGCTGGTCCTCCCGGCGCTCGCCCTGGGCGTGCTCGTCGTGCCCTATCTCCCGATGCTGCCTGACCGGCTGCCCGTGCTGCAGGTTCTCGCCGGCCCGCTGCGCGGCGTCGTGTGGCTGGTGGTGGCGGGGCTTGCGGCGTGGGTCTGGTGGCAGCATCGGCTGCTGACCGCCGCGTGGCTGTCGCGGCGCACCCTCGCGCAGGCGACGCTGCTGGTGGCGCTGGCCACGGCGCTCGTCAGCGGCGCGGCCGCGGCGCGGCTGACGCACTCCGCCCTCTTCCCCGCCGGGGACGAGCCGCACTACCTGATCATCGCGCAGAGCCTGTGGCGCGACGGTGATCTCCGGATCGAGAACAACCACGAACGGGGCGACTATCGCGAGTACTTCGGCCAGGATCTGGACCCGCACTACCTGACGCGGGGGAAGGACGGCGAGATCTACTCGATCCACCCGGTCGGCCTGCCCGTGATCCTGGCGCCGGTGTACGCCCTGGGCGGCTACCTGGGCGTGCTCGTGCTGCTGATCGGCATGTCAGCGGCCGCGGCGGCCCTCGCGTGGCGGTGGGTGGCGGTCACGCTCGGCGCGCCGGCCGCGACGTACGCGTGGGCCACGATTGCGATCTCCGCGCCCTTCCTCCTCAACACGTTCACCGTGTACCCCGAAATTGCCGCAGCCCTCGCGGTGATGATCGCCCTCACCTCCCGCCACCCCCTCGTCATCGGCATTGCCTGCGGCGTTCTGCCCTGGCTCAGCACAAAGTACGCGCCGATGTCGCTGATTCTGCTGCTTGTAACCGGGCCTGTTCCGGTTGCTCCCGGAAGCGCTGCTGTTTCGGCGTTCCTGAAGCGCGCGGCGCCCTACGGCGTGCTGCTGGCGCTGTGGTTTGCGTTCTTCTACTGGGTCTGGGGGTCGCCGTGGCCGCAGGCGCCGTACGGGGCGCTGGTGCAGACCTCGCCCAGGAACCTGATCTTCGGGGCCCCGGGGCTGCTCTTCGATCAGGAGTACGGCCTGCTCCCGTATGCGCCCGCCTACATCCTCGCCGTGACCGGCCTGTGGGCCCTCTGGCGCGCCGGCGGGGACCAACGCCTGGCGGCCGTGCGCGTCGTGCTCGTCTTCGGCGCCCTCCTCGCGACGGTCGGCGCGTTCCGCATCTGGTGGGGCGGCGCCGCCGCACCCGCGCGCCCGCTCGCCTCCGGCCTGCTCGTCCTCGCGATGCCGATGGCCGCCGCCTTTGCCGCCGCGCCGCCGGGCTCGGCGCGCCGCGCCGCACAGCACCTGCTCCTGTGGGTCGGCGTGGGTATCCTCGGCACGCTGACCTTCGCGCAGGAGGGACTGCTCATCGCGAACGGACGCGACGGCACGTCGAGCCTCCTCGGCTGGTGGGCCCCGCGCTGGGAACTGTGGACCCTCGCACCGAGCTTCATCCACCACGAGGCGCCCACGGCCCTCGCCCACGCGCTGGTCTGGCTGCTCATTGCCGCGGCCGCAGCCGTGCTCCTCCGCCGCTGGCGCACGGGACAGCCGGCCCACGCCGCGCTCGGCGCCTTCGGCGTCTTCGGCGGCGCGCTGCTGGCCGTCTCCCTCATCCTCCCGCTGCTGCCGGACGACCCGGCCATGCCGCGCGTGGACCTGGCCGCCCGTTCACGCCTCGCCGCGCTCGACAGGTACGACTCGCGGGCACTCCCGGCGGCCGTGGTGTTCGATCCCCTTCGCCGCACCGCGGCCGCGGAGCTGCTCCCGCTGATGACGCTCGGCGTCTCCCCGGGACTGCGTCCCGATCCGCAGCCCGTCCGCGTCATCCACAACGGCCGGTTCTCCCTGCCGGCCGGACGCTACCGGCTGGACGTCACCTTCGACGCCGGCGCGAGCGGAACGGGACCGGGGTCCCTCGCGCTGCAGATCGGCCGCATCGGCGCCCCGCTCGACACGTGGACCGTCGACCCGGCGGCCGGGCCCTGGTCGACGATCGTGGACCTGCCCGTGGACGCCGCCTTTGTCGGCCTCCGCGGCTCACGCGAGATGGAGGCCGCCATCCGCGCCATCCTCTTCACACCCCTCCACATTGTCGACGAGGGCCGGCGTCCGCGCATCGGTCCGGTGCTGGGCGCGGCGCGGTACGCGGGCGGGCTCGTGTTCCTGCACGATGACCAGGTCAACCCGGAGCCCGAGGGCTTCTGGATTGCGGGACGCCGCGCGACACGCGTGAGCGTGGCGCCGATCGATCCCGCGGCCGCGCCGACACTGCTGCTCCGCAGCGACACGGACCAGAACCGCGTGACGCTCCGGACACACGGGTGGGTGCGGACGCTGGATCTCCGCCGCGGCGTGACGGAGGAGGTGACGCTCCCCGCCGGCGACAACGGCGTCGTGGACGTCACGATCCTCGCCTCCGACGGGTTCGTGCCGATCGAGCGCGATCCCACGAGCCGAGACCGCCGCTTCCTCGGCGTGTGGGTCGAACTGCCGTAGGGGGCCGCAGCCCCGTCGAGGACGGCTGCCGGCCCGGCAATCGGCTCCGCGCGGGACCCATCCTGTAGACTGACACTGATGTCCGTAGCGGACCTGCGACGCGACTACCGGAGCCGGGCCCTGGACGAGGCCGATGCGGACGGGGATCCGCTCGTGCAGTTCGGGCGGTGGTTCGAGGAGGCGCTGCAGGCGGATGTCCTCGAGGTCAACGCGATGACGCTCGCGACGGTGACGGCGGAGGGCGACCCGGCCGCGCGCACCGTGCTCCTCAAGGGTTACGACGCGCACGGCTTCGTGTTCTTCACCAATCACGACAGCGCAAAGGGCCGCGACCTCGCAACGCGCCCGCGCGCGGCGCTGCTCTTCTTCTGGCGGGAACTCGAGCGGCAGGTCCGCATCACCGGCAGCGTCTCCCGCGTCTCCGACGAGGAGACCGCCGCCTACTTCCACTCGCGGCCGCGCGAGAGCCAGCTCGGCGCCTGGGCCTCGCCGCAGAGCGCGGTGATCGCCGACCGGCACGTCCTCGAGGAGCGGTACGAAGCCGCCGCGGCTCGCTATGCGGATCCCTCCGCGCTCGTGCCCACGCCGCCGTACTGGGGCGGCTACCGCGTGGCGCCGTCGCGCATCGAGTTCTGGCAGGGCCGGACGGGCCGGCTGCACGACCGCCTGCTCTACACGCGCGAGCCCGACGGCCGGTGGACGCGCGCGCGCCTCGCACCTTGACCTGGCGGTACGTCGATCACGCCTTCCCCGATTCGCACGGCACGCCCGCCGACCTGTACGCGCGTCACCTCGGCACCCGGCGCCGCGGCCACGCGCATGTGAATCCGGCTGGGGCGTCCCATCGCCACGCCCTGCAGGCTCACCATGTCCTGCCACGCCTCGGGCGCCACGAGTCCGTGCCGCACCAGGTAGCAGCCGAGCGGCCCGCTCGCGCTGCCGGTGGCGGGATCCTCCATGACGCCGAGGCCGGGGCCGAACATGCGCGAGTACACCGTCGCCTCGCCGCCCACGGGCTCGACCGCAAAGAGGAACACGCCGATGTGGGGGCTGTCGAACGCGCTGGCGAGGCCGCGCATCAGCCCCGTGTCCGGCATCGCGCGATCCACGTCCGCACGCGACGGCAGCGGCACGAGGATGAACGGCACGCCGCAGGAAATCTCCTCCACGGGCAGCCCGCCCGCGACGATCCCCCCGTCGAGGCCGATGGCCGCCAGGATGGCGGCCGGCGATCCGGCCGGCGTCCTGTACTCGGGCAGGCGTTGATCCATCCACGCGAAGTCCAGGGCCGTGCCGCGCCAGGAGAGCGCCACCGGTGTCGGTCCGACGCCGAGCCCGAAGACGAACGTGTCGCGGCCCGGCGGAATCTCCCCGAGTGCCGCCAGCGCGAACGTGCTGCCAATGGTCGGGTGGCCCGCCATGGGCAGCTCCGTACCCGGCGTGAAGATCCGCATGCGCACGTCCGTCCCCGGCGCCTCGGCCGGCAGGATGAACGTGCACTCCGAGAAGTTCATCTCGCGCGTGATGGCCTGCATGCGCGCGGCGGGCACGCCCCGGGCGTCGGGGAAGACGGCAAGCTGGTTGCCCTCGAACGGCCGGTCGGTGAAGACGTCGTAGTGGAGGTAGCGCACGCTCACGCCATCCGTTCCGGCTGCCACTGCAGCCCGAGGCTCATGATCCGATCCAGGAGCTGCGCGTAGGACAGGCCGGCCTCGACCGCGGACTCGGCGAAGTCCTCGCCCTGCGCGAGCTGCGGGTTCGGGTTGGCCTCGATGACGAAGAGCTTGCCGTCGTCGCGCATCCGGAGATCGATGCGCGCGTAGCCGGACAGGTCCAGCGCGCGGTAGGCGCGCTTGGCCAGGTGCTGCACCTGCAGCGCCACATCTGGCGGGAGATCCGCCTTGTCGGTCTCGATGCCGTGCTTCTGCTGGTAGGACGCGCTCCACTTCACGCGTTCGGTCGCGATGTGCCAGCTCTGCTCGCGCATCTTGGCAAACGACATCTCCCACACGGGAAACACCTGGAGCCGCGCGTTCCCGAGCACGCCCACATAGAGCTCGCGTCCGTCGATGAACTGCTCGACGATGGCGGCCGTGCCGATCGACTGGTGGATGAACTGCACGCGCCGCGCCAGGTGCTCGTCGTTGGCCACGACCGACGCCTGCGAGATCCCGATGGACGACTCGTAGGTCGGCGACTTCACGATGAGCGGGAACTTGAGCTTCTTGGGCAGCGACGGCTTCCGGTTGAGCGGCACGACCGTGAAGTCCGGTACCGGCACACGGTGATAGGCGAACAGCTTCTTGGCGAGGGACTTGTCGCGCGCCAGCGTCAGCCCGCGCGGGTTGCATCCCGTGTAGGGCAGCCGCAGCAGCTCCAGGTAGCTGACCACGTTCTGGTCGAACACCCCGATGTCCGCGAAGGCCTCCATCAGGTTGAAGACGATGTCCGGCTTGAACTCCTCGACGTTCTGGCGGATGGGCGTCAGGTCGTCGTGCACGCCGATGACGCGCAGCTCGTAGCGGCCGCGCAGCGTGGAGACGACGTCCCACTCCATCTTCCAGGCCGCATCGGGGATGTCGGCCGCCGCGGGCCGCTCCGGCGGCACGAGGCCGGCGTGCACCAGGATGAGCACACGCTTGATGTTCACAGCGCCACCCGGTGCCGGCCGCTGTGCAGGTAGTTCATCACCTGCACGGTGAGCAGCACGGCGAACTCCTGGCGCGCCAGGTCCTCGGGGATGGCCAGCCTGAGCTTCAGTTCCTTCGATCGCGCGATCATGTCCTCCAGCACCTTGTCGATAGTGTACTGGTAGATGCCCGTCCATTCGGCGACCATGCGCCGCACCGGCCGGCGGATGCGCGCCAGGAACTGCGCCGCCGTCGGCCGATCCAGGTGCTCCGGCGCATCGGAAAAGAGGCGCCGCAGATCGCGATCGTAGAACGCGGGATGATCCACGCCGTAGTGACGCCGCTTCCGCCGGTAGTGCTGCCGCAGCGTCTTGTGCTGCCGGCGCAGCGGATCGATCTCGTCCACGCGATCCACGAGCGGCGGCTTCCCCGCCAGTGATCGCATGAGCGTGTCCATGTACTCCAGCTTCTTCAGCGCGGGCCAGCCCGCGTAGCGCTGCTCCCAGTTCGCGCCCGGCGTGAGCCAGAGCGCAAACGTCTCCGCGAAGTCCTCGTCCGGATGGCTCTGTGCGTACCAGGGATCGAGGTGCAGCACGAAGCTCTTGCTGTAGGGTCTCGGCGTGTAGAACTCCGGGTAGGGCGCCGAGGAGGGCCCGAAGATCGCCCGCCGCGTGCGGCGGCGCCGGAGATGGTACGCGTTGTCGACCACGTGCCCGGCCTCGTGGCGGAGGATGCGCATGCACCATTCGTGCTCGCCGCCCTCCACCTCCAGCATCTGCGCAAGCTCGAGCTTCTCCAGCCGCGGGTGCGCCAGGTAGAACGGCACCGCCATCGATCGGAAGCCGTCCGGCGTGAACCACTCCTCCGAGAGGTAGTAGTGAATGGGAACCTCGAGCCCGCGCCCGGCAAGCTCCGCCCCGAGCTGCGCCAGGCGCGTCTCGAGCACCGACCCGGCAATCGACAGCGGCAGCGCCGACATCTGCAGGTCCAGGAGCTGCTCGTCTTGCAGCTCGGCCCAGTCGGCAGGCGCAGGGTGACGGGGCATCGGCTGATTATGCCGGGGAAGCTGCCGGGAGGGCTCCGGGCTGGTTCAGCGCATCAACGACCCTGCCGCCAGGCTGGCCGTCAGCACCCGCTCCTGCCGCCAGGCGACGATCAGGCGGTCGCCCGATCGCACCATCTGCGGCTGTCCCGTCGATCGGCCGCTGGCGGCCGTGGCCACCGTGACGGGCGCCGAGCGGTGTCCCTCCGCCGTCACGCGGCGCACGAGGACATCCCCGACTCCCTGGCCGCGCCCCTCGAGCCAGCTCACCGCGACGCTCCCGTCGTCCAGCCACGCGAGACGCGGCCACCCGACGGGCGTCCCCTCGTCGACGACGATCGGCGCGGCAAACGACGCGCCGCCGTCCCCGGAGAACGCGACCTTGACGCGCGGCGTCTGCCCTGCCGCGGTGAACCACGCGACAGCGACGCGCCTGTCCTCCGCCACCACGGCCGGGCCGTTCGTCGGGCACCCGCCAATCTCCCAGCCGTCCCGGTGCACGGGCGCGGGCTCGGACCAGCGGCCGCCGACATGGCGCACGATCGAGATGTCCCGAATCTCGCCCGGCAGGTGATCGCGATACACGGCCACCAGGCCGTCCGCGGTCCGGGCCACGTCCGTGTTGCAGCAGGAGCACACGTCCGCGTCCACGACCGTCTGCCCCTCCGCCCGGCCGTCCGGCCCGAGACGCACGGCCGCCAGCGTCTTCACGGGCTCGTGCTCGTGGCCGCTCGACGAGCCGTCGTCTGGAGCCACGGGCGTCAGGTACACGGCGTCCGCCCCGCCGCCGCCGGGCGCAAACGTCAGGAAGCCGGAGTAGTCGGACACGTTCTCCATCCCATCGTCGAACACCGTGCGCCAGGTGTCGCCCGCGTCGGCCGACAGCGCGACGTGCACGCCGTAGCCATAGGCCCCGGCCTTGCGGCCGGTGTTGATCAGCCAGTGCGCCATCAGCGTGCCGTCCGGCAGCGCGGTCAGCGACGGGCGATCCGCCCAGTTGACGAACCAGTTGTCGCCGCGGGCGATCTCACGCGCGGGGCCCCAGGCGCCGCCATCGAGGCGCGAGAACCGCAGCACGTGCCCGCCCGCGGGCACCGGCTCAATCCAGGTGAGGTAGGCCCGTCCGTCGGCGCCGGACGTCATCGAGTACATGCCGCTCCCCTCGCCGGCCGGCGATGAAAGAGGCTGCACATCGGACGCCGCCCGCCCGGCCCACCCGCTTCCGACGAGGACGGCCGTCAGGGCCGCCACGCAGAGGGTTCGCATGAGGCTTACGTTACTAGAAGTGAGGGGAAGGCGCGGGAGGAGCGAACCGGACGCGGAAACGCGCGGCCGATGGGACACGGTTTACGGGATGAACGTGAACCGTCCGGACCCGGACGTGCTGCCGCCCCACGGCCAGAACGCGGCGCCGCTGCGGGGCCGCGCCTCGGCGCGGACGATCACGTAGTAATCGCGGTTGGACTCGAGGAGCGTCGTGCGGAAGAGCGGGAGCCGCTCGAAGCTCGTCATCATCTGCCGGACGAGCGCCTCGTCTTCGACCACGCGCGACTCTTCCATGCGGCCGTCGAGCATGCGGGAAACGGTGTGGCGGCGCGTCAGGTTGTCGTACTCGACCGTCGTGGACACGACGGCGGATCCGATGGTCCGGTCCACCCACGCGGGCACCTTGAGCCTCAGCTCCACCGTATAGGTGAACGTCGTCCGCAGGCCGCTCTGGACGACCGCGCGCACCTCGTCCGTGTAGCCCTCGTCCAGCGAGAAGGTGACCAGCACCTGGCCGTCGCGAACGAGCGGGCGTACGCGCACCGTCTCCGCCACAGCCGGGTTGGCCGTCAGCAGCAATCCGACGATCAGCAGGCACACCACCAACGGGCGCGCGAAAACGTAGGGCACCGGAGGAGAACTCTAGCACATTCGTCCGATGGCGGGATGACGGCACATCCAGGCGACGCCGGGGCAACGGCAGTGGTAAGATTCAGCCGGGACCCGGACCCCATGTTGCGCCTTCCTCGATCGGTGGTCGTGGCCGTCGGCGTCGTCGTTGCGCTGGCACAGGCGGGATCTGCCCAGGGCCTGCTCCCCTACTCGCTCTTCGAGCGTTACCTGGACGCCCTCCGCCAGCAGTCCGGCATCCCGGGCCTCTCCGCTGCAATCCTCAAGGACGGCCGCATCGAGTGGGAGCGCGGGTTCGGCCTGCAGGACGTGGACCGGCAACTGCCGGCCTCCGCGGACACCCCGTATCCCGTCGGCAGCCTCACGCAGACGCTCGCGGCCGTGCTCCTCGGCATGTGCTCGGAGCGCGGCATGCTGAACATCGACGAGCCCATCCGACGCTGGGTGCCGGACTTCCCCGAGGCCGCGGCCACGGTCCGCCACCTGCTGGCGCACGCGTCGACGGGCGCGCCGGCCGGGACGTTCCGGTTCGACGGCGCGGCCTACGCGTCGCTCACGCCCGTCGTGCAGGACTGCTTCGACGAGTCGTTCCGCGTCAGTGCCGCGGACGAGATCCTCGAGCGGCTGGGCATGGCGAGCTCCGTCCCCGGCGCGGATCTCGCGCAGGAGGGGAACCCCGCCCGCGAGCTGTTCACCGAGTCGCGCCTGGAACGCTACGAGGGCGTGCTCGCGCGCATGGCCGTCCCCTACCGCGTCGAGCGCAGCGGACGCGCCACGCGCTTCGACCTGGCCTCGCCCGGCCTGAACGCGGCGGAAGGCCTGGTCTCCACGGTGCGGGACATCGCGCGCCTCGACGCGGCCCTCGATGACGACGGCGTGCTGCTGCGCGCGGATACGCTGCGGGTGGCGTGGACGCCGGCGCAGTTCGGCGGCGCGCCGCTGCCGACGGGCCTCGGCTGGTTCGTCCAGCCCTACCAGGGCGAACGGCTTGTCTGGCACTTCAGCCATGCGTCCAGCGGCTACTCCGCGCTCATCCTCAAGATGCCCGCGCGCCGGCTGACGCTCATCCTCATGGCAAACAGCGACGGGCTGAACACGGGCGCCAACCTCGAGCAGGGCGACGTCACGCAGTCGCCCTTCGTCAAGGTCTTCCTGCGGCTCTTCACGTAGACGGATGAGGAAGAACGCTCGAGCGTGACCGCCCTCCGTGCCAGACGCGCGCTTTCGCTCCTCGTCGTCCTGCTGGCGCTGACCCCGGCGCCTGCCCGCGCGCAGGACTGGCTCATCGTTCCCTACCTCGGCCTCACGTTCGCCGGCGACAGTTCGCTCTTCGCGGACCTCGAGCGCGGGGCCGGCGAGACGGCCACGATGCTCGGCGCATCGGTCGTGCGCGTCGGGGCCGGCCCGATCGGCTTCGAGGGCGACTTCGGCTACGTGCCGGGGTTCTTCGAGCGCGGCGAGCAGTTGCTGGTCAAGCCCGGCAGCTACGTGACCAGCCTGACCGGGAGCGTCATCCTTTCCCTGCCGCTCAGCATCACGCGCGAGTCGCTGCGGCCCTACGTCGTCGGCGGCATGGGCATCATGCACGCGGAGGCGGAGGAGTTCCTGTCGACGCTGCCGATTGCCACCACGGCGCCGGTGGTCGTTCTCGGCGGCGGCGCCATGGGCTTCATCACGAACAACGTCGGCGTCCGCTTCGACCTGCGCCACCTCCGCAGCCTCGGCCGCGGTGACGAGCTCATCGTCGCGGAGGGGCCGCGCGTGCGGTTCTGGCGCGGCACGATCGGGCTCGTGTTCCGCTACTGACGAGCGCAGGGATTCGATACTCGGCCGTAGTCCGTTCTTCCACGCCTGCCGCGGGACCGGCCGCCCGTCACGCCCTCCGACACGCACACGCAGCACCGCGTTGCCCGAATTGAGCATCGGGCTGCCCCGATCCGCCCCTCGTGCGCCGCGCCGCGCGCCGGGCGGCGTCCGCCCACGGTGGCACCGATCTTGGACTGCACCTGTCCAGGAGGGGGAACATGGGTCGACAGTTGATGATGGCCGCGGGCCTCGTTGCCGTGCTCGGCATCGGGGCGTGCAGCCAGGAGGCGGACGTCGAGAAGATGGCCACCACGGCGCTGGATCAGGCGGCGCTCAGTGACGTGGTGGACGCGAAGTACGACCGCGATGCGCGTGTGGTGCACCTGTCCGGCAGCGTGGCGCGGCCGGAGGACCGCATCCGTGCGGATGATGCGGTGCGGGCGTCGGTGGAGGGCCTGGCCCTGGTGGCCAACGAGATCGTCGTCGAGGGCGAGGAGGCCGACGCGGCCGACGACATGGACGGCGCCATCGAGGAGCGGTTCGGGACGCTGTGGAGCAACACGCCGTCGCTCAACCGGTACGACATCGATCTCACGGTGGAGAACGGCGTCGTGACGCTCAGCGGTGACGTGGCCACCGCGGCCGAGCGGGCCGAGATCGAGGGCATGGTCACGTCCATTCCCGGCGTCGTGAACGTGGTGAACGGGATCGCGGTCAAGCCCGATGCCCGGCCGGTCACGCCGTCGGTGCCGCCGCAGTAAGGCGGACGACACGT
>CAZUGF010000004.1:0-12515 GCA_964619705.1 uncultured Bifidobacteriaceae bacterium
GATGATCCGTCGTGATCACCCGGCGGTCACGTGGTCGTGCGATCTGGTGACCGTGTCGATACGAGGGCACGAGGGAAACGAAAACGGATCCCCTTCGAGTACGTCTTCGTGACTTCGTGACGATCCGTGGGGGGCAGCCGACTCGGGACGCGTCGGCGCGCGTCCACCCGTCTCCGTCGGACCTTCGTGGGCCTTCGTGACGATCCGTCCGGGGCATCCGGCTCGAGCCTCTGTGTCGGCGCCTCTGCGGCCTCCCACACTAGAAGCGGAGCGTCCCCCCGAAGTACCACCCCTTGAACTTCAGCGTGCCGCGGTCTGCATCCGCCTCGTAGAACACGTCGATCGAGCGGTAGCCCACCTGGGCGCCGACGTTCCGGTTGAAGTTGATCAGCCCGTAGAAGTCGTAGTCCGTGTAGGAGCCGCCGTAGTTCTCGCTGAGGTTGTCCGGCACGCGGAAGAACGACATCTCGCCGCCGACCGCCACGTTCGAGGCGAGGTAGGCGCGCGTGACGAAGCCGAGGGTCGGGATGAGCGCGCCCTGCGACGTGAACTCCGGCGACATCAGCGGGCTCGCGAGCTCCACGTGCACGTCCGTGTACTTGGCATCCAGCAGCACGCCGAGGAACCCGCGGCTGCGGGCGATGACGTCGTACTCGTAGCCGAACCGGTAGGTCTTGAACTCCGCTGTCGTCGCGACCGGCAGGCCGACGCGGTAGCGCTGGCCGTTGAAGATGAACTCCCGCACGAGCGTGGTCTCGGCCTCGTACGTGATCGGCATGTACTCGAAGCGCAGCTTGTGCTTCGGCGCGGGCTTGAGCACGAGGTTCAGGCGGCGGAGCCGCTTGGACTCGATGCCCAGGTCCTCGACGAGGTCCACGTCCGTGCCGGCGATGCCGAGGGACTCGGAGGCGATGATCAGCGACGGCGTGGCGCTCCAGAAGCTGTAGGCCACCTCGAAGCGGTAGTCCTCCCCGACGGCGGGCTCGGAGGGCGGGCGGTACTGTGCCGCCGCCGGCGTGGCAATGGCCGCCAGCAGCGCGAGGGCGAGCGCCGCCCTCCGGCCGCGTCCCGGTACGCAGGTGAATCCCGTCTGCAGCATGAACAGCACACTCGACCCCGGATCGGTTTCCGTCATACGCGCGGCCGCGTCCTGCGGCCGGCGTCCCGGCAAGGGGGGCCGGGTTGCCCGAGTGGGAGTCGGGCAGGGCAAGGATAGCAGAATCGGAGGGGCCGGGATCGGACCACGCGTGGCCCGGTCCCGGTCCCCCGGTCGGTCAGTCGGACTCGGCGACCGCCGTGCCGGAACTGAGCACGCTCAGGCACTTCGCGGCGGACTGGAAGAGGATCAGCACCGCGCAGACCAGCATCAGCGAGGAGCAGATCGTCAGGATCCAGCCCTGGAGGTTCGCGCTCGCGTCGGGGCCGACGGCCATCGGCCAGTAGCTGTCCACCACGTTCAGGTAGCCGCCCCAGAGCGTGTTGACCGAGAGGAACGCCAGCGGCACGACCGTCACCCAGATGTACCGGACCTTGCCCGTGTTCACCAGGATGGTCGTGGCCGTGGCGAGGGCCACGGCGGCGAGTAGCTGGTTCGCCACGCCGAACATGGGCCAGATCGTGTCGATGCGTCCCGTGTATATGAAGTAGGACCAACTGAGCACGATGAGCGCCGTGGCGAAGTACGCGCCCGGCATCCAGTCCTGCCGGGCGAACGGTTTGTACACCTTGCCGAGGAACTCCTGGAGCAGGAACCGTCCGACCCTGGTGCCGGAGTCGATCGTCGTCAGGATGAACAGCGCCTCGAACATGATCGCGAAGTGGTACCAGTAGCTGAGCAGGCCGGACATGCCCGGCAGCGCCGCGAAGATCTGCGCCATGCCCACCGCCAGCGAGACCGCGCCGCCCGTGCGGCCGACGACGTTCTCGCCCACGGCGGCTTCGATGCCGGCGAGGTGAATCGGCTCGAGCGTCTGGCCCTGGAAGGTCATCTCCGCGTAGACGGCGGGCGGGACGTTGATGGCGAAGAAGTCCGCCGGTTCCATCGCGCTCGCAGCGACGAGCGCCATCACGCCGACGAGGCACTCGATCAGCATCGCGCCGTAGCCGATCGGCCGGATGTCGGTCTCCTTGTCCACCATCTTCGACGTCGTGCCGGAGCTGATGAGCGCATGGAACCCGGAGATGGCGCCGCAGGCGATGGTGATGAAGCAGAACGGGAAGAGCGGGCCCGGGATGATGGGGCCGCCGCCGGCCGCGAACTCCGTGAGCGCCGGCATCTTGAACTCGGGGTTCACGATGATCACGCCGAGGGCGAGCAGCAGGATGGTGCCGATCTTGGTGAAGGAGCTCAGGTAGCCGCGCGGCGAGAGCAGCAGCCACACCGGCAGCACCGACGCGGCAAAGCCGTAGATGGCCAGCGAGATGACGATCTCGGTCCGCGACAGGTGGAAGAAGCTGCCGAGCCACGAGTCCGGATGGTTGAGCGGTTCGCCGCCGACGACGGCCAGCAGGAGGCCGATGACGCCGATGATGGTGGCCTCGGCAATGCGGCCCTTGCGCCACACGTACATCCAGAAGCCCATGAAGATCCCGAGCGGGATCGTCATCGCGATGGTGAACACGCCCCACGCGCTGTCGGCGAGCGCGTTGACGAACGTGATGCCCAGCCCGGCGATGGCGATGACCAGGATGAAGAGGATGGCCACCGCGGCCACGATGCCGGCCGACGGGCTGACCTCCTCCTTGACGATCTCCGAGAGCGATCGCCCGCCGCGGCGGGTCGATGCCCAGAGAATCATCGAGTCGTGGACGGCGCCGGCGATACAGACGCCCGCGACCAGCCAGATCAGGCCGGGGGCGTAGCCGAACTGCGCCGCGAGCATCGGCCCGACCAGGGGGCCGGCGCCGGTGATCGCCGCGAAGTGATGCCCGAAGAGGACCCAGCGGGTGGTGGGATAGTAGTTGGCGCCGTCGTACTTGGCGTGTGCGGGTGTGACACGTGAGTCATCCAGCATCCAGATGCGTGTGGCGATGAACGCGCTGTAGTAGCGGTAGGCGATCGCCAGAATGCACAGTGTCGGGATGACAACATAGAGCGCATGCATAAGGCGCGATGATAGCAGCGATTCTCATGGATCCGGCGTGTAACGAGTTGTCTCAACGTGCCACCCGGCCCGAGCGGCCGTGCAGCACCGCGCCATCCATGACTAATCCGGCTGTAACCCATCCGGGGGAGTCACAGGTGGCGGCGTGCGCGCGGCTTCGCGCTGGCGGAAGAGGGAGTCCACGAGGCTCGGCGCGCTCATCTGCGGATTCCATCCGAGCCGCAGCACGGTGAGGCGGATCGGCCGCCGCCCGAAGGCGAGCGCCTCGTGGCAACTCCAGAGATAGAGATCGATGATGCGGCCCTGCACGGCGGGGCCGGTGTCCATGATCGTCCAGATGCCGCTGTAGCGCGGGTTCGGGGTCTCGATCCGCACGACCGTGCCGACCGGCAGCAGGCCGGGGTCCGCCGCCGCCACACCGGTCCGGACGATGACGCCGGACGCCGTGGTTTCGCCCTTGCAGTAGGCCGTGGCCGTGAAGGTGAGCTGCGCGCCGGCCTGCGGGAGGCCGGTGGACTCGGAGAGCGTGGCCTGCCGCGCGGCGTACCGCGAGTCGCGGATCGTCGTCTCGTAGAGGAAGACGTAGATCACCGCGACGAGCACGGTCGCCATCGAGCGCCAGACGAAGGAGCGCGTCAGCAGCATAGAGTACTCACGCCGGCACGCGGCGCCGCGGGACGGGATTGCCGCCGCGCCCGGCGATCAGCCGGAGAAGTGCCGGAACCCGGCCGGCAGGTCGTCGCGTCGTCCATCACGGGCGAGCACGAAGGCCGGAGCCTTCGTCAGCACGCCGATCTTCGTCAGCGGCGGTACGGCGGCCTTCTGCCGCGCGCCGCGCAACCGGCCGCCCCATCGTGGCGGTACCGCGAAAAGCAGCTCGTAGTCCTCGCCGCCCGCCACCGCCGCGTCAACCGGGTCCACGCCCCGCGCCTGCCACCACGCCGCGGCGGCGGGCTCCACGGGCACGCGTCCGGCGTCGACGATGGCACCGCAGCCGCTGGCCGAGGCGAGCTGACGCACCGCGTCGGCGAGACCGTCGCTCAGGTCCATGGCCGCCCTCGCGGCACGTCCGCGTGCGATGGCCAGGCCCAGGCGCACGCGCGGCTCGGGACGCAGGTGCCGCGTCACGCATGTTCCCCGGCCCTCGCCACCGGCGTCGTCGTCCCCGGCGGTCAGCATCTCGAGCCCCGCGGCCGCGCCGCCCACCATCCCGCTGACCCACAGCTCGTCGCCGGGACGGGCCCCGGCCCGCGTGAGCCACTGTCTCGGCGCCGCCTCGCCGCCGGCCGTCACGTCCACGACCAGGCCCCCCGCGCTCCGCGTGATGTTGCCGCCCGCGACGGAGACGCCGTGCGCGCGCGCCAGCGCGGCCATGCCGTCGACGAGCGCCTCCACGTCCGCCACGGCGTATGCGGCGGGGAGCGCCAGCGAGAGCAGCGCCCACGAGGGCGCCGCGCCCATGGCGGCGAGATCGCTGAGGTTGACGGCCAGTGCCTTGTGCCCGACGTCGCCGGGCCGGCTCCACCCCCTCGAGAAATGCACCTCCTCGACCAGCGCGTCGGTGGTCACCACGAGCCGGAGGTTCCGGCCCGGTGCAATCACCGCGGCATCGTCGCCCGGCCCGACCAGGATCTGGGCCCCTGGGCGGGGGAGGCGCGCGAGTATGCGCGCCAGCAGGGCGTGTTCGCCCAGGTCCGTGACCGTCACGAAGAGGACTACGCCCGTTCAGGGGGAGCGCAGCAAAGTGAGTGCCCCGCTTTGCCGTGTGGGGAGGATTGCTGAACCTGCAGTAGCAGGTGGAGCTGCTGTAAAAACCGCGCTTCAGGCTTCCTCTCCACGGAGGCGTGCACACCACGCGGCTGTCGCAACTCGCTTGGATTTAACGTTGGCTCAGACAAGCCTCCGAGAAACCATCACGAGCAAAGCAGGAGCTGTCTGGATCTTAGGGCCGGGAGGGTCCGCGGTCAAGGGAAGGTGGTGGGGGAGGTGCTGGGAAGGTTCGGGGAAGGTGCTGGGGAGGTTCGGGAAGGTTCGGGGAGGTGCTGGGGAGGTTCGGGAAGGTTCGGGAAGGTTCGGGGCGGTGCTGGGAAGGTTCGGGGAAGGTGCGGGAAGGTTCGGGGGAGGTGCGCGGAAGGTGCTCAGTCCGCCAGTGCGAGTGCCTGGTCGACGATCCGTTCCAGCGCGGCGGCGCGTTCGGCGAGCGTGCCGGACTCGGAAGCCTGCTGGTCGCGCGTGCGGAAGTACTCGTCCGCGATGTTCAGGGCGGTGAGGACGGCGAGGCCGACCAGGTCCGCGGAGGGCGCGCTGACGGCGGCCTTCTCCATGCGGGCGTCCACGTGCGCGGCGAGGCGCTGGACGTAGGCCGGCTCCAGGGTGGTCTTGATCGGGTACTGCTGCCCCTGGATTTCGACGGTGACGACACGGGAGTCGGGCATAGGCTCAGTGGTGACCGGCACCTGCCCCCGCGCCCTCGCCGCTGGCGCTTCGGGCCCGCGGGGAAGGGCGGGCTGGGACGGGTGCGCGGTGTCAGAGGTTCAGGCCATCCAGTTGCTGCAGCATCTCGGTGACGCGTGCGCGGATGAGGTCGCGCTCTTCCCGAAGCGTCACGGCCTCGGCGGACGTGCCCTCTGCCTCGGCGACGCGCGCCTGGAGGGACTCGAGCTCGCGCTGCAGGCGCGCGTTCTCGTCCGCCGCGCGCGACTGCTCGTTCTTCAGCCGCCCGATCAGGTTCACGAGCGTCTTGATCTTCTCTTCGAGCCGATCGATCGGCTCCAATCCGGTTCCTGCTGTCTTCGTGGCCACGTGCACCTCTCGACGTTCCAGACGTCCTGCTTGCCGATTTCTACTACTGCCGTCTCCCGGCCGGGCAGCCTTCGCGCCTGGCCAACCCGGCGCCGCGCTAGCTCCTGAGCACGGCCCCGAGCCCGTCGCCGAGCGCCCGGACGATGCCGCCGATCGCGTCGTGCACGTCCGCGTCGGTGAGGGTCCGCGCCGGGGACTGGAACGTCAGCCGCACGGCGAGACTTACCTTCCCATCGGGAATGCCCCGGCCCTGGTACCGATCGAACTCCACGAGGCTCGTCAACGTGTCGGGAGCGGCTGCCCGAATGGTGTCACGAACCGTTTCGGCAGACAAGGTGTCGTCGACGATCACCGCGATGTCGCGCACGACGGCGGGGAAGCGCGGCAGCGGCCGGGCCGTGGGTGCGCCGCCCGCTGCGGCGGCGGAGAGGCCGTCGAGATCGATCTCGGCCACCCACACGGCCTCGCCGGCAGGCACTGCGTGCGCGTCGGCGATGGCGCCGTCGAGCAGGCCGACCCAGCCGATCCGCGCGTCTCCCGCATGGACGTCCGCCGCCCGCCCGGGCGTCAACACGTCGACGCCGGCCGCACCCGGTGCCGGCGTCCGCCAGGACACCGCGGCGCCGAAGATCTCCGCGAGCCGTTCGACGACGCCCTTGAGATCGAAGAAGTCCACGCCGCGTCGGCCGCCGCTCCAGTGATCCGCCGTGGCCAGTCCGGTCCAGGCGAGGGCCAGCGCGCGCGTCTCACCCGCGGGGGAGAAGCGCGTGCCGATCTCGAAGAGGCGGACGTCCGCCGTACCGTGGCGGAGGTTGTGCCCGACCGCCTGCACGAGCCCGGGCACGAGGCTCGGGCGCATGACGGCAAAGGTCTCGGAGAGCGGGTTGGCCAGCGCCACCGGCGCGTGCCCGCCGAGGAACGGCTCCGCGTGCCGCGCCTCGATGAACGCGAACGTGATGGCCTCGGAAAAACCGAAGGCCTGCGCGGCCGTGCGTGCGCGCCTGTCGCGCGCGATGCGCGGATCGGACGGCGGCGGCGCCTGCTCGACGCCCGGGAACGTGGCCGGCAGGTGCTCGAAGCCGTAGTGGCGTCCCACCTCCTCGATGAGATCCACGTCGCGATGCGCGTCGACGCGCCAGGAGGGCGGCGTCACGGTCCACGTCGATCCGCCGCCGGCCACGGCAAAGCCGAGGGCGATCAGGATGCGGATGGCCTCCGCGTCGGGCACCGCCATGCCGAGCAGGGCCTCGATGCGCGCCGGCGAGAGCGTGAGCGGCACGGGCTGGAACGGCCGCGGGCACACGTCCACGACGGGACCGGCCAGGCGCCCGGCGCCGATCTGCTCGAGCAGTTCGGCCGCGCGCGCCATGGCGCGTGCGGGCGCCGCGGGATCCGCGCCGCGCTCGAAGCGCATGGAGGCCTCGGTGCGCAGGCCGAGCGCCTTGCTCGTCGCGCGCACGGACGCCGGCTGGAACCACGCGGCCTCGAGGACGATCCGGCGCGTGGACGCGGAGACCTCGGAGTCCGCGCCGCCCATGACGCCGCCGATGGCCGCGGCGCGCTCCGCGTCGGCGATGACGAGCATGTCCGGCGTGAGCGTCCGCATCCGTCCGTCCAGCGTGCGGATGGACTCGCCGGGCCGCGCCCGCCGCGCCGTGATGGCCGGTCCGGCCAGCCGCGCGTAGTCGAAGGCGTGCATCGGCTGGCCGAGTTCCAGCAGCACGTAGTTGGTGACGTCCACGACGTTGCTGATCGGGCGCACGCCGCAGGCCGTCAGCCGATCCGCCAGCCACGCGGGGGACGGCGCGATGGACACGTCGGCCACGGCCCCGACATACCGGCCGCAGAGATCCGGGTCGGCGATGGCAATCGGCAGCGTCAGGCCGTCCGCGGCGCCCGCGTCCGCAGCGGCGTCTGCGGCGGCGGCCTGCGCGCCCGCGTGCGCGAAGGGCAGCCCATGGGCGACGGCAATCTCACGCGCCATGCCGGCCATCGAGAGGCAGTCGGGCCGGTTGGCCGTGACCTCGAAGTCCAGCAGCGCATCGCCGTCCGGGCGCGGGTCGATCCCCTCGAGCGCAAAGCCGCGCAGGGACATCCGGCGCCCGATGGCCTCGGCCGGTTCGTCGATCGCGACGAACTCGCGAATCCAGGAGAGCAGGACTTTCACCGGCCGAACTGCTCCAGGAAGCGCAGGTCGTTCTCGTAGAACAGGCGGATATCCTCGACGCCCCACTTGAGGAGCGCGACGCGTTCGATGCCCATGCCGAAGGCAAAGCCGGTCACGACGTCCGGGTCGTACCCGACGGACTCGAACACCGCGGGGTGCACCATGCCGCTGCCGAGGATCTCCAGCCAGCCGGTGGTCTTGCACATCGGGCAGCCGGCGCCCTGGCACCGGAAGCAGCGGATGTCCACCTCCGCGCTGGGCTCGGTGTAGGGGAAGAAGCTCGGGCGGAAGCGCACGCGCGAGGCGTCGTCCGGTGGAGCGGCGTCCCTGTCTGCGCGAGTCGAAGGGAAGAGCGCGGCGGCCATCGACGTCAGCGTGCCCTTGAGGTCGGCGAGCGTGATGCCGCGGCCGACGACGAGGCCCTCCACCTGGTGGAACATCGGCGTGTGTGTGAGGTCCAGGCTGTCGCGGCGGTACACGGGTCCGATGGCGACGAGGCGCACGGGCGGGTCGTGCCGCTCCATGTGCCGGATCTGCATCGCGGAGGTGTGCGTCCGCAGGAGCGTGAGCGGCTGCGGCGCGCGCGGCCCGCGTCCCCGCGTCGGCGCCTCCCACGACGCGGGCTCGAGCGTCCGCTCCAGGTACAGCGTGTCCTGCATGTCACGCGCCGGGTGCTCGGCGGGCATGTTGAGGGCTTCGAAGTTGTGGTAGTCGTCCTCGATCTCCGGGCCTTCGAGCACCTGGTAGCCGAGGCGCGTGAAGGTGGCCGCGACCTCGTCGCGCACGAGGCTCAGGGGATGGCGGCAGCCGTAGGCCGGCTGCCGTCCCGGCAGGGTGATGTCGATGGCGCCGGCGGGCCGCCGGCTGGCGGCGAGTGCCGCATCGCGTTCCGCGATGGCGGCCTCGACGTGCTTCTTGAGGTCGTTGGCGCCGCGGCCGAGTGCCTTCTTCTCCGCGGGCGGCGCGCCGGCCAGCCGCTCCATGAAGGCCGCGACCCAGCTTCCGCTGCGCGCCACCCAGCGGTGGCGGAGCGCCTGGAGCGCCGCATCCGTACGGACCTCCGCCAGCTCCGCGTCGAAGATGGCGCGGGCCCGGTCCGGTCCGACGGAGGCGTCGATGGTCATGACGGGGCAGGCTCCGTGCCTGCTACGCCGTTGCCGACCTGGCCTTCTCGACGATGGCGGCGAAGGCAGCGGGCTCGCGGGCCGCGAGCTCGGCGAGGCTCTTGCGATCGAGCTCTACGCCGGCCAGCCGGAGGCCGCGCATCAGGGCACTGTAGGTCGTGCCGTGCTCGCGGGCGGCGGCGTTGATGCGGACGATCCAGAGGCTGCGGAAGTCACGCTTCTTGTGCTTGCGGCCGACGTAGGCATACACCCCCGCCTTCTCCGCGGCCTCCCGCATGAACTTGTAGAGCTTGCTCTTGTTCTGGAAGTAGCCCTTGGTGAGCTTCGAGAGCTTCTTGCGCTTCTGACGCCGGACGACTCCACGCTTGACGCGCGGCATAGTGGACTCCACTCGCGATCGGGGGCCTGCTCCCGCAGGACTTCGGCCGTCGACCACATGTCGCGACCAGGCCCATAGTGCCGCAGCGAAATTGCCCCGAAACGCGGGCTGCGGCGGGCCAAAGCCTCAAGCCTACTTGTAAGGCAGCATCCTGTGCAGCTTCGGCGCATCGGCGTCGGACACCGTGCGGGTGCCGCGCATCTGCCGCTTGCGCTTGGTCGGCTTGCTGGTGAGGATGTGCCGCTTGAACGCCGACGCGCGGGTGATCTTGCCGCTGCCGGTCTTCTTGAACCGCTTGGCGGCCCCGCGATGTGTCTTGAGCTTCATATCGTCTATCCCTGTACTTCTTCGGGCTCGTTCTTGGGCGCGGGCTTCTTCGCGCCCTTCTTGCCCGCGAGAATCGTGTGCATCTGGTTGCCCTCCTGGCGCGGCATCGTCTCGGGCTGGGCCACGTCGGCCAGCTCCTCGAGGAGGCGCATCAGGATGCGATGCCCGATCTCCGGGTGGGCCATCTCGCGGCCGCGGAAAAACACCGTGGCCTTGACCTTGTCGCCCTCGTCCAGGAAGCGCTCGATGTGCTTCTTCTTGAACTGGTAGTCGTGCTCGTCCACCTTCGGGCGGAACTTGATCTCCTTGACCTCGATCACCTTCTGGTGCTTCTTCGCCTCGCGGGTCCGCTTCTGCTCCTGATACTGGTACTTGCCATAGTCCATGATCCGGCAGACAGGCGGCACCGCCGTCGGGGAAATCTCGACGAGATCCAGCCCCTTCTGACGTGCAATGGCCAGCGCCTGCGGAGGCGGCATGATGCCCAACTGCTGACCCGCGTCGTCGATGACGCGGATCTCACGAACGCGAATGCGCTCGTTGATGCGGAGCCGGTCGTCCCGGCGGCCAGAGCGATTACGGTCGAAGGCGATAGTGGTCCTCCAGTGGCAAAGACTCCTAGGATACCTGCTTGGCGGCCACCTCGGCAAGCGCGTCCGCGACGAACTGGTCCAGGGGCCGTCCCCCCAGGTCCCCCCGCGACCGGCTGCGCACCGCCACCACCCGGTCGGCCTCCTCCCGGTCCCCCATGACGAGCATATAGGGGACCTTCTGGAGCTGGGCCTCGCGAATCTTGTAGTTCACCTTCTCCTGCCGGTCATCCAGCACCGCCCGGAGGCCCGCCGCCTGGAGCCGGGCCAGGACCTCGCGGGCGTAGGGGGTGTGCCGGTCCGCGATAGGCAGGACGGCCACCTGGACCGGGGCGAACCACAACGGGAACGCGCCGGCAAAGTGCTCGATCAGGATGGCGATGAAGCGCTCGAAGCTGCCGAAGATGGCCCGATGGATGACGACGGGCCGGTGCTCCGTGTTGTCCGCGCCGATGTACTTCAGGTCGAAGCGCTCGGGCATCTGGTAGTCGAGCTGGATCGTGCCGCACTGCCACTTCCGGCCCAGGGCGTCGGTGATGTCGAAGTCGATCTTCGGGCCGTAGAAGGCGCCGTCGCCGGGATCGACCCGGTAGGGCTGTCCGGCCCGATCGAGCGCCTCGCGGAGCGCAGCCTCGGCATGGTCCCAGGTGGCGGGCTCGCCGAGGAACTCCTCCGGCCGCGTGGACAGCTTGGCGGAGTACTCCATGCCGAAGTCACGGTAGACGCGCTGGATCAGCCGCAGCAGCGCCTCCACCTCGGACGCGATCTGGTCCTCGGTGACGAAGCAGTGGCCGTCGTCCTGCGAGAACTGCCGCACCCGCGTCAGGCCGCTCAGGACGCCGGAGGCCTCGTTGCGGTGGAGCGGCGTCTGCTCGTGGAAGCGGATGGGCAGCTCCTTGTAGCTGTGCATCTGGCTCGCGTAGAGCAGGAAGTGGCCGGGGCAGTTCATGGCCTTCAGCCCCATCTCCTCGCCGTCGCGCGACTCGACCAGGAACATGTTCTCGCGGTAGTGCGACCAGTGGCCGGAGGTCTCCCACAGCCCCTTGTTGTAGACGATGGGCGTCTTGACCTCGACGTAGCCCGCGGGCACGAGCACCTCGCGCATGTAGTCGGCGAGGATGTTGTAGACGGTCGTCCCCTTGTCGAGCCAGAAGGTCGCGCCCGGCGCCCAGTGGTGGAACGTGAACAGGCCGAGCTCGCGGCCGACCTTGCGGTGGTCGCGCTTCTTCGCCTCCTCGAGGCGCGTCAGGTGCTGGTCGAGCTCCTTCTGCGAGAAGAACGCCGTGCCGTACACGCGCTGCATCGGCTGGTTGGCGGCATCGCCCTTCCAGTACGCGTTCGACGTCGTCGTCAGCTTGAAGGCCTTGAGGCGTCCGGTGGTCGGGACGTGCGGGCCGACGCAGAAGTCCACGAACGTGTCGCGGTCCTTGATCGTGTAGACCGACACGTGGGACTGGCCGGCGGTCTTCTCCTCGATGAGCTGGACCTTGAGCGGCTCGCCGCGATCGCGGAAGAACCGGATGGCCTCGTCCCGCGGCCACATCTGCCGCTCGAACACGAAGTCGCTGTCCGCGAGCTCGTGCATCCGTGCCTCGATGGCCGCCAGGTCCTCGGGGACGAACGGCTTCTCGACGACGAAGTCGTAGAAGAACCCGTCGTCGATGGGCGGGCCGATGCCGCACTGGACGGTGGGGTGGAGCGAGGTGACGGCGGCGGCCAGGAGGTGCGCCGTGGAGTGCCGGTAGACCTCGAGCGCTTCCGGGCTCTTGCTGGTGACGATGCGAACGGCGGCGTCCGCGGTGAGCGGACAGGCCAGGTCGACGAGGGCGTCATCAACCCAGGCGACAAGCGCCGCGTCCGCAAGGCGCGGCGAGATGGCCTCGGCCACTGCGCGGACCGGAGAGCCGGAGGGCAGCTGCTTCTGTGAACCGTCGGGGAGCGTGACCGTGATCTGCTGGGACATGATCGTGGGGATGAGCGAGGGCCTGTGGCCTCTCACGCCTGGCCATGAGCGAACCTGCG